>CAVRZH010000133.1:0-12090 GCA_963725455.1 Bryobacterales bacterium
CAATTGCTCTCCATCAAAATAATCAGGCGGTACATCCTCCTGGAACAACCCATTAAGGCTTCCCTGGACAATAAGGTGGGTGTTACGGAAATTGATAGAGTGCTCCTTGGAGAGTTGGTGGATGTTCTCGGAACAGGGACAGAAGAGCTTTTCGTTGGAAGGTGAGAACAAAACGTCACTCTTTCCCAGTCTTCCCCAAGCTATCTTTCATCTTAGGCAATGTTCTGGTTCCAATGATGCCGACGGATTCAAGAACACGGCTAACATCATCCAGCCGGTCATACATCGATGCGACGTTGGTAACGTCCTTGGGCGACCACAGCCGCTCGGCAATCGCCGCGGCAATCGGCCAGATTCGCGAATCGATGGTTTCCGGGCTCACGTATTCCGTCCACATGCACGCTTCCCCGCCCAGAATGAGCGCCGCACTTTTATCGTTAAGCTGCCCATCGTCAATCTGTGGATCAATCGCATAGTGATAAGCCGCCGGGTTCATGTGGTCCAGATAGTAACCATATGAGAGAATCCCGCGATGGCCTTTCTTCGCTGCGTCGGCCAGCGCGGCTTGGCCCCGCCAGGACTGGATCACCGTATCGCTCTGGAGATCCTTGCTCAAAACTTCATCCCACCCAATCATGGTCTTGCCGTATTTCTTCACCATCTGTTCCACGCGATGAATGAAATAAGCTTGCAGATCGTCGGGAGTTTTCAGATGATGCGCGCGTGCGAATGCCTGGATGGAGGCGGACTGCTTCCACTGCGTCGGATCAACTTCGTCGCCGCCTGCATGGAAATATTGATCAGGGAATAGCGCGGTCATCTCGCCCAGAAACTTGTCCAGGAACTTGTAGGTTTCTTCGCGCGAAGGATCCATCGTCGGTTGAAAAATCCCCCAGCGCCGCTCAATTGAATATGGTCCCGGCGCGCTGGCCAGCTCGGGGTATCCCACGAACCAGCTCGTCGTGTGGCCCGGGATATCGAACTCAGGCACCACGCGAATCCCTCGATCGCGCGCGTACGCGATGATGTGCCGCACCTGATGCTGCGTGTAGAAATGCCCGTCGGACCCGAGCTGTTGCAGCTTCGGAAAGCGCTTGCTCTCTACCCGAAAGCCTTGATCGTCGGAAAGATGCCAGTGCAGCACGTTTAGCTTCACAGCGGCCATCGCGTCCAGGTTGCGTTCGATTACTTCGATCGGCATCCAGTGGCGCGAGCAATCGATCATCAGCCCGCGCCAGGGGAATCGCGGATGATCTTCGATGTGAACGGAGGCAACCTCAAATCCTCCGCTGCCCGGTAAGATCAATTGCGCGAATGTTTCCAGGCCGTGCAGCGCTCCTTCCGCCGTGGATGCTGACAGCAAGGCTTTTTCGGGAGAAATATCCAGTTGATAGGACTCGGGGGCACCCCCGGTCGCGCGCTCGACGACTAAAACACTTTTTCCTCCGATGATCGGAATTCCCGTTTGACGCGAGATTCGAACAATGAATCGCCGCACGGCGGAATCGATACGCGGGTCGGTGAAGCCACGCACTTCGATCGCGAAGCTGGAATCGATGAGCAGGTGACCCGTCGCTGGTACGGATTTCCAGGGCTGCGGCATCGGTGCGGAGTACAGCCGGCAGGCAAGCAATGCGGCGAGCATAAATTTCATCCGGTCACCTTGCTCCAGCCGCGGCGCGAAAGGTCGAAATAGATGACTGCACCGCCGGCCAATCCCATTAGGAGAAGCCCCACCCCCAGCCCGGTTTCACCCAGCAGCAGCTTCCCGGTGCCAAACAGGAAGCCATAAATCAGCACGCAGCCGCAGATCCAGTCCAGAAGATTGTGGGCCCCGGCGCTATCGGCCTTCACCTCCGGCGCCATGCGCGCCACCGGTTTCCAACCGACAATCCCCGGCCGCGCACGTTTGTAAAAACTCACCAGTGTTTCCTTTGACTCAGGCTTGGTAGCGAGTGTCACCGATAGCCAGACCACCGTGGTGACACATACCGTGATGATCATGATCCAGGCGAAGTCGATGGGTTTGTCGCTGTCTAATCCACCGCCGATCTGCAGCGCTAAAGACGTGATGAACGCCGTGATCATGGCCGAAATTTCGCTCCACGCGTTGATTCGCCACCAATACCAGCGCAGCAGCAGCACCAGGCCGGTGCCTGCGCCAGTTACCAGCAGCATCTTCCAGGCGCCCGCGATGGACGTGAGGAAAAACGTGACCACCATGGAGACGATGGTCAACAGAACCGTGGTCCATTGCGACACCACCACGTAATGCCGGTCGGGCGCTTGCGCTCGAATGAACCGGCGGTAAAAATCGTTGACCACGTAACTCGCGCCCCAGTTGAGCTGCGTCGCGATGGTCGACATATAAGCCGCGGCGAAGGCGGCTAGCATCACACCGCGCAGGGACGCCGGTAGATATGCGATCATCACGCGCACGTATCCGCTTTCCGGATCCTGCAGCCCGGGAAAGAGCACCAGCGATGCCAGCGCCACCAGGATCCACGGCCACGGCCGAATCGCAAAATGTGCGATGTTGAACCACAATGTCGCGAGCAGCGAATTTTTTTCGTCTTTGGCGCTGAACATCCGTTGCGCGATGTATCCGCCTCCGCCCGGCTCGGCGCCCGGATACCAGGTGGCCCACCAGTTCATCGAAATATAAACCAGGAAAGTGATCATCGGCATCCAGGGCGAATTCAGGTCGGGGATGAAATTCAACAGCGCTCCGTCGTGCGCGCCGCGCGTGTGGTCGATCAGCGCCAGCTTCATCTTCAGCGCGTCCATCCCGCCCACGGCCTGCACCGCAAAGACAGCGAGAACGGTGACCATGGTCATCTTGATGGCGAACTGCACCAGGTCCGTCACCAGCACCCCCCACAAACCGGAAAGCGTCGAGATAAACGACGTCACCACGATCAATCCCAGAACGATCACGAGCGCTTCCACGCGCGTAACGCCCAGGGCCAGGCTCAGGATCTTCACCATCGCCAGGTTCACCCAGCCAAGAATGATGCAGTTGATCGGGATTCCCAAATAAAGTGCCCGAAAGCCGCGCAGGAATGCCGCGGGCTTTCCCGAATACCGGATCTCGGTGAACTCGATGTCGGTCATCACGCCGCAGCGGCGCCACAGCCGCGCATAGAAGAAGACCGTCATCATCCCGCTGGCTACCCAGCTCCACCACAGCCAGTTGCCGGCGATTCCTCCGCGCGCCACCATTCCGGTAACAGCCAGCGGTGTGTCCGCTGCGAACGTCGTCGCCACCATGGACGTTCCCGCCAGCCACCAGGGAATGTTCCGGCCCGAGAGGAAAAACTCGTCGACGTTTTTTCCGGCGCGCGAGCGATAGTACAAGCCAATCGCCCCATTCAGCGCGAAGTAGAGCGCGATATACAGCCAATCCAGCCACGTAAGCTGCACTTACATGGTCCTCGTGATCTTGCTGAGCGTTCGCGGGCTGTCCGCATTCAAGCCTTTGATAGACGCCAGGTGCGCGGCGAAGAGCTGCGCTGGCACGATATAGGGAATGGGCGTATACAGATCCTCGATTCCGTTCTTAAATTGAGCGGGAAGCTGGATCAGCCGCGCGGCCTTCGATCGCGCCGCGGCATTGCTCTCGTCGGTGATGATCAGTGTTTCGGCTTTGAGCTCCCGCAGACGATCCAGCACCGCGGAGATAGACGGCCATGTAACGCCGCCGGGGGCAAAGACGAATACCGGAAAGGCACGCTCCACCAGCGCAATGGGACCGTGCATCAAGTCCGCGGCGGAAAACCGTTCCGTCACCACGTAGCAGGTCTCCATCAGCTTCAGGCCGAATTCGAGCGCGTTTGCATAATTCAGCCCGCGCCCCACGGTGACCGCGCGCGTCATGAAGAAATAACGCTCGGCCAGATCCTCTATGTGCTCTTCCAGGCGCAGCGCCCCCTCCACCCACTCGGGAACGCGCCGTAGATCCTCCAGCTGCACGTCGCCCGAAAGCGCATACGCCAGCAGGTACAGTGTGAGCAACTGGCAGGTATAAGTCTTCGTTGCCGCCACGCTTTTCTCGCCGCCGGCGTGAATCAGCAGCGGATATTCCACCAGCTTCGCCATCGCGCTGCCCGCTTCATTGGTGATGCCCACCGTGATGGCGCCGCGTTCGCGGGCGTCGGCCAGCACCGCATTGGTATCCGTCGATTCGCCGGACTGCGAAATGCCCACCACCAGCACGTCCCGTAGGTCGAGCGGGCTCTCATACAACGTAAGAATTGAAGGCGCGGCCAGCGAAACCGGAATGCGCGTCGTGATCTCGATGAGATAGCGCCCGAACTGCGCGGCGTTGTCGGACGTGCCGCGCGCCACCATGATGATCATCCGCGGCCGGTGCTCTTCGAAGTGATGGCGCAGATCGAAAATCGCGCGCAAGCCGCCCTCCAGCGTTTTGGTCAACGCTTCCGGTTGCTGCCGCGTCTCTTCGAGCATCTTTGACATTGGATTACCGGGGGAAGATTTCATCCAGTTCCTGGCGGGACGCGCGCCTGCCGTATTCACAAATCTGAAACGCTTCGGCGTGCTGAATTTCGTTGCGGCCATAGCGGCGCGTCAGGGCCACTCGCGCGCACTCGCTGATGGGACGCCTCCAGGTTTTCGACAACCATTCGCTGCGGCCGTCGATGGGTGCCTCTTTCCCGTCGATCCCTTGCCCATCTATCCACGGCAACCATTCGTAAAACTGCGATGCGTGCGCGTCCAGCGCGGCTATCTTCCGCTCCCACACGTCGTCTATTGCTACCGCGACGTCGGCCACAAACGGCACAGGCAGTTGAAAAGCGTCCTCCAGATACAGAAATAGGGGATTGTGACGAAGCGCCGGCGTATCAGGGCATAACCGCGGGACCATCACCAGGTAAGCCGAATCCTGAACCAATTGCCCGGTATAGCGATGGTCCGGGTGATAATCCCACGGGCGATGCGTGAGAACCACATCGGCGTTCCATTGCCGGATGCGGCGGACGATCTCTTGGCGGGCGTCCAGGGTCGCCAGCAGCTCCCCATCGTTGTAACCGAGGATTTCGGTTTCCGCGATCCCCAGCCGCCGCGCCGCTTCCCTCGCTTCGCGTTTCCGGATGGCCGCCAGTTCTGCGGCCGGATACACATGATGCCCCGCGGCGCCGTTGGTCACTGAGAGGAACTTCACGGCATGGCCCGCGGCCGCAAACTTATACGCCGCGCCTCCGAATTCGATTTCGCAATCGTCCGGGTGCGCCCCGATGCAGATGATCCTCACCGTACTGAATCGTGCGGCTGATCCAGGCCGCTGTCCAGTTCACAACGGTTGCCGCGCGCGTTATGCCATGTTCGTTACAGGACCGAACGCTTTTGTTTTCAGCGATGTTGGGACGTGTTAAAATCATGACCGGATTTGATGACGGGGTGCTCTGGGGGCTACTCGAATGGTTGAGGGGCGGGTTCCCGGCGAGGCGAATACCAAGGCTCCCGCGGGTTCGCGGCCAGCACGTGTTTCTGAAGAGGCGGTTCGCGAAGAGCTCAGCCGTGTGCTCTCGTGCCATGAATTTCGCCTGAGCAAGCGCAGCCAGGACTTTGTCCGCTACGTGGTGGAACACACACTCTCCGGCCGCGAAGACATGCTGAAAGAGCGGACCATCGGCATCGAAGTTTTCGGCCGTTCCACCAGCTATGAACCGAGCGACGACGCCACGGTGCGCGTCAAAGCCGGAGACGTCCGAAAACGGCTGGGGCTTTACTATGCCGAGGAGGGCGCGCAAAATCCCGTCCGGATCGAACTGCCGCCCGGGACCTATGTGCCGGAGTTTCGCTGGTCCGATGTCTCAGCACCTGTGCCAGAAGCAATCATTGTCCCCTCCGAACCGGCTGCGCCGCCACCCGCACCCGCCGAACCGCGATCCTTGCGTAATGTATACATTGCTGCCGGAGCAATTCTTCTCGCCATCGTAATCGCGGCGCTGCTATGGACTCGGTCCCGACAGGCGCCCACCGAGCTGGATCAGTTCTGGGCACCCGTTTTGAAGGGCACATCGCCGGTCTCACTCTGCGTGGCCTATGTGCCGGTCTATGGTCTAAATGGTGGGTTGAAGCGCGATCCTGCAGCAGCCAAGCCCACCCAGCTAGATGATTTCGTGCTCCTGACGGACCAGTTCGTTGGAGGAGGCGACCTGATTGCGTCGTCGCGAGTTTCGGCCATGCTCGCGCGGATGCAGCATCCTTATGAATTGCGGATCGGCAGCGATGTTTCCTTCCAGGATCTACGGGCCGCGCCGGCCATCCTGGTCGGATATTCGTACACCCGTTGGAAAGAGATCAGCAATCAGTTACGATACTTCATCGATACGTCGCGGGAGCCGGTCGGGATCACCGATAACGGCAAGCTGACGGACTTGACGCTCCCGAATCTGCCGCCCGATCGCCGGACCAGCGAAGATTACGCGATCGTTTCCCGCGTGTTCCATCCCGATACCCACGCGATGCTGGTGGAACTGGCGGGAATCACTCAGTACGGCACCGCGGCGGCGGCGGACCTGGTGACGAATTCCGATCTCATGGCCGAAGCATTGCGGGGTGCGCCGGCTAACTGGCCGGACAAGAATATGCAACTGGTCCTGCACGTAAAAGTGATTTCAGGAACCCCCAGCTCGCCGAAAGTAGTAAAGACGTACTTCTGGTGATTGAAGCGGGTTGTCTAGTCCGTCCAACACCTGTCTTGTATAATTGCCAATGAAAGATTGCTGGGAAATGTAACCAAATCGCACCAGGTTTCGTTGCATCATAGCGCGGAAGATCGCGGCATAAGGTAGACTGGAGCGATTTACCTTGAGGAGAAGAGAGAGATGAACCTACAACGAGGACTGCTTTCCGCAGTTGTTCTTTTATTGCCAGGCGCGGTGCTGATGGCGCAGCCCAAAGGACCGGGAGGTCCACCGCGGCCAGTGCTGTCGGTGACGAGTTCCGCATGGCCCGATGGCGGAGAAGTACCCATGAAATATTCAGGACGAGGCGATAACAAGTCGCCCGAGTTCGAATTCCATTGGAACCTGGGCCCGAATTCGATCGCCACGCCGGATACCGTGAAGACCTATACCGTGATTTTTCACGACGTCGAAAATTCCAGCAACAAGACCACCGAGGACACGCTCCACTGGACCGCGTTCAATATCCCCGCCAGCGCCAAAGGCTTGCCCGAGGGAATCGCATCAGGTGACCTGCCCGATGGCACTCGCAACGGTCCCGGCATCGCGGCGCGCCGCGGCACTCCCGGCTACTTCGGCCCCGGCGCAGGCCCTGGCCCCATCCATCATTATGTGTTCGAGTTCTACGCTTTGGACACCAAGCTCGATTTGCCCGCCAACACGACGCGCGAGGATTTGCTGAAAGCCATGGACGGCCACGTGGTTGGCAAAGCGGCATGGTTTGGCCGCTTCCATATGCAGCCCGCTCAATAGTTTAGGCGGTTCGCGTGGGCGGCGCCTCAATCCCCCTAAAGCTCATAACGGTTCTAACCGTTATACTGCTTAGTAACTCGGGGGAATGGGGGAAACCCGCCAATACATGAAGCCAATTCTTGGAATCGCTGCCCTTGCGGCGGCAATGATGCCGATGGCCTGTGCCCAGACGATTTTCGGCAGCAACTTGATCGTGAACTCGGGAGCTGAATCCGGGGCAGGCGGCAATGGCACTGCTCAGGTGGCAAGCGTGCCGGGATGGGCGAACAGTGGTGGATGCGACGTCTACGCTTACAGCACCGCATCCAGCAACATCAATGGGATATCGCCAACCGACATCGTTCCGTGGGGAGCCGGCAATAACTACTTCGCGGGCGGAATCCAGCCGGCCAGCTGCACCTTCACCCAGAGTATCGATTTGTCTTCCGGCGCCTCGACTATTGACGCCGGAACCGTGACGTTCGCGGTTTCCGCATACCTCGGTGGTTATGGAAGCGATGGCGACAACGCTACTTTGACAGTGGTGTTGCAGGATTCCGGCGGCAATCCATTGAGTTCCATCACTTTGGGACCGGTAGCGCCAGCCGACCGGGCGAACCAGGAAAATGGCCTCTATCTGCGGCGGCAGATTGGGCAAGTGCCCAGCGGGACGCGCACCGCGGTCCTGACCCTGAACATGAACTGGGTAAACGGTAACAATAATGAGGCCTATGCTGACAACCTGTCGTTGCTCTTCAATGCGCCTTCCGATCCGCAATCGTTGCTCGGAGTAAATCTGATCGTGAACCCCGGCGCGGACGTTTCGCTCGGACTGAATCAAAATTTGAATATCGCGCTTTCTCCGGACCTCCCGGGATGGGTCCGCAGCGCTTTTTTCACGGCCGATTCTTACCAGGACACCGGTGGCGACTTGTACCAATACACCGGCGGTCCCTCTGATGCCGGAGGCAACTACTTTTACGGCGGCGAAGATGTATCGGACTCTTCCAATCCAATCTCCACGGGATTTCAGGATATTGATGTTTCTTCGGCTGCCGGTTTGATCGACGCAGGCAATGTGTCCTACACGCTGGCGGGCTGGCTGGGAGGTTATTCCAGCCAGAATGACAACGCGGTATTGACAGCTCAATTCGAGGATTGGTCCGGAAACATGCTCGGAACGGCGCAGATCGGTCCGGTTTTGGCGGCGGATCGTAGCGACAACACGGAAATCATCCAGCAGTCCACCAGCAATACGGTGCCCGCCGGCACCCGATTCATCCACGTGCTGCTCACCATAACTCGTACCGATGGCGTCAATAACGACGGCCTGGCGGATAGCCTGTCGCTCGTGCTGGGATCTTCCGGGAATGTCGCGCCGCAGATTTCGGGCACGGTCATCAGCGCCGGAGCATACGGGGCTTTTGACTCGGTCACGCCCGGAACCTGGATGGAGATCTACGGCGAAAATCTGGCGGCCAGCTCGGCGGAATGGGGTGGCGCGGATTTCAACGGGGTGAATGCTCCGACGTCCTTAAACGGCACCAGCGTCACCGTTGGCGGGCAGAGCGCTTTCATTTACTTCATCAATTCCGGTCAGGTGGATGCGTTGGTGCCGGGCACGGTGGGCTCCGGTCAGCAGCCGGTGATCGTCACTACCGCGAATGGCGTGAGTACGCCTTTGCTGGTCAGCGTGAATCCGTCGGAACCCGGATTCCTTGCTCCGAGTTCTTTCATCGTGAACGGCAATCAATATCTGGCCGCTTTATTCTCGGACGGCGCTACCTACGTGCTTCCGCCCGGCACTCTGGCGGGCGTAAACTCCAGGCAAGCCAAGCCGGGAGAAACCATCACCACGTACGGAATCGGATTTGGAAGCGTTAGCCCGAACCTTCCGGTTGGGCAAATTGAAGAGAAGGATAATTCGCTGACCGGTCAATTGCAGGTTATGTTCGGATCTACGCCGGCTAACTTGAGCTACGCCGGCCTGGCTCCAAGCTTTGTCGGACTTTATCAGTTCGATATCGTGGTGCCGAACATTCCCAACAGCGACTTAGTTCCAGTTACTTTTACGCTCAATGGAGCCGCTGGAATTCAGACGTTATACACGGCCGTTCATAATTAACGCTTGCGGCTGAGCGATGGTGATCGCTACGCGGCCTCTGCCGCCGCGATTCGCCGGTTGATCAGGATTCCGCCGGCGATCAAAGCCAGCACGATCGCCGTGAACAACAGCAGCCAGCCCCAATATTGCAGCGGATGCCGGATCACTCGGATGAAATGGCGTCCGTAAAGATCCGCTACGATGCCGATCGCCGAATATCGCGCGGCCCGGCACACGGCGACAATCGGAAGATACTTGCCGATAGGGTAATCGGAAGCGCCGGCTGCCGCAAAAACCATGCTCGTTGGGAACGGGAAGGGAATGGCGGTGGACGCGACCAGCGTACCGGTCCCCGATTTCTGAAACAGTTTCAGGAACGTGGACACCCGGCCTTGACCGAATTTACTGTTCAGATAAGCCTTCCCCGCTTTGCGAGCGATGCGGAACGTGAGATAAGCGCCGATCACCGAGCCCGCGGTCGCCGTCGCCGCATACTCGTACCAGGGGTTACGATGGCTGCCGGCCAGAATCGCGATCAGGATGTCGGGCCCCCCAAACGTTGGCAGTGGCGAGCTGTCCAGGATCGCGAGAAAGAAAAGTCCCAGCGCTCCCAAGTGGCGGAATATGGAAGTGAAGCTGCGCCCGCGCGGCCTGGCAGTTTGAAGCAGAATATTCAATCCAGGACCACGCTATACGCTCAGCACCGGACACGGCGACCGCTGGATAATCGCGTGCGCGTGTGTGCGCAGCCGGCCCAGAGTCTCGTGCATCGCGCCACGCCCTAGCACGATCAGGTCCGCGCCTTCCTGCCGCGCCTCCTCGGTGATGGTGGCCACAATCTCGCCCACGGCCACTCGCAGCGGCAGGTCCAATCCGGCTGTTTTCAGGCGCCCCTCGATCCGGTTGCGCGACTCCGCCCGTAGTTCCTCTTGCAGTGACTGCTCGCTTTCTAGCGACAGCCAATCGCTGATGGTCCGCACCACGTGCAACAACTGCAGGGTTGCGCCCACCTGATGGCTGAAGTCGGCCGCCCATTGCGCCAACGCCAGACTCTTCTCGCTCCCATCCAGCGCGCAGAGGATCTTGCGCGGAACTTGCTGGGCATGCTGCTTTTCGGCATGCGCTGCGGTCCAGGCCGGGCAGTGGACATCGTGCAAAACCTTGGATGTCACCGAGCCCAACAGCAGCCTGCGGAACAGGCCGTGCCCATGCGTGGGGAGCATTACCAGATCCACCGCGTTGTCTCGCGTGAATTCGGCGATCTTCTCCGCCGGATCCCCTAGCGCCGTTAGCAGCGCGGCGGGCGTCTCCAGGCCGTCGATTGCCAGCTTGTCCAGATGCGCCTGCAGTGCGTCCTTCAGCGCCATGGGGTCCGTCCCCGTCGGCGGGGGAATCAGTCCGGGCGGCGACACCCAGGCCGGAGGCACTACGCTGAGCACGGTAACCCGGGCGTGGAGTTGGTTTGCCAGCGCGCGAACGTACGGGATGGTGGCCAGTCCGGCGGCCGAGAAATCCAGCGGGAAGATGATGTGCTTAATGGTGGGCATGCAACTACACAATCTTACTCAACTCTCTTAGTCAACTCTCGCCTGCTGCAGCCGTGACTTGTGATAGTATGACTAGCCGCGATAGCAACGTCGCGGCCGCCTCATATCTGCGGCGGTACGAAAGGAGACATTTTTGTCTGGCCTCAAACAACCTCTTCTCGGCATACTCGCCACGGCACTTGTCATGGCCATCTCGCTCGGTTTCATATCGCTCTTCGATTTCCCGAGTTTTTCCGGCTGGATCTCCACTTTTTTGCTTTGCCTCATTCCCATGGAAATTGTGATGGGAGTCACGTGGGGGATGAAGCAGCCCCGCTTCGCGGCAGAGCGCTCGCAGCCCGTCCGCGGCATTCTGTTCAGCCTGATTGCACTCCTCGCCGGAGTCATTGTGGTGCTGGTTCATTGGGCCGGCGTGGGCACCAGCATCAGCCCTCCCACCCCGATTTTTACGCAATGCATGATTGCTTCGGTAGTCATCATGTTCTGGATGGCGATCATGTGGGGCGGCTGGCCATTCACGGTTTTCATCAAGAATCCAATCGGCGTAGGAGTCGCGATGATGGTGGTCTGCTACGCCATCAACTACATCTTCTTTCGCATCTTCTTTAATTTCGATTTTCTGAAGGGCGCGCCGGTATATGTTCCCGCGCAGGATCCGCATGGCCTTTTCAGCGGCTGGACTTGCGTCGTGTTCTACGTGACGGCCATCACCGTGATGTTCTTGTCGTTAAACTTTGACCTTTGGCCCTTCACCAAATCCCCCAAGCTGATGAAACAGCCCCTTCTCGGTTTCGTATGGACCATCGTGTCGCTCATCATCGGCGGGGCCGCATATTACATCGGCGTGGACATTATGAAGATGGACCAGGTGGACTTCATGGTTGAAGTTCCGATTCCTTTCCTATTCGGAACCATTTTCATGCTCAACATGCTGCAGGGGTCGGTATTCGCAAAGTTCACACAGCCTCTCAAAGGCGTGTTGAGTACTATCGCCTCC
>CAVRZH010000134.1:0-44050 GCA_963725455.1 Bryobacterales bacterium
TCCACGCTCGAGGAAAGGCTGCCCGCGATGTGCGGCAGCGCGACGTTGGCCACGCTGGTATCCAGCACCTCCATGAAAGTGGCCAGCATCACCGTTCCCGCAATCACCCAAGGGTTGATCGATGGAGGCGGCGCGGGCAGGCGCACGTCCACTACCTCGGTTTGTAGAACGGTCGGCATAATCTGATTCGCGAAGAAACTACTTGGTGAAAATGGTGGCTTCGATGTTCATTCCCGGGCGAAGCACTTGATTGCCGCCAGGAATCGGATCCAGCACGATCTTCACCGGAATTCTTTGGACTACCTTGACGTAATTGCCCGTGGCGTTCTCCGGCGGAAGCAGGCTCATCCGAGTTCCGGTGGCCGCGGCCAGAGAATCGACGTGCCCCGGATAAGTCTTGCCGCTCAAATCGGCCTTCACTTCAGCCTTTTGGCCGTCATGAACATCGGCCAGCTGGGTTTCTTTGAAATTGGCGGTGACCCACACATCCTGCAACGGCACCAGCATCAGGAGGCCTTGGCCCTGCTGCACCACTTGGCCCACTTCGACGACCTTTCTGGTTACCACGCCGTCCACCGGGGCGACAATCGTCGTATAGCTGAGATCCAGTTGGGCTGCTTCCAGGTTGGCGTGCGCCTGACCAATACTCGCCGCGGCGGAAGAGGCATCCGCTACTCGGACGGGCAGCTGTCTTTGAGTAGCCTTGGCCTGCAGGATACCGGCTTCCGCTTCCGCGATCCGGGCCTGCGCGGACAACAAAGCTGCCTTCTTTGTTTCGGCGTCCTTAGTCACAGAGGCCAGCTTGTCCCTGGCCGCCTGCAACTGGCTGAGAGATACCCGCGTGGACGAAGCGTAGGAATCGTACTCCAGGCGTGAGATCTCTTCTTTGTCAACGAGGGTCTTCATCCGATTCAAATCCGCTTGTGCATGATCGGCGGTGGCCTGCGCTGTTTCTACATTGGCGCGCGCTACCGCGATATCGGCGGTGGAGGCGCGTTCGGATTCCACTTTGGCCTGATCGTAATCAGCCCGCGCCGCGGCCAGCTGTGCTTCGGCTGCCGTAACGCTGCTGCCGGTGGTTTCGCGAGTGAATGGCACCCCGGCGTTGGCTCCCTGAGCCTGGCTTTCCGCCACGGCCAGAGCGGCCTGCGCCTGGTCCACTTTGGCCTGATAATCCCGCGGATCGATGCGCACCAGCACTTGGCCCTTCTTCACTTGTTGATTGTCGTCCACCAGAACTTCAAGCACTTTGCCGTAGATCTTGGGAGAAATCGGAATGATGTGCCCATCCACCTGCGCATCGTCGGTGGAGACGCGATTCAACGAGTTGACCCACAAATACACGCCGACTCCGGCGATCACCGCTAACGCTCCAAAGATGGCGAACTTGCGCGCGGAACTTTTCGGCCGCGGAGGCAGCGCTCGCGCTTCGGTGATTCGGGGCTCCGGTTTGGCCAACTCCTCGCGTTCCTGATCCACGGTTTCTGATTCCATTCTGATCCTTCCTCACTTCACTTCGCGTACAGCGATTCCATCTGGCCGGTGGCATGCGCCAAATCCGCGCGCGCCTGGTTATAGGTGTACAAGGCCACAATCTGATTGTCGTTGGCGCGGGCCAGCTCATCCTGCGCGGTAATCACTTCGATGTTGTTCGCGACGCCGGCCTGAAACCGGTCGCGCGCCTGCGTCACTTCCTGGCGTGCCAGATCGATACCCAAATTCGCGACGTCCACTTCGTTTTTGGCGGCGTCCAGTTGCGCGCTGGCCGTTTTCACTTCTTGCGCTATCTGGTTGCGGAGATCGGTCTGCTGCTGGGCCAGTTTCTTCAGCTCGATGTCCTGGACGGCGATCTGCGCCCGGATTCGTCCGCCGGTGTAGAGCGGGACATCCAGGCTGACGGCAAAGTTGTACGCCGGGATCGCGGTTCCGGGTGACGTGCCCTCCTCGCTCCAGGACCCGTTCAACGCCAGCCGCGGAATGCGCGCATCCTCCGCAATCCTCTTCTCCAGTCCGGCGGCGCGAATCTGCGAGGCCAGCGCTTTCATTTCAGGCCGCTCGGCGAAAGCCCGCTCCATGGTCTCATCGGCCGAGAAAGCAGGCGTGTGAAAGAACTCCGACAAGTCAGCCAGCTCGACAGTCTGGTGCGGATCGACATTCAGCAAGCGCGCCAGCCCGAACAGCGACGTAGCCAGCGTGGTGCGCGCTTCAATCAGCCGCTGCTGTTCGTTCTGGTATTGCACGTTGGCGCGCAGCGTATCGATGCCGGTTCCAACACCATTCTTCTGAAGGTCCGTGGCTTGATCGAATAGCGCTTTGGCCAGTTCCACCCGGGATTGGGCGGCGCTCACGTCGGCGCTGGCCCGCAAGCTTCCCAGGTATTGCGACACCACCAATAAGACATCCTGCTCGCGCACCGTCAAGTCCTGAGCATGCGCCCCGGTGGTGTCCTCCTGAGACTGACGCCAGCGATGCCACGCCGTGAGGTCGAGCAGCGGCACCGAACCGTTCGGACCTCCCTGAAACAGCCAAAACGGCCCGGAATGTTGCGGAAATCCCTGAACCTTCATGCCAAGAAACGCTTCCAGGTTCTCGCGCTCTACGGCTTCGGAGACCGCGAGATTCGCTTGTGGCAGCAGGGCCGAGCGCGCGATGGTTTGATTTTCCTGGCTCACTGCCACGTTTAGATTCGCGATCTCCACCTGAGGATTCTGTTTTAAAGCCATCTGCACCGCGTCGCGCAGAGTAAGCCGCAACGGCGCCGGTGTCTGGGCTTTCACCAACGTTGCCGCCATGATCAGGAGCATGGCCGGCAGAAGCGCTCCCCGCGGCATGCGCTTGGCATTCCCAGTTTTCGCGTCCCCCGTGATGTCGGAAACAATCGATTCGGTCATCGGGCCGCAGGTGCGAAAGAATGCGCCTTCACGGAACAGCTTC
The DNA here is from genome assembly GCA_963725455.1 of Bryobacterales bacterium. Taxonomy (GTDB): domain Bacteria; phylum Acidobacteriota; class Terriglobia; order Bryobacterales; family Bryobacteraceae; genus Palsa-89. The sequence continues at coordinate 2,935 of CAVRZH010000134.1, forward strand.
GATAAAACGCGGCGCCCCTCTTCGTCAATAAACAAAGTTTCGGTGAGATCGATGATCCGCGCCCGGTGGCCGGGAAACAAGGCGGTCTGTTTCCAAGACCGTTCCAGTTCCTTGGCCCAATCGCCGACTAGCTTACCTTCCACCAGGAACGTCACAGCTTCCGGGCTGTCCTCTATCGTGATCCGTAGCATTGCGCTTACCTCTTTCCTTAGAGGCAGGTCCCAGTCCATTGTTTCTCCTTGCGTTTTCAGATAATTGCGCTAGAGTGCCGAAGCCTGCTTGCCGAAATAGCGGCGCTGGCCGAACCATCGGCGGCACTCGAAAATGGGAACCAGCGCTTGGGCTTCGGGAACCAGTGAGGACGCTTGGTGTCTATAGAAGCGTGTTTGAACAATCACTGCTTCTCAATCAGGATAGCAAGCGCCCCTGGAATTTCCTGGCATCGCTGAGCGCCGAGTTATTGGTGCTGAGTCTGGCGCTAGTAATTCCGCTGCTTTATCGCGACCACTTACCAGCGGTTCATTGGAAGGACAGCATGGTTGGGCCCGCGCCGTTAGCTCCGCCCGCTCGGCAGCCTGAAACAAACGCGCCCGGTCCAACCAGCATCACGCTGTCCACGGCGCCGCATCGCTCGTTCCACTGGGATCCTTCGGCCAAGATCAGTTCAGCGCCTGTCTCATCGGTCGACTTTGCTCCCGAGGCGCCACCGTCTCTGGGACCCGGCGTAGGAGCCGGAGGCAGCACAAACATGCTGGGAAGGTTCATTCCGAACATCCTGGTGGCGCCGCCTCCCAAACCTTTAGCAGACACGCCGAAGACACCTTCGGCGCCCATCACGGTAGGAGGCGACGTGCAAATGGCCAAGCTGATCCGGAAAGTGATTCCGGAATATCCGCCCATCGCGCGATCCGCAAGAATTTCCGGAGTGGTTCGCCTAATCGGCACCATCGGCAAAGATGGCACGATCCGCGATCTGCAACTTGTCAGTGGTCACCCCATGCTGGCGCGCGCCGCGCTGGAAGCCGTGCGGCAATGGGTCTACAAGCCAACCTTGCTGAATGGCATGCCGGTGGACGTAATCGCGCCCATAGAAGTGAATTTCACTTTTTCACAGTAGCGCTGGACATAGCGGAGTTTGACTTACTCAGTCGACGATCGTGGATGATTCGCACCACGGCGTAAAGCACAACAAAGATAGCGCAAGCCAGCAGGATCAGTTCCCAAATGTAGTGGCGCAGGAAGGGAAGCGTATCGTATCCAAGCCGGGAGCCCAGCCATGCCAGGAACATATAGCGGGGAATGCGCGCCGCCAGCAGTACCAGCGAGAACGTAATGGGACTTTCTTCCAGCGCGCCCGCGGAGATGATGAAAATCTTCAGCGGCAGTGGAATGATGGGCACGAAGGCCGGTACGAATACTGTCAGCAGCCCGTATTCATGAAACCAGGCGCGCAGCCTGCTTCCTCTCGCGCTGGAGGTGTGACGGCGATGATATTCTTCGCCGCCTTTACGGGCGATCAGGAACAGGATCAGGCTTCCCACTAAAGACCCGACGATCGCCGTCAGCGCCGCCAGGTATGCCTGCGAACGGCTGGCCACGGCGATGATGACGATCAGCGCGTCCACACCGCCTACCATGGGAACACCGGTGGAATCGGCAATTGCCAACAGGAAAACACCGCCGGGTCCCCACGAGACCAGGGTTGGGATGATCTTGGCTTGAATGAATTTTCCCAGTGGCGGCGCGGCTCCGTACCAAGTCTACTGCAACAGGGCCAGCAACTCCGCTTCGCCAATCACCGGAACGCCTAAAGAATTGGCCTTATCGAGCTTGGAGCCCGGATCATCGCCCGCCACCACGTAATCGGTTTTCTTGCTCACCGAGCCGGTAACCTTGCCGCCCGCCGCTTCAATGCGTTCCTTGGCATCCTCGCGCGTCAGGTTAGGAAGGGTGCCAGTGAGTACGAATACTTTGCCGGCCAATCGCCCCGCGGGCTTCTTCTCTTTGATGGCGTGTTCAAACGTCAAACCGGCCTGGCGCAGCCGCTCCACTAACTCCCGGTTCATCGATTCGTGAAAAAACTGGCGGATGCTTTGCGATACTTTTGGCCCAACCTCCTCGGCCTGCTGGAGCGTCTCCTCGTCCGCTTGGGCGATGGCGTCCAGGCCGCCGAACGTTTCGGCCAGAATCTGCGCCGTCCGCTCGCCCACGAACGGAATCCCCAGGCCATTGAGCACGCGCGGCAATGGCTGCTTGCGGGAAGCGTTGATATTGCGCAGCACCTTCTCGGCCGACTTTTGCCCCATCCGCTCCAAGTCCATCAATTGTTCCAGCGTCAGGCCGTAAATATCAGCCACGCTTTTGACGATGCCGCGAGTCACCAATTGATCCACCAGCACGTCGCCCATACCGTCGATATCCATGACGCCACGCGCGGCAAAATGCGATATCGATTCCTTCAGCCGGGCCGGGCAATTGGTGTTGATGCAGCGGCTGGCCGCTTCGCCTTCTTCGCGCACGATCTCGCCGCCGCATACCGGACAATGTTTGGGCATGCGGAACGGCCGGCGGTCCTCGCCTTGCTTCACCACCCGCACCACCTTGGGGATCACATCGCCCGAGCGCTCCACCAGCACGGTGTCGCCGATCTCCACTCCCAGCCGCGCGATCTCGTCTTCGTTGTGCAAAGTGGCGCGGGTTACCGTCACGCCGCTGATCTTGGCCGCTTTCAGATGGGCCACGGGCGTGAGCGTACCGGTGCGGCCCACTTGTACTTCGATGTTTTCGACAACGGTCTGTTCCTGATGCGCCGGAAATTTGAAGGCTATGGCCCAGCGGGGCGCTTTGGCGGTCCAGCCGAGCAGGCGTTGCTGGCGCACCGAGTCCACTTTCACCACCACGCCGTCAATCTCATAAGCGAGCGAGGCCCGCTTCGATTCCCAGTTGCGATAAAACTCGAGCACGTCGTCCAGGCCTGCGCATTTCTTGCGGTGCGAGTTCACCTTGAATCCCATCGCGGACAGCTCTTCGAGCGACTCCCAGTGGCTATCGCGCAAGAACTGGCCGTCGACGAGAAGAAAATAGGCGGAGTAGTCCAGCTTGCGCGATGCAGTAAGGGACGGCTCCAGAGCCCGCAGCGATCCGGCCGCCACGTTGCGGGGATTCGCCAGGGCAGGCAGACCCTGCTCCAATTGCCGGGCATTCAGCCGCTCGAAGGCCTGCAGGGTCATCAGCGCCTCACCGCGCACTTCAAAGGCGGGCAGCTCGGACTTTACCCGCAGCGGCACTGTGCGTATCGTGCGGGCGTTTTCGGTGACGTCTTCGCCTACCTGCCCGTCGCCGCGCGTGATGGCGCGTACCATGCGGCCGTTCTCATAATGCACGGCCATCGAGAGCCCGTCCAGCTTGAGCTCGGCGACATATTCATAAGGCTCGCCCTTCAGCAGCTCCCGCACGCGCTGGTCGAACGCACGCATCTCGTCCTCGTTCAGGGCGTTGTCCAGGCTGAGCATCGGCGAGCTGTGCCGCACCTTGACGAAGCCCTCGCGCGGCTTGCCTCCCACGCGCTGGGTGGGCGAATCGGGCGTGACCAGATCGGGACACTCGGTCTCCAGTGCCTGGAGCCTCCGCATCAACCGGTCGTATTCGGCGTCGCTGATCTCGGGCCGATCGAGGACGTAGTACAAGTGCTCGTGATGATGCAGCTGCTCGCGCAGATCCTCGATTTCTTCCGCTATCTTCTTTTCTTCTACCCTGTTGGCAGCCATCTACTATAATTAGGGTACTATCGAGAGCTACCGGCAGACCGTACTTATTTACAATCCTTACGCGGGCGGACTCAGACGGCGAAGCCATGCGCTCCGGCGGTCCATTGAGTTGCTGGACGCGCGAGGCATCACTGTCGATTCCATTGCCACCACGGGGCCGGGACATGCGGGTGAGATCGCGCGCCGCGCCGTGGATCGCGGAGCGGATCTGATTCTGGTGGCCGGCGGGGACGGTACCATCAACGAGGCCGTGAACGGGATGGCGAACTCGGACGTTCCCCTGGGAATTTTGCCGGCGGGAACCGCAAACGTGCTCGCCAATGAGCTAGGCATCGGGAAAACGATGGAACGCGCCGCCCAGGTTCTGGCTGATTCGCTGCAGGAGCGCGTGGCGCTGGGCGCGATATCGAACGAGACCAGCCGCCGGTACTTCCTTCTGATGGCGGGCGCGGGATTGGACGCCGATATTGTCTACCACCTCAACCAGCGGATGAAAGAGGCCTTCGGCAAAGTCGCTTACTGGATTGGTGGATTCTCGAAAGTGGGACGGCGCATTCCGGAGTTCCTGGTGCAGGCCGATGGGCGCGAATATCACGCTAGCTTCGCGCTGCTGAGCCGGGTGCGGAATTATGGCGGCGATCTGGAAATCGCACCCACTATTTCCTTGTTGGATGACGAGTTTGAGATGGTGCTGTTTGAAGGCGAAAGCTCGCTGGGCTTTTTGAAATATATGCTGGCTGTGGTGGTTCACCGCCAGCAGGCCATGCGCGGGATTACCATTGTGCGAACCCGCCAGGCGGCATTCTCGGCGCCCGCGGATTTGAAGATCCACCTGCAGGTAGACGGCGAGTACGCAGGCCTGGCGCCCGCGCGCGTGGAAATTGTAGCCAACGCTCTTACGCTCCTGGTCCCCCCTGGTTTTCGCGCCCGGCGCCCCGCCAGCGTCCCCATCAGTGTCGGCGACGCCGCATGGACAACCTCACCCACTCGTTAACCGGGTTGATGTTGAGCCGCGCGGGCTTAAACCGGCTTTATCCGCGAGCCACTCTGCTTCTGGTCATATCGGCCAACATTCCGGACATCGATTTTGTCGCGATCGTGGGCGGTCCGCTCTATTACTTCGAGCAGCATCGCGGGATAACACACTCCGTGGCTTCGGCGCCCGTGATGGCGCTGCTAGCGGTCCTGATTACCTGCGCGATCGCCAGGACCATGCGGGGCTGGCTGGTGGCTTGGGGGCTCGCTCTCATCGGAGTTGCCAGCCATCTGCTGCTCGATTGGACCAACGTGTATGGCATTCGCCTGTTGTATCCCTTCTCGTCGCAGTGGTTTCATCTTGATCTGATCAATCTTTTCGATTTGATCGTTTGGGCGGTGCTGCTGTTCGGCTGGCTCGCCCCCATGTTGGGAAAGCTGGTCAGCGGGGAGATTGGTGCGAAGCCGGGAACCGGCCAGGGCCTGGCGATATTCGCGCTCTCGTTTTTTCTCATTTACGATTTCGGTCGCTTCCTGTGGCATCAGCGGGCGATCGAGATTTTGAACTCGCGCATTTACCAGGGCGGCCCGCCCATTCGCGCCGCGGCGTTTCCATCCCCGGCTGTCAGTCCGCTCGAGTGGGAAGGCTGGATTGAGCGTCCTGAGTTTGTCATGCACTTTCCGGTGAACGTGCTGCGGGAGTTTGATCCTACGGCCGGGACCATTATTTATAAGCCGCCGCCAGGCCCGGCCATCGAAGCTGCCCGGCAGGCACATCCGGTGGCGGTGTTCTTGCGGTTCGCACAATATCCGTTATGGTCGGTGGCTCCCGCGGACAGCCCGGCGGGTGCGCACGATGTCGAGGTTACGGACTGGCGGTTGCCGTTTGGCGCGCAGGCGCTGGTGGATGCTTCGAACCATGTGATTTCGTCGACCTTTCACGTGGGTGGTTCCAGAACCCGGTCGGAACCTTAGCTCAGAAAATCGAAGAGCGTAGTTTTCGGCAGGCTGAGCTTCCGATTGCAGCGCGGCTTGCAGCCTGCGTAGTAGCCTGGGTCATATTTGTGATGTCCGCTGCTTCATTGGCATCCTGTACTCCGCTCAGTTGTGTTTGCAATTGGACCGTATAATTCTGGCCAAAGGTCTGCGCGCTGGTTACGCGATCCTGCACCGTTCCGTAAAACGCCAGTTGTTCGTTGAGATAGGTGTCCGCGCTCTGGACGTCCGCCAGCGACGAGTTGATGGCGGTGTCGTCATTGTTTTGAAGACCCTGCATCAGGTCAGTGATGGAAGTGAAGACGTTGGTTTCGCCGTTGGAGCTATCGAAGATCTGCTGCGCGGTGAGGGCGATCGGAAACGCCGTGCCATCCGCTCCCTGGACTTCCCGAGTGGACGCCGACCCCTGGTAGGCGCTCACCGGAGGGTCCTGCGTAAGATCGATAGAATAGGGCGTGGTCTGATCAGTATCGCCCGCGAAGATGTAGCGCCCCTCGACCGTGGTGTTGGCGGTGGAAACCAATTGCTGCAGTATCGCGCCTAGCTGGTTCGCCAATTCGGTGCGGGTGGTTGCACTGGTTGTGTCGCTAGCTCCCTCAGTGCCGTAAGTCTCGGCCTGCTCCACCAATGTCACGGCCGATTGCAAAGCGGACTGCGCGGTGTTTACTTCCGTCGACACCTGGTCCAGGTTGGTTTCGGTCTGTTGCGTTTGGCCCAGCTCCGAATTGAGTTGCCAGATATCGGCGATCTCCGAAGGTGCATCCGAGACGTTGTTAATCTGGAGCCCGGTAGTCAGCTCCGTCTGAGCGTTTTGCAGGGTTTGCTGAATCTGGCTGATCCCGGCCAGGAAGCTCTGCGACGCGGCATCAAGAGAACTGATCATTATTAAATCCTTTCCCCGGCATTAAATCCTTTCCCCGGTTTGAATCTTTTCCTGTGTAGCGCTCCGCCGCTATGAGCTGCTGACAGGCGGAAGCATGTTGACTACGTCCAGGCTTAGCGAGTTTAGAACTCCCAGCATCTTTGAAATCGCGTCGTAGGATCGCTCGTACAACATTAAGCTTTCTGCCTGTCCGTCGAGCGATACTCCTGAAATCTGTTGTTGCAGGGACTGCGCCTGGCTCAACAAGGTTTGATCAGTGGTGCTATTGTTTTGCGCCGTTGAAAGATCGCTTCCCACTTGGGCCCCCAGATTGCCGTAGGCTTGAGCGAAGGTGTAACCGTTGGCGACCGGAGCGTTGGCGAGCGCCGCCAACACCAAGGCATTCCCGTTGCCGCCAGGCGCGCCCGGCGTGGCCGCGGCGATTTGATCCGGCGTGAGGGGGTTCACTGAGAGCGTGAGCGCGGCGCCGGTGGTGGCGTCATAAGAGAACAGATCGGTAGTGGGGGCCGCGCCGTTTTCATCGATTCCTCCGTTCAGGGCGCTGTTGACTTGATCCGCCAGGGTCTGCGCCAGCGTGTTCAGGCCGGTTACGTAAGACGGTAGGAGGTTGTTGTTGTCATTCAGTTCGGCCCCGAGTTGCCCGCCGCTGAGCTGGCCGGTGATGTCGGTGCCTGAGCTGCTGAGGATCGCGGTCTGGGGCGTGGAGAAATCGCCTTGAATGGTGTACGCTTGCTGGCCCATCACCAGCGGCGTCTGGCCGCCAAGGTATACAGACACCTCTCCGTCCGGCTGGTGCAGCACGGAAAAGTTGACGTATTGCGACAACTGATCGAGCGCTGAAGTAAGTTGTGCGTCCACGCCCGCGTCCAGCTGCCCGCTCGAGTCCACCACATGTTGCGAATTGATTTGGGCGATGGAGGAACCCAGTTGGTTGATGGCGGCGATCGTGCTGCTGGTGGACTGCTGCAAACCATTGGCCTGGCTGAGCAATCCGTTGGCGGCGTTATTGAAATCCTGCGCCACCGTGGTGGCGTCGTTCAACACGGTCTGGCGCGACACCGTGTCGTTGGGGGTGACGCTCAATGCGGAAAAGCTACTGAACAGCGCGCTCATGTCGGGCGCAATACCCGACGTGGCGGATAAGCTGAAGTAGTTTTGCGCGGTGCTCAGATCCGAGACTTGCTGCTGATCGTAGGAATAAGCGGTCTGCTCGGTGCGCACGGATTGGTCCGCAAAGAGGCTGCGTGAGCTTTGGGTTGGCCCCAACCCCACTCCCCCGGGAGCGCCGGTGACCAGGTCAAATGGCTGTGCGATCAGCGTAGCGGACTGACTGGCGTATCCAGGAGTATTCGCGTTCGTGACGTTGTTCTGTACTACGTCCAGCGCCTCCGTATACACTTGCAGTGCGTTAGCGGAATTGATCAGAGATGTTGATAGACTGCTGCCCATGCAAGTTACCCGTGCACTGCTACGCTTCCAGTGCTGGCGCGATCCGGCCCACTGATCCCTTCTGCCGTATAGTTGGGCGGCGCTTGGTCCGGCGCCATCAAGCGGGCCAGCCCCGCGTAAAATTTTCCCGCGTTCTTGAGCAGCTCCTCCACCGAGCGAACAGCCAGCCGCAAAGCAATCACTTCCCTTTCCAGTTTTCGACGCGCCAGGCCCTGCCAGATGGGCGATTTCAAACCGACATCCAGTTTCTGGAGGCACTCCACGGCAAGGTTTAGATCCGCCGCACTCGATTCCAACGCCTGGAAGTTGGGTCGCAGCAGGCGCCCGCGCATTTTTTCGAGAATGCATCGCGCCTGGCGGACCCGCTCAACCTCTTGGCTGCCGTTCGACATCATCCAACGTTAGCCAGTCGGCGCGGAGTAGCTGGCGCCACCGAACTCCATGGCATGCTGAATGATGCTTCCGCTTACCGCGTAGGAGTCGACCTGATACTGCCCAGCCGATAGCGCCGAGCTCAGTTCGCCCATTTTGGCAACGTGTGCTGGCGAACCTTCGAGGGCAGTGGCCAGGTAAGCGCTGAGGCTGGAAAGCTGAACCTGGTCGGACTGGCTATTGGCCGCCGACGGCTGTTGCGGGACAGGGTTACCTTCGCTGGCGGAAGGCACGCTCGCGGATCGGTCCAAGCTGCCCGCGCGCGCCGGCTGGGTGGACCCAGAGGCGGAGTTAGAATCCGGGCCGGATATCTTCATGGCTGCAATCGCGATCGGTGAGTGTTTTGCTCACGTCTGAACCTCCCTGCTCTCTTATCGGCTCGGGAAATGCCAATGCGAGGGAGTAAGGCAAGAATTCAGCTGGGAATATCTCCCACCCCCGCCGGAGATATGGGATCGCCAGCCCCTGCGGTGTCCTAGCGCGGTGCTTGCGCGGCGGTTCGCAACCAACGATCCAACAGCCCGCGGCCGGCGGTTTCCGTTTGCGGTCCTTTGGATATCGGCTCGGAAGGGTGCAGCTTTTGGTTGTAGTGCGCTACCAGGGCCTCTTCGTCGTAGCCAATAGCCTCGGCATACTGCCGAAGATAACTGGTGCTGAAGATTCCTCCCGGCAACTGTTCGAACTGCTCGCCCTCAATGGCTTCTAGAAAGCGCGAGCTGATCTTCGTTTTTTGGGCAATTTCCTCTAACGACACCCCGGCCCTTTTGCGAAACCTGGGAAGATCGAGCTCCAATCCTTGGGCCCGACGTGAAGACACAGATGATTGCATGACGGCTAACCTTAAATACCTTATCGGGTGGTAGTAAGGGTCATGATAGCTGATTTGTCCTGTTTTGTCTTCGTAGCGTGAGTTTTCAATGAACTACCTTTCTTGGAATGCCGTATCATAAACCAAAGCCACTTCGGAGTAGATGCATGCGCCTCTCTTTGATCTTGTGCATTCTCGGTTCTGTTACTCTCGCTTCGGCGGGAACGGGAACCGCGCCCGTCACTTTCTATAAAGATGTGTTGCCGGTCTTACAGAAGAATTGCCAGACGTGTCATCGACCCGGCGAGATTGCTCCCGCATCGTTTCTGACGTATGAAAGCACGCGGCCCTGGGCAAGATCGATCAAGACGGCGGTGCTAACCAAGAAAATGCCGCCCTGGTTCGCGGATCCGCACTACGGCACGTTTTCAAACGACCGGTCGCTGCCTGAATCCGAAGCTCACACATTGGTCTCCTGGGTGGACGCTGGAGCTCCAGCCGGCGATCCAAAAGATGCGCCGAAGCCGATGGACTGGGTGGAAGGGTGGCGCATCGGAAAGCCCGATGCCGTGATCACGATGCCGATCGAGTATCACATTCCCGCCCAAGGCACCATCGATTATCAGTACATCGTGATCCCAACCGGCTTCACCGAAGACAAGTACGTGCAGTTGGCGGAAGCGCGCCCGGGCAATTCCAAGCTGGTCCATCACATCATCGCCTTTGTGCGGGAGCCGGGCAATCCATGGCTCAAAGACGCGAAGCCCGGCGTACCTTACGTTCCACGCGATCCGGAGTTGAGCCCGGAGGATCAGAAAAAGCAGGAAGAGGCGGAAGCGAAGTTGCCAGGTATTCCGTTTCCTGGCGATTTCCTGGTGGACTACGCTCCTGGGACCGTTGCCGAGGTGATCAAGCCGGGCCGCGCGAAGCTGATCAAAGCCGGTTCGGACCTGGTATTGCAAATCCACTACACCGCCAACGGCACCGCCGGCACGGACGTATCGAAGATCGGGCTGGTGTTTTCCAAAACACCGCCGCGCGAGCGCATGCTCACCATCAATACCGCCAATGTGACGTTTTCTATTCCGCCCGGCGTGCCGGATACCGAAGTGGATGCCAAGATGACGCTGCAGCAGGATGCGACGCTGGTGAATTTCTTTCCGCATATGCATTTTCGCGGCAAGAGCTTCGAGTATCGCGCCATCTATCCGAACGGCGAGAAAGAAATCCTGCTCAGCGTTCCGCACTATGATTTCAACTGGCAACTGACGTATGATCTGGCGCACGAGAAGAAATTGCCCAAAGGAACCGTGATCGAGTGCGAGGCGCACTACGACAATTCACCCCACAATCGCTTCAACCCGGATCCGACCAAGGAAGCCCGCTACGGCGAGCAAACCTGGGAAGAAATGATGATCGGATTCTTCGATGTGGCGGTTCCCATGCACACCACCGCGCGGGACCTGATGTTCCCAAAACAGCGCCCCAAACACCCCAGCGAGCAGGCCCGCAACTAACCCGGATATGTTACATTGGCCAAGTATGCGGATCTTGGCCGTCGTCGTCGTCGCGATCTTTTCGTTTCTCAGCGTGGGATGCACTGAGGATGGAGTGATGCTACAGCCGCCCGTGCAAGGCGAGTGGTCGAACTTTCACAACGACAAAAACATGGTCAGTAAAGACGCACGCGAGCCCGCCGAGAAACCACCCGCCGAAAAATAGCGGCGATTTCAGTAAGGGAAGTCGACGGTGAACAGAAATGACTTCCAGGAGCTGGCCGAACTTCATCTTCGGCACGCCAAAGCATTGTTGGATGCTGGGCTATACTCGGGCGCTTACTACATGTGCGGGTACGTCATCGAGTGTGCCTTGAAGGCCTGCATCTGCAAGAATACCAGCCAGTTCGATTTTCATCCCTCGCCGGATGACGCAAGAAAAGCATGGAGCCACGGAAACAAGGATCTTATCGCCAGCGCCAAAATAAAGGACAAAATAGACGCCGAACGACGCGCTGATAAAGTTCTAGACGTATACTGGACTGTAGTTGCGGTGTGGACAGTGGACAGCCGCTACATCAAGCGCGTCCAAACTGAGGCGGAAGATTTATACGCTGCCATCTCGGATCCGCTCCACGGAGTTTCGCATGTATAAAACGGCATTGGTAAACTCGGACATCTCCGATGGGAAACGAGTCGTAGAGGAGGTGGAAAGGATGATGCCGGTCACAGCGGCATTTTGGTTCTACCGCGAGGAAGACGATGAATGGAAACTAGTGATCGTTACGCCGGAGATCGCAACCCAAGGACCGATAAACCTCTACACAAAAGTCGCTGTATTGTTGAACGATTTGTCCGTCGATGCCCACAGCCCTGTTGTAATGCCCTTGAGCCGGATCACGCTCACAACCCAAGGCAGTCCTTCATACCGACGGATCAAAGAATTCGGCGACGCGATGGGCGACGCCCACATTTATAAAATGAGCTAGCCTCAATACTTCGGGACCGTCGGGTCCACTTTATCGCTCCAGGCCAAGATCCCGCCCTTCATATTTCGGACCTTCTTGAACCCGGCTTGCTTTAGGAAATCCACGGCCTTGGCGCTGCGCATCCCGCTCTTGCAGTGCGCGACAATCTCGTCGGCTGAGTTCAGCTCGTTCACGCGCTTGGGCAGATCGCCGAGGGGAATCAGCTTGGCCTGTGGGATATTGCAGATCTGGTATTCGTGCGGCTCGCGCACGTCGATGAGAACGAACCGGTCGCCACGATCGATCTTCGCTTTCACTTCGGTCGGCTCGATGTCACCTTCCATAGGTTTCTCCTCGTGCGTTTGATTCGGGATTCCGCAGAATTCCTGATAATCGATGAGCTTCGTAATGGTCGGATGATCGCCGCACACCGGGCATTCGGGATTGCGCCGTAGCTTCAACTCGCGGAAGCGCATGGCCAGCGCGTCATACAGCACCAGCCGGCCGATCAACGGCTCGCCGATTCCTAAAATCAGCTTCACGGTCTCGGTGGCCTGAATCAGTCCGACGGTTCCGGGCAGTATGCCAAGCACCCCGCCTTCGGCGCAGCTTGGAACCAGGCCGGGAGGTGGTGGCTCCGGATACAGGCAGCGATAGCAGGGGCCGCCGGGATAGGCGAAGATTGTGGCTTGGCCTTCGAAGCGGAAGATGGATCCATAAACGTTCGGCTTCTTCAATAGCACGCAGGCGTCGTTGACCAGATACCGCGTGGGGAAATTATCGGTTCCATCCACGACGATGTCGTAATCCTTCAAAATGTCGAGCGCGTTCTCACTGGTGAGCGCCGTCTCATGCCGGTCAATCTCGACATACGGATTGATGTCGAGCATCGTTTCAGCCGCCGAGTCCAGCTTCTTCTTGCCGACGTCCTTAGTTCCGTGGATCACCTGGCGCTGCAGATTGGTGAAATCGACCACGTCGAAATCCACCAGCCCGATGCGTCCGATACCCGCCGCCGCGAGATACATGCCGAGCGGAGCGCCCAATCCGCCTGTGCCGATCAGCGCCACCTTCGCGGCTTTCAGCTTCAGTTGGCCTTCCATGCCGACCTCGGGCATGATCAGATGGCGGCTGTAGCGCAGGATCTCGTCCTTCGACAAGGTGGCTGGCGGCGCCGGCGGTGCAGCCACTCCGGCCGATCCACCCGCGATGCTCGGCACGATGGACACCGTGTCGGCGTCCTTCAGCGGCGTCGCTTCCTTTTCCAGATACCGGATGTCTTCATCGTTCACGTATACGTTCACGAAGCTGCGCAGCTTGCCTTCGTCGTTGTAGAGGTGCCGGCGCAGGTCCGCGTACTCGCTGGTGAGCGATTTCAGCACTTCTCCGACGGTGGCGCCGGTGAGTTGCACCGAATCCTTCTTGTCGGCAAACTGTCGCAGCGGAGTGGGAATCAGAATCTTAGCCATAGATCAATTCTTCCTTGGGAGCCTCCGTCTGGTCGAAATCCGGACGGTAGCTGTTGGCGTGATCGAAACGCCCTTTCTTTATCGATAGTACGACGTATGAGAACCAGGGGCAGGAGTGTTCCAGGTCGCGCTTGGAAAAATACGCGTCGCAATCCGGATGGGAGTGAAACACGCCGAGCACGTCCAGTCCCTTTTCGCGCGATTCCTGGTCCACCCGATGCAGATCTTTGGGATCGATCACGAAGAAATCTTCCTGTGGGCCAGTGTATGAATTCGGCAGCGGAACGGCTTCTTGCACCACGCCGTCCGAGCCGATCATCAGGCCGCAGCCTTCCTTTGGAAACGTGCTTTCGACATGGGAAACCATCCTTTCCCATGCCGGCTTCTCAATTTTAATCATGCCAGAATGGCTCGCTCAGATATTTGTACGCACCGTCGCATAGCACCGTCACAATTGTGCCCGGCTGTCCGGCGTCGGCGAGCCTGCGCGCGATTTTCGTGGCTGCCACCAGGTTCGCTCCCGAAGAAATACCGGCCAGCAGTGCTTCCTCGCGCGCCAGGCGGCGGCACATCGCATACGCGTCTTCAGTCTCGATCCAGACGTTTTCATCCGCGAGCGAAGGGTCATAAATACCGGGCACAATGGCTGTCGGCATGTGCTTCAAGCCCTCCAGTCCATGAAAACCCGTGGACGGCTGGGCCGAAATGCACTTCACTCCCGGGACCTCTTCGCGCAAGCGGCGAGTGTTCCCCATGAACGTACCGCTGGTGCCCATGGATGCAACAAAATGCGTGATGCGGCCTTCGGTCTGCGCCAGGATTTCGAGCGCCGTTCCGTTGTAGTGCGCTTTCCAGTTGGCTGGATTGTTGTATTGATCGGGATAAAAATAGCGCTCGGGATCCGCGCCGTAGATCTCCTGGCAAAGCCGGATCGCGCCGTCCGACCCCTCCGCGGGATCGCTAAACACCATCTCGGCATTGTAGGCCTGCAGGATGTGCTTGCGCTCCATGGAGATGTTTTTCGGCAGGCAGAGCTTTACCTTGTATCCCAGGTACGCTCCAATCATCGCGTAGGCGATGCCTGTGTTCCCGCTGGTAGCGTCCAGAAGAGTCTTGTCGTGCGTTAGCTTCCCGCTACGCTCGCCATCCTGGATCATGTTCAACCCGGCGCGATCCTTTACCGATCCGCCCGGATTGAAGAACTCGGCCTTGCCGAAAATCTCCACGCCCGGGTAATCGCGCGCAATGCGTTCCAGCCGGATCAAGGGCGTATTTCCAATAAGTTGCAGCAGGTTAGTGGCAACCAAACGCGAATCGGCCACCAGGGGGCCTGTCGTAGCAGAAATGGGCATCGAGCGGGACCTTAATTTTATCACCTAATTGTCAGTAGACTAAGACCACTAGCGTTGGATGCTGGAGGCGGGATTTGGTCGCTCGATTTTCGTCAGCAGCGGTGGCACGGCTTGACGCTGGTTGCCCGCGGTTAACAGCGGCTTCAGTTGCGGGGTTAGATCTTTGAAGATTTGAACGGCCAAGGCGCTAGTGAACTTATAGGAAGCTGCTTTCGATCCGGGCACGAAGGCGACTATAGTCCCGTAGAACCGGTCGCCAATCATGAACACGAAAGTCGCGGTCCGGCTGACAACCTTGTCGCCGATGACGTGGCCATTGGCCGAAAAGCTCTCCAGGCGGTTGTCGCCCGTGCCGGTTTTGCCGCCAACCGGGATGATTCGCCCACCCGGCAGAGCGATGCCGCCCTGGGCGCGGCGTCCGGTACCGTTTTCAACCACGCCGATCAGTTGCTGCCGCACCAGCGCGGCGATCTCAGGCGCGATTACCCGTCTCCCGGGCGCGACGTTGCGAGCCATCACGGTCTCGGTCGGCGTGTGAGAGCCGAAGTCCAGACGCTCTATCTTGATGGTGGGATCCCGCACGCCGTTGTTCACCAGGATGCCCATTAAATCGGCTAGCGCAGCGGGCGTGTCGCCCGAGACGCCAATAACGGTGGCGTAGGAGGGAACCAGGGATGCGAACGGATAGCCCTGCCGCTTCCAGGCCTTATAAATCTGCTGGAACGCATCCTGCTCGGTAAGCGTGCGAATGCGAATATCCTGCTGGTGTTTGGAGTGGCTGCGGAATAACCACCAATAAACATCCTGGCGAAGTTGCGTGCTCGCCGCCGTCAACTCATGGAAATTGGCCCCCGGGTGCTTTTCCCGATAGTTGAGCATCCACAGCTCCAGGGGATGCACGTGCGCCAGGTACCCGCGATCGGCCAAGTCGAACTTGTCGATCCCGTACTTTTCGTACAGCTCCGCGGGATTGTTCTTCTCGATCAGCACTCCCTTCGCGAAATGCTGATTCATGAAAGCCGTGAACTGATCGAGCGATGCCTGCGGGCGCACGGAACGATAAATGACCGCGGCGCGCAGCGGGGTCAAAGTGATTCCCTTCGTGAGCGTATTGAGCGCCTGATCCGAGGTCTCGCCGTGGTATTTCTTATAGAAGCGCGAAAGGTAGACTCTGCCCTCCTCGTCGGCGAAGCGAGCCAGGTACTGGTGGCGAGCGGGATTATCCCAATCCTCCAGCACCGCGGGCGTGGCGCCGGGTACGCGGTATCGATAATAGTTCACGATGTCACGCATCAACCGGATGAACACCAGGTTCACGGAATTCTGGAAGCCGCTGGCGACCGTGAAGTTCTGAAAATCCTCGGCCTTCTCGAAATTGGCGAACACGTGGACCCCGCCGCCGGTGTAAAAGGCCTCGCCGGGATTGCCCGAGTACTTCCGCTGGAGCGCCGCTTCCAGCATGGCCTTCTCACTGCGATCCTGCGTCGTGCTGAGGTATTGAACCGCCCACTGGGTCAGATGATCGTCGGGCAGAATCGGGAGTGCCTTCAATTCAGCCGCGCTTTTTCCGGCATACTCCCGATGCAGATCCGCCACAATCTCCAGATAATTGATCAGCGTGCGCAGTTTCGCCGTGGATCCCAGCTCCAGCCGCGTGTTCTGGTTGATATTGAGCGGCTGATTTAAGTTATCCGTCTGGACGCGCAGGACATTCACGCCAGGCTTACGCTCGTACAGCGTGAAACTGTAGATAACCTTCGATGGGTCGCTCTGTTCCAGGAGCTGAAACTGGGTGAGATTGGCGGCGGCAGCTTGCTTGGGATCGGCGATCTGTTCGAAGAACCTCGTGACGCCCCGCTGCGCCGATTGATCCAGGGTAGTTTGAACTGTCAGGTCCAAACGATCCAGATCATATGTATTGCCGAGCCCAAGCAGCGGAAGCAGCGACATCCGGATGGTGTCGGGCGCTTTGTTCTCGACGTAATTTAGCGCGGGCTGCGCGGGGGCGCGTCTCAACGGGGTGATGGATTGCCTCAAGGCAAGATCGCGCAGGCGGTGCGAGATTATCCCGCGTTCGGCTAGCGCGCGAAGATAGCGGTCCGTCTGGCTCTCGAGCGCCTTGGGATCTTCCACCAAATAGACATGCGGGGACCGCAGGGCCAGCAGCAGCGAGAGCGTCTCCCGGTAGCCGCGTGCTCGCATCCTCATCTGGCGTGCGGTAAGCGTGGCTTCCGGGGCACGCAACAGCGGATCTATCTTGGAAACATCGGCGCCATACCAGACGTACAGCCCATCGCCCAAGCCCTGCACGTCGCCATATCCCTGCGACGCGGCCAATGGAATGGAATTGATATAACCGCGAATGATGTCCTGCTGCGCGTGCAGCGTGGTCCCACCGTCCTGATAGGCGGCCAGCGTTGCCGACGTCATCTGGCGCAACTTATCGATAGGTGAACTGGTTCTGCCTCCCGGAGAATGGCGAAGTTTCTCCAGCTGCGTCGCCAGCGTACTCCCGCCCACCACAGGATGTTTGGAATCCACCGTGTGCAGACTATAATCAATGACCGCCTTTCCCAGGCGATCCCACTCCACCGCCGGATTGCGGGTGGGATGCTTGGAGTCCAGCATGTGCCGGTTTTCGATGAATAGCAGCGTTTGAATTACCAGAGGAGGAATACTGGCGTAGTCGGGGTAGACTCGCTCCGGGCGATCGAAGGAATAAAGATCGCGCCCCTGCCGATCCACGATCTTGAGCCCAGCCTGATCTTTTTGCTGATAGACCGGATACAGCCCCAGGCGCGAGAACGAAGCCAGCAGTTCCGAGCTATGAGCCTGCGCCTCAATCACATAGCCGCTGGCTTTCAGGCGCGGGAGAAACGCCGGGATGCGCGCGTAGCCCAGCGTCCAATCGTATGGACCGGCGCTCGGGTAGTGAATGGATTCGCTTTTGCCGTCGGCCAGCCGGTAGGAAAGATGACGATCGGCTTCGCGAAAGACGCTCGATTCAATCCAGGAGTCCCGGAATTCCCACGCGACGGCTGTAACAATTGTTACGGAAGCCACCAGCGCGATGGCGGCGCGTTGGACGAACCTGCTACGTAGCCATCCCAACCAGTTCCGTTTGGAACCAAATGGTAAATCCGCTATCCAGTCTCCTCCGCGAAGATTCACAACTAACCCACCTGCGAATTAGATGCACGATTCGTCCGATTCGTTCGAACTCTCTGTGCGGTATTATCATTGAGGAAAATATGAGCTTGAAAACTGAGTACGTCACGCTCTCAGTGAGCGATGGAACCTCGATGCGCGCTTATGTGGCCCATCCGGAGGGCAAGCCACAGGCGGGGTTATTGGTGTTTCAGGAGGCGTTCGGTGTGAACGCTCACATTCGCGAGGTCACGGACCGGTTCGCGCGCGAAGGTTATCTCTGCATCTCGCCTGAGCTGTTTCATCGCACCGGGCCCGGCCTGGAAGCCGGCTACACCAACTTCGGTGAGGTGATGCCGCACATGCAGGCGCTCACTCAAGAAGGGCTGGCCGGCGACATCCAGGCGGCGTATCAGTGGCTGAAAAACGGCGAGGCGAAAAATCTGCCGGTGGGAGCCACGGGTTACTGCATGGGCGGGCGCACTTCCATCCAGGCGGCGCTGACGGTTCCGCTGGATTGCGCGATCTCCTATTACGGCGGCGGCATCGCGCCAAGTCCCATGTTCCCCAATCTGCTGGACCGTTTGAAGGATCTGAACGCGCCAACGCTCTATTTCTGGGGTGGTTTGGACGCTCACATCCCCGCGGAAGCAATCAACGCGATCACCACCACGCTAACCGAGCACAAAAAGGATTACGTCAATGTGGTGTTCTCCAAAGCCGATCACGGATTCTTTTGCGACGCTCGCGCCAGCTACAACGCCGTAGCCGCGAAAGAGGCCTGGTCCCTGACGCTGGAGTTTCTGAAGATCCACCTGGCCGGCGCGGCCAAAAAAGCCGACGCGTAATCGGCTTTCGTTCAACTCAACTGCGCGAGAACCAAGCGAAACATGCGGTCGCAATCGGGAGCCGCTTTTCGAACTTTCGCGGGATCGATCAACTCAAGCAGCTTTGTCCCGTGCTTGACTTTGTGATATTCGCCATTCGCCGCCTTATTCAATCGTCCCAGCACGTCCGCCTTAGGAATTTCTTCAACGTTCGGGTTGCCTCTCACACTGGCCTCGCTCAAGCCTTTGAAAACCGTCTTCAAGGCATCAACATCCGCGAGAAACCAGGATTCCATGATCCGAACCATCCAGAAGACGGAGTCCTGGTCGCAATTCCCAAGTTGCTTCTTGCGGATATCGGCCTCCCGAGGCTCTTCGCTGTCAAGCAGCAACACGTTCCAAGTCCAGGCGTCGGTATGGGTGTTCAGTGCGTCAATGAAGTCCTGGATTGGAGTGCCATTCGCCTCGATGAGTTGAAACCTGCAACGTTGGCCCCGCGCTGCGTCTACGATCTCTTTCAGAAACCTGTGAAATCCTGGCTTGAGAGCCTTGTCGCCCTCGAAGTAAACGCGCAGCTCAGTTACCATCGAGTCCCGCCGAGCTCTCCTTTCCGCCAAAGCTGTCCGAGGCTATAACGCTCCAGCCAAAGTGAGAGTTGTTGCTTGTCTAGCCGACGAAATTGCGTGCCGTTATCAAAATCTCGCTCGGTTATCAGCACGTCTTCCGGACGCTCCGATAGCGCGTCGATTAATGCTTCCGAATGCGTCGTAACTATGATTTGCGTCCGCTCGGAAGCCTCGACTAACGCATCGGCTACTATTTGAATGGCCTCCGGATGGAGGCCAACTTCCGGCTCCTCGATGCAGATTAGCGGTGCCGGATCGGGGTCAAGGAGGACAGCTAACAGGCAGAGGAATTTTAGTGTGCCGTCGGAGAGGCGCCCTGAAACCAGTGGCTCCAAGAGACCGCTCTCTTCGATGTACGTCTTGGCAACCGGACCATCGAGGTTTACCTTTACGTCGTTGAATCGGTCGCAAAAACGGCGAAGATAATCTCGAATCCGTTCGTGGAGCCCCTTGAAGTTCATGTCGAGCAGAACCAACGCTAAGTTATCGCCGCCGTTGCTCAGAAAATCCTTGGGCGCTGACGTCGAAACGCCCACTCTTGCCTCGGAGCTCCCCGTCGTACGGAACTCACGGTAGATTCGAATCGCCTCCAACTGACGACCAATAGGCGTTATTGGTGTCGGGTCCGCCGGGCTTTTGTATAGCTCGAACACAGATTGCGTAGGGGAGATTCTAGCGGCCTCGCCTTCCTCGAATTGCATGTTCCCACCTGCCCGCTCAAAGTAGGCCGGCTCGTTGCGGTAGTCGCCGAGATGTTCCCGCGCTATGACGAACGCCCGCGCCTCCTCATAAAACGCTAACCGGTACTGAAGAGGCTCGTCGTTTATCTCGCGGCAAACAATGGCTGCAGTAGGTGAAGGTATCGCGAGCGAACAAACGACGTGTACTCCGCCAAGGCGCCGGATCGCTGCACTCAAATCCACCGGCGCCGCTTGAAGCAGCCCAATTGCCTCAATGAGATTGCTCTTCCCCGACGCATTCGCCCCAATCAGCACATTCAGCCCCCGGAGCTCCACCTCCGTGTTCCGAAAAGACAGCAGATTCTCTAACTTGACGTGTCGCAGCAACATGCGTACAGTCATTCTAGCCCGCGATCCGGGGCCTTGTGACAAATTGTTAGGGTAAACACCCGCGCAATTTGCAAGATCCGCTAAAATAGGAGCAGGCCCCCGCCATGCTCGACGCCACTTTAGCGAAAATCTTCGGGACCAGGAACGAACGCGAAATTAAGCGGCTCCGTCCACTTGTCGCCGCCATCAACGATCTGGAACCCGGGCTCCAGCAGCTTTCCGATACCGAACTGGCCCAGAAAACGGTGGAATTCAAGCAGCGCATCGCCAATGGTGAACCGTTGGACGATTTGCTGATCGAATCCTTCGCGGTCTGCCGTGAAGCCAGCCGACGGGTCCTGAACATGCGGCACTTCGATGTGCAGCTGATCGGCGGCACGGTTTTACACCGCGGCCGTATCGCCGAGATGAGAACGGGCGAAGGCAAAACGCTGGTGGCCACGCTGCCCTGCTACTTGAACGCGCTTGAAGGCAAGGGCGTCCACGTGGTCACGGTCAACGATTATCTGGCTAAGCGCGATGCCGAGTGGATGGGCCGCATCTACCGTTTCCTCGGGCTGTCGTACGGCATCATCGTGCACGATCTGGACGACCACGAGCGTCGTACCAATTATGCCGCCGACATCACTTACGGCACCAACAACGAATACGGCTTCGACTATCTGCGCGACAACATGAAGTTCCGCCTGGAGGATTGCGCCCAGCGCGGCCACAACTTCGCGATTGTGGACGAAGTTGACTCCATCCTGGTGGACGAAGCCCGTACCCCGCTGATCATTTCTGGTCCGAGCGAAGAGTCCACCGACAAGTATTACAAGGTCAATCGCATCATCCCCAAGCTGGTGCGCGGCGAAGAGATCAAGGGCAAAGAGCCGGGCGAGAGCTACACCACCGGCGATTACACCGTCGATGAGAAGCATCGCAGCGCGGCACTCACCGAAGAAGGCATCGCGAAAGTGGAGAAGCTGCTGGGTTGCGGCAATCTCTATCAGCCGGAGAACTGGGCCATGCAGCATCATGTCCAGCAGGCGCTGAAGGCCGCGGTTCTTTTCCAGCGCGACAAGGATTATCTGGTGCAAGAGGGCCAGGTGATTATCGTCGACGAGTTTACCGGCCGCGTGATGCCCGGCCGCCGCTGGAGCGACGGTCTGCACCAGGCCATCGAAGCCAAGGAAAACGTCAAGATCGAGCGCGAGAACCAGACCCTCGCCACCATCACCTTCCAGAATTATTTCCGCCTGTACAAAAAGCTGGCGGGCATGACCGGTACGGCTGAAACCGAGGCTGCGGAGTTCGAAAAAACCTACAAGCTGGACGTGATGGTGATTCCCACCAATCGCGTGATGGTCCGCAAAGAATTTCAAGACATGGTCTACCGGACCGAGGAAGAGAAATTCCGCAACGCGGCCAAAGAAATTCAGACCCTGCATGAAAAAGGGCAGCCGGTTCTGGTTGGCACCATCTCGGTCGAAAAATCGGAAAAGCTCGCCGCGGCTCTGAAGAAGATGGGGGTCCGGCATGAGGTGCTGAACGCCAAGAATCACGAGCGGGAAGCGTTCATCATCGCGCAGGCCGGCCGCAAGGGTGCCGTCACGGTGTCGACCAACATGGCAGGCCGCGGCACTGACATTTTGCTGGGCGGCAATCCGGAATTCCTCACCAAGGAATATCTGAAGAAGGAGAATAAGGATCCGGATCTGTACCAGACCAGCCCGGCGGGATCGCCCGAGCGTACCGAATGGGACCGCGTGTTCGCGCGATTCAAGGCGGAAACTGCTACCGAACACGACGAAGTGATCGCGGCAGGTGGGCTGCACGTGCTGGGTACGGAACGGCATGAATCGCGCCGCATCGACAATCAGCTGCGCGGACGCGCCGGCCGCCAGGGCGACCCCGGCAGCTCGCGCTTTTATCTATCGCTGCAGGACGACCTGATGCGCATCTTCGGCGGAGAGCGCATGCAGAACCTGATGCTGCGCCTGGGCATGGAGGAAGATGTACCCATCGAGTCCCGCCTCATCACCAAGCGCATCGCCGCCGCGCAGGAGGCTGTCGAGGCGCAGCACTTTGCCTCCCGCAAACACCTGCTCGAATACGACGACGTGATGAACAAGCAGCGGCAGGCTGTTTATGGCATGCGCCGCCAGTTGCTCGAGGGAACTGACCAGAGTGAGCGGATCAAGGAGATTATCGAGGGGATCGTCGCCTCCTTCAGCGACGTCCGCTGTCCTGAGAAGACGCACGCCACCGAATACGATCTCACCGGGCTGCAATCGGACGTGCTGAGCCAGTTCGGTGTGAAGATCGATCTGGAAGAGTTGAGCGGTCTGCTGAAGCAGGAGATTGAAAACTACATCGTCGATTTGCTGGAACGCCGCTTCAAGGAAAAAGAAGAACTGATCGGCCCGGAAAATATGCGCGAGGCCGAGCGCATCGTCATGCTGAACGTCATCGACAACCAATGGAAGGACCACCTGTTGTCGATGGACCATTTGAAGGAAGGCATCGGGCTGCGTGGCTACGGCCAGAAGGATCCGCTGATCGAGTACAAGAAGGAATCCTTCGATATGTTCCAGGACATGATGGATCGCATCGAAGACGAGACCATCCGGTATTTGTTCTTCCTGCAGGTGGCAGGTCCTGGCGATGGTGGACCGCGACGGCGGTGGTGGCCCGCTCGGAAGGCCCAAGCCTGTGCTTCCCTTCTCCGATGAAGACGAGGAATACGAGGACGACGAAGACGAAGAGGCACTGGTCGCCGCCAGTTCCGAACAGCGCCGTGCGGCGCAAAGCGCGGTGGAAGATTTCACGCGCAATATCCAACGGAAGAAAGACAAGGAACTGGCCGAGCTGCAATTCGTCGGCGGCAGCGACTCGACGGCGGAGAAAAAGCAGGCTGTGTCAGAAAAGAAGGCCGGCCGCAACGATCCCTGCCCCTGCGGCAGCGGCAAAAAATATAAGAAATGCCACGGAGCCTGATTCTATGCCTGGCCTGCGTGGCCTTATCCGCCGCCCCGGTCCCCCAGGCTAACCCGGCACTCGCGGTCGAGCAGGGCTTCGAAACATCCCAAGTGGTCAGCCAAGGAACTTTCGAACTCAAGGCCCAGCGCTTCAAGGACGTCACGGGCGCCTATGCCGCGTCTCTCGAACCTGAAAACAAAGGCGCCACCCGCGTCGGCAACTACCTGGTTACTTGCTCCGGCCGTTGTCCGAAAAATCTCGCCGCACTCGCGGATGCCTCCCTCCCCCATGTTTCCCATGGGTCCTTGCCCACCTTGGGCGAGTATTTCGAGCCGAAGAACCTGGTACCGCGCTCCGAACGCTATATTGTTGGTCCCGTGGGTTTGGCCGCCGATGCGCCTGAAATTCCGGCTGCTGCTGCTCTTTTCGACGACGGCACGGAAGCCGAGCTTGCCCATTATCGGACCCCGGGCGGCCCTGTTACCCTGCTCGTTTTTTCATTCGCCACGCCGTCCCTGGCGCGCCAGCAACTCCCCCAGTTTGAGAAGATTACAGGCGCGGCCGTGAAACGCACCGGTCCATTGGTTGCCGTCGCGTTAGGCGCCTCCTCAGCCAAAGGCCAACTGCTAAATGCCATTGATTATCAGGGCGTAGTCGCCACCGACGAGCCGCCCCCTCCCAAGCCGCTCGAACTGAAGCCCGAAAGCGCCGGCCAGATGGTTTTGGCTATCCTGAGCCTCGCCGGAATCCTTTTGGCTTTCTGCTTACTATCCGGGCTCGCTGTAGGCGGAACGCTCCGGCTGGCGCGCCGGTTTGGCTACTCAGGTGCTGAAGGATCGATGACCACGCTTCATCTCGAGGGCAAATAACTCCTCACATTTCTCTACCTTAGAAACCAAAGCCCTAGTCACCGCGCGGCCATCCACAAAATCTTCCACAAGATTTCCAAAATGAATCCTCTTCGTAACCTATTCCAGATCAGGGCGTTAGAGCCGATTCCAGAAGTTCCAGTTTTTCACTTGACTCGCAACCTTCGTGGCCCTATCATCTGAATCACAAACAGGTTTTGACGGTTGCGTTTCCGTCGAATCTGATTCTCCCATACATCGCCCTTGCCTAGCAGGGGGCCTGTTCAGATTCAGGCAGATGGTGTCGATCGGGGCCCTCAGGGCCCCGTTCTGAACGATACGGACTCCCTGCTCCGTTCTGAACCCCTCCAGAAACGTTCCAGCGTTACACTAGAGCTTGATCCCCCACCCCGCTCCGCCGAAGTCCGCCGACGCTCCCACCACCTGGCGCGAGCGCGTCAAGGCGCTGCGCAACGTCCCGCCCCTCTTGCGGATGGTCTGGGATACCAGCCCTCCCCTCACCACGGGAACCATCGTTTTGCGGCTGGTTTCGGCCGTGATCCCGGTGGCGCAGCTCTGGGTCGGTAAGCTGATTATCGATCAAGTGGTCCGGGCCATCCAGGGCCGCCTGACGGATCCGCATCGGATTTGGGTCTACTTGGCCTATGAGATCGCCCTGGCCGTCCTGAGCGACCTCCTGTCGCGCGCAGTGAACCTTACAGACAGCCTGCTGGGTGACAAGTTCACCAATCACGTCAGCCTGCGTCTGATGGAGCACGCCAACCAGCTGGATCTGGTTTCCTTTGAAGATCCAGTGTTTTACGACAAACTGGAGCGGGCGCGGCGCCAAACCACGGCCCGCCTGGGTATGCTCGGCATCATTGCCGGGATGGCTCAGCAGCTAATCACTTTGCTGACGTTGTTGGCCGCTGTGGTGTCGTTTTCCCCCTGGTTCCTGCTCCTCCTGGTCGGCGCCGTGATTCCGGCGTTCCTGGGAGAAACCCGTTTCGCGATGCTGGCCTATTCCATGCTTTATCGCCACACGCCGGAACGCCGCGAGTTCGATTATCTGCGCCTCCTGGGCGCAAGCAATCAAAGCGCCAAGGAAGTGAAAATCTTCGGCCTGGGAGAGCATCTGGCGGACCGCGCTCGCAAGCTTTTCGATAAATTCTACGAGGAAAACAAGGGGCTGGCCATTAAGCGCGCCCTCACCGGCTCGCTTCTAAACCTTCTGCCAACGGCAGGCTATTACGGTGCCTATGTTCTCATCCTGATCAGGACCATGGCGGGCGCCATGACCGTAGGCAGCCTCACCTTTGTGGCGGGGGCTTTCGCCCGTTCGCGCACATTGATCGAGACTTTGTTTTCGAGCCTGAATAATATTGCCGAGCAGGCGCTTTACATCAAGGACCTTTTCGATTTCTTCGAGACACAGCCGAGCATCGTTTCCGTTCCCAACGCCCTGCCCGCGCCCAGGCCAATCCGCTCCGGCTTCGAGTTTCGCGATGTTTCGTTCGCTTATCCCGGTTCCGAGCGGCAAGTTCTCAACCGCGTGAGCTTTCATTTCGACGCGGGCGAGCGCATTGCCTTGATCGGCGAAAATGGAGCCGGAAAAACCACGCTCGTGAAGCTGCTGGCACGCCTCTATGAGCCCACCGGCGGAGCGATTCTTCTGGATGGCATCGATCTGCGGGAATACGATGTCGACAGCCTGCGCGGCGAAATCGGCGTCATTTTTCAGGACTACATGCGCTACGACATGCTGGTGCGCGAGAACATCGGATTCGGGCGTATCGAGGAGCTCGCCAACCAGCCGCGCATCGAAGGCGCCGCGCGTAAGAGTCTGGCCGATCCGCTCATCGCGCAGTTCAAACAGGGCTACCAGCAAATGCTCGGCCGGCGTTTTGACAACGGCGTCGATCTATCGGCCGGACAATGGCAGAAGGTGGCCCTGGGACGAGCGTATATGCGCGACGCACAGGTTTTGATCCTGGACGAACCCACGGCAAGTTTAGACGCCCGCGCCGAATATGAAGTGTTCCTGCGCTTTGCCGATCTCACCCGCGGCCGCATGGCGGTGCTGATCTCGCATCGCTTCTCTACCGTTCGCATGGCCGATCGAATTTTGGTTTTGGCCGATGGTGAGCTGGTGGAGCAGGGCACCCATCAGCAGCTGCTGGCGCTGGGCGGCCGCTATGCGGAGCTATTCGAGCTGCAAGCCGCCGGCTACCGGTAGTTTGGCGCACCCGTTAACCACGGCCAAATACTGACTTGAGCCAGGTTCCGAAGTGCAGATGTCTTGTTCCAGGACACTCCGGCCACGGCGCAAAACTGATTGTCCTGCTGTCCTTTTCCACCCACAAGGAAACCGGCTCCTCGGGCGCTTTATAATCCAACTCGATCAGCACGCCGCTTCCGCAGGATTGCGAAAGGCCGATGTGCGCCGAAGCCTCACTGGCGTGATCACTCTTCGGTCCCCAGTCCTCTTGGAACTTGGTGAACGGGTATTCGGGGCAGGGATGGGTATCCGTGCAGCCCCACATGGCGTAAGCGGCTTGATAATTGTGCGCGTCCAACAAGCCGAGGAAGGTCCTGGCCTGCCGTTCTTCGCTATGATTTTTGAAAATGCCATACAGGATCAAACCGGCCACCAGCGCGCATCCCAGGATGATCGAAGTAATCTTGATGATCCCAAGAATGCGAGCCCGGTGCTGCTCGGCGGCTCCGTAGGCTTCCAGGTAGCTGGACATCCTACCTGTATTTTAACGCTTACTTGGTGCCTGTGGCTGGATAGGCTTTGTTGTAGGCGGCTGTGGCGTCGGCGGTGATCTCGAAGGACGCCTTGAAGAACACCGTATTGCCGCTGTCCACCACAATGTCCAGGCCCTTTTCCTCCGCCAGCTTCTTCACCACATCTTGCATTCGGGTGCCGGCGCGCTGCAGAATCGCGGTGCGCTCGTTCTGCACGTCATCCTGCAGGTCCTGCTGCATGCGCTGCAACTCACGCTGCTTGCGCTGGCCTTCGGTCTGCATTTCCTGGGTGCCCAGTTCATTGAGCTTTCCGCTGTTCAGCTGCGCCTGGATATCCTCCAGCTCCCTTTGCAGCTTGACCATCGCATCCTGGCGGGGCTTGAACTTGGCCTCCAGGTCCAGCTGAGCTTTTTTAATATCTTCGGTATCGAGCAGCGCCTTCTGGGTGTTGATTACCGCGATCTTCACCTGAGCGCTGGCCGTGCCGATGCTGGCGAGCGCCAGGACAGCGAACAACAGCTTATTCATTTGCAAAAACTCCCAGAATTTCATCCTCGCGGAGGATCAGATACTCATCCCCGTCGATCCGGATATCGGAGCCGGAATACTTGCCGAACAGAATCTTATCGCCAGCCTTGACGTCCGGCACCGCCCGATTGCCGTCTTCGAGCAGCTTCCCGCTACCCACCGCCACCACTTCGGCGTGTTGCGGCTTTTCTTTCGCGCTGTCGGGAATGATAATGCCCCCGCGCTTGGTTTCCTGCTCTTCCAGCCGTTTGACGAGCACGCGGTCATGGAGCGGACGAAGGTTCATAAACTATCTCCTGATGCTAGGTTGGGAACAGCAGACTGGCACAAATCCGAAGACACCCAATGTAACACAACTGGCGAGGTTTCGATGCAGTCCGGGAGGTCCAGCCAATCGCCGCTGCCCCTACCGGGATTGGCTGCCAGGCACAGGTGGCTTTGTCGATCGCCAGTCGACCAACATCCAATAGCCGGTAGTGCGCTAATTTTGCGTTGACGCATTGACTCCTAGATAAGGAGCCCCCTCGGCCTTTTGCTTTTCAAAAAATTTGATCGAATCTTTGAGTTGCTCTATAGCTAATTTGGACTCCGCAATGACCTGATCCCAGGTACCAAGCTTTTCTGGCCTGTCTAAGATTGCACCGGAAACTATTGACTTTGACTTAGACATAATGTAAACTCCTTTGTAGGTTGATGAAACGAAGGCCCATACGCGATGTAGTTCGCCGACCGAAACTCGGCTATAAAAACCCGCATGAGCAATCTTACGTGGTGGCCAAGCAGGAACTTGATGCGCTTGAAGAGGAGTCCCTTCAACTTGAAGAACGCAAGAAATGGGTCACCGAGCGCATGCAGCTTCTTAATGCCTACTTGAAAGCTATCGAGCCGCTGATTAAACAAGACCCCGGACACGAACTCGTACAGGTCGGGCTCGCGCAAATTTGCCGAAACATGCTTGAACGTCAAGAGAGTTGGTTTACGCCACAGCAGGTCAAGAATCGTTTGGAATTGGCCGGGATTGATTTGCAGGGGTATACCAACCCAATGGCGGTTTTGCACGCTGTCCTTAAGCGCGTGGGAGACTCTTTCAAAGGTAAAGACGGCACGGTTTACTACGGCAAGAAAGGGTTGCAACCAAAGGAGCCACAGAACGAGCCGCCGATTATTCCACTTGATATTCGGTCTCCTTTTACTTCTACACTGCAAGGACTGGCAGGAATAGCTCCGGAACTTAGCGCCCTTCCGTCGATTGCGAGGTTGTTGGAGATATCTAAGAAGCAGACGTAGTGATTTTTTGCGGCTGCGTAGCTCAGATGGAAAGAGCGCCTGAGTGCTAATCGGGAGGTCGCTGGTCCAAGTCCAGCCGCAGCCGCCCACGGAAACTAAGCCCCAGCGGTAGTTTGCACCTACCGCCAGGGCGAAATCAGCACGCGGAGTTAGCCGCAATGCCAACCGCAATCCCATTATCGGCTTGCTTCGCGGGAAAGACAAGCCGAGATGACATGCCACAATTGCCGCACCGAATGCCAACGCTTCGGAAAGCACCGTAACGGGCTTCAGCGCTTTCGCTGCACATCTTGTTCTAAGACCTTCACAGAACCGCATACCGACACGCTGGACGGCATGTACCTGCCTATCGAAAAGGCCGAGATGGTTCTCAAACTGTTGCTCGAAGGAAACAGCGTTTCCACGGTGGAGCGCGTTACCGAAGTTCATCACACTACCATCCTGAAACTGCTCGCGTTGGCGGGTGAAAAGTGCGAGCGCATCATGGCCGAAAAGATCCGCAACGTCGAAGTACGCGACGTAGAATGCGACGAACTGTGGGCTTTCGTCGGAAAGAAGCAGAAGAGAGTTCGGCCCGAAGACGATCAGAGCCTTGGTGACGCCTACACGTTTGTGGCGATTGAGCGCCACACGAAACTGGTTCTCAATATCGCTCTCGGCAAGCGCGACCAGCAAACCACGAACGCCTTCGTTGAAGGAATCCGACATGCGACGGCACGCGGTCAATTCCAAATCACCACCGATGGATTCGCGCCGTATCGCAGCGCAATTACGACTACGCTGCATGACCGGCTGACCGGCTTCGCTCAACTCATCAAGGTTTATCGAGCCGCCAGCGAAGGCGAAGCCCGGTACTCGCCCGCTGAAGTAGCTTCCGTGGAGACTGTCCCAGTCTTTGGTCAACCTGACCCCGAACGCATCTGCACGTCGATTGTCGAGCGAAATAATTTGAGCACACGTATGGGTGTGCGCCGATTTACCCGCCTCACGAATGCGTTCAGCAAGAAGTGGGAGAACCACTGGGCCGCCGTCGCGTGCTGGTTCGCGTTTTATAACTTCTGCCGAGTCCACAGGTCTCTGAGGATAACTCCTGCGATGGCTGCTGGAATCAGTGACCATGTTTGGTCTGTCCGCGAATTGCTGGAGGCCGCGTGATCGGCTGGACGCCGACCCTCCCGAGACCGCCACCATGAGATCAACGCACATTTATCGCACTACCCAATAGCCAACCGCCAATACCAAATGTGCTATGCTGTGAAGGACAAAAAAGAGATTAAGTTAAGACGAGGAGTATCGATTCGAGAATGGCGCTGGCAACCGATTCTAAGAAGCAAGTAGTCGCAACGTACCGTGTTCACAAAACGGATACCGGTTCGCCAGAAGTTCAGGTCGCGATCCTGAGTCAGCGCATTTTGCAGCTCCAGGATCATTTCAAGACGCACGCTAAAGATCATCATTCCCGCCGGGGATTGTTATCGATGGTCGCCCGGCGGCGCCGCATGTTGAAATACCTGAAAAGCCGTAACCCGGAAAGATACAAAAACCTGATTCTAAGCCTGGGCATCCGCCGTTAGGTGTTCGGGTACAGGTAAACCGCCCCGGTGGGCGGCGTTCCCGCAGTTTCAAACACTCCAAAGTCTCCTCTTAGTCGCTAAAGCGCACAGGACACGGCGGCCCCTAGATTGGGGCAGAAATGCTGCCGTCGGGTGCCGTTGTGCGCGTTTGGTATAGACAGGTGAGCGGACAGCTTGCCTGGATTAAAAGGAATTTCTGATGCTACATACCGTAGAGATTGACCTGGATGGTCAAAAGATTACCCTGGAGACAGGTAAGATCGCGAAACAGGCCAATGGCGCCGTGGTGGTCCGCTCCGGGGACACCGTTGTTTTGGTGAGCGCGTGCGCGAACGAGGAACCCAAGGCCAACGCCGCGTTCTTTCCCCTCACCGTCGATTATCGAGAATACACTTACGCCGCGGGCAAATTTCCCGGCGGCTTCATCAAGCGCGAGGGACGCCCTTCGGAGAAGGAAATCCTCACCAGCCGGCTGATTGACCGGCCTATCCGGCCGCTGTTCCCGGAAGGCTTCATGAACGAATCGCAAGTGATCGCCATGGTGCTGTCGGCCGATCCCCAGCGCGATCCCAGCACGCTGGCCATTATTGGCGCGGGCGCCGCGCTGGCCATCTCCGACATTCCGTTCCAGCATGTACTGGGCGGCGTGCGTGTGGGATCAGTGAACGGCAAGCTGGTGGCGAATCCCAGCTACGACCAGACGCGCGAATCCAAGGTAAACATCGTGGTGGCCGGCACCGCCGACGGCATCGTCATGGTGGAAGCAGGCGCCCAGCATGCGTCCGAAGAGGAAGTGCTGGAAGCCATCGAGTACGGCCACAGCTGCTGCAAGAAGATTGCCGCCGGGATCAAGGAATTGGTGGCCAAGGTTGGCAAGAAGAAATGGCAATATACGCCGCCGGTTGCCAACAAAGAGTTGTACGGGAAGATTGAGTCGCAGGTCCGCAAGGAGCTGACCGACGCTCTCGACACCAAGAAATACCCCAAGCTGGAAAGCTACCATCGCGTTCACGAAGCCAAGAAAAAAGTTGTCGAGGCGCTTCCCGAGGAGCAGCAGTCCGAAGCCAAGGAACTGTTCGATAGCTTGAAGGAGCGCATCTTCCGCGATGAGATGCTGAAGGCGAAGCGTCGTCCGGATGGCCGGGCGTTCGACGAAATCCGCAACATCGATTGTGAAGTGGGTGTATTGCCCCGCACGCATGGGTCGGCCCTGTTCACGCGCGGCGAAACCCAGGCTTTGGTCACCGTCACGCTCGGCACCAAGGACGATGAACAGCGCATCGAGATGTTCGATCTTACCGAAACATCCAAGCGCTTCATGCTGCATTACAACTTCCCGCCCTTCAGCGTCGGCGAAGTTGGATTCATGCGTGGTCCGGGACGCCGCGAAGTGGGACATGGCGCGCTGGCGGAGCGATCCGTGGCGGCCGTGATTCCCGATGACAAGAAGTTTCCCTACACCCTGCGCGTGGTCAGCGACATTCTGGAATCGAATGGTTCCAGTTCCATGGCCAGCGTGTGCGGCGGAATTCTGGCGCTCATGGATGCGGGCGTGCCGATCTCAGAGCCGGTGGCCGGCATCGCGATGGGCTTGGTAATGGAAGGCAAGGACTACGCCATCCTGACCGACATCGCGGGCGCCGAAGATCATTACGGCGACATGGATTTCAAAGTGGCCGGATCCCGCCAGGGCATCACCGGTCTGCAGATGGACATCAAGGTCCCGAACGTGACCACCAAGATCATGAAGGAAGCGCTGGCGCAGGCTAAGGGCGCGCGGCTCTTCATCCTGGACAAGATGGTGGCCGTGATCGACAAACCGCGCGGTGAGATGTCGCAGTATGCGCCGCGCATTTACACCTTGCAGATTCCCACCGACAAGATTCGCGATTTGATCGGGCCGGGCGGCAAGATGATCCGCAGCATTGTGGACGAAACCGGCGTGAAGATCGACGTCGAAGACGACGGGTCAGTCAAGATTTTCGCCTCCGACGGCGAATCCGCTAAACTGGCTATCCAGCGCGTCACCGATATCTGCGCCGTGGCCGAAGTTGGCAAAACCTACCTGGGCAAAGTGGTGCGGCTGGCGGAATTCGGCGCGTTTGTCGAGATCTTCCCGGGCACCGATGGTTTGTTGCACATCAGCGAAATCTCGGAGAATCGTATCAAGGCGGTACGTGACGAGCTGAAGGAGGGCGATCAGATCCTGGTGAAGGTTCTGGCGCTGGAAGGCAATAAAATCAAGCTGAGCCGCAAAGCTGTGCTGCGCGAGCAGCGCGAAAAGCTGGCAGCCAGCCCGAAAGCCTAAACGCAAAACAAACGGGGATGCCAGATCGTGTTATGCGTCCCCGGGTTGCTATTGGCTATTAGCCGTTGGCCCTATGCCGGGGCGGGAGTGGCTTTTTTGCGGGCCGCGCGGCGTTTTTCCACCGGCGGCTGCCGGTCGCTCTTTTTCAAGGCGGGCAGTGCGATGGATAGCACGAATTTCTTCTCGCCGTGATCGTCGAATTTGATCACGATGTACTCTTCCGTGCAGGAAGCCACGGAACCGAGGCCGTATTTGTTGTGCTCGATCTGTGCGCCTTGCGCGAAAGCTGGTTTAAATGCCATAGAGGTAGCGAATGCCTCGGTCTTATTGTAACATTTCGCACCCACTAGCGGCCTAAAGTCCAAAAAACAGCCTGATCCTGAGCTCCTCCTCACAGGCATGGCGCTCCATGCCGATAAGCACATCATAAGTCCCTAAGCCGCAGGAAGCGGCACGCCCGGAAGGGGTGCTCGATGGCGAACATTCTGGTGGTCGAAGATGAGACACCCATGCGCGAATGGCTGATCCAAATCCTGCAGGACGCCGGTCATCGGGTGGTTGGCGCTCGGGATGGCCTGGAAGCCCGATCCCTGGCCAAGCGGCAGGCTTTGGACTTTGTGCTCACCGATATCTCCATGCCGAATGAAGAAGGCATCGGGATGATTCTCGCTATACGAAAAACTCAACCTGAGCTCAAGATCATAGTCATTTCCGGTAGCGATCCCGAGATTCTCATGGACGCGAAGCTTCTGGGCGCTCACGCGACACTCAGGAAACCCGTTACGGCGAAAAGGGTTTTGCAATGTCTGGGCGATCTGTCGCTCTTGCCTCCCATCCCTGAATCCCGTCCCTGAGGGCCGGAGCCTTCTGTTGAAGAACGCCGGGCGATGTAAGCTGGTTAGAAAGTGTCTTTTTTGTATGCAGCCGACTCGCATTCAGCCGTCTCCCGCGAACGGACGTTTACCCTCCTGCTGGGCTTCTTCCTGGCCGTCTGCATAACCCGTTTATGGCTGATGCCTTTGCCATCCAGCTTCTGGGTGGACGAGATGGCCACCGTTTTCGTCGTCCATCACGGCCCCAATCACCCCTCCTTCGCGGTGGCGCCCCAAGTTCCCGATTCCATCTATTACCAACTGCCGCGGGCCTCTGAATCCATCTTCGGATTTTCGGAAGTTTCCTACCGGCTGCCGTCGATTTTGCTGATGGGCGCTGCTCTTTTTTTGATCGGGCTTTTGGCCTCGCGCTTGATTTGTCCCGGCGCCGCCTGGTTCGTGGTCTTTGTGTGCCTTTCCATGCGCGGCTTCAACGATCAGGCTGCCGACGCACGGCCCTACGCTTTGGGCACCTGTATCGCCGCATCCAGCCTATGGTTTCTGATCCGCTGGCTGGATTCCGCGCACTGGTGGGACGCCGCGATATTTATCGCCCTGGCCGCCTTGCTGTGGCGCGTTCATCTGCTGTTCTGGCCGTTCTACATCGTGCTGGCGGCGTATGCGCTCACTCGTTTGCTGCGGCATGAATCGCGCCCGGGCTGGCTGGCGGCGCTTGCGGTATTCGCGTTGCTGGGTATCGCCCTCCTTCCGGTAGTAATCGACGCCCTGGGTCTCTTTCGCAACGCCACTTCGCATGTCATCGTGGCGCTTCCCACATTCCGCGACCTGCGCGTCCAACTCAAATTCGGAATCATCCTGATCTGCGGCGCGGGAGCTTTCCTCCTCGGACGGCTGTTCCACTGGAAACGCCCGCCGGCGTTCGCGGTCAACAGTTCGCTGGTGCTCATCGCCGCCTGGTGGCTGGTGCAGCCGCTGGCTTTGTTTGCCACCTCTCGCGTTACCGGCAGCAGCATGTTCGTCGCGCGCTACCTTTATCTCGGTCTCCCCGGCGCTGCTCTGGCGGCAACGCTAGCCGCCGCGTATTTCATTCCAGCGCACTATTGGAAGCCTTTGTCGCTGGTATTCGCCGCAGGTGTGCTGATCATGCTGGGCCAATGGCGCCAACCTTGGCCCATGCACCACGGCTCGGACTGGCGTCTTGCGGCCCATACCATCGATCAATGGGCCAAGAACGATCCCGCGACGCCCGTGCTTTGCCCTAGCCCATTCATCGAGGCCCGCCCTCCCATATGGCAGCCCTCTTACGCGCTCCCCGGTTTCCTTTACAGCCATTTGCCGGTTTATCCGTTCCGCGGCAAGCCCTATCTGCTTCCCTTCGACGAATCGCCCGAAGCCAAACTCTACGTCCAAAGCCTGGTGGACGGACCTATCGCGTCATCCGGGCGGTTCTTCATTTACGGAGGCTCGGGCAGCGTTCGCTATTGGCGGAACTGGTTCTCTATTCAGCCCGAATTTTCCACCTGGCACCGGGAGCGGCTGGGCCCCTTCGGCGACGTCATGGTGGAGCTTTTCGAAAAAGTCGACTTGTTCGAAAAACGCCATCCGGCCCACTCCACACCCCCTCGACCCTCCGTATAATATAGTCAGTTGAAGGAATGCTGGATTTAAAAAAGAAGCTGGAAGAGGAAATAGCGGCGCTCGACATGGAATTGCGCGTCGACCTGCCGCGCGAGATCTCCAAAGCGCGCGCGCATGGCGATTTGAGCGAAAACGCCGAGTATCACGCCGCCAAAGAGCGCCAGGGCATCGTCAACATGCGGCTAGGCCAGCTTCAGGCGCGCCTGCGCATGCTGTCCATGGTCGACATGTCGCGTATTCCGCGCGATCGAGTCGGCCTCGGCTCCTGGGTTACCGTGCTGGATCTCGCTAAAGACGAAGAGGTCACCTACCAGTTGCTTACCAGCGAGGAAGCCGACGTGGCCCAAGGCCGTATCTCTACCACCTCGCCCATTGGCAAGGCTCTGCTCGGCAAGCAAGTGGGGGACACCGTAAAGGTTACCATTCCAGGAGGAACCCGTGAAATGGAAATCACCAAACTGGTCACCATTCACGACGAGCCCGCATGATCGCGTTTCGAGCTAGAATCGAAAAGGGCCGCTTGGCATGACCTATACCCGCGCGATCGGCGTCGCGTGCAACAAAGTAATCCGTCTGATTGTCCGCGGGCTCGCTCTCTCGAAAATCCATCCCAATGTTCTGACGTTTCTCGGCCTGGTGATTAACGCCGTGGCCGCCGTCCTGCTGGCCGCCGGACAGTTCCGTTCGGCCGGCTTTGTGATCATCGGCGCTGGGCTGTTCGATATGGTGGACGGGCGAGTGGCACGCGAAACCAACCAGGTCACCCGTTTCGGCGGATTTTTCGATTCCGTGCTGGACCGTTATTCCGATCTCGCGCTGCTGATGGGCCTGCTGGTCTACTACGGAACCATCAATCGGTATTTCTATGTGGTGCTGACCGCGATTGTGATGACCGGATCGGTGATGGTCAGCTACACGCGCGCCCGCGCGGAGAATACCATCCCGAGCTGCAAAGTTGGCTTCATGGAGCGCCCCGAACGCGTGGTGCTGCTGATTATCGGCGCACTATTCGACAAGATGGCCCCCGTGCTCTGGGTGATCGCTGTGCTGGCCAACATCACCGTGATTCATCGCATGGTGTTTACCTACCAGGAAGCCAAGCGCCTGGAAGACGCACAGCTTCGTCCGCCGCCCGTTCGCGAAAGCTCCACACTCTGAGGCGGCGTCACTTCGACGCCAACTGCTCTAGCGCCTCGCCCGTCACGCGATACACCGTCCAATCGTCCAGTGGGACCGCCCCCAGGCTGCGATAAAACTCGATGGACGGCGTGTTCCAATCGAGCACCGCCCACTGCAAACGGCCATATCCCCGCTCCACTGCAATCTTCGCCAGACGTACCAGCAGGGCTTTCCCGATGCCTTTCGCGCGATGGGCGGGCTCCACGAAAAGGTCTTCCAGATAGATACCGGCCTGGCCGAGAAAAGTAGAGAAATTGCGAAAGTACAGCGCGAAGCCTACCGGTTCGTCATTCCAATACGCGAAAAGCACTTCCGCTACCGCATTGGCGCCAAACACATGCTCGCGGATCTGATCTTCGGTGGCCACCACTTCGTGCGACAGCTTCTCGTATTCCGCCAGCTTGCAAATAAAGCTCAAAATGAGCGGCACTTCGCTTTCAGCGGCCGGGGTGATTCGCAGCTCGCTCATAACAATGCCTCGACATGCGCGCGAACACCCGCAGCCAGCCCCGTTAGGCTGTATCCGCCTTCCAGCACCGACAACAGACGGCCGCCGGCATGTTTGTCGGCGATTTCGCGCATCACGCGTGTAAGGTCCCCGAAGTCGTCGTCGGTAAGCAGGAACTGGCCCAGTGGGTCGCCCGCTCGCGAATCAAAGCCCGCCGAGATCAGGACGAATTCGGGCTTCACCTCCTCCGCTGTCGCCATCAATTGGTCTTGGAAGGCGCCCAGGATCTCCTTGCGTCCGGATCCCGCGGGGAACGGACAGTTGAGCGTCATGCCTTCGCCCGCGGCCTCGCCGTGCTCGCTACGCGCGCCGGTTCCCGGATACCACGGCGCTTGATGCGTGCTGAAGAAGAATACCGATCCATCGGTATAGAAGATATCCTGCGTCCCGTTGCCGTGATGAACGTCCCAATCGGCAATGAGGACGCGTCCCATCCCATGCTTATGCTGTGCGTAGCGCGCCGCGATCGCGATGGTGTTGAAGATGCAAAAGCCCATGCCGCGCACCGGAGTGGCATGATGGCCCGGAGGCCTCCCGATGCAGAAGGCGTTGGAAATTCGCTTATCGATAATCGCGTCCACCGCGTTCAGTGCCTGGCCTGTCGCGCGCAACGCCGCATCCAGCGATTTTGGAGAGATGATGGTGTCGCCCGTGCTCAGCTCGTGAAACCCCTCGAAAATCTCGCGCTCGGCAAGCTGGATGTACTTTCGGCCGTGGCACAAAGCCAGCTCATCGTGATTGGCCAGTCGGGGAGTGATCGGAAACAGATCCAAGCCTTGCAGCGCGCTCACGGCCGCATCGAACCGCGCGGGCTGCTCAGGATGCCCCGGACCGGTCAAATGCTCTTTGCAAACTGGATCCGCGGCAAGCCCTGTCATTACCTCCCAAATTCTAGCAAGCCGAAGGAGCCTGGTTTCACCTTGCGGCGCGGACGTGCCTTGGGGTCGCCATCGGCGGGCGGCAGCATTTCCACTTCCGCTAGCGCCAGGTAGACCGTGTGGGTCTTGGGATTGAGCGCCATGGTCCGCGCGCCCTGTTCGGTCTTCACGTTTTCCACCAAAGTATATTTGTCCGGCGAATCTTCGTGAATTACAGTCAGCACGCCTTCGCGGCCGCACGAATCGAAAACGGTTTTCGTCCCCGGGTCGAACCAGGTGGCGTCCACTCCTTCTCCGATCGGCACAGTGGCGACCACCTTGCCGGTATCGGCGTTCATCACCGACATCATCTTGTTTTCGCAACCCGAGAAAATACGGCGTGTTTTGGTGTCCATGGCCATGCCGGAGGGCGATTCGCACGGCGCCAGGGGCCACTTGTTGAGCACCATCAGGGCCTTCGAATCGATCTCCATCACTTCGCTTTTGTCTTCGATATTGACGTAGACATGGCCCTTGCCGTCGGGCGCGGGAAACTCCGGCTTCCCTTCCAGCGTTACCGTTCCGGCCAGCGTCCCTTTCTCGGCATCCACCGCGGTGGCGCTGGCGCTGCGGCCATTGAAAGCAAATACGCGCTTCGATCCCGGATCGTAGATGATTCCGTCCGGGTTCATGCCGGCTGGGACCTCGCCCACTTTCGCCAGCGTCTTCAGATCGAAAACCACTACTTGGTTCGCCCCTCCATCGCTGATGAAGCCATGGTTGAATTCGGGCGCGAGAGCGATGCCGTGCACCAGCTTCAGTCCTTCGATCTTCCCGACCACTTCGCCCTTCTTGGCATCCACTACGTCGACTTCGGTGCCGTGCGAAACAAAGACGCGATCGGTGCCAGGATCGGTGGTTAAGTAGTCCCAGAAACCATCGCCTGGAATGGGAATCTTTTTGATGAGATGGTAGCCGCTTTGCGCGAACGCTACGGCCAAAACAAGGGGCAACGCGATCAGCAACCAGGCGCTTCGATGCATGGCCGCCATGTTACTACAACGGTCTGAATATTGGATGAAAGCCCAAATCGGACGAAAGCTAGCGTGACGCGCGCAGATGCTCTTTCACGCCTGATGTAGCCACGCCGAAGTTGATTGGCGCCGAGCCCCGCATGCCCTCTACCGAAATTCGCCACAAGCCCGCTTCCGGATTCGGCACGCGGAACGACTTTGGATTGGTGTCGCCTGAGTATCCGGTAGTGTCGGCGTACGCCGCGTAATGGCGCCCGCTGGGGCTCATCAGATGCAAGTCCAGATCGTCCGGTGAGCCGGACCACGAAAGCGTAACCTCCAGGGCTTTGGATCTTCCCGAGACCGAAATCACTTCGCTCCACCACTGCTCTATCGAAACCGTACCCGAAAACTGTCCTTCCGGAGAACGCGCCCCGCCGGCCGCTCCTGGGGAGCTTCCTCTGGCAATGGCCGCCTTCGAACCGCAATCGCACAGCGGCGATGCATTGCTCGATACCACCGTTCGATAGCCGCTTCCGCGCGTCCAACCGGGAAGATCCTCGAACTGGAACGGAATGCTCTGCGCCGAAATGGGAAGCGCCCTGGTGACACTGACGTGTACGTGATAGCCGCCGCCTTCCCCGAGCGTGTAGCCGCTGTTTCCGGCGGTGGCCAGCGCCTGCCCTTGTTCCACGCGCTCGCCGTTCTTCACGACGAACGTACCGCTGGCAAGGTGCGCGTAGTGGCTGAACTCGCCATTGCCATGGTCGATGGTGATGTAGTTTCCAAAGGAATGATGCCGATGGTCCTGTTGGAGGCCCAGATCGTGCGTGTATGCGATCCCCGCCTTCATCGCCACCACGCAACTTCCGGCACGCGGCGCGATATCGAAAGCGTGCAGGCTGTTGCCCCAGTGCGAGAAGGTGCCGTACGGACCCTGCGTAATCACCCACGGGACGCCCGCCGCGGTAGGCAGCTTGTAACCGCCGGTCTCGATCAGGAACTGGGCGGGCCGGCTCATGCGCCCATCCGGACTCTCCACGATCACCCAATATTCGTTGGCCAGCAACCCGGTGTAGTGCACGGTGATCTGATTCGTGGTTGTATCCCGCGGCTGCAGGCTGGCCAGGTAGGTCCAACCGCCCGCCTGTTTGTACTGCGCGATCAAGACCAGCGAGCCGGGCTGAAAGTTTTTGCCGCGCACGGTGAAGTCTACCTCTTGCGCTATTTCCCCAGGCCCCTGTCCCGGCCAATTCACGCTGGTCACTACCGGACCGCCGTTGTCCTGATCGGCCGCGATAGTGAAGGTCCGCGAAAATGCGACCGTTCCGTTCGCCACCGCGCGCACCGTCCAGTTGCCAGGCTGCGATGCGGGAGCAGATCCCGCGATCGGCAGTTGTGTCGTGAAGCATAGCTCTCCGGCATTGGGCAGTTCTCCGTAGTCGGCGGTGGTGGAGATCGCGCCCGAAGGATCCAGCCATTCCACGCGCAACTGATCGCCTGATCGCACCTGCAGTGCAATGAACCAAACAAAAGCTTGCCGGTCGACAGGCTGGAAGAGGGAAACCGATTTCGGCTCCACGCAGGATTGTTCGCTGACCGATGCCGCGGTGCGGCCTTCCTGCACGGTGAGAGCCCAGGCGCTGGAAGTAGCGCCCAAAGCAGCGACGATCCAGGGGATGAAGATTGTATTCAGGCGCACCAAAGAGTCTATTCGACCCTTTGAGCGCCCAACTTCAGTAGAGCACTTACCTTACGCGCTTACCCTATACCTGGGGAAACCGCACCCGGAACGCCGACCCCTGTCCCACCACGCTCTCTGCTTCCAGCCCCGCATGGTGACGCTCCGCAATCCAGCGGGCGATAGAAAGCCCTAGCCCCACGCCGCCCGCCTCCCGATTACGCGACTCATCCACGCGATAAAAGCGCTCAAACACATGCGGCAGCGCGGTTTCCGGAATCCCTATGCCTGTGTCGCGCACCGTTACCGTAGGGCCGGACGAATCGAGCGCCACCGACACCGTAATGCGGCCGCCCGCCGGGGTATATTTCACTGCGTTGTCCACGAGCATTCACGCTCGGAACAGTGGCGTGGTTTCTCGTGCTGGTGGCGTCGTTGCATGTGCGGCCGGGGCGCATGGAGCACCGCGAACTTTCAATGAAGGTATTGCTCGCTGGGTTCCAATACGTGCGACGCGCGCGGATTTTCTTGCTCGGGATCGTTTTCGCTGGACCTGTTTGTAGTGCTGCTCGGAGGCGCGGTGGCGCTGATGCCGATCTTTGCGCACGAGATTTTGCACCAGGGCCCCCAGGCATGGGAATGCTGCGCGCAGCGCCGGCAGTGGGCGCGGTAACCATGTCCTCTCTTCATGGCGCGGTTTCCACTGCAACGGCACGCTGGGCGGTGGCTGTTTATCTGCGTGGCAATCTTCGGCGCGGCGACAGTCGTGTTTGGGCTGTCGCACACACTTTGGCTGTCGCTGGCTTCGCTGGCCATCGCGGGCGCCGCGGATACGATGAGCGTGATCATTCGCGGTTCGCTGTTGCAACTCGCTACGCCGCCGGA
>CAVRZH010000135.1:0-44630 GCA_963725455.1 Bryobacterales bacterium
GGTTGTACTTCTCGCTCAGATCCTGAATGGGGCGAAAAAATCGCATGCCGTACTGGAAGAAGGCCACCAGCACGCCGATCTGGATGGCGCCACCGCGCACGCGGAACCCGCCGTAGGCCAACAACAAGGCGAGCGCCAGCATGCCAAGGAACTCGGCGATGGGATAAAACCAGCCATAGGCGACGATAGCGTCCTTGTAGGCTTCCATGTGGTCGCGATTGATCTGCTCGAATTCGGCTCGGCTGCGGGCTTCCCGATTGAAGAGCTGCAGAACCGCGATGCCGCTGATATGTTCCTGAAGATAAGAATTGATGCGCGCGATGGCTACGCGAATGCGGCGATAGCTTCTCTGCACGGTGCGCCGGAAGTGCATGGTCACCAGCACCACCAGCGGCATTACCGCCAGCAGAAACGCGGTCATGCCCGGGCTCATTTCGAGCATCGCGATCACGACGAAGCTCAGCATCAGCAGGTCGCCCAGGATCATGAGCAGACCGGAGGAGAACAGCTCGTTCAGGGCGTCCACGTCGGTGGTGATGCGCGTGACCAGGCGGCCCACCGGGTTGTGATCGTAGAAGGAAAGATCCAGGGACTGGAGGCGCGCCATCATTTCGCGACGCAGGTCGAACATGGCTTTTTGCCCGACCCATTGCATGATGTACTGCTCACCGAAGTCGCAAAACATGCCGAACACAACCACCAGTAGATATAGAAATGTGATCTGGAGCAGACCGGTCCAGGGGCTGGCTGCGAGATACGGGTCCAGGATGGTATGCGTGACTTTACCGGACGGCGCGAGGTAGCGATCCACCGCCAGGGCCGTGAGCAGAGGACCGATCACCTGCAACACTGCGTTGAGAAGCAACAAGACCAGAGCGGCCACAACCGGCAGTTTGTAAGGCCGGATATAAGTGAGCAGGCGCCGCATGAGCCGCCCGTCGTAGGCTTTTCCTAGGACCTCTTCTTCCACGTAATTTTAGTGTAGCCCGCGGCTAACGGCAGCCGTCGATCACGGGTGGCCCCGAGAAGTCCGAGGAAACTGGATGTACGGTCCGGTAGCAATCCGCTTGCTTATACTCGCTGCCATCCCAGCGGTAATCGTGATACTCCTCGACAAAACCGCTGTAGTGTTGCCCTATCACGACATCGCGAAGGCCGCGACTCGAGGTTTTGAGCACGGTAAGGCGATTTCCGATCGATTTGAGGGCGACGCGCAGCACGCTGTTCTCACGAACGAATATCCAGATGGTGCAATTCCCAGTGGCTCCGCAGAAATCTTTTGTGCCCTTCATCACTATCTGCTCGCTTCCGTTTAGCGCGAGAGCGATAGATCCCACCCGGGAGTTCATCACCATTTCGCGAGCGTTGTCGCCTGGCGCGACAGCATCGTATATCTGTTCCCGCTCATCGTTCGTGAGAGGCGCATCTGCCAAGGAATGGGAAAGACGCGCGTCCAGGTCAAAAGGTTTGAGTTTCCAACCCACGCGCGGATGTTGCCCGTTGAGAGCAAACGCGCACATCAAACAGATAAGAAGCCTCGGCATGAGCCGTCGTTCGATAGAATAGCATCAGGCTCCCCTATGTCCGTCATCACCAACGCACCTCCGCAAACCGCCACCGAACATTTGCCGGCCGTACCGCTGACGCTGGAAGGCGCCAGCATGCTGCATCAGATGTTGCGCGTCCGCTGGACCGCGTGGAAGCAGCTTGCCGCCGCCGAGCGAGCCAGGATCGCAGAAGAAGCCGGCGGAGCGCTGGCCGAGATGGAGCGCGAAGCCGGCGGGCAAAGCGCGGCGTTTTCCCTGCTGGGGCACAAGGGCGATTTGATCCTGGTGCATTTCCGGCGTTCGTTCGATGAACTAAACAAGGTGGAGCGCCGGCTGGCGGGGCTTGGGCTATGGGATTATCTGGAGCCCACATCGTCGTACTTGTCGGTGGTGGAACTGGGGCTGTATGAATCCAGCCTGAAGACCTACGCAACTTTGGCGGAACGCGGCATCGCGCCTTTTTCGCCAGAATGGACAGCGGCGATCGAAGAAGTGATGGCGCGGCAGCGGGAGGCCATGGCGCCACGCCTGTTTCCGGATATGCCTCCGCATAAATACCTGTGCTTCTATCCCATGGATCGTAAGCGCGGCGAGCTGAAGAACTGGTACCGGCTCCCGATGGCGGAGCGGCAGCGGCAGATGCATGAGCATGGCATGGTGGGCCGCCGGTACGCGGGCGAAGTGAAGCAGGTTATTTCCGGATCCATCGGGTTCGATGATTGGGAATGGGGCGTGGACCTGTTCGCTGACGATCCGCTGGTGTTTAAGAAGCTGATCTACGAGATGCGGTTCGACGAAGTGAGCGCGGATTATGCGCTGTTCGGAACGTTTTATGTCGGCATTCGCTGCCAGGCGGCCGATTTGGCGAATTGGTTGAACGGCTAGTCCTTTACTTGGCGGCCTTCAGATCCGCCGCTGCGCCCGCCGCATCCCCCAGCGCTTTGCGCGCGACGGAGCGATTCATGTAGGCGTTAGCGTAATTGGGCTGCAGGCGAATGGCGTCGTTAAAATCGGCCAGCGCGTGCTGATAATCGTGCTGGCGCAAGTACGCGTAACCGCGGGCGTTGTAAGCATGGGCGGCTTTCGGGTCAAGCTGGATGGCCTCGGTCAGCTCAGCCAGCGCTTCCGGAAATTTCTCCGATTGAATAAATGTGCGGCCGCGCGCCTCATGTTCTTTTTCTGTTCCCTTGGGAGGCGCCGCAGGGGCTTTGCTGGGAGCAGGTGCAGGTTGCAGAACTGGAGGCTCAACCTTCGCGGTGGCAGCGGGCGGCGCTGCAGGCTGGGCACTGGAAGTCCCGGGGTGCTGCGCTTCGGCCGGTTTGGTTTCGGCTTGTTTCGCTTCAGTTTGCTTGACTTCGGCTGGTTTGGCCTCGGCTTGCTTAGCCTCTTCCAGGCGCTGTTGCGCTTTGGCAAATACCTCGGCGGCCTCTTTGTAATCGGGACGCAAGCGCAGCGCCTGCGCGATGTCGGACTGCGCCTTGGCGTAATCGCCCAACAGGTAATAGGCGCTCCCGCGCGCAAACCAAGCTTCGGGAAGCTGGGGGTCCAGTTCAATCGCCTTGCTTCGATCGGCCAAGCCTTTTTCGTGCTGGCCTAACTGGTGGTAGGAGCCGCCGCGCGCCAGATAAACCTCGGCTGAGTTGGGCGCCAGTTTCACGGCCTGTTCGCGATCCTGTAGCGCCTCTTGATGCCGGCCTAACTTCACCAGCGCCGCGGCCCGTGCCAGGTAGAGATACACCTCCTGCGGCGTGACCTTCATGGCCGCCGTGAAG
Organism: Bryobacterales bacterium; assembly: GCA_963725455.1. Taxonomy (GTDB): domain Bacteria; phylum Acidobacteriota; class Terriglobia; order Bryobacterales; family Bryobacteraceae; genus Palsa-89. The sequence goes on from CAVRZH010000135.1 coordinate 3,320, forward strand.
TCCGCGACGGCGCCTTCGTTGTCATCCAGCCGGAACTTCGCGGCGCCGCGCAGGGTAAGCCCTTTTCCATCGCCGGGACGCAGCTTGAGCAACTGATCAAAATCCTGGATGGCCCGGTGGAAATCGCCGAGCTGGCCCCACGCGAAGCCCCGGCCCAGGAGCGCCTCCGGATTGTCGGCCTTCAGGTTGATGCTCTGGTCATAGTCGTCGACGGCGTCGCGATAGCGGCCGAGTGCATTGTAAAGATCAGCGCGCTGCCGGATGGGGTCTGGATTATCCAGGCGCTGCTTGATTCCTAGCGTGTAGTCGGCGATGGCCGCGTCGTATTCGTGCAGTTCGGTGTGCGCGCCCGCGCGGCTATTGTACGCAGCGGCTGTGTTGACGCCCAGTTCAATGGCGCGGGTGTAATCCGCCACGGCTTTGCGCGGCTCCTTCATGCGCTCGTCGATATCGCCTAGCAGCAGGAAGGCATCGCCATTCTTGGGGTCCATGCGCGTGGCGGCGCCCGCGTCTTCAAGCGCGTGCGGATAATCCGTAGCGAAATAACGCACGTAGGCGCGATGAAAGTAATACGCCGCTATGTTGGGATCTGCCTGGATGGCTTCCGAGTATGCCGCCTCGGCTTCCTTCCACTGACTCGCCTCCTCCAGGCGCTGGCCTTCCTTAAAGGCTTTTTCAGCCTGCTTAGGATTAGCTGCCCAGAGGACGCCCGTGAACAGGGCGGGCATGAGAATGGCAAGGAGTGCCGCTAGTATCAAACGACGACTACAGCGCATCAGAAACTTCCAGATATTTATACAGTAACTGAGGCTGGGCTGAAAATGCTGTCGGGCTTAGTTTCCGCCCGAAACGGCCGCCGTGGGAACGGTGATCAGCGAGAAGTGGGAAGCAATGCGCGCCAGGAAACTATCGCGCTCCGATACGCTGACCCACTTCACCACCGACGATTCGCCGTCTTCGGAGAAGAAACCCACACCGCCCCGGCTAATGCGGCTGTCCATCCAGGAGCTGATTAACTGACCGTTGACGGAAGTGAGGAAGCGATTGCCACGCACGCTGACGCGCACCCGGTAATCGACGCCGCGCTCAAGTGTGAGCGGAAGCGGCAACTCCACGCGCTCACGCTCCCGTCCATCCAGCACCACAAAGCGAACCAGGCCGGCGTTGGGGAGCGGACCCGCCCTGGTCATCACCAGTTTGGTGGCGTAGTAATTGTGTAGATCGGCCGCGCGAAACGCCCAGTCCATGCTTTTGTGATCGATCTGCCCCAGGAACTCCATCTCGTAGTTAGAGAGCGAAGTGGACGGCTTCCAAAGTCGCAAGGTGGTGGGGCGAACTTCGCCCGCATCCGTGCGCCAATCGGAACCGATGGATCGCAGACCTTCCCAACCGCTCAAGCCGCTGTGAAAATCATCGCGCAAGGTGCCCGAGGTCTTGCTTTGGATCAGATTTCCAATCAATTGCCCGAAGCCGCTGGCATTGGGATGCGGATTGGTATCCGGAAGGGGAGAAATCGCCTTGATGCCCGGAGAAACCGACTGTAATCGAGAAAAGGCGAGCATGAGAACCAGGACGGCCATCCCGACAAAAATGCTGGTTCCAAAACCGGCCTTGCGGTCCGACTTGTCCTCGGGTTTGATGGCAGTAACCTCTCGCCAGGCAACTTGCGTATCGTCAAAGCCATATAAATCTTCAGCTTCACGCAAAGCACGGGCGGAGGTGCCGTATTTTTCACGGTGGTCCTGCGAGCAAAAATGCTTGTCCCTCACCCGGCGCAGGGGGCCGATGTTCTTCCGGCAATACAAGCAGCCCGTAGGACTGTCGCTCACGATGACCCAAGTGTAACAACGGGACGTGGACAATGAAATGTACTAAGGCAAGAATACAGGTGAGCTGGGAAGTTCATGCCAACAGGTCTAGGGAAAGGACCTTAGCGGTTTTCGTATCTCAATAAATATTATGAACATCGACTATGTAATCGCTCGTATGCTGGACTAAGGGATTCAACGGATGCTGACTTGTTCCAGACTTCTTACGCCCGCGCTCGGCGTGAGTTGCTTGTTGTTGACCGCCTGCGGCCGGGGTTGGGGCCCGCCCGGACCGGAGCGCACGGAAACACGAAACATTGAACTCGATAAATCGGAAGAAGTTCGGGTGGAGTTAAGGATGGGTGCGGGAGAATTGCGAGTTCAAGGTGGGGCGGACAACTTGATGGAAGCCCGGTTTACCTACAACCGGCTCCGCCTGCGGCCGGAAGTTTCCTATACGACGGGTGGTTTTCGTGGACGGCTGACGGTGGAAGAGCCAAACCACGTGGGCTCCGCAAACCCGAGGTATGTCTGGGACCTGCGCTTCAACAACCAGAAGCCGCTGGACTTGAAAGTGAATTGCGGCGCGGGAGAGTCCAAGCTGGATCTGGGTGACCTCACGCTGCGGCGAGTAAACGTCGAAATGGGGGTCGGCAGACTCAGATTGGATCTGCGCGGGACTCCTAAGAACGATTACGACGTAAACGTTCGCGGCGGCGTAGGCGAGGCGACCATCTATCTCCCACAAAACGTTGGGATTGAGGCCGATGTGGAGGGTGGCATTGGAGGCATACACGCTCCTGGCCTGGAAAAGCGCGAAGGCCGATACGTCAACGATTCCTATGGCCGCTCCAAGACAACCGTGCGCCTGGACGTCCGGGGCGGAATCGGCGCCATCAACTTAATTGCGAACTAATATCGGACTAGTCTCAAGATAGCCCTTTGGTCTAATCTTCGCCCTTCCGGCATCCTGTGTAACGTACCAAGACTAAGCCATTTAGGCTGTTCTGACGATAGCTAGGTGAATGGTTTTCACGGCGGGCTTATTGTGCGTGGCCGCAATGGTCTGGATCCTCGTCCGCACACGCAGGCCCGCTGCGAAGCGAGAACTGAAGAGCGCCGGGGAGGAGTCGAGCGAACTCGCCCCAAGCGAGGTTCGTCGCGAAACAGTTCCAAGCCGGATTGCTGAAACGCGGCGCAAAGTGAGCGCCACTGGCGGGCAAGCCGCGGGAGACGTCTTTGAGACGGCCCCCATCGGATACATGGAAATCGATCGCGACGGGATGGTCCGGCGCGTCAACCACCTGGAATGCAAGCTGCGCGGCCTGGACCGGAGCGCGATGGTAGGAGTGCATTGCGCCGAACTGATTCCTGAGATTGACCGGGCGCGCTATCGCGAACAGATTCAACGGAAGATGGAGGGGCAGACCGCCCTGGTGATCCACCAGCGCGAATATTCCCACGAGAGCGGCCGCAAGGTTTGCGTGGAAGTCCACGAGGAACTCCTCCGAAACCGCGATGGCACCACTGCGGGCATGCGGATGGCGTCCATCGATATCACCGAGCGCAAGAACAGCGAGGATGCGGCCTATCAAAACGCCTCCGAGCTGCGGGCGCTGTTTCAAGCTTTCCCGGATCTGTTCCTGCGGCTGGACAAGGACGAAACGGTGCTGGATGCCAAGGGCGGCAAGAGGTCGGACTCATTCCTGGGAGCGGACAAATTTCTAGGACGGAACCTGCAGGATCTTCTGCCGGCGAGTGCGCTGGCGGACGTTCGGGAGGCCCAGGAGAAAGTTCGCAAAAGCCACGGCGTGGAGATGGTGGAGTTCGCGTTGGAGGACCGGTTCGGCCAGGAGACGTATGAAATGCGCCTCTTGCCGCTCAACTGGGACGAATGGATCGCGGTGGTCCGCAACATCACGGAGCGCAAGGCCAACGAGCAACGCCTGAAGGACGACGCGCAGGAACTGGAGCAAAAGAACGAACAACTGGAGAAAGCGTTAACGGCCGCGCGCGAAGCTACGCGCTTGAAGAGCCGGTTTCTGGCGAACATGAGCCACGAAATCCGAACGCCGATGAACGGCGTGCTGGGTATGACCGACTTTCTGCTGGGAACCGGGCTCAACGCGGAGCAGCAGGAGTACGCCGAGTCCATCAAGCGTTCGGCGGATTCGCTATTGGCCTTGATCAACGACATCCTGGACCTGTCGCGAATCGAAGCTGGGAAGCTGCGTCTGGATCAAACCGAGTTCTCGCTGCCATCGACCATCACGGAGACAACCTCGATATTTGCTTTGCAAGCCAGGGCGAAGGGACTGGAATTCATATCCACGATTGCGCCAGGCCTTCCGACGGCAGCCGTGGGCGATCCAGGAAGGCTGCGGCAGGTGCTGACGAACCTGCTGTCCAACGCCATCAAGTTTACCGAGCGCGGCCACGTGGGCCTAAGAGCCGATATCGTAAGCCAGGCGCGCGAGTCTATCGAGCTGAAATTTATTGTCTACGACAGCGGCATCGGGATCCCGCTGGGTGAGCAAGGCCGGCTGTTCGATGCCTTCACGCAGGTAGACGAATCGAACACGCGCAAGTACGGCGGCACCGGCTTGGGTCTGGCGATTTCGAAGCAGCTGGTCGAGTTGCTGAACGGTCAAATCGGCTTGGAGAGCGAGCCGGGCAAGGGAAGCAGGTTCTGGTTTACGGCGACTTTCGGCAAGTCGACACGGACGGACAGAGCGGCGCGCGCGGATGCAAAGAAAAAGGATGCGCCGAGCCGCCCTACCATGACGCCGCGCGTCCCCGCGCCAAAATCGCAAACCGGTACCGCGCATCGTGTTGAGACGTCCACAACCCTCCCCACGGCAGCGCCGGCGCCAGCGCCAGACGCATCCATGCGGATTCTGCTCGCCGAAGATAACGAGATCAATCAACGCATCACCCTCCGCCTGTTGCAGAAACTTGGCCTGGCTGCCGATGCGGTGGTGAACGGGCGAGAAGCAGTGGAAGCGCTGGAAAAGCGCAAGTACGATCTGGTGCTGATGGACTGCCAGATGCCGGACATGGACGGCTTCGAAGCTACCGCCGTGATCCGAAGCCGGGAAGGAAGCAGCCGTCATCAAACCATATGCGCGCTCACGGCCAACGCGATGGATGGAGACCGGGAGCGCTGTCTGGCCGCCGGCATGGACGATTACATCAGCAAGCCGGTGGGTTTGGAGAAGCTGCGCGAGGCGCTGGATCGCTGGATTCCAGGGATTGGCACGACAGCGGCAGCGCGCTGAGCGGTTCCACTTACCACACGCGGCAAGCCGGCGCGTGAACCATCGGCTGTCCCTCACGGCACGCAAAGGCCTGGCGAAACTCGGGCATGTTCCCGAGCACGCCGTTCACCCGGTCGCGGCCCGGAGAGTGTCCATCGGTTTGCGCCACCAAGCGGGCCAACTCGGGCCGTACGTTCTCGCACCACAATTGGCTATAGCCCAGGAAGAAGCGCTGCTGCGGAGTAAATCCCTGGATTTTCGGCTGCGGCTTGCCCTCCAGCGACTTCATCAGGGCCATGAAGGCCAGGCGCGCGCCGCCGTTATCGGCCGTGTTTTCGCCCAGGGTAAGCTTGCCGTTCAGGTGCACGCCGTCCACCGGCGTGAAGGCGGAATATTCCTTGATGAAACATTCCGCGCGCTTCTCAAATTCCGCGGCGTCCTGAGGGGTCCACCAGTCGCGCAAATTTCCTTCGGCGTCAAACTGGCGTCCCTGATCGTCGAACCCGTGCGTGAGTTCGTGTCCCATCACCGCACCCACGGCGCCATAGTTCACGGCCGCATCCATGCGATCGTCAAAGAAGGGCGGCTGTAAGATACCGGCGGGAAAATTGATATTGTTCTGCTGTGGATCGTAGTAAGCATTCACGGTGGGCGGCGTCATGAACCATTCGCTCCGGTCCACGGGCTGGCCGATCTTGCCTAATTGGCGGCGGACTTCGAACTCGGTAGCACGTTCGTCGTTTCCCACCGCGTCTCCGCGCACGATTTTGACGCTGGAGTAATCGCGCCATTTGTCGGGATAGCCAATCTTGTTCGCGACGGCCCGCAGCTTGATCAAGGCTTGCTGCTTGGTGGCGGGCGTCATCCAGGGGAGCGCTTGAATATCCTGGCCAAGCATCGCTTCGATTTCGTGCACCATGCCCAGCACCCGCGTCTTGGCCGCCGGAGGAAACGCTTGTTCTACATACTTCTGACCAAGCGCGAAGCCCAGGTCGCCGTCGGTAGCCTCCACGCAGCGCTTCCAGCGGGGCTCCAATTCCGCGGTGCCGGTCAAAATCTGACCGTAGAAATGATGGTTCTCATCCACGAATGCCTTGGCCAACAAGGATGCTTCCGAGTGGAGCAGGTGCCAGCGCATATAGACTTTGAGATCGGCGAGGCTGCTGGTCTTGAGCACCACATCCAAAGCTTTGAAGAAGTTCGGGACGTCCACATTGAGATCGGCGAAGGCAGGCGTGCCCAAGCCCGAGAAGTATTTCGGCCAATCGATACTGGGAGCCAACGCCGTCAGCTGTTTGACGGACAGCTTGTGATAAACCTGATTGGGATCCCGCCGCGACACCAAATCAAGCGAGCCTTTCGCCAACGCCGTTTCCAGCCGCAGGATGTTCTTCGCGTCCGCTGAGGCTTTGGCCGGCGATTCGCCCGATAGCTGTAGCATCTTTTGCACGTGAGCTACATACTGATCGCGCAATTTGACGGACTTGGGATCGTCTTTCAAATAATAGTCGCGATCGGGAAGCCCCAGACCGCCCTGGTCGGCGTCAGCGATCATTTGCATGGAATTTTTGGCATCCGGGCTCGAAGAGAAGTTGAAGAACACCCCGACGCCGAGGAGGGCCAGACGGACCAGTTCCGCTGAGATCTGCTCTTTGGACGGGATGGCGTCTATCCGCTTTAGCTCCGGCTCGATGGGTTTACTTCCCAGCTTCTCGATCGCCGGCTCGTCCATGCAGGAAGCATAAAAGTCGCCGATCTTTTGTTCCACGGGCGAGCGAGTGGGACTGTCGACCGATGCCTTGTCCAGGATCCCGCGCAGAGTAGCGCGATTGCGTTCCGACAGCACGCTGAATGTCCCCCAGGAAGATTGGTCGGGCGGAACGGGATTGTCGGCCATCCAAGTCCCGCAGGCGTATTGATAAAAATCGACACAAGGATTGGCCCTGGTGTCCATATTGGCGATGGTAAATCCCGGGTCGGCCACGGACGGGCCGGGCTGAGCCAGCACGCAAATCGCGAGGAGCGGAAAGAGCAGGATCAGTCGCATATCTGGTCGGCGCATATGTCGTCCATATTAAACCTCCGAAGCTAAACCTCCAAAGCTAAACCTCCAAACCCACCGAGCGCATCAGATCCAGCGCGTTGCTTCGCTCCACCACGCCGGGCTGCAGGCGGTAGTCGAAGTGCAACTCGCCGTTCTGGAGCGTGTCGGCAAAGTGCACGTTGATGGCGCGGGCGGCAAGCGAGTCGGCAATGTGCGCGAGCGCCAGATCATGCGTGGTGATCAGTCCCAGGGCGCCATGATCGATGAGCGCCTGCACGATACCGGCTGCGCCGATGCGGCGGTCATGCGAGTTGGTGCCGCTGAGAAGCTCGTCGAGCAGGAACAGCACGGGGCGGGGGCCACTGGTGAGGGCGATGATTTCGCGCAGGCGTGTGATCTCGGCATAGAATCGGGAGCGGCCGTCCTGGAGCGAATCCTGCACACGGATGGAGACGCCCAGGCTGAATGGTGAAATCTTGAGACGCCCGGCGCGCACTGGAGCGCCGGCCCAGGCCAGCACGGTGTTGATCCCGATGGTGCGCAGCAAGGTGCTCTTGCCGGACATATTGGAGCCGCTGACGATCCAGAGCCTGGTTTCACCGCCAAGTTGTACATCGTTACGAACGGCGTGGGATTCCGGCATAAGCGGATGCGCCAGGGCGTCGGCTTCGAACCATCCGGCGGGTATTTCAACCAACTCCGGAATCACGTCGGCGGGATGTTCGTAGCTGTAGCCCGCCAGCGAGCTGAGCGCTTCGAATTCACCTGCCGCATCGATCCATTCACGGATGTGGCGGCCAGAGATGCGACGCCAGCGTTCGATGGCCATGGCGAGTTGCGCGCCCCACAACAGAAGCGCGGCGAGGATGGTGAAGACCATATTGCGCTGCCAGTCCAGACGGGCCACCAGCCGGCCAAGACGGCCGATGGCGTCGGATGCCGCCGGTTGCCCCTCGGTTTTCAAACGCGCCTGCAGTTGCCGGAGCAGCGGTGCGCGGAACGTTTCCACTTCCAGGCGCCGGAGTAGCGTCGACAATAAAAGCAGGTCGTGCGACGGCGAGTCCACTGCATGAGTGACGCGCGAGGTGGGATCGCCAATCACAAGGAATCCGTAAATCAGTTCCACAAACAACGCGGCAAGAAAAGGCGTGCGGGTGAAGATACCCGCCATGTACAGGCCAAACGAAATGAATAGCGCCGCGGCGAGCACCGGTGCGATATAGCGCGCTCCGGCCGGAAATCGGACCTCGGGCGCTTCGCCCCAGCGAGCGGCGGCATCCGGATCAAGTCCGGAGCGGACTGTGGCGCCAAGTACGGCCAAGTCCTCGCGAAGGTCGAGCATCCCACGAAGCTCCTGAACGGCTTCGTGACGGGCAGCCACTTCACCCCGGGACGCGGGCGCGAGCAGCCAGCCCGCAAGAAAATCTTCGCCGGCACGGGTTCGGGCGATGGACAGGAGCTCAAACAGGGAGCCTTTGCCGAACAAATCGAGATCTTCCGAATAGAGGTGGTTGAGGTTGCGGAAGCGCTCTCCCGTTTCCCCCGTCCCCCTCCAGCGATCTTCCAGGCGGGCGATGCCACGCTCGTAGAATTGACCGGCGCGCTGGGAGCGCTGCAGGCGTTCCACTACGCGGGCATGGATGGCAACCAAAATCCCAAAAACGGCTAGCGGAAGCAATAGCCACCAGAAGGAGATCCAGACCTCTCCAAAGACAAAGAAGGCAACCACCACGGCGGCCAGGCCGGCGGCCAAGCGCGCATTGCCGATCCGGCGGAACTGCTTCTCCAGCTCCCGGGACACTCCGCGGCGCCGGTCCAGGCGTGCCTGATACTCTGCCAAAGGACTCACAATGCTAGGCTAACAGCAGTTGCGCACGAAGAGCCTTGCATGTTGGAAGACGACGAGCCAATTCGCATTCCCGTCACCGACGTTTTTGATCTGCACACTGTTCCGCCTCGTGAGGTAAAAGCGGTGGTTGAGAATTATCTGGAGGAAGCGCATGGGATGGGTTTTCGCGCCCTGCGGATCATCCACGGCCGGGGAATCGGGGTACAGCGCGAAATGGTGCGGTCGATTCTGAGTAAAACGCCTTTCGTTGCAAGCTTTTCGGATGCCCCGGCGGAGGCCGGGGGCTGGGGAGCCACGATAGTAGCGTTAAGGGACTGATGGGCACAAATATTTGGAACCTTTCAGCGCGCCGGGGGGAATCCTTATCAAAGGCCGATGCAGATCGCCGCAATCAACTAATGCTGGAATCCCCGTCCCGTAGTGATGGCGATCTGCTTCGGCTGCTATCCGGCGGCGACGAGAAGGCTTTCGTCGAGTTTTACCGCAAGCATCAAAGCATTGTGTACCGGTTCGCTCTGCAGATGAGCGGCAAGGCAGAAATTGCCGAAGAAGTAACACAGGACGTGTTCGTAGTGGTGATGAACTCGGGCGGTCGCTACGACTGCGAGCGAGGCTCGGTGGCGGCGTTTCTGTACGGAATCGCGCGCAATTTCGTGCTGCGGGCTTTGGAGCGGGAGCGGCCCTATATGACGGTGTTGGACGATCCGTCGGGCGACTACGCGGTCCGGCTGGCGAGAGAGGCCACCGGGGAACGGGATATATTTGGCGAGTTGGCGCACAGCGAGCGCATTGAAACGCTGCGGAGGGCGGTGCTGGCGCTGCCACCTGCCTATCGCGAGGTGCTGGTGCTGTGCGATTTGCATGAACGCGACTACGCCGAGGCGGCCAGCGCTCTGGGATGCGCGATCGGAACGGTGCGATCCCGCCTGCATCGGGCGCGAGCGTTGCTGGGCGAGAAGATGCGTGCCAGCGAAAGGTGTGCGGTATGAATGAAAATAGTGAGCTTTTAGAGGGTTTGCGGGCACTGGCGGCGGATGGGCCTCAGGAAGCGCCCGCGTACATTGAAGAAGGGCTGCGGGCGCAGTTCGGGCGGCGAAAGCGGCATCGCGCTCTATTGACATGGGTGCCGGCGTTCAGTTTTGCGGTCGCAGCCGGAATCGCATTGTTAGTGTGGGCGCACGGCAGCAATGTGACCGAGAACCAGAAGCCGAAGCCGGTTCCGGTCCTCGCAGTGGTGGCGCAAGCGGCGATTCCCACGGCGGACGAAGATAGCGATGCAAGCTTTTACCCGTTGCCGGAGGCCGAAGCACTGCCCGCGGTGGAGAACGCGATGGTAGTGCGAGTTCAGTTGCCTGTTTCGTCTTTGCAGTTGATGGGAGTTCCAGTCAGCGAAGAGCGCGCCGGCGCCAGCGTGCAAGCTGAGCTTTTGCTGGGACAAGATGGTTTGGCGCGAGCGGTGCGTTTGGCGGAATAATTTCGTTTTCGGAGGTAAGTTATGGTTCGCGATTTTTCGTTGATTTTTTTTGCTACCGCGCTCGGCGCGGCCAGCTTATTGGCGCAGGGGCCGGGACGGCATCTAGCCGGCGGACCGGGCGATTTTGCCATGGTGCGGGCGGAGTTCGGCATCTCGAATAAGGTGGTGACAGGCGCGCCTTATTCGGCGCAAGCGGTGACGCAGTTCACCCAGACGCTGGCGAATGGGGACCACATCCAGCGCACCACCACGTCTTCCATTGCGCGCGACAGCCAGGGGCGGACGCGTATGGAGCGGGCCATCGCGAATGTGGGCGCTTTGTCGGCGGGGGCAGGTAACCAGGCGCGCGCGATCGTGATTCACGATCCGGTAGCAGGCATGAGCTACGCGCTCGATCCGTCCAGCCATACGGCGCGTTCCACGCCGATTCCAGCCGCGCGTACACGCACCGGTTCGGAAACTCCCAACGCGCGCTCGGGTCGATTTCAGGCCTCGCTGAAGACAGAAGATCTGGGCACGCAAGTGATCCAAGGCATCAGCGCACAAGGCAAGCGCGTAACACGGGTGATTCCCGCTGGGCGCGAGGGTAACGAGAAGGAAATCGATGTCGTTACCGAGACTTGGTATTCGCCGGACTTGCAAGTGGTGGTGATGAGCAAGACCAGCGACCCAAGGTTTGGCGACAGCGTCTACCAGTTGAGCTCGGTTACCCGAACGGAGCCCGACCCCGCGCTCTTCACCGTGCCGTCCGATTACGCGGTGAAGGAAGGGCGGCCGTTCCACGGCGATCATCGAGGTCCGGCGGCCGCTCAGTAGTTATACTGGGACTAGTTGCGATTTATAGTTTTCCCCGCAATTCTACTGTTCGGGTGCCTTCAGCTAGCGGCGGCGCCACCGGCCATCGACGCTGCCCTGGACTCCCTTTCCGCTCTGCATGAGTTTCACCAAGTGGCGCTCTCACCGGACCACGCCAGGGTAGCGTGGGTGGAAACGTCACCAGGCCAAAGCGAGCCAGGCAAGACCGATGAGCGTGCGAGCGCGTCCGTGTATATCAAAGATCTGCACGAGCCTTCGTCCGCGCCAAAGCGTATTGGCGATCCAGCGAACATAGTGCAGGGCCTAGCCTGGTCGCTGGACGGCAGGCTGGCGTTTCTTTCCGACGCCGACTCTCACAGCCAGATGCAATTGTATGTAGTGGACAAGCCAGGACACGGCAAGGCCCACAAAGTCGGCAATTTCGAAGGCTACGTGGGCGAACCGCATTGGTCGCCGGACGGCAAGAGCATCGCCGTGGTCCTTATTCCGGGCATAACGCGCGTACCTGGACCTACGCAAGCGACCGCGCCCGACTCGGGAGTGATCGCATCCAAGGCTGTCGAACAGCGCCTGGCGATCGTGAATGTTGCAACTGGCGCCGTGCGATCCATTTCACCGGCGGATATGTACGTGTACGAATTCGACTGGTCGCCCGACAGCAAGAATCTGGCGTACCTGGCCGCGCCGGGCGATGGCGACGACAATTGGTACGTCGCGCAGTTGTATGGGATCGACGCGGAGTCGGGTGCGGTGCGCCATATCCTAAAGCCGTCCATGCAGGTCGCGAACGTGCGCTGGTCGCCCGATGGAAAAACCATTGCGTTCATCGGCGGACTGATGAGCGACGAAGGAGTGGTCGGCGGGAATATTTATGCGCTGCCGGCTGAGGGCGGAGCGCCGCGCGATTTGACTGAAAATCGAAAGTCGTCGCCCAATTGGTTCCAATGGTCGCCGTCGTCGAAACAGATTCTGTTCGGTGAGAATGTCGCGGGCGAGTCGGCCGTTTCGACGCTGGACGTTGCGTCCGGCAGCACCGAAACATTGTGGAAGGGTGCCGAGAGCATCCAGTTTTCAGGCGATGCCAGCAGCAGCGCCGTGATTCGAAGCTCCTGGAGCCAACCTCCTGAGGTGTGGGCGGGATCAACCGGAAAATGGCTGCAGATAACGCATTCCAACAGCACCGCGCAACGCGCCTGGGGCGGCGTGGAGAGCATTGCGTGGAAGAGCGGCGGGTTCGACGTGCAAGGTTGGCTGATTTTCCCGCAGCCCTACGATTCTTCAAAACGCTATCCGATGCTGGTCGACGTACACGGCGGCCCGGCGTCGGTGGTTCGTGCCAGTTGGCCGCGGCCGGAGCTGCCGCTGCAACTGTTTTCCGGACAAGGCTATTTCGTCTTCATGCCGAATCCGCGCGGCAGTTATGGACAGGGCGAGCAGTTCACGCGCGCCAACGTCAAGGATTTCGGGCATGGCGACCTGGAGGATATTCTGGCCGGAGTTGACCAGGTTGTGAAAGACTTTCCGGTGGACGATCAGCGCGTGGGTATTGGCGGTTGGAGCTACGGCGGTTTCATGACCATGTGGACCGTGACGCAGACGCATCGCTTCCGCGCGGCATTCGCGGGCGCGGGCATCGCGAACTGGCAGAGCTACTACGGAGAGAACGGGATCGATCAGTGGATGATTCCGTATTTCGGTGCGTCAGTGTATGACGATCCGGCGGTGTACGCGAAAAGCTCACCCATCAACTTCATCAAGAATGTCCAGACGCCGACTTTAGTGATGGTAGGCGATCGGGATGCCGAGTGCCCGCCGCCGCAATCGTACGAGTTCTGGCACGCTCTGAAGACGCTCGGAGTGAAGACCGAATTTGTGCTGTATCCCGGCGAAGGCCATGGATTTCACGACCCGGAGCATATTCGGGACCGCTTCAATCGGGTGGTGCAGTGGTTCGCAGAGAACATGCCGGCATCATCTAACTAAAGCGAGCTCGTGATCGGAGAGGAGTTTCCGATGCGTGCGTAATGGATTACAACCGTTTTCGCCACCCTCCTGCTTACGGGCTGCGGCGATTTGCTTTTGGTGCAGGGTTTGGCAAACAAGGGGAATACGGTCTTCGACGCGAGCCTTGTTCGCGCCTGGAAACTCTGGCGATGCCGTCGTCATTTGTGCAAGCGGGTGACGATCAGAGTTATCGCATTGACTGATTGGGAGCGGAGGGCACGGAAACTCCGCGGTCGTGCAATGGATTCGGGATCAACTGCCCAGCTCGCGAGCTTCATCGAGGATGATCAGCCAGTGCTCACCGCTCCCGCGCCGCAGATTGATGCCTTCCTGCTCAAATTCGGCTTTGATGAGCGAGCCATGGACGATCCGATCCTGTTTCGACGCTTGAAACAGAGCTCAGGGAATAGGCGTCGAAACCCGCTAGAGCAGATGGCCGTGCTGCTTCTCTAGTTCCTTGACGATGTCGCCCACTTCCTGCGCGCGTGAGCGGTCGGCGATCAGCAGCGCATCCGGGGTGTCCACGATCAGCAGATCTTTCACGCCCAGGAGCGCGATCAATTTGCCGTCGGCGTCCACATAGTTGCCGGAACTGGAGCGCGCCAGAGCCTCGCCGCGGAAGACGTTGCCGTTGCTGTCGCGCGCCAGCAGTTCGTACACCGCGTTCCAGCTTCCCACATCGTTCCATCCGAAATCATCGGTCGCGAGGCCCACCACATGCGGCGATTTCTCGAGCACCGCGTAATCGATAGAAATGTTCTCGCAATGCGGGAACGCCTCCTTCAGCTTGGCGGAGAAGCGGCGATTTGCAAATTCGGGCAGGCTGGCCAGCAGTGTCGCGGTCTTGGGCAGGTATTCACGAAGAGCATCCAGCAGCACCGACGTCTTCCAAAAGAACATGCCCGCGTTCCAGTAGAAGTTGCCGGCTTTGACGTAGCGGCGCGCGGTCTTCAGATCGGGTTTCTCACGAAACTGGCGCACCGGCACAGGCTCGCGCGATCCGGCCTGCACATTTTTCGGAAACTCGATGTATCCGTAACCGGTCTCGGGCCAGCGCGCCTGGATGCCGAGCACGACGATCTGGCCGTCGGCGGCGGCTTTAAGCGCGGGACGGATGAAGCGCAGATAGCGCGCCGGCTGGGAGATAACGTGGTCCGATGGAAAAACACCCATCACCGCATTGGGGTTGATCGACTGCAGAATATGAGCCGCCAGGCCGATAGCGGGTGCGGTATTGCGCTGGGCCGGCTCGGCCAGGATCTGGCTCCTGGGAACCTCGGGTAACTGCCGCACGATCTCGGCGCGCAGATGATCGTTGGTGAGAATCCACTGGTTCTCCGGCGGGATCACCGGACTTAGCCGGTCCACGGTCTGCTGGATTAGCGACCGCTCACCCAGGAAGCGCAGCACTTGCTTGGAGTGCGCGCGACGGCTGCGCGGCCAGAAACGCGTACCTCTGCCGCCGGCCAGGATGAGGCCGTAGTAGTTCGTTGGTTTCGCCATCAATTTTGCTGGTAATCGTGATAACCGTGGACCAACATGAGCGTGCGGTTCCAGCGGGTCTTGCTGAAGAAGTGCGTGGCCAGATCGAACACATGATGCAGGTTGTAGTCCTGCAGATCTTCGGTGGGCGCGTCGTAGGACCAAAAGACGATCAGCGGCTTACCCATAATGTTGTCGCGCGGCACCAATCCCCAGTAACGGCTGTCGAGCGAATTGTCGCGATTATCGCCCATAGCGAAATAGAATCCCGGGGGAATCACCAGTTCGCCGTTCACTACGTCGTCGTGGAGCATTTGAAAAGCCCGCGCCGCCATTTTCGGATCCTGGATGTATTCAGGCTGGCCTTGCGGGAAGTTGTCGCGATAAAGGAATGAATCTTCCTGATGGATGACATAGGGTTCGCGCAAAGGCTTGCCGTTGATGAAAACCGTCTTGTCCACCAACTTGAGACGATCCCCCGGCATTCCAATACAGCGCTTCACGTAATCCTCGTTCAGGAGCGTGGGATGGCGGAACACGATAATGTCGCCGCGCTTCACGTCTTCGTACGGGAGCAAATGCTTGCTGAGCGCGTCCGACGGCGCATAGGCCATTTTGTCGACGATCAAATGGTCACCCGTAAGCAAGGTGTTGTGCATGGAAGAAGTGGGAATCACGAACGGCTGCGCGATGGTGGAGGTGCCGAACAGGAGCACCAAAATCGTGATGGCCCACTCGGCCACGGAGTTGCGCTGCGCGGGTTTGGATCCCTGGGGCGCGGCCTCAGCCGGCTTAGTTGTAGTTGTAGTAGCCATGGATCAACTTGAATGTCCGATTCCATCGCGTCTTGGTGAAGAAATGCTCGGCCAGATCCAGGAAGTGGCTGGCCAGGTTGTTCACCGACGAACTCGCCAGGCTCTCGGTTGTGGCATTGTAAGACCAGTAGATGATGAGCGGCTTTCCAATGATATTGTCGCGGGGCACGAAGCCCCAGTAGCGGCTGTCGAGCGAATTATCGCGATTGTCTCCCATGGCGAAATAGGATTCAGGCGGAACCACCACCTCGCCGTTGACGACGTTGCTAGCCAGCATCTCGCGGCCGCGGTCGAGCAGCGTGAAATTAGCTTCGCTGCTGGGGAAATTGTCGCGGAACGAGTCCGGGTAAGGATTCTTGTGAACCACGTAAGGTTCAGTCAGCTTCTTGCCGTTGCGATAGACCTGCTGGTCGATAATCTTGATGTGATCGCCGGGAGATCCAACCACGCGCTTGACGAAAGTTTGCGTGATGTCCACCGGATAGCGGAACACGATGATATCGCCATCGCGGGGCTTCTCATACGGCAGGATGTACTTGCTGACGCTGCCTTCGGTGGAGAAGGCGAGCTTGTCCACCAGCAGGTGATCGCCAATCAGAAGGGTGTCTTCCATGGAGCCGGTGGGAATCACAAAGGCCTGCACCAGGAAGGTGGTTCCGAACAGCAACAGCAGAATGGTGATGGTCCATTCGGCAATGGTTCCACGGGGTGGATCCTTCGCAACCGGTTTGGCCGGCACTGCTGCCGCAGGCGCCGCGGGAGTTGCGGAGGGATCGGCAGTCGTTGCTGTTTTTCCACGATCCGAGGTGGGTTTCATAACGTCGACACTTTCAGTTTATCAGCAGGCGGCAGCCTGTCCGTGGGAGGACGGCGCCCGCCGGACCGGCGGAGGCGCGATACCTCCCCGAGAGAAATGTAAATATTCAACAGTCCCACGCCGCTCAGTGCGCCGCGAAAGTAAGAACTGGACCATAGATCCCGCAGCCACGGGAACAAAGCCGCCACCGAATTGGTGTCCCATTGCGGCGTCCATGGAAACACCGTCAGGAACGCGCCCACTTCGAAACAGACGATGATGAACAGAAAAATTCCGAGCTTGTGAATCCAGTTGTGCCGGACGTGAACGGGCTCTTCCTCCGGCTCGGCCACTTGTGGATTCATTGGGCCCACGCGGGCTCCTCGGCAACAGCTTCCTCACGGTCACCGCTCGGTTCTAATTCGAGCGCGTCAGTAAGCGGTTCCACTTCGAAGAGGTCGCCTTGGCGTGGGTAACCGGTCCAGACCGCGTGCGGCGAATGCTCCCGCACCGGCCAAAAGCTGAAGCGATGCATGGGGGTGGGGCCGTGCTGCTCCAGCGCCTTCCAGTGTTCGTCGGTGGAATAGCCTTTGTGATTCTTGAGGCCGTATTGGGGAAACACTACGTCCCATTCACGCAGGCAGGCGTCGCGGGTAACCTTGGCAAGAATGGAAGCGGCGGCGATGCACTGCGACAATGCGTCGCCATGAATGAGAGCGCGCTGGGCCAGGGGCAAATCCACGCTCACGGCATCCACCAGCAGATAGTCGGCAGCAGGATTCAGGCGTTGGACTGCCCGCTTCATGGCGAGCCGGGAGGCTTGCAGGATATTTATACGATCGATTTCGAAAGCATCGGCCGCTGCCACGGACCAGGCGACGGCGCGCTCGCGAATTCGAACGGCTAAAACTTCACGGCGTTCCGCGTCGAGCATTTTGCTGTCGCGCAGGCCACGGATGGGACGGTCCGGCGAAAGAATGACAGCCGCGGCAAACACCGGGCCGAACAAAGCGCCGCGCCCTACCTCGTCGACACCGGCGATCCGCTGGAAGCCCTGCGCCCGCGCTTCATTCTCGTACTTAGCCTGGCATCTCATCGGTAGGCGGTTTCGCTGATCCGATCGGACAGAACAACCTTCGCGAGCAAGCTAATCGCGTTCGCGGAGACGTGCTGCTTTGCCCTTGAGCTCGCGCAAATAGTACAGCTTGGCGCGCCGCACGCGGCCGGTACGCACCACGTCGATGTGGTCTATTACCGGGGCATGCAACGGGAAAATGCGCTCCACCCCTTGGCCAAAGCTGACCTTTCGCACAGTTACGGTGGCGCCGAGCCCCGAGTTGTTGCGGGCAATCACGGTTCCTTCAAAGGCCTGCAAACGCTCTTTGTCGCCTTCTTTGATCTTTACGTGGACACGGATGGTGTCGCCCGGGCGGAATTCTGGCACCGGACGCATGTGTTTGGCTACTACCTTGGTCAATAACGGGTTCGGCATGTGACAAATCCTTGAATCTTCATTGTAGTAGATCCGGCCTTATGGATGTAAGTCCAGCCTCAGGGCTGTAAATCCGGACGGTTCCTGGCAGTTTTGTCACGGGCGGCTTGGCGGCGCCAGTTCCGGATCTCCTCATGGTTGCCGCTCAATAGTACTTCTGGAACCTTCCAGCCGCGGAATTCGGCTGGGCGCGTGTATTGAGGGCAATCCAAAAGGCCGGGCTGGCTGAAGGACTCCTGGATGGCCGAATCTTCGTTGCCGAGGACGCCAGGGAGCAGGCGTCCGACCGAATCCAGCACCACCGCGGCGCCGAGTTCGCCTCCGCTCAGGACAAAATCGCCGATAGAAAGCTCTTCATCGGCCAGGTGCTCGGCGACGCGTTCGTCGACACCTTCATAGCGGCCACAGACGAGCAACAGCTCTTCATAGCGGCTCAAGCGGCGGGCCGTTTCCTGGGTGAAGCGCCGGCCCTGCGCCGAGAGTAGGATGATCCGCTGACTGGGCGTCCGATCGGGCCAGATGCTCTCGACGGCATCGAAGATCGGCGCGGGTTTGAGGAGCATCCCTTCGCCGCCGCCGAAGGGGCGATCGTCGACGGTGCGATGCCGGTCCTGCGTCCAGGTGCGGAGGTCGTGAATCTGGATCCGAATCAAACCGGCTTCAGCGGCTTTAGCGACGACGCCATACTGGAGCGGGCCTTGGAAGAAGTCGGGGAAAATGGTGAGAATACGGAAAATCATCAGGGATTAGGGGTTGGGGATTGGGGGCCAGGCACGTTGAGGTCTAAGAGGCCGTCTGGGAGATTCACGCTGATTCGTTTGTTGGCAGGATCGATCGTAGTGCAGATGGATTTCGCGAATGGGATGAGCAGGTCGCCGACGTGAAGCAGCGGCGCGCCGACGGTTTCTTCAAAGTCCGTGACCACGCCGAGCGAGCGCCCGGTGACGTCGAAAACCTCGCAGCCGATGAGGTCGGATTGATAGATCTCGTCGTCATGAAGTTCGGCGCGCTGTTCGAATGGGATGGAAACTTCGGCGCCTGCCAGTTTCTCGGCGTCGGAAATCGAATCGACACCTTGGAACTTGAAGATCAGGTGATCGCCATGCATCCAGGTGTTTTCGACTTCCATCGGCGTCTGATTCACGAAAACGTTCTTCAAGCGGTCGGGTTGGTTGGTGAGCGGGATGGCGGCCAACTCTCCCTTGTTCCCGCGCGCGCGGAGCAGACGAGCGATAGTGACGAGCTTCAGATCTGGTCTCTCTCTGAGACTACTCGAGAATTTCCAGCGTGAACCGGCGGTTCAGCTTCATGCCCGCCGCGCCCAGCAGCGTGCGGATGGATCGCGCGGTGCGGCCTTGTTTACCGATGACCTTGCCCAAGTCGCTGGCCGCTACCTTCAGCTCCAGAACGGTGACCTGCTCGCCCTGAACTTCATGGACGTTAACCTGGTCGGGCAAATCAACAAGAGCCTTCGCGATGTCTTCAATGAGTTGTTTCATTTCCAGGTGTGCCTGCTGCTAGTTTAGCAGCCTAGAGCACATCCACTCCCTCACGGTCATGGCTCGGTAGCGTGCTGTTTTTACAGGGCCGCGCGCGTGAGCAAGCGATCCTAGACGGGATCTTTACCCGGGATCTCACCTGGGGTTTTGCCGGGGAGCCCAGCCGGATTCTCGTGCACGCGCTCACGAAAGCGGCCCTTGAGTCCCATGGCGAGCGAGACGCTGTTCTCTCCAAACTTGTCGCGCATCTTGTCCACCGCGGTCATGGCGTTGCGCCAGCGATTGGTGTTCGGTTCATCCAGCATGTTCAGCTGGCCCTCCACCGGTTTCAGTCCCGACGTCTGGACGCCCAGCAATCGAATAGTCGCGTTGCGTTTGCAATTGGCGCGAAAGAGTGCGCGCACCTGCTGGAAGATTTCGGTGTCCAGCTGCGTGCCATGATCGAAGGAATGCGCGCGGGTGATCGTCGTGAAATCGGAATAGCGCAGTTTTAATTGGACCGTGCGCGCATGCAGATCGTGCTCGCGCAAGCGGCGCGCCACCATTTCAGAGAGCCGCGCGAGCGTGGATTCCAGCGCGTCCAGGTCGGCGGTGTCTTCATTGAACGTGAACTCATGGCTGATGGATTTGGGCGTCGAGTCGTCCCCCACTTCGCCGTCGAACCAGCCGCCCGCGTCCATGCCGCGCGATTTTCCGGCCAGCGCCAGTCCCCACTGGCCGAGATGCTGGCGCAGGAAATCTTCATCCAGCGCGGCCAGATCGCCGACTTTGCGAACGCCCCAGGCTTGCAGATTCTTTTCGGTGACCTTGCCCACGCCGGGGATTTTGCGAACGTCGAGTGGGGCAAGAAACCGCGCCTCTTCGCCCGGCAGCACCCAGAGAACGCCGTTGGGCTTGGCTTGATCCGACGCGACTTTCGCGACCATGCGCGATGTGGAGATGCCGATGGAGCAATTGAGATCGGTGTCGCGCTTGACGGCGTTATGCAGGCGGTGCGCGGCGGAGAGCGGCGGGCCGTGGAGGCGCTCGGTGCCGGTGAGATCCATATAGGCCTCGTCGACCGACGCCATGTCCACCTGCGGCGAGAAGCTCTTTAGGATTTCGTAGATCCTGCCTGAGTATTCGCGATAGCGCGTGGGATGGCCGTCCACGAAAATGGCTTGCGGGCAAAGGCGGTAGGCGGTACGAAGCGGCATCGCGGAATGGACGCCAAACTTGCGCGCGGCATAGGACGCAGCAGAGACCACGCCACGCTGATTGGCCTGTCCTCCGACGACTACAGGTTTGCCTTTCAGCGAGGGATCGAAGAGCTCTTCGACCGAGACGAAGAAGGCGTCCATGTCGACGTGGAAGTAGGTCTTCATTCGGGCTAGGCGATCTACCGCTGATAAACGCGGATGAACACCGATAGCTCAATTGTCCTTAATCCGTGCTCATCGGTGGGCATCCGCGGCTAAAGGTTTCGTGCGGCAAGTACGCGCGGGAAACCCGCCAGATCGGGGATCACGTCGATGTCCGTCCATCCGTGTTCCAGCATCGCGCGCACGGGGTCTAGAGAATTGTAGCCGAGTTCGAGCAGCAGCCAGCCGTGGGGACGCAGGACTCGCGCGGCATCCGAAATAAGACGCTGGTAAGTTTCCAGGCCGGTTGGACCGCCGAAAAGGGCGACGTGTGGCTCATAGTCACGGACCTCGCGTTGGAGACCGGGTTCGTCAGTTCTGGGAACGTAGGGCGGATTGGAGACCAGGACGTTGATGCTGTTATCGCGGAAGGCCTCGAGAAGATCACAGGCGAAAAAGCTAACAGGCGCGGAAAGCTGCTGAGCGTTGGCTTGAGCGACAGTCAACGCGGCGGTAGAAATGTCCGTCGCAAAAACATGTGGTGCAGTTTCGAGTGCTAGGGTAATGGCGATTGCTCCCGAACCTGTACCCACATCGACGACAAGATCGCGCGGATGAATGAGGGCGATGGCAGCCTCGACCAAATGCTCAGTCTCAGGACGTGGAATCAGGACATCCGGCGTGACGCGGAAATCGCGGCCGTAAAATTCCTGGCGGCCCGTGATGTATTGCGTCGGCTTGCCCTTCAGACGCTGGTGCAGATAGCGGCCGTAATGAATCCAGGCGATTTCGCTCAGCTCTTCATCGGAGTGCGCGTACAGATAGCTGCGTTCCTTTTGAAGCGCGTGCATCAGCAGGACTTCGGCGGTAAGCCGCGGCGCCGCGACTGCGTCGTCTTCCAGCAGTTTCGTGCCTTGAAGGAGCGCCGTCAGGATGGTCATGCGAAGATTCCGTAGGACCGCTTGCTCACGCGCGCGGCGCTGTGCGTGGTACCTACTGAGCCGCGCACGTTAGTAAGCGGGCGCTAGGCGGCTTCGCCCTGCTCGCCCTGATCCTTCAACTTCTCGGCTTGGTAATAATTGGTGAGCGCGTTGATGAGCGGATCCAGCCGGCCTTCCATAACCAGGTCCAACTGGTGCAGCGTGAGGCCAATGCGATGATCGGTGACGCGGTTTTGCGGGAAGTTGTAGGTGCGAATCTTTTCGCTACGATCGCCTGAACCCACCATGCTCTTACGCTCAGCGCCGATCGCCTGCTGCTGCTTTTCCAGCTCGATCTCGTAGAGCCGCGAACGCAATACGCGCTCGGCCTTGGCTCGATTCTTGATCTGCGATTTCTCGTCCTGGCAGGAGACGATCAATCCCGTGGGCAGGTGCGTGAGGCGCACGGCGGAATAAGTTGTATTGACGGATTGTCCGCCGGGCCCGGAGGAACAAAACGTATCGATGCGGACGTCCTTCGCTTCCAGCTTGATTTCCACATCGTCGGCTTCGGGCAGCACGGCCACGGTGATGGCGGAGGTGTGTACGCGGCCCTGTTGCTCAGTGGCCGGGACGCGCTGCACGCGATGCACGCCGCTTTCATACTTCAGATGGCTGTAGACCTTGTGGCCGCTGATCAGCGCGATTACGAGTTTGAGGCCGCCCACCGCCGATTCGCTCACATCCGTTACTTCCACGCGCCAGCGCTGAGATTCGGCGTAGCGCGTATACATACGGAACATTTCGGCCGCGAACAGCGTGGCTTCGTCGCCGCCAGTGCCCGCGCGGATTTCGAGCACGATGTTCTTTTCGTCCAGCGGATCTTTGGGAAGCAGCAGCACCTTCAGATCCTCTTCGATGCGCACCAGCTCCGGTTCCAGCCGCGCGATTTCATCCGCGGCCATCTGGCGCAGCTCCGCATCGGGATCATCCACCATGGAGCGCGCTTCGTCGTAATTGCGCTTGGCGTGCTTGTAGTCGCGATAGCGCGAGACTACCTCTTCCAGCTCCGAGCGCGTCTTGGCGATTTTGCGATAGGCTTCGCCATCGGCAATGACGGCCGGGTCCGCCATCTGGCGGGTAACGGCGTCAAACCGCGCTTCCATATCGTCGAGCCTTTGCGAAAATTGCATGACGGATTCCAGCGAACGGCGCTCGCGTTAAGCGATCACCAACTCGCCGCCTTGTGCTTCTTCGAGCTGCATGGCGCCATCCAGCGCGTGAATAGCGACACTGGCCTGCTCATCGGACGGCTGTTGCGTGGTCACGCGCTGCAGCCACAGCCCCGGCGCGGTGAGCGTTGCCATCAAGCCCTGCTGATGCCGGGCTGCGTAGCGGATCAATTCATAGCTGACACCGACAATCAGCGGAAGCAGCGCGATGCGCGCGATCAGCTTCGCGCCAAAACCGTCGAACGGCAGCAAGGGGTAAACCAGAATCGCGAGAACCATCACCAGCAGCAGGAAACTGGTGCCGCAGCGCGGATGGAACGTGACGAATTTCTGCGCGTTCTCCACCGTCACCGGCTGTCCCGATTCGAAGTTGAAGACCACTTTGTGCTCGGCGCCGTGATACTGGAACATGCGGCGAATGTCCTTCATACGTGAAATCATGATGAGGAACCCGAGGAAAATTACCAGGCGGATCAAGCCGTCCATCATGTTCACCGCAAATCGCCCGTGCATGGACGGAATAGCCTTGCCCAGTTCAGTGGCCAGGAACAGCGGCACGAATTTGTACATGAACAGGAAAAACAGCAGCGAAAACGCGAGCGGCGCGGCCATCATCCAGCCGTTCAGTTCCGGCGCCTTCTCACCCTGCTTGGCGGCTTCTTCCCCGATCGCCACGTTGGCGGAAAATTGCAGCGCCTTTACGCCTAACGTCATCGCGTGACCGAGCGTTCCCAATCCACGCAGGATCGGCAGCTTGAAAATCGGATATTTTTCCGAGATGCGCGGCAGCGGGCTCTGCTCGGTAACAATCTCGCCATTCGGTTTTCGCACCGCAACGCAGTAACTGTGGGGCGCGCGCATCATGACGCCTTCCATGACGGCCTGCCCGCCCACCAGCGTCTCTTCGCCGCTCTCGAGCACAGGCAGCATTTGGATATGGGCGCTCAAGCGCAAAAAGCTTCGGATGGACAATTGGATAACTCCTTTGTCATTATATCGCGAACTTATTGCGAGCTTTCGTGCTGGTGTAACCAACGGGACCGGCTACAATGGCGTTATGCAGGTGTTGCTAGCGGGGGGGCACAAATTCCTCCTGCTTGAACTGGATCCCGACTTCGTGGCGAACATCGCCAAACAAGCGGGCTTCGAATATCGGATCGAAGAAAGCCAGCGATCCATGAACCTGTACCTCGCGGCGATTGACCGCCAAGCGCCTCTGCTCTTGTTCGATGCCGCCGATCCCGGCAACCTCGGCTGGTTCTCGCGCTGCCAGTTTTATGTCGACGGAAAAACCGGCGCCGTGTTGCAAACGCCTATGTCGCTCGCAAACCAAAAGGACCGGACCGGGCGCACGCTGCCGGATTCCGTGCGGCTGCAAATCTCCAAGGAGCTTCCCGTTTCGTTCCGTATGCCGGGCAAGCAGCCGGTGAACGAGCAGGTGGTTTACGCCGTGCTCTACAACCTGCTCAACGCGCTGCTCAACACGGGCGTCGGTGTCTGCGGCGGATCCATCGTGAAACCGCTGGCCGGGCGCACCGAGAGCATCGGAACGAGAAATTAACGGGCTCCTTTATTGTCGCGGCTCTGTAAATAATTATTGACGGCGTCAAATAATTATTGATCGGCGTCGGCTAAAACAGCGTTCAGCGAGCCTTGCCGGTAGCCTTCCAGATCGATGGTCACGTAGTGGAAGCCCAGCGGCTTGAAGATTTGAACAAATCTTGCGGCCATTTCAGGTGTAAGCGCGGTCGCGAGTTCATCCTTCGCGATTTCTATGCGGACCAGTTTGCCGTGGAACCGCACGCGGAATTGGCGGAAGCCGAGTTGACGGACAGCTTCTTCGCCGCGTTCGACGGTTTTGACGTTTTCTAGGGTCACAGGAGTTCCATAAGGGATGCGCGAGCTGAGGCAGGCTGCCGCGGGACGATCCCACGTGGATAGCCCGGTCAGGCGCGACAATTCACGGATTTCGGCCTTGGTCAAGCCGGCGTCCACCAACGGGGCCTTGGCTTCGTGCAGCTTTGCCGCGTGTTGGCCGGGCCGGTAATCGCCCAGGTCATCCACGTTCACACCGTAAGCGATGTGCTCAATGCCGCGTTCGCGCGCCACCACTTCCAAGCGCGTGAACAGCTCGTCCTTGCAGTGAAAACAGCGGTTCGGATCGTTCTTGATGTAGTCCGGATTGTCGAACTCGCGCGTCGCGATGTATTCGTGGCGAAAACCGCACTCGCGCGCAAAAGCCTCGGCGTCACTTTTGTGTGACTCGGGGATGGACGCGGAATCCGCGGTAACGGCCAGGGCATTTTCGCCGAGCACGCGATGCGCGGCCCACGCCAGATACGCCGAATCGGCGCCGCCGGAGTACGCGATAATCACGCGCCGCATCGGCTTAAGAATCGAGAACAGTCTGTCTTGCTTCGCCTTCAGGATTCCTAAGTCGAGCTTTGGCGCGGCTGCCAGTTTGACCAGTCCCGCCATGATTTCAGTATAGCGAGCTTGGGCTCAGGCTCATCCCGCGTGAGAAATCACTGAAAAACTGTACGCACGCATGGGTGGTGCTATCCTCCATTTATGGCGACCCTGAGCTACACCACGCCGGGCGGAATTAACGTAACCCGCTTGACGTCCGCCATCCCGTTCAAAAAAGGCCTCGGCCATCTGATGACCAAGCTGGACCGGTACCGCGGCATCTATCTGTCCTCAGGCTACGAATATCCGGAGCGCTATTCGCGCTGGGATGTGGCTTCCATTTGTCCGCCGCTGGAAATCGTGGCCTTTCGACAAGATATCGAATTCCGGCCGCTCAACGCTCGCGGAGAAGTGCTCAATCGAATGCTGTATCGCCTGCTGGAACAGCATCCCCATTGGGAGCAGTTTGGCTTGGAAGGCGCCGTGCTGCGGGGCCGATTGAAGCCGCTGCCCAAACTGTTCCCGGAAGAAGAACGCAGCAAACAACCCTCAGCCTTCTCGATTCTGCGTGCGCTGATCGGTGAATTCCAGAGCGACCAGGATTCCAGGCTGGCGCTGGTTGGCGCATTCGGCTACGATCTGCTGTTCCAGTTCGATCCCATTCATTTGAAGCTCCCGCGCCACGGCGTGAAAGACCTGCAACTCTTCCTGTGCGACGACATTTACTATATGGATCGCAAAAAGGAGCAGATCGAGCGCTTTCGTTACGATTTTGCGCTGGGCGATCTTACGACGGTCGGCCTGGCGCGCACTGGCGAACCCGCGCGGCGCTCGCCCAAACGTCCCGACAACGAAATCGCGAGCGACCATCAGCGCGAAGAGTACATGGCGAAAGTGGAGACGGTCCGCGAGGGCATGCGCCAGGGCGAATACTACGAAGTGGTGCTGCGGCAAACGTTCCATGCCAATTATTCCGAGAGCGCATCGGCGCTCTTCCGGCGCATTCAGAAAGGCAGCCCCAGCCCGTACGAATTTTTCCTGCAGCTGGGCGATGAGCAGCTGATTGGAGCTTCGCCCGAAATGTTCGTGCGCGTGGAAGGCAATCGCGTGGAGACCTGCCCGATCGCAGGCACCGCGCGACGCACGGGCGATCCGCTGCGCGATGCCGATAACATCCGCGAACTGCTGAACTCGACGAAGGAAGAATCCGAGCTGACCATGTGCAGCGATGTGGATCGCAACGACAAGTCGCGCGTATCCATCCCAGGCTCGGTGAAAGTGATTGGCCGGCGGCTGATCGAATCCTATGCGGGCGTTTTCCACACCGTGGATCATGTGGAAGGCATTCTTCAACCCGGCTTCGATTCGCTCGACGCGTTTCTCACGCATATGTGGGCGGTGACCATCATGGGTGCGCCGAAGAAGGCCGCGGCGCAAGCCATCGAGGATCTTGAGAAGGACGCTCGGGGCTGGTACGGCGGCGCGGTGGGAATGCTCTCGTTGAACGGCGACATCAACACTGGCATTTTGATCCGCACGGTTCATCTGCGCGATGGCATCGCGCGCTATAGCGCGGGCGCGACGTTGCTTTACGACTCGGTTCCGGAGCTGGAAGAACAGGAAACGCGCCTGAAGGCCACTGGATTTTTCCGGTCGTTGCGAGGCACGAAGAGAGCGGAGGCGTCCGAGAAAGCCATGGAGCACCGCGGCAGCGGCGTGAAATTGCTGCTCGTCGACAACGACGATTGCTTTATCCACACGCTATCGAACTACGCCCGCCAGACCGGCGCCCAGGTAGTGACTTATCGCGCGGGAGTGCCGCACGAATTGATCCTGGATTTCGCGCCGCACCTTTTGCTGATTTCTCCCGGTCCGGGACGCCCTTCCGACTTCGGAGTGCCTGATCTGGTGAAGTTTGCCGCTCACGCCGGCATAGCGCTGTTCGGAGTGTGCCTCGGTTTGCAAGGAATCGTGGAAGCGTTTGGCGGCGAATTGGGCGTGCTGGACTACCCGATGCATGGCAAGCCTTCCATGGTGGTGCATCGCAATCTGGGAATTTTTAAAGGACTGCCCGAAAGCTTCAAAGTGGGCCGGTACCATTCTCTATTCGCCCGCAAAGAGACTTTCCCGGCGTGCCTGGAAGTGACGGCCGAGACCGAGGACGGCGTCATCATGGGCATCCGGCATCGGGAATTGCCGATTGAAGCCGTGCAGTTTCATCCGGAGTCCATCCTTAGCTTAGATGGCAACTGCGGCCTTCGATTGATCGAAAATGTGGTGGCTCAGGCCCTGGCATCCCCTGCGGTCCATTCGGCATAAGCTGAGCCTCATAGTACCAATCGCACCACTGACCTACTATGCTAATCTGAAGGCTGATTTCATAATGAATCATTGGGCTTGCCGGAACGAAAAAGGCAGCGGCCCCAGGAAAAGATCAGTGCAATTCGATTTATCCGACATCCTATTTCTTGTAGTGGTGCTGTCTATTGCCGTGCTGCTGATCAATAGCAGTGGAGGTGGCGGAGGTCATCGCGCGCCGGTCCAGGTGCGCGCCTGAGTTCGTGCTGCAACGATTTCGTTTCCCCTTCTAAATCCTCATGCCTTCGGTGATCGTGGTCGGCGGAGGTCTGGCCGGCTTGGCGTCGGCCGCCGCGCTGGGCCAAGCTGGTTTCCAAGTCGATCTTTTCGAAGCGCGTGGATTCCTCGGTGGGCGTGCTACTTCCTATCCCGTTCCGGGCGACAATTCTAACCCAGACAATACCCCCGAAGTGATCGACAACTGCCAGCACGTTTTGCTGCGCTGCTGTGTGAACCTGCTGGATTTTTACAGACGCTTGGGCGTGGCGGATCGCATCCAGTTTCACAAGCAATTCTTCTTTATCGAACCCAGAGGCCGGACTTCGGTGCTGCAGGCCGGAGGTCTCCCTGCGCCGCTGCATTTCACTGGAAGCTTCTGGGATTTGACGTTTCTTACGCTCTCCGACAAATTCGCCATCGCCCGCGCGCTGTGGGCCATAAGAAGGGAGCATGGAACCCGCCGGGATCTGGACCACATCACGATGCTCGACTGGCTGCGTGAAAAGCGCCAGACTCCCGCCGCGATCGCGCGCTTCTGGAATCAGATACTGGTGAGCGCCATCAATGAGGATCTCGACCGCATGGCCGCCAGCCACGGCTTTCAAGTCTTTTGGCTCGGATTCCTGGCTCGCGGGAACACCTATGAAATGGGCATCCCGGCCGTGCCCTTGGGAGATTTGTACGGTTCAGACGTTTGGAGGGGCATCGGCAACGTGCGGCTGCATTTGCGCGCGCCCGTGGAGCGAGTAATCGCCGAAGATGGCTGTGTACGTGGCGTGCTAGTGGCGGGCCAGTTAATAACGGCCGATTACTACATCTCGGCACTGCCCTTCGAGCGTGTCCCGGCAGCGATTCCGGATCTGGATCTGGACGTCACGCGATTCGAGCACTCGCCGATTACGGGCATCCATCTGTGGTTCGATCGCAGCATCACGGAACTGCCGCATGCCACGCTGCTCGATCGCACCATTCAATGGATGTTCAACAAGTCGGAAGGGCGATATTTGCAGCTGGTGGTGAGCGCATCGCGAAGTCTGGTGGAGATGCCGCGCGCGGAGGTGATTGCCATGGCGCTGCGTGAATTGGCCGAATTTTTCCCGCGCGTCAAGGAGGCCCAAATCACCAAAGCGCACGTAGTGAAGGAAGTGCGCGCGACGTTTTCCGCCCAGGCGGGGCTAGAAGAAGCCCGGCCCATGAGCATAACGAAGTTCGGAAACCTGTTTCTCGCCGGGGATTGGACCCGGTCCGGCTGGCCGGCGACTATGGAAGGCGCAGTACGCAGCGGGTATCTGGCGGCGGGAGCTGCAAGCCGCGCTGCCGGTAACGAGCAGAAATTTCTGCTGCCTGATATTGCTTAGAGATTTAGCGAATTAGCCCTGCTCGACAATTGCGGCGACGACATCGATCTCCACCCCGACGTCGCGCGGCAGCTTGGCCGCCTGCACGGTGGATCGCGCGGGCGGATTGTTTCCGAAGTAGCGCCCATAGATCTGATTCATCGGCGCGAAATCTTCCATGTCTTTCAGGAAAACGGTGGTCTTCAGCACCGAATCAAGCGAAGCGCCGCAGGCTTCCAGAACAGCCTTGATGTTCTCCAGCACCCGCTCGGTTTGCGCCGATATGCCGCCTTCAATCACCTTGTTACTGGCTGGATCGATGGCAATCTGCCCGCTGAGGTAGGCCAATCCCCCGTATACAACGGCTTGTGAATAAGGACCGATGGCCTTGGGCGCCTTGTCGGTCGTAATAGTCTGCTTCATATCTGCAAAGTCCCCACCAACTGTTGAACGTTTTCGATGCTTTCCTGTTTCAAATAATCGTCGAGCTCGCGCGCGATGCGGCAGGGCGCTTCGGGATCCCAGAAGTTCGCCGTGCCCACCTGGACTGCCGATGCGCCGGCCACCAGGAACTCAGCCGCATCTTCACCGCTGCGGATTCCTCCCAGACCGATCACCGGAATCCGGACGGCCTGAGACGCTTCATAGACCAGGCGGAGTGCGATGGGCTTGATGGCGGGTCCCGATAACCCTCCAAAACCCGCGCCGATCCGGGGCCGGCGCGTGTGAGCGTCGATGGCCAGGGAAACAAACGTATTCACCAGGCTGATGGCGTCGGCGCCGGCTTGTTCGGCCGCTTTCGCCAACGGTTCGATGCGCGCAACGTTGGGTGACAGTTTGACGATCAAAGGCCGGCGGGCTAACGGCCGGATCAGAGCTACCAGCTCGCTCAACAGACTCGGGTCGCTCGAGAAATAGATCCCGCCATGCTTGGTGTTGGGGCAGGACACGTTGAGCTCATATGCGGCGACGCCTTCCGCATCCTCCAAGACGCGGATCACTTCGGCGTAATCTTCCGACTGGTATCCGAACACGTTCGCGAAAATGGCGGTCCGCAGATGGCGCAAGGCCGGTAGTTTTTCGGCCACGAAGGCTCGCACGCCGATGTTCTGCAGGCCGATGGAGTTCATCATGCCGGCTTCGGTCTCCCACAGACGCGGCGGGGGATTGCCGGCGATGGGCTCGCGGGAAAGTCCTTTCACCACCAGCCCGCCCATGCCGTTCAAATCCGCGACGGTCGAGAACTCCACACCATATCCGTAAGTGCCCGACGCCGCGATGACAGGGTTCTCGAGCTGGATGCCGCACAGGTTCATCCGCAGGCGACCCATTTCGTCCAAGAATAACATTGGTGGTTATATAAACCCCGAGAGGCTCGCACTAGGGCGAATCCCTTATGCAGCAGACCTTAGGAAAGCCGATCAACGAACATGGCCGAGCCCTCAACCGGCGATCCCGTCCTCGTGCGTCCAGGGCCGTTGCGCTCCTTGGCCTCGAAATTTTCACTATTTACGGCCGCGCTGGTCTTTTGGGTGATTTCAACCATTCTGGCGTATGATCTTCGCCAGGACACCTTCGACATCGGTAAGGGACTTTTGCTGTTCGTAATCGTGCTGCTGGTTGCGGCCGCCATCGCGCGCTTCACCATTCGTTTGATTGCGCGGCCGCTCTCACAACTTCAGGCCGGAATCACATCAGCCCGGAATGGCCGGCTGGAACCCATCCAGGTGAGCAATACCGGGGACGAGGTGCAGTTCCTGGGTGAGAGCTTCAATGGCATGATAGGGGCGCTGGCGGCATCCCAGAGCGCGCTGCTGGAGCAGCAGGGGCTGCTTGAGAAAAGAATCAAAGACCGTACCGACCAACTGGAAGAAGCCATGCGCACGGCGCAGGCGGCCAACCATGCCAAGAGCGAGTTTCTAGCCAATGTCTCGCACGAGCTGCGGACCCCGATGAACGGCGTGATTGGTATGCTGGACATCGCGCTCGATCGGGATTTGAGTCCCGACGTCGCCGAACAGCTCCAAACGGCGCAGCGTTGCGCCTATTCTCTACTTTCATTGTTGAACGACATTCTGGATCTGTCCAAGATCGAAGCAGGAAAGATGACGCTCGAAAAGCTACCATTCGATTTGCGTGTGCTGCTGGCGGATTGCATCAAGGCGCATCAGCCGCTGGCCGCCAAAAACTCGGTTTCCTTGCACGCGGACGTTTCGCCCGATATGCCGAGGCAGATTGCGGGCGATCCGCTGCGCATCCGCCAGATCATCGCCAATCTGGTGAGCAACGCGGTGAAGTTCACCGAACATGGATCTGTCTCAGTGCGGGCCGGCGGCGAATTCACGCACCCGCGCGAGTTCACCCTGCGCATCACCGTGCAGGACAGCGGAACGGGAATTCCAGCCGACAAGCTGCTCTCCATTTTCGACAAGTTCACGCAAGCCGACGGTAGCGTCACGCGCCGCTTCGGCGGGACGGGATTGGGCCTGGCCATCACGCGCAGCCTGGTGGAATTGCACGGCGGCGAGATCCACGTTCAGAGCGAGCTGGGCCGGGGAAGCTCTTTCGAGGTCACTCTGAAATGCGAAGCCGATGCGAACGGCCCTTCGCCAAAACCGAACGCGACGGAGCAAGCGGCAGCCGTTTCCGGAGTGCCCGCGAGCCCTGCGCGGATCCTGGTGGTGGAAGATAATCAGGTAAATCAGAAAGTAGTAACCGCGGTTCTGCGCAAGCGGGGTTTTACTATTGAATTGGCGAATGATGGGCAAGAGGCCCTGAACAAGCTGGATAATAGTCCGGCCTTCGATCTGGTTTTGATGGACGTACAAATGCCCGTGCTGGACGGCCTGGAAGCCACCCGCCTTATCCGCAAGGAACAGCGCTGGAAAGGGCTCCCCATTATCGCGATGACCGCGCACGCCATGAATGGCGATAAGGAACGGTGCTTGGAAGCCGGCATGAACGGCTATATTTCCAAACCGGTTCATCCCTCGCTGCTGCTCAGCACTGTGGACGAATTTCTTCTGCAGAAAACTACCTGACCACAGGATCATCCTTGGCGGCCTGTCGAACCAGGTCCCAGGTCTCTTCCAGATCCTCCCATTGCGTAGCGATGTTTCCTATCGCCAGGCGCAACACGAATTTGCCGTTCAGCACGGTGTGCGATAAAAACGCCTTCCCCGATGCGTTCACCGCTTCAAGGAGCGCGCGATTCTCATCGTCGGAGCCACGATAACGGAAGCAGATCAGCGAGAAAGGCGTGGGTGCCGCAATCTCGAAATCGGGATGTTCGCGAATCAACCCGGCCAGGCGCTGCGCGTAATCCATGTGCTTCTGAATCAGCTCCGCGATCCCTTCGCGCCCATAATGCCGCAGGATGAACCATAGCTTCAGTGCCCGGAAGCGGCGGCCAAGCTGTACGCCATAGTCCATGTAATTCACCGCACGCGGATCATCGGTGGTGCGCAAATATTCCGGCACCAGCGAGAAGGCGCGTCGCAGAATCTCCGGCTTGCGTGTATAGAACGCGCTCAAATCCACTGGCGTAAATAGCCATTTGTGCGGATTCACCACCAGCGAATGCGCGCGCTCGGCGCCGTCGAGGATCGATTGTAACTCGGGAACCACCGCCGCCGCGCCGCCGTAAGCCGCATCCACGTGCAGCCACGCTCCGCACTCTTCGGCGACATCGGCGACCGCATTCACCGGATCGATGCTCGAGGTGGACGTGGTGCCCACCGTGGGAACGATACAGAACGGGCGCTTGCCCGCGCGCTGGTCCGCCGCCACGGTTTCGCGCAGCACATCCACGCGCATCCGGAAAGCCTCATCCACGGGAATTTTGCGAATGTTGTCCTGGCCGATGCCAAGCGTGATACCGGCCTTCTCTACCGAGGAATGCGCGTGCTCGGAGGTGTACATCACCAGGCCCGGAGCGTTCCCTCGCGTGCGGGATTCCGGATCGGCCATCTCGCGTGCCGCCGCCACCGCGTGCAAGGTGCTGATGGAAGCGGTGTCGTAAATGATGCCGAAGAAGTCAGCGGGCAGGCCCATCCATTCGCGCAGCCATCCAAGCGTCACCTGTTCCAGCTCCGTAACCGCGGGACAGCTCTTCCACAGCATCCCATTGACGTTCAGGGCCGCCGCCAGCATCTCCGCGAGAATGCCCGGAGGCGAAGCGGAAATGGCGAAATAGGCGTAGAAACGGGGATGGTTCCAATGCGTGAGCGCCGGGACGATGGAGCGCTGAAAATCTTCCAGGATGGCATCCATCGGCTCGCCGCGATCGGGCGCGTGCGCCGGCAGGCGGTCCATCAGATCGCCCGGCTTCATGCGCGGCAACACTGGATATTGCCGGATGTCGTCCAGATAATCGCTAATCCAATCCACCACCTGGTGCCCATAGCGCCGGAATTCTTCGTTGTCCATTGCCTACCATCTTCTCCTAATCCGAATGGCCCGTCTGTTAAAATCACGATGCATGTTTGGTCGGGTCCTGGTCGCCAACCGCGGCGAGATCGCGGTGCGCATCATTCGCGCGCTGCGCGACATGAAGATTCGGAGCATCGCGGTGTTTTCCGATGCCGATCGCGGCGCGTTGCACGTTCGCCTGGCAGATGAAGCGGAGCACATTGGGCCGGCGCCGTCGGCGGACAGCTACCTGCGCGTGGATCGCATCATCGAAGCAGCGAAAAAACACGGAGCCGAGGCCATCCATCCCGGGTACGGATTCTTGAGCGAGAACGCCGGCTTCGCGGCGGCGTGCGCGGAAGCGGGCATCGTGTTCATCGGACCCTCCGCCGAATCCATTCGACGCCTGGGATCGAAGACCGCCGCGCGCATTTTGGCGAAGCAAGCCGGCGCGCCGGTGGTGCCCGGGAGTGAGGAGGCGGCCACCAATATCGAGCGGGCCCGCGCGCTGGCGCTCCAGATCGGTTATCCGGTTCTGCTCAAGGCGGCGGCGGGCGGCGGCGGGAAGGGGATGCGGCGGGTGAACGCGGAAAGCGCCCTCGAGTCCGCCATTCGCGACGCGTCCAGCGAAGCCGAGCGAGCGTTTCAGAATAGCGAAGTCTACATCGAAAAAGTGATCGAGAGCCCGCGCCACATTGAAATTCAAATCGCGGGCGATCATTACGGGAATCTGGTGCACCTGGGCGAGCGTGAATGCTCGCTGCAGCGCCGGCATCAGAAGATCATCGAAGAGTGCCCGTCGCCTTTCGTAGCGCGGCATCCGGAGATGCGGGCAGCGATGGGAGAAGCGGCGTTGAAGATCGTTCGCGCGGCCGCCTACGACAATCTGGGTACGGTTGAGTTTCTTGCCGACCAGCAGGGCAACTTCTACTTCCTGGAAGTGAACACGCGCCTGCAAGTGGAGCATCCCGTAACGGAGCTGGTCACTGGGTATGACCTGGTTCAGCTACAGCTCCGCATCGCCGCCGGTGAAGCGCTGCCGTTCACGCAGAAGGAGATTACGTGGCGCGGCTGGGCCATGGAATGCCGCGTCTGCGCCGAAGATCCCGACAACCAGTTCTTTCCCTCAGCAGGAAGAATCGAACAGTTGCGCGAACCCAGCGGACCGGGCGTGCGGCTAGATTCCGGGCTGTATCCGGGATGGAACGTGCCCTTGGAGTATGACTCGTTGCTCGCGAAGCTGGTGACTTGGGGACCGGATCGGAATGCCGCCGTCCAGCGGCTGCAGCGCGCGCTGGGCGAGTATGCCATCTCCGGGATCCAGACGAATATCGCGTTCTTTCGCGAAATCCTGGAGGATCGCGAATTCCTGGCCGGTAATCTCTCCACGGATTTTGTCGCCGAATTTCTGTCCAGACGCAAGCTGCTGCCTGAGCCTCCGCCCGAGCTCGACGTTGCCGTGGCGCTGGCTGCTCTGGCGCATTTTGAGACCAGCCGCAAAAGCGCGCCAAACGTTGCAAGAGACGCCAGCCGCTGGCTGAACGACGGACGAGGGCAGCTGCTTCGATGAAATGGCACGTGGCGGTGGATGGCCGCGCCATCGAAATAGATTCCGACCGGCTAGCGTCAGTTATACCGGTAGAGCCGGGCGTCTATTCGGTGCTGCTGGATGGTGCGAGCTATGAAGTGCGGCTTATCGAAACATCGCGCGGGCTGAGTGCGGAGGTGGACGGAAGGCGATTTGCGGTCGAGGTCAGCGATCCTCGCGACACCAGCCGCAGCTCGCGCGCTCTTCTGGGATTCGGACGCCAGAATGTCGCTGCGCCGATGCCCGGCAAAGTGGTTCGGGTCTTGGTGAACGTCGGCGACTCGGTGGATGTGGGGCAAGGTTTGGTGGTGGTGGAAGCCATGAAAATGCAAAATGAGATGAAGGCTGCGCGCCCCGGGCGTGTGACGGAAGTGCGCGCGCGGGCCGGCGAGACGGTGGGCGCGGGCGACACGCTGGTAATTTTGGAATAGATTTGGTTTTGGAAAAGATTCTGGGACAATGGAAATTGCCCCTTTTTCGAGGATCCGTCCGTGAGCCGTAGCCGAAGCTGGCTTGCCATTCTTTTAGTGGGCGCGACGGTGATCGTGGTTTGGGTTGCCACCAAACGGGCAGCTCCCCAGGAAGTAGAATTCGTCAAAGTCACGCGCGAGACTCTGGTCAGTTCACTCAGCACCAACGGCAAGGTTGAGCCCATCGAGTGGATGCCGGTGCGCTCAGAACGCGCCGGACTGATCACACGGGTTTTGGTAAGCCGAGGGCAGCCAGTGGCCAAAGATCAGCCTCTGGTGGAACTGGACACGCGAGTTGCAAGCGCGGACCTCTCGAAAGCTCAGGCCGCTATTCAGGAGGCCAAAGCGCAGCAGCAGGTTTTGACGCAGGGTGGCCGGGCAGCGGAACGCCAGGACATCGAATCGAATCTCTCGCGCGCCCGGCTGGATTTGGATGCCGCGCAGAAAAATTACCAGGCCCTGGACCGTCTGGTGGCGAAACAGGCAGCCACGCGCCAGGAGCTGGATTCCGCCCGCCAGCTTGTCGATCAGCTCCAGTTGCGCATCCAGGCTCTCGAAAAGAGCAAGGCAGCGCTGGTCACCGGCATCGATAAGGAAATCGCCAAGGCCCGCCTGCAGGAGGCGCAGTCCGCGGCCGCGCTGGCGCAGAGCAATCTCGACCTCAGCATCATTCGCGCACCCATGGATGGCACGTTGTACGACTTCGATTTGAAGCAAGGCTCCTACGTGAATCCGGGCGATGCGATCGCAAAGGTAGGCAAGCTGGATCGCGTTCGCGTAACGGTGTACGTCGATGAACCGGACCTGGGCAAGGTACACGAAGGAGAGCAAGTGGTCATTACCTGGGACGCGCTGCCAGGGCATCAATGGAAGGGCAAGGTGGACAAGCTGCCAACCCAGATTGTGCCGCTTGGGACGCGCCAGGTGGGCGAGGTGGGATGCATCATTGAAAATCCGGATCGCGATCTGCTCCCGAACGCCAATATCAACGCGGATATTCAGGCCAGCGTGGTGGACAACGCGCTGGCCATCCCCAAAGAAGCGATCCGGCGGCAGGGCTCCGAGACCGGCGTCCTGCTGCTGCAAGGCGATCGCGTGATGTGGCGCAAAGTGAACCTGGGAATTTCCAGCTACACCAAGTCGCAAGTTCTTTCGGGATTAAGTGCAGGCGATGCCGCCGCATTGCCGTCGGAAAAGCCTATTCAGAACGGGTCTCGCGTGCAGCCGGTGTTTCAGTAGCACCCGCGAGACGTCGATCATATTGGAGCTTCGCTGAGACCTGAAATGAATTTTATTCCCGGAACGTTCTTCTTGCTTAAGCGGCCATCGTTCGTAATGAAAAGGTCTATTTCGACTGCCGCGGCGCACGCCAATTGAATAGCATCTGCTGGGTGAATTCCGCGATCCTGGCGGATAGCCGCATATGCCTCCGCCGCACCCAAGTCGAAAGTCGAAACGGTTATCTGTGGCCCGGTGAAGAATGCCCGGTATCGATTCGCCAAAAACTTATCCCCGGTCGCCAGCGGTTTCACCAGAATTTCCCCGATTGTGATGGCACTGGTGAAGAGCCGATCGTTTCGGTGAAGCATTCTACGCCGAAGATCTTTCACAGCCGTGCCGAACGATGGATTACCTTCCAACAGATAAATGAAGAGGTTCGTATCCCAAAAGATGTTCGCCACACGAATTCCTATGCTAAAGAGACTTCCGCTGGAAGAGCCGAAGTTTTTGCTATAGCGTTATTTCGCGGCGCTCTTCGCTCCGTACCAATTGGACCGAAGCTCACGAACATAATCATCGGCGTTGGTATCGGCCCAAATCTCCTTGCCGACTCCCCACATCTGCAGGATCGGATCGTCTTCCTCCCTCGTGGCAGTCTGCTTCCTGCTGTACTCGCGCTCATACCAGTCCAGAAGGTAGTGGTATTTCTGTGGCAATTCGTCTCGCTCCGGAATCATCTTTCCCTTCCGCGCCGGATGGGCGGGATCGGCGGGCCGATACAGACGATAGGTGTCGTCACCCAGTTTGTAAAACATCCGATACTTCGCTGAGTTAGGTTCGGCATTGGCTACATTGTGCAGGTAGATATGCACCTGGACTCCCGGTCGCAACTCTGGACTGGCTTGTTCCGCTTTAACGCGATCAAGCACTTCCTTGGCTGAAAAGGAATCTCGTTCCGGATGTTCATACTGCAGCAACGCCAGCGCAAGCCAAGCTTCATCAGCAACACGAACGGATTTTTCCGGAGTCTCCATCGATCCTACCTCTATAAACATGTATAACAGGTTATTGAGGTACAGTCAAGAGAGCCTCTAATTACTGGTACAACCGCCGCTCCCTGCGCATGAACGCGGGCACTTCGATATCGTCCACAGGCATGGCCATTGGAGCAGGTTCCTCGATCTCGTGCTCCTCCGCTGGCTCCGGCGGAGGCGGCATCTCACGAAACAGCGATGCTCCTGAGCTTAATCCGCTGCTAAAGAGCGATTCCGTCACGGGCACTGGGACTGTCGCTGGCGGAGTGGGAGCGGGCGGCAGGTTTTCGAAAACAATCGGCTCAACTGGCATCGATACAGCGGCGGCCGCCCGGCGGTTCAACTGCGGCAAGTTATCACGCTGGAACCCCGTTGCGATTACTGTGATCTTCACCGTATCCTTTAGCGCCTCGTTCATCAC
The DNA here is from genome assembly GCA_963725455.1 of Bryobacterales bacterium. Lineage (GTDB taxonomy): Bacteria > Acidobacteriota > Terriglobia > Bryobacterales > Bryobacteraceae > Palsa-89. The sequence goes on from CAVRZH010000135.1 coordinate 41,615, forward strand.
CACGCCGAAATTGATCTGTGCGTCTTCATTGGCTGTAGCGCCGCGGATCAGCGAGCAAGCTTCGTTTACGTCGTGCAGGCTCAGCTTGCTGGAGCCGGTGATGTTGATCAGGACGCCGCGCGCGCCCTTCACGCCGCCCTCTTCCATCAGTGGCGAACTGATGGCCTGCCGAGCCGCTTCAATGGACGCATTCTCACCCGAGGCCGACGCGGTTCCCATCATCGCGTAGCCCATGCCGAGCATGATGGCGCGAATGTCCGAGAAGTCGCGATTGATCAGGCCGGGCGTAGTGATGATATCGCTGATGCCCTGCACGGCCTGCCGGAGAATATCGTCGGCGATGCGGAACGCCTCAAAGAAGCTGGTGCCGCGAGGAACCAGTTCGAGCAACCGATCGTTCGGAACGGTGATGACGGTGTCCACCGTGCCGCCCAGTTCGGAAAGCCCGCGATCAGCCTGCTTCATCCTGCGCGGGCCTTCAAACGCAAACGGCTTGGTGATCACAGCCACGGTGAGCGCGTTCAATTCTTTAGCAAGCGAAGCCACCACGGGTGCAGCACCGGTTCCGGTACCGCCTCCGAGTCCGGCCGTCACGAATACCATGTCGGCGCCTTCCAGCACTTCGATGATACGTTCGGTGTCCTCCAGCGCGGCCTGCCGTCCGAGCGACGGATCGGAGCCTGCGCCCAAACCATTCGTCACTTTGGAGCCGATGGCGAGTTTGTTGGGCACCTGCGACGCATTCAGCGCCTGCACGTCGGTGTTCAGAATGTGAAACTCCACACCCTGCAAGCCCTCGTTCATCATTCTGGCGACGGCGTTGGAGCCGCCTCCGCCCACTCCCACCACTTTGATTTTGGTGCCAGCGAGAATTTCTTCCTGTATCGCGAACTTCAATGCGTCCATTCAAAGCCTCCCGTCGTGATCGTCTTCGAAGTCATCTTGTCGTTATTTACTTGTCGATCAGTGGAACAACATGCCAATCAAACCGGGAGCTCTACGTTTGGTCTCCCGATTGGTCTTCAACCGCGCTGAATAACGCGCCAATCCCGCGGTGGTGGCCCACAGGGGATTCGAAAGCTCGTCCGGCAAATCCTGAATTCCTTCCGGGATTGCGTTGCGCGCCGGGCAGTTTAGCACCCGTTCCGCCATATCGCACATGCCATTCAACATCGCGCCGCCGCCCGCCAATATGACGCCTTCCAGGAGCTTTTGATCCATCCCGATGGTCACCAGCTCCGATCCCACGTGGATGAAAAGCTCTTCGGCGCGCGCTTCCAGAATCTCGTTCAACTGACGGCGGGGCGCTTCGCGGGGCAGGCGGCCCTCATTGGAAGGAACCTCAATGTAACTGTTGTCGGAGGTCAGGCCCAGCATCGCGCACCCATATTCCACTTTCAGGCGCTCGGCATCGTTGTACTGCACGGTTAAGCCCACCGCGACGTCGCGCGTAAAGTGGTCCGCTGAAATCGTCAGGCTGCGCGCCAGCAATATCGCTTCGCCGTCGTACACCACCAGATCCGTCGAATGCTTGCCGATATCCACCACGGCCACGCCGCGATTGCGATCGTCGCGGCTCACGGACGCGTACGCCGTCGCCACCGGCTCAAACATAGACTCTTCGACAGCATATGAGGCTTGATGCACCGCGTGCAGAATGGCGTGATGTTCCTGCTCCGAACACGTGGTGATGTGGACGTTGGCTTCCAGGCGCGAACAGATGGACCCGCGCGGATAGCGCTTGCCCGCCCGTCCGTCCAGCGTGAAATCCTGGGGGAACAAGTGCAAAATGATGCGATCTTCTTCCAGGCGGACCTGTTCGCTGCGCTCCACCGCGTACGCCATGTCGTCGATGGTCACCGGGCGCGGCCGGCCGAATTCATAAATGCCGCGGCTGTTGCACCCATCCACGCTCGATCCGCCGATGCCCAACACCAACGTGTCCACCGACACTCGGGCTTGCGCCTCGGCCTGGCGCACGGCCGCGCGAACGCAGGTGGTGACGGCCTGCTGGTCAGCTAGTCGGCCCTTGCTCCAGCCATCGGAGGGAACCTCGCTGTGCCCCGCGTAGCGCAGGCGCCCGCCGTCCAGACGCAGGATGAGACAGCGCGTAGTCGAGCTTCCAAGATCCAGACCCACTGCGAGTTGGGGTTTATCGGGCATCGCGAGAGGCCTCCAAACCAGTGATGCGATCGTCCAGCCGCAGATCGAACGATGTCGCCTGCGGCATTTTGCGGTGAATATCGGGGTAATGATCCAGGAAGTTTTTCAACCTGGAAGAGAAGTTGCGATCGCCCAGCATGAGCGACACGGCGCCGCCGCCAGCCTGCTCGGTGATTCTGAGGTCGTCCAGATCCGACGCGTCCACTTCAGATACGTTGTCGGCGAGCGGGCCCAGCTCCTTCATCAGCCGTTGCATGCGCCGCACACGAATGCCGCGCTTTTCCTGGCTCTCGCCGCCCATCACCCCCGCCAGCACGGGAAGCTGGAAGGTTGCTTTCCCGGGAGGATCCAGAATTACGCCTTCATCGTCAATGAGCGCCCAACGCACCATGCTTTCGGCGGCCAGCTTGACGAATGCCGCTGGCTTTCGCTCGAGGCTGACCAGACCTTGCTGCCGCTGGCGGCGCGAATGACAACGGCCCGCACCCTGCTCCGCTCGAATTCGGCAAGGGCCTCGACCAGCTCGGTGAGAAGGGCGTTGGAAAGACAGTTCCGTCGCTCCGGATTGTTCAGGGTGATCGTTCCGATCTGCTCAATACAGTCAGTCAACAAAAGTGCCATACCAGAGCCCCGATTGCTCCCGGGGTAATCCTGAAGACATTGTTACAGTCTTATCTAATCAGGTAACTCCAACCCCATTTAATGCGCGACAAAATACGCCTGACGGTGCGTCACCGGCAGCAGCCGTCGTGGCGCTCCGGATTCAGCCCGTGCAGTGCACCACGAGCACGGTGATGTCATCGGGCAGCGGTCCCTGCTGTTCAGTCAGGTCGATAAGCCGCTCCATCATCTC
>CAVRZH010000136.1:0-38944 GCA_963725455.1 Bryobacterales bacterium
GTCGAGACCGATTTGGCCAGCACCGTGGCGCTCGAACTCCCAAAATGAGATGATCTTGGGCGAGGCCGAACAGGCTTTCGAGGATAGGAGGACCCCGATGCGTCTTCGATTCCGCGCACTTGCCCCAGTTGGTGTCGCCTTCGGTATCGCTCTTCTGGTGGCGCCGGCTCGCGGTGCTGAACCGGCGAAGGCTGCCGCGAAGTCCCAAAAAGATTGGACTCCGCCGCGCACGCCCGATGGCCAGCCCGATCTGGGAGGCTACTGGACCAACGGCACCTACATCCCGCTGGAACGGCCCAAGGAGCTCGCCAACAAAGAATTTTATACCGAGGCCGAGGCGCTGGCCGTCGAGAAAAAGAAGCTGCAGCAGGACCATAGTCAGGCCGCCGACGACATCCACTATGACAACGTGATCTGGCAAGGCGACCGGTACGCCAAGGGCGCGCCGAGCCTGCGAACGTCCATTGTGTTCGATCCGCCGGACGGACGGCTCCCGCCTTTGACGCCGCAAGGACAGCAGCGCGCGAAGGAATTGGCGGCGTTGGAGCGCGACCGGCAAGCCGCTGTCAGCGCGGAGAGCCGCACGCTGGGTGAGCGCTGTATCACGTGGGGCGCCGATGGTCCTCCGATGCTCGGTTCCACTTACAACGCCAACTTTCAAATTCTGCAGGCCGGCTCAACGATGGTGATCCTCACCGAGATGATCCACGCCGCCCGTATGATTTACCTGGATGGCCGTCCGCATATCGCGGCTAACATTCACCAACTGGGCGGGGACTCGCGCGGCCATTGGGAAGGCGACACGCTGGTTGTGGATTCCACCAATTTCAACAACGAGACCAATTTCCGCGGCCCGCCCGCCACCGCCCGGCAGGACATCTTCTCCAGCCCCGCGCTGCACGTCGTGGAGCGGTTCACGCGCGTCAATGACGACACCATCGTCTACCGGTTCACCGTGGAAGACCCGGACACCTGGACCCGGCCCTGGTCCGGCGAGACCATGATTCGGAAAACTAAAGGTCCGATCTTTGAATACGCTTGCCACGAAGGAAACTACGGTCTGGCCGATATCCTGGCCGGCGCGCGCGAGGCGGAGATGAAAAACAAGAAGCCGAATTAATTGGTCACGGCGCGCAAGTACGCGAGGATCGCTTCCAGCTCTGATCCATTGTAGGCGCCGATCACGGACGAGTGGCGCCACGCGCTGCCCTCGGCGAACTTCACCGCTCCCGGCTCGGCGTTCCGTTCCACCGGCGGCAAGGACGTCAGATCGTAAAACAGTGCGCCCTGTTTGGTATCGCTCAACACCAGCACCGGCATGGATTCACCGTCCATGGTTCCGGTCTTCACATGGGGTGTTGTGAGCGACTTGAGTGCCGCGACGGAAGCGGGCACTTGCGCGATGGGTGTCGCTACGGGAATGCCGACACCGGCCACTTCATGGCACGTGGAGCATCGCCCAAAGCCTCGCACGGCTTCCTTGAATAACAGCGCGCCGTGAGCGGCATCGCTCGAGAGTGCCGGTCCTGAGGATGTGGCGGCTGCACCCTCCGAACCGGCATCCGCATTGGCGATGCCATTGAGCCACGCGACATATGCCACCACCGCCGTCAGGTCCGCCTTCGACAGCACTGTGGCGAAGGACGGCATGCCTGTGCCCGCGATGCCGCGCATCACTGTGTTGTTGATATATGCCTGAGTGAAGCCTCGGGCCGCAAGCCGAGGAGCTCCGCTCGATTGGCCCTTCACTCCGTGGCAGTAACCCGTAGCGCAGGTCTTCGCAAACACCTGCTCGCCGTGCCGGATCGCATTCTGCGCCGCACACGATAGCGCCATGGCACACATGAGCGATATAAACTTCATCGCGAACTCTCCGGCAGCGCAAATACAACCAGCGTTGAGCCCAGCCGCCAATCCTGATCTGGAAACAAATTCTGAACGGCGCCACCCACCACCGAGACATGCCAGCCAGTCGTGGTGGCGATGAATTGCCGTCCGTTAACCGCGTACGACACCGACGCCCCCCGATGTCCAGCGCCGGTTTGATAGCTCCACAGCTTCGCTCCGCTCTTTGCGTCGAGCGCGAAAAACTCGCCTTCGGGATTTCCGGTGAACACCAGGTCGCCAGCGGTAGCCAGCATGGAAGCGAGCAGCACGTACTTATACGGCATGCTCCAGGCGCGTTTCCCAGTCACCGGATCCCACGCGTCCACATGACTGTAGGTGGTGCGTCCCGGGGCGAGTTTTAAAGGGAACGATCCGTTCATGTAATTCTCTCCTTCCTGGGCAGGCTCGCTGTTCGGCGTAATGTCCTCGCACAGCTCATTGACCGGCACATAAAGATAGCCGGTCCGCGGCGAATACGCCATGGAGTTCCAGCTTTTCGCGCCTGCCGCGGTGGGGCAGAGGGTAGTAGTCTTGCCGAGTTGCGGCTCAACGCGTCCTACCAGCTTGCCATCTTCGGTGATTCCAGAAATCCAAGTCTGCACTTCGGGTACGGAGAATACGCCTAGCAACTCGCCCGTGGCGCGATCCAGAACCGACGTTATTCCACTCTTATTCATATGGACCAGCACTTGCCGCATGCGGCCGCGGATCTGGCGGTCCATCAGCAGAACTTCGTACGCGGAGTCCCAATCCCATTCGTCATCATGGATCTCCTGATGATGCCAGCGCAGTTTCCCAGTGTCGGCATCCAGCGCCACCACGCTGGCGGTGTAGAGATTCACATCCTTACTCTTGTCGGCGCCGGTTGGCACGCGCTCCGCGTCATAGAAATCGGCCGCGGCATTGCCGGTACCCCAATAGAGCAGATTCAGGGCGGGATCATAAGAGCCGGTCAGCCAGGGAGCGCCGCCGCCGAATCTCCAGCTGTCGCCCTTCCAGGTCTCATGGCCTTTTTCTCCGGGGCCGGGAATTACATACCAGCGCCACGCCAGATGCCCGCTCTTGGTGTAGAGCGCGGTGATGTAGCCGCGATGCGCACCGTCGCCCCCGGCGCCACCCACGATCACTTTGTCCTTTACCACCAGAGGCGCGGCCGTGATGTTACAACCGCATTGGCGGGCGTCGTCCAGGTTGACGCGCCACTCCATGCGCCCGGTTTTCTGATCCAACGCGACCAGGTAATTGTCCTTCGTGCCGAAGAAAACCTTGCCATCACCGACGGCCAATCCGCGATTTCCTACAAAGCCCGGGATATTGCGCGGCAGGTCCGGATATTTGTAATTCCAGATTTCTCGGCCGGTGGCAGCGTCCAGCGCGAATACGCGCGCTCGCGCCGTGATGATGTACATGACGCCCTGCTGCACTATGGGCGTGGCCTGCAGGTTTTCCGCGTAGTCTCCGGTCTGAAACAGCCAGGCAGGGGTCAGCGCTTTGACGTTGGTGGTGTTGATCTGATTCAGGGCGCTGTAACGCCAGGAAAACTGGGTACCGCCGTAATGCGGCCAATCGTCATGTGTGGCTCCGGCGTCCTGAGCCAGTGCCGTAGAGATGGTGAGAGAAATCGTGAACAGCAACGGCCAAAATCGCATGGTGTCTATCATATCTCGCCGATCCACATTAAGGTGATGTATAAATGACAGGTATGTTTTCCATTGGCCGCCGTTCGTTTCTGATGACCGCGCTGGGTGGCGCAGCGCTCGCGCAAGAACCCGCGCAAGAACAAAAGATTACCGGGGTGCCGAGTCCGCGTAGTTGGCAGGGCGATCAACTTGTCCGGTATCCTGATCCGGACATTGTCGCGCTGGATAATCGATTCCGCCGCTACATGGTCGGCAACACCGTGATCCAGCGCCTTTATACCGGTACGCTCTGGGCGGAAGGCGTCGCGTGGAGCGGCGTGGGACGCTATCTGGTGTGGAGTGATATTCCCAATAATCGCCAGATGCGCTGGATCGAAGAGGACGGCCGTGTAACGGTCTTTCGATCGCCTTCGGGTTTCAGCAACGGCAACACCTTCGATTTTGAGGGGCGCCAGCTCTCGTGCGAGCACGGGAATCGCCGCGTGGCGCGCTATGAATCGAATGGAACCGTGACCGTGATCGCGGACAGATTCCAAGGCAAGCGGCTGAATTCGCCCAACGACATCGTGGTGCATCCCGATGGCGGGATTTGGTTCACCGATCCGATTTACGGCATTCGCGGCTATTACGAAGGGTTCAAAGGCGAGTCAGAAATCAAGGAAGCGGTGTACCGCGTAGACGGCAAGACCGGGCAGATGGAGAAGGTGACCGATGAGCTGAACGAGCCGAACGGCATCTGCTTTTCTCCGGATTACAAGAAGGTTTATATCTGCGACACGGGCACCGGGCGCGAGGTTCGCGTCTACGATCTGGACGGAAAGGCGCTGCGCAACAGCAAGCGCTTTGTGCAATTCCAAACCGGCGCCGCCGATGGCATTCGCTGCGATATCGACGGAAACGTGTGGTGCGGCGCGCCTCCCGGCGTTCAAATCGTTGCTCCCTCGGGCGATCCCATCGGCATGATCCGGCTGCCGGAGAACTGCGCCAACATCTGCTTCGGCGGCACGCGGCGCAACCGGTTGTTTATGGCTGCCAGCCAGTCCCTTTACGCGGTGTATGTGGACACCGTGGGCGCGCATATCGCATGAAGACCAAATGGATTATCGCAGCGATCGCCGTTGTGGTGATACCGTTGCAGGCTCAGACCAGCGCCGAATCGAACAACATGACCCTGGTGGGCCACAACGATCTCAACGGCAATGGCGACGGCGGCGAAGGTCTAGTGATCCAGCGGTGGCCCGATGGCCGGCGCATCCTCTACCTGGCTCACGAAGGGCAAAAAATGTGCGTGAGCATCTTGGATGTTACGCATCCCGAAAATCCCGTCTTGATCAACCAGCTTCCGTCACCCGCGCCCGGGATTACGCGCTGCAATTCCCTTGGACTTTCCGGCAACGTGCTGGTGATCGCCAATCAAGCGCTCAGGAAGGGGCAGAAAACAGCTGGCTTGTGGGTGTTGGATGTGTCCAATTTCGAGCGTATTCGCAATGCAAAGCGTTTAGAAGATATCGAGCTTTCGTTCTTCGATACGTCGGGACCCAACTCGCGCGGCGTGCACTGCGTGTGGTTCGTCGATGGCCAGTTCGCGCATCTGAGCACCGGCGCGGCCGACTTCGAGCCCACCCATCCCAACGACGATCAGTTCTACATGATCGTGGACCTGCGCGACCCGCGGCATCCACGCGAAGTGGGCCGCTGGTGGTATCCGGGAACGCGCCAAGGCGACGCCTGCCTTCCCGAGTGCCTGCCGAAGCGCCATCCCAAGTTTGACGACGGCTACCGGCCGCATCAAACGGAGGTGTGGCCGGATCATCCCGATCGCGCCTATGTTGCCTACATTGATGGCGGCGCGTTCATCCTGGATATCTCCGGGCTGGCCGAGGTGAAGGCCGGCCGCGCGAAAAGCTTCACCCCCAAGGTAGTGGGTCACGCTTCGTTCTCGCCGCCCTACCCGGCCTGGACTCACACCTTCCAGCCGATTTTCAGCCGCGGTTTGGCGCTGGTTTCCGACGAAGACACGCAGGACAATTGCAAGGACGCTCCGAAGCTGGTGTGGCTGCTGGACATTCGCGCTGAAACGAACCCAATGGTGATCGATACGGCGCCGCTTCATTCCAACGATGGCGAGCTTTGCACTCGCGGGGGCCGGTTTGGCGCGCACAATCTGCATCCGAACTTCCCCAGCTCAACCTCCGCCAATCTAAAAAACACAACGGTGGCGAGTTGGTTCAACGGCGGCGTTCGTATTTTTCACATTGTCGACGGACCCAAAGGCATTCCCAACGCGCCGGCGCACTTGGAGGAAATCGGATTTTATATTCCGGCCGCGCCGCCGGGAAATCCGACGGCAACCAGCCAGATGAATCATGCGATCGTGGACGAAAATGGATTGATTTACGCGAATGATCGGTTCACTGGCGGGCTGTATATTCTTCGATATGCTGGTCCGGTACCGATGGATTGATCATGCGAACCATCGCCCTGGGCGTCCTTGCCTCACTGTGCGCGCTCTCGGCGCAGGAGGGGGCTCCTGACACGCCGCCGCGTGTCACAAATAGAGTTAAGGCACAGTTTTCCAAGGAGGCGACTCGAGCACGGTTGGAGGGTGCAGTAATTTTGTTCACCGTTGTCGGCGTGGATGGAACACCTCGAGACTTTAAAAGTTATCCGACCGTTGGGACTGGGACTTGACGAAGAGGCAATTGCGGCTGTTAGTAAATGGCACTTCGCACCCGGCACCAAGAATGGCGAACCGATAGACGTCAAGGCGCAGATCAAGGTGAATTTTCGCTTCGCCGGCAAGTCGAAATGGCACCTGCAGCGAGTAGAGTTCAACGCCCCAGCAGGTGCGATGCGGCCCATCCTGGATAAGATCGCGGGCCCTCATGTCGCAAACGACGTCGCTGCCGCGACCGTGACCTTCGACATCGATGAAAAAGGAGCGCCCGTCAACGTTCAGATCGAGAAAGCATCTGACGACGAGTGGGCGCGCGACGCTACGAACGCGCTCGCCAAATGGAGGTTCATCCCCGCCTCCAAAGACGGTGTGCCGGTTAACGTCTCTTGCAGCATGGATTTCGTTCGCGGTAACTGAGCCGACTCCATTCATATATACTTCCCCATTCGTATATACTGCCCCAAGCGAGGAGGATTCACCTCATGAAGCGCTTCTTGTTCTTGAGCGCCGCCGTGGCCGCGGTTGCCATCACTCTTGGAATTCCGCACCCGCGATCCGTTGTCCGGGCCGCCTCCCTCATGGCGCCGCGCTTTGAAGTCGACCCCTATTGGCCGAAGCCGCTGCCCAATCACTGGATTCTCGGGCAAACCATCGGTGTCACGGCGGATCCGCAGGACCACATCTGGATCATCCATCGCGTGGGTTCGCTCGAGGCCGGCGAGCAGCACGCTACCACCAATCCACGCATTTCGGAATGCTGTGCTCCCGCGCCTCCCGTTCTGGAGTTCGATCAGGAGGGCAACCTCATGGCGCACTGGGGAGGCCCCGGTCCTGGTTACGATTGGCCCGAGTCGGCGCACGGAATCACGGTGGATTACAAAGGGAACGTCTGGCTGGGCGGCAACGGCCGGGGACCGCAAAGCGGGCGCGGCGCGATCAATGGTCAGGACGAAGAGTCGAAAGCGGGCGATCAGGTGGACAGCTTTCACGACAACCAGATCCTCAAGTTCACCGAGGACGGGAAATTCCTGATGCAGATCGGCAAACCCGGCCATAGCAAGGGCAGCAATGATATCGACAATCTCCGGCTGGCGGCGAAGACCTTTGTCGACCCGAAGACTAATGAGCTGTACGTCGCCGATGGTTACGGCAATCATCGTGTGATCGTGTTCGACGCCGACACCGGCAAATACAGGCGGCATTGGGGCGCTTATGGCCACAAACCGAGCGACGCCGATCTCGGCCCTTATAATCCCAAGGCTGCGCCCGCGCAGCAGTTTCGCAATCCCGTGCACTGCGCCATGCTTTCGAACGACAATCTTTTGTATGTGTGCGATCGCGTGAACGACCGCATTCAGGTGTTCCATCCCGATGGCACGTTCGTCAAAGAAGCGTTCATTGAGAAGCAAACGCTGGGTTCCGGTTCGGTGTGGGACATCGCTTTCTCGCGCGACCCGCAGCAGCAGTTCTTATATGTCGCCGATGGAGAAAACGATCGCGTGCATATTGTGGATCGCGAATCGCTTGCGGTGCTGACAACTTTTGGCGAAGGCGGGCGGCAGCCGGGTGAATTCTATGGCGTACATAGCATCGCCACCGATTCCAAAGGCAACATCTACACTACCGAAACCTACCGGGGCCAGCGTGTGCAAAGATTCGTATATAAAGGTATGGCGCCGGTGACGAGCACAGACCAGGGCGTGCTTTGGCCCAGGCATTAAACGGGAACGACTATGCGAATCGATTGGAAACTTCTATTCTTGGCCGGTTGCGCCTCCGCGCTTCTGGCACAAGACACGCATCCCAGTTGCAACAAATGCTCGGGCACCTATATCAACAGCAGCGAGATTGACGCTTATCTCAAACGAGTTCCGGCTAGCGCCGCTGTCAGCGATCAACAGGTTCGCGCGGTAGATGTCGGCAAGAGCCACGTCGACATTGGCGTGGTATATCGCAGTAAGACCGCAGGCGAGGGCGCGGTGGCCGAGCACGACCTGGTGAGCGAGGTTTATCATGTGATCGACGGATCGGCAACGCTGGTGCTGGGCTCCGACATCACGGATTTGAAACGCAGGCCGGCGGATGACCGCGCGGTCCGTTTGCTGAACGGTCCGGGAGGGAACGGCAAGTCGATTCGCAACGGCGCTACGTACGAACTGAAGCCGGGCGATGTGGTGATCATACCCGCGGGGGTTGGGCACTGGTTCACTAAGATCGACGACCATATCGCGTATTTGATGGTCCGCGTGGACCCCGACAAAGTAACGCCGCTGAAGGACGAAGCGGCATCGAAAGCCGATCTGAGCGGAGCACGATGAAACACACACCGATTATCACCCTGCTGGCGATCGTCGCCGCCCTGCCTTGTGCTGCGGCCGTATCGGGCCAGGCGGTTTACCAAAAGCGCTGCGCTGCTTGTCACGACTCCAACGTGGAACGCACGCCGCCGCGCGCCGCGCTGCAGCAGTCTGTCAGTTGCGCGCATCCTGCGGGTTCTGGATTTCGGAGTCATGATTAACGTCGGCTATCTTCTCGATCGCGAGGAGCGCGAGGCGGTGGCGAGCTACCTTGGCGTCCAGCGGCCCGATGCGCCGGTGCCTGAGTCGGCTTACTGCAAGGTTCGGAACGTGACCATTGGAGCTTCGCCGAAGCCGATTTGGAATGGCTGGTCGCCCACTGATACCAACACGCGCTACGCGGCCGCGAGCGGCATCACGCTGGGCCAGGTAGGCAAGCTCAAGCTGAAGTGGGCTTATGGATTCGAAGGCGATGTGAGCGCCTTTGGAGCGCCCACGGTGTTGGGAGATACGCTCTTCGTCGGCAGCGCAGGCGGCGCGGTGCAGGCCCTGAGCACGGATTCCGGGTGTGTCCGCTGGGTGTATCAAGCGGACGGGCCAGTCCGATCGGCGATCGTGGCTGTTCCCAACGGCAAAACGCATGTGATGGTCTTCACCGATCTCATCGGCTGGGCTTATGGCTTGGAGGCCGAAACGGGAAAGCTGCTCTGGAAGAAGAAGCCGGAGCAGCACGAGAGCACACGGCTCACTGGTTCCGCCGCCGTCCACGATGGAATCGTTTTCATTCCCGTTGCTTCCTGGGAAGAGACCCGCGCCAACAATCCGGAATATCCGTGTTGCACCTTCCGCGGCAGTGTTGTGGCGTTGCGCGCGAAAGATGGATCCGAGGTTTGGAAGACCTACACCATTCGTGAAATGCCGAAAAAACTCGAAAAGGGTGGTGTTGGAACCTGGGGACCATCGGGAGCGAGCGTGTGGGGATCGCCCACCGTGGATGACAAGCGCGGTCTGCTGTATGTCACCACCGGAGATAATTTCTCCTCGCCTGCCACCGATATGAGCGACTCCATATTGGCGCTGGATATCAAGACCGGACGGATTGTATGGTTTAACCAACTAACACCGGGCGACGTTTTTAGCGGCTCCTGTACGGGCCATTGTCCGGGACCGGATTATGACTTCGGATCGTCGGTAATGATCGAGAAATCCGCTAATAATCGCGACATATTGCTAGCTGGACAGAAATCCGGAGTAGTTTATGCGCTGGATCCCGACTATAAAGGCGCCATTTTATGGCAAACTCGCGTGGGTAAGGGCGGCACCAACGGCGGCGTGCAGTGGGGCATGGCCAGCGATGGGCAAAAAGTCTATGCGGCGGTTTCCGATCTGATCCGGAAGGGCGGCGCTCCGGGCACCATTCAGGTAGGATTGCCGCCTGATCCTACGCAGGGTGGCGGGCTGACCGCGCTGCGAATTTCTAATGGCGAGAAGGTTTGGTACGCGGCGCCTCCGCCCTGTGGATCCAGGCCGTTGTGCAGTCCGGCGCAGCCCGCTGCAGTGACGGCGATGCCGGGCGCGGTGTTTTCCGGATCCGTGGACGGGCATCTGCGCGCCTTCGCCACCGAGGACGGACACCTGTTGTGGGACTACGATACCGAGCACGATTACCAGACGGTGAATGGGGTCCGGGGCAAGGGGGGCTCCATGGATGGAGCGGGGCCGATAATCGCTGGAGGCATGCTGTTTGTAAACTCGGGCTACGCGCGCAACGGCGGGGTCGCGGGCAATGTCCTGCTGGCATTCGCGCCGGACGAATAGGCTTAGGCTTTTTCGTCCTCCCAAGGATTTCCGCGCCGATGCATGATCTGTTCCAGACCTGCCGGCTTGGGCCGCCACTCCTTGCCGAAGTGCTGGTCGACGTCGTCTCGGTAGCTCATGCGCGGTCCTGGATAACCGACCAATTGCCATCCAATGAGTCCGGCGTTTCCGCCGTGCATCGGATCGGAGAACATACCTTCAATGGTGTGGGCTCGCAGCAGTTGGAAGAAATGCTTCTTCTCTAAGGACTGCAGTTTCTGGATCTGCTCGTCTACCGGAAGCTCGTCAAAGTTCATCCCCAGCTTGGCGATTCCCTGGCGATACGTCTCGCGCGGATTTTCCTTCCCCTGATAGCCGTGTTCAGGAACCGACTCAACGAACGGCCCCTTGGTGTAGCGATATTTGTCGGCGCCGTACGGGCCGGCCAGCTGGCGATCGATGTAAATCACAACGCCCGCTTCTTTCGCGCCTGGTCCGCTGGCGTCGCTCGGGAAGATGCGTTCGCAGGCCGCCGTGATCACGCGCGCCTCGCCGGCGGTGAAGAATCGCAGCGGGATTTTCACGGTCCCTTCTTGGGCCTGTAATCGAATGGGTTCGCGTGCCAGCGTATACAGCAGCGTTCCACCCAACGCGCTAGCGGGGATGGTGAGAAACTGACGTCGCTTCATACCAGCTTCCCCGGATTCTTCAGATATTTATTGATCATCGCGTCCGCGGACCAGTACGTGGTCGCGAGTACCGTCAGCGTCGGATTGCCGGATGCCGTTTGCGGGAACGCCGACGCGCCAATCACCCAGAGATTCGGCATGTCCCAATGCTGGAGGTAAGGATTCACCACGCTGCTTTCAGGCGAGGTGCCCATGATGGCGCCTCCTTGAATATGCGTGCTCTGATAATTGATCACGTTGTACCTGGCATGCGATGGACGCGTGGTATCGATCTTGGCTCCCATGGCTGGCGCGATCTTCGCCGCAAGATTGTAGGCAAAGTCGCGCTGCTTATGCTCGTGCTCGGTCCAATCCAGCGTGAAGCGTAGTAAAGGATCGCCAAACTTGTCGGTATATGTTGGGTCCAGATCGATGTGGTTCTGGCGATACGACATATGCTCGCCGTACATGTTGAGTTGGGCAACGCGGTCGCGCCATTGGAGCGAACTGGCCTTCCACTCCGCGCCCCAGTTGGATTTCGATGTACCCGGGGGCATAGCACCAAAAGCGCCAATCGGAAAATCCCCCTGGGCGTTCAAGCTGAGCATGCCATAGCGCAGCAAGCCGTCGTCGCCGGTGAGTCCGTTGTCGCCGTCAAAATCGGAAATGCGCCTGCCCAGCGATCCCGCTCCCATGAAAGCGTTGAGCGGTTTGTCGAAAAAGATCTTGATGCCGCCCTCCACCTGGTGCGTGAGGTTTCGCCCCAGCGTTCCTTGGCCGGTTGCGGGATCGTAGGGGGTACCGATCTTCGAAAGATACAGCAGACGGTTGTTGTTCAGCGTGAAGGAAGCCAGGACTACCGTTTCCGCGGGTTGAAAAAACTCTTCGCCATTCGCATCCCTGAACTGGACGCCGGTGGCACGCCCGTCCTTATGCACAATGCGGCGCACCCAGCTTCCAGTGCGGAGTTGGAAACTCTTGTGCTTTTGCAGCACCGGCATCAGCGTATTGCTGGGTTGCGACTTGGCTCCGATCATGCAGCCGAAGCGCGAACAATAGCCGCAGTAGGCGCAACCGGCGCGGGAAACGCCGTCGGGATTGGTATAGTTTTCGCTCAGATTGGCCGCGGGAGTCGGATAAGGATGATAGCCCAGCTTCCGCGCGGCCTGCTCGAAGAGGTAAGAAGTATAGGAATGCTTGAGCGGCGGCGTAGGGTACTCGTGCATACGCGGCGACTCGAAAATGTTTCCGCCGTCGATCAGCTTGCCGCGCAGGTTGCCGGCCTTGCCGCTGACGCCCATCATCTGTTCGGCGTACCAATAATGCGGCTCCAGCTGATCGTAAGTGACACCCCAGTCCCGCACCGCCAGGTCCGCGGGCAGTCGCGCCGCGCCGTGTTTTTCGGTCAGATGCGACCGCAGCCTGAAGACGCTGGGCAGAAAGCGGAAGCACATCCCGGTCCAATGCTCCCCCGCGCCGCCCACGCCGGTTCCGGGATGGAAGGAGCCGTACTGCCGGACGGGAACCGCCGTATCGCGCTCCGAATGACGATGCGTTACGGTCTCTTCGGCGATGTTCTGCATCATTCGCAGGCGGATGTTGTAGTCCAGCTCATCCATGTCCATGGCATAGTCGGCGATGCCTCGCGGGGCGCCGCGTTCGAGCGCTAGCACGTTGGCGGAAGTCCGGCTGACGAGTTCTTTCGCCATGGCGAGGCCGGTCCAGCCGCCGCCGATAATGACGACATCTACGGGTTTGAGGTTGGTCATCGACTCCAGTAAGGCGGGCGCCTTCGCCCAGCTATTGAGGCTAATTCGATTTTACCTGGGCGTCAAGGCTGCATGCCCTGACCGTCATACGCTGACAAGCCGCATGCGCCGGGCCGCATGCGCCGGGCCGCAAGAGCCGGGGTTGGGAATTAGGGATGGGGGTTGGGAGATAATATATCGTGGTACGATATAAGTGCATGAACGATCTTTCCTTGGAGGAATACCGGGCGCTGGCGGAATTCCGCTACCAGATCCGGCGATTCCTGGGCTTTAGCGAGGAGTTGGTCCGGGCGGCTGGGATGGAACCGCAACAGCATCAACTGCTTCTGGCCGTCAAAGGCCTCCCGGAGGGCGCTACGGCGACCATCGGCGAACTGGCGGAGCGTTTGCAATTGAAGCATCACAGCACGGTGGAACTGGTGAATCGACTCGAAAAGCTGGGTTTTGTCGCGCGCCAGCCGGGGAAGCAGGATCGCCGGCAAGTGATCATCCATCTAACTCCCTCCGGCGCGAGCATTCTGCGGAAGCTTTCATTGGCGCATCATCAGGAATTGGAAGTCGCCGGACCGCGGCTCGCCAAGGCGCTGCGCCCGATTCTCGCACAGCGCGGAGTAGGTGCGGCATGACGCGCGTTCGCTCGCACGAAGACGGCCTGGGTGACTTCACCACCGATTGGCGAGTGATTCCGATTTCCGCGCTCGCGATCGTGATTGGATTGATCAGCACCGGAATGGCTTGGGTCTTGCTCCGGTTGATCGGCGTGTTCACCAACCTCGCATATTTCCATCGTTGGGGCACGGCGCTGGTTTCGCCGGCCGCCAATTCGCTCGGCTGGTGGGCGGTGCTGGTGCCCGTTGGCGGATCTCTTGTCGTCGGGTTGATGGCGCGCTACGGATCGGAACGTATTCGCGGGCACGGCATCCCGGAGGCGCTGGAATCGATACTGACCAATGGCAGCCGGGTTCAGCCACGGCTGGCGTTTCTCAAACCGCTGTCGTCGGCGATCGCGATCGGAACGGGTGGGCCGTTCGGAGCGGAAGGACCGATCATCGTCACCGGAGGCGCGTTCGGATCGATGCTCGCGCAATTCTTTCGCCTCACCAGCGCGGAGCGCAAGACGCTGCTGGTGGCGGGCGCGGCCGCGGGAATGTCGGCGACTTTCGGCTCTCCCATCGCCGGAGTGCTGCTGGCGGTGGAGCTGCTTTTGTTTGAATGGAAACCGCGTAGCTTGATTCCAGTGGCTCTGGCCAGCGCGACGGCCGGAGCGGCTCGCCAATACGTTCTGGGTTCGGGGCCGCTTTTTCGGGTTACTCCGCATCCCGTTTCCATCGGGCTCTGGGGCTTGGCCGGCTGCGTATTATGCGGACTATTGGCGGGTGGCTTGGCGGGCTTGCTCACGCGAGCCGTCTATGCAACAGAAGACCTGTTCCGCAAACTGCCCATACATTGGATGTGGTGGCCGGCCATTGGCGGCCTGGTGGTGGGAATCGGCGGCTTGATCTTTCCCCAGGCGCTGGGCGTAGGCTATGACACTATCGGGACCATGCTGCAAGGCGATGTGTCGCGCAGCACGATGGCGGGCATTCTCCTGGTGAAGTCCGTGATCTGGGTGGTGGCGCTCAGTTCGGGCACCTCGGGCGGCGTGTTGGCGCCACTGTTAATGATGGGCGGAGCGTTGGGCGGATTCGAGGGACTGTTTCTGCCGCACTTGGGCGCCGGTTTCTGGCCCTTGGTGGGTATGGGCGCAATCCTGGGAGGTGCGATGCGCGTGCCGCTCACTGGCGTGATATTTGCCCTGGAACTTACGCACGACGTCAATATGCTGCTGCCTCTGATCGTAGCAACCGTCGTCGCTCATGCCTTCACGGTGCTGGTGCTCAAGCGATCCATCTTGACCGAAAAGGTGGCGCGGCGCGGCTATCATATTAGCTGCGAATACACTATCGATCCCATGGAGGTTCTGTCCGCCGGCGAAGCCATGCGAAAGAATCTGATGGCGTTTCGCTCCGATAGCACGGTGGAGCAGGTGCGCACGCTTCTCAGCACCAATCACGCGCCGCGCGGCCATTATCTGTATCCCGTGGTGGACGAAAATCAGCGGCTCCGCGGCGTTATCACGAGGAATGACCTGCGGAAATGGCTGGACAAGCCGCACCGCGCCGGCGAAACGTTAGCGGAGGTAGTGGCGAGTCCCGTGGTGGTGCATCCTGACGAGCCGTTGCGCCTGGTGGTCTCCCGCATGGCCGACACCGGATTGACGCGTTTCCCGGTAGTGGAGCGAGGTGATGAGCGCAAACTGGTGGGTGTGATCGGGCTGCGCGACCTGCTGTCGGCACGCACCCGGAATCTGGCCGAAGAGCGAGATCGCGAACGTGTGCTGGGCATTCGTCGCCCCGCAGCTGCCGCAATGCCCTGAGCACCACCGGCGAGCAATCGCGCAGGATTCGTATACTTCAGTATGCGCACTTTCCTTGGCGTGCTCTCCCTGGCGAGCGTTGGATTGGCATGCGTCTCCACCGCCGCCGCTCAGACCATCACGGTTCGCTTTCCGGCCGCGCGCTCCAATAAGCCGCTGGACGGCCGCGTGCTCCTTTTGCTCTCGAACGATCCGAAAGAAGAGCCTAGGATGCAGATTGACGACACGCTCAAGTCGCAAATGATGTTCGGCGTCACAGTCGATGGATGGAAGCCCGACCAACCGGTTACGATTGGGGACAACGCGCAAGGTTATCCTCGGGCCAGCCTGAAGGACGTGCCGGCCGGCGAGTACACCATTCAGGGCGTGCTCAACGTTTATGAGACCTTTCACCGGTCCGACGGCAAGACGGTGAAGCTGGCGCCGGATCGCGGCGAGGGACAGCACTGGAACCTGGCGCCCGGCAATCTGCTGTCGAAACCGCGGCTGGTTCACATCGGACCCGGAAGCCCGCCGATCGAAGTCTCGCTCACCGATGTCATTCCTCCCATCAAACCAGAGCCGGATACCAAATACGTTCGGCACATTCGCATCCAGTCCCAGCTATTAACCAAGTTCTGGGGCCGTCCGGTTTACCTTTCGGCGATCGTATTAGTCCCGGAGGGCTTCGACACTCACCCGCAGGCGCACTATCCGCTGGTCGTTTTTCACGATCACTTCGTATCCAGCTTCAACGACTTTCGCGAGACCCCGCCGGACCCCAATCTAAAGCCCGACTATTCTGATCGTTTCCACATCCCCGGCTACAACCGCATCCAGCAGCAGGAGGCGTATAAGAACTACCAGGCGTGGATCGCGCCCGGAACGCCGCGCATGTTGATCGTGAAGCTGCAACACGCCAACCCTTTCTATGACGACTCCTATGCAGTGAACTCGGCCAACCTGGGGCCGTATGGCGATGCACTCGAGACCGAGCTGATTCCGGCCATCGAGCACCAGTTTCGCGGCATCGGCCAGGGCTGGGCGCGTTTTCTTTACGGAGGCTCCACGGGCGGCTGGGAATCGCTGGCGGTTCAGATGTTTTATCCCGACGATTATAACGGCGCGTTTGTCGCGTGCCCTGACCCAGTGGACTTCCACGCTTTCATGACGGCGGATCTATATAAACAGGACGATATGTTCTACATTCAGGGCGCGAACAAGCGGGTAGAGCAGCCATCCATGCGCGATTATCTAGGGCACACGCTGATGTCGATGCGCGACAACATCGCTTATGAAGCGGCGCTCGGCGATCACGGCCGTTCAGGCGAGCAGTTCGATATCTGGCAAGCGGTTTATTCGCCGACCGCGGAGGATGGATATCCGAGGCCGATTTTCGACAAGCAGACCGGCAAGATCGACCACGAAACGGCCGAGTATTGGCGCGAGCATTATGACCTGGATGCCATGCTGCAGCGCGATTGGCCGATCCTGGGACCGAAGCTGCAAGGCAAGCTTCACATCTACGTCGGCTCCGACGACACTTACTTTCTGAACGATGCGGTTTATCTGATGGAAGATTTCCTGAAAGAGACCGGAACTCCCGGACACGGCGTGCCGTATCAAGGTGAAGTTCGTTATGGGCCGCGCGCTGAGCATTGCTGGAACGGAGATCCAAACCAGCCGAATTGGTACTCTCGTCTGCATTACAACCAGATGTATGTGCCGCAAATCATGCAGCGTATTCAGCAGACGGCGCCTCCCGGAGCGGACCTGACCAGTTGGCGATACTGACCGGTGACAATTTAAAATTCGCCAACCGTAACTTCTCCTCGGCCTCCGAACGAATAGAGGTTTGACGTTGCGCGCGAGACGCAAGCGATTTTCATCTCGCACGCTTGCCGGCAGACGCATGCTCATACGTCATTCCAGATTCTTCTCAAGGAGAAACAGATGCCAACGCAACGGAGCCATGCCCGAACAAGGCGGGCAATATTCGCACTAACATTCGCTATTGCGGCCTCAGCAGCAGCGGGAGCCGATAAGCCGCAGGCCGTTCCCGGCCAAGCCCCTTTGTTCCTTACGGAGACGAACGCGACTCCCAACTACCTGGCGGTGATCAACACCACGACTAAAGAGACGGCCTACGTACCAACCGGCGGCAAAGGCGGGGCCAGCGGAAACGCCGGAGGTGTCGCCGTATCGGGTGAACTCGCGGCCGCCGTCAACTTCGGCTCGCTCACCGTCACCATTTTCGAACGCGCAGGTAATTCGATGCGCCCTACGCAGATGGTCAAAACAACTTCCGCGCCGCTGTCGGTCGCCTTCGGCCACGATCATCTGTTCGTGCTGGGCGCCACGGTCGCGGAATCCTTCCCCGTTTATGGGAACACTGTCGGGGCGAGTGACGGCAGCGCCAATCTGCTGATTGGCGACGGCAGTTCCGCGCAAATCATCTCATTTGCCAACGGAGCCATCTATTCGGAGAAAACGGGCAGCATCGGAATATTGCAGCTTACTTCCGGGGGCGCCATATCGGGGCCGAGCACTCCTGTAGAACTGCCGTCCGCGCCAAACAACAACACGCCGTTCGGAATGGTTGCTGACGGCGCCTACGTGTACGCCTCCATCGCGCATTCGGATCTGGAAACGCTCATTGTTAATGGACAAATTGTCAGCACCGCCATTGGTCCAACGCCATTTACGAATTCAGAAGGCGCCATCATCCATGCGCCTTGCTGGAACGCGCTGCGCGGGCATTTTCTCTTTGCTTCTGATAGCCCGGGCAAGCAACTGCTGCGCTATCTGGTGAGCGACAATAACGTATTCTTCGACAAGACCGGCGTTGCAACCCTCAACGGAGCCCCGACCGATCTTGACATCAAGGATGACCTCCTGGGCGTCACCGATGGCGGCAGTGGCGTGAATTCGGATGTGACGCTGTTCCAGGTCAGCTATGAGGGTGAATTGACGGAGCGGTTTACATTGCAGATCGCGGGCGCGATCAATGGGGCGGCGATTATTCAGTAACTGGTCGAAGCGGGGGGCCGGGTGATGCTGGCCCCCGCCTCGTTCTATGCGTGTAATCAGAAGGTGATGCGAGCGATCAACTGGCCGCTGCGGGGCTGGGCGCCGGCGCCCTCCACGAAATTCACGAACCCATAACCGGCCGATAAGAGACCGCAGGTGCTACCGATGCAATTGCCATGAGACGGCAGGGTCTCTGGAGTGGTGGAGGGAAGGCCAAAGATTCCCACTCCATTTGCAGGGATCGAGTAGAACAGCCGGTTGAAGATGTTCTGGAACTCCGCGCGAACCTGGAACTGAACGCCTTCCTTGATGCGGAAAATGCGGCCGAAGCCCAGCGACTCGGCTGGCTGGCGCTGCCATCGGAAGTCATTATAGTAGGGGGACGATTCACCAAACTGCCCTGCCGGCGCATCTGTCCAGGCGGCCGGATTCAGAACCAGCTGCGTGGTTGGATCGAAGTGGGAATTTGGATTCACCAGGAATAACGGCTGGCCGGGCACTCGGTTCTGGAACGTGGTGCCGCCGCCCCACAGCGCGGGATTGTTGGCTGGTCCCACACCCAACTCGGTCAGAAGATTATTGTTGGAAGCAGGCGTCCGGATCAGCACGCCGCTCTGGTATCGCAGAAGTCCGCTGACTGTCCAATCGCGTGCAAACCAGGACACCGCCTTCATACCACCGTTTTCGGCAGCGATCTTAGGAGTTGTGTAGGCGAACGAAATGATCAGTTCCTGCGGAATATCGAACCCGGAGATCTGCTTGTCGATCGCAGGATTGAATATGTCGTTGATGAGCGGCGCGTTGGGCGTCAGATAGGAGGTATTCGAGTTGACACCGTTGGTCAGCTCCTTCTGATAGGTATAGGCGATTTGCGCGGTCAGACCGTGCGAATAACGCTTGGTAAACTTCACCTGCAGCGAATCGTACCAGGTATCCCCATCTGGAGGTCCGAGGAACGGCGGGATACCGCCATACCACTGCGGCTCTG
Organism: Bryobacterales bacterium; assembly: GCA_963725455.1. Lineage (GTDB taxonomy): Bacteria > Acidobacteriota > Terriglobia > Bryobacterales > Bryobacteraceae > Palsa-89. The sequence goes on from CAVRZH010000136.1 coordinate 19,149, forward strand.
GGACCAACGCCGCGATCAGCGGTTCGGTACCCGGGAACCCTGGGTACACGTTGTTGGGATTCGCCAAATTCGGGAAGCGGGCAATCACGCTGGGAGAATTAATAGGCGTCAGCAAAAGCTGCTGGTCGGCCGGATTTTGAATGTTGATTCCGAATTGCGACTGTAACGTTTGGGGCGAGACGCCGTTATAGTTCATGGTTGACAGCAAGGGCGCCGTCCACCAGGTGCCGCGATTGCCCACATAAGCGGCCTCCACAACCATGTCTTTGGAAATCTCGCGCTGGAAGCCGATGCTCCATTGGAAGATTCTTGGAAGGCGATCGGCATTGGAAGCGATCGAAATGAACGGCGAACTCGGCGGCACAACGCCGGGCGCTGCTGGCGCTGGGTACTGGGGTGTGCTCGGGTTGTAGAAGGTGTTGAACGTGAGGACCGGATTGCCATAAACGTTGCCTGGAGCGTACGGATCGCCGTTCTTGAGAATCGCGGCGGGCAGTCCGTAGCCCGGAGAGCCCAGCGAAAGGAAGTCCGGTACACTGACATTCAATCCGGCCTGATCCGCTCCTGCCGCATAATTGATCGCGCCACCAGCGCGGAAGACAGTCTTGGGCGTAATCTGCCACGCGACGCCTACATGGGGCCCGATGGAAAATGGGTAGGGTTGGGCGAAAGTGCACTTGCACGTGGTCCCGTATTCTACGGTTCCGAGCCGGCCCCCGATAGTCGGGTTGGGCGCGGTAAAGTCGGCATTCTGCATACGGCCGTGTTCTTCCGACCATTCGGTGGCGTAGTCCCAGCGCAGACCGAGTTCGAGGGTCAGCGTATGCGTGACCTTCCAGCTATCTTGCAAATATATTGAATACGAATGCATGCCCAGCCGCGTACTTGTCACGGGCGGGGCCACCTGCAGGCCACCGGCCAAACCCAGCAGGAAGCTGGCATAGCCCATTCCGCTACTCGCGTAATTCGCAAAGGGCTGGCCGAATTGCGCAGGATCGGCGGTCTGGGTATTGGCGAACTCAAATTCTCCATTCGCGCGGCTGCTGGTGGTGGTCGGGATGCCCTCAAACATCGCGGTGGCGCCCAGTTTGAACGTATGGTTGCCTTTAATCCAGGTGGCGCTGGCGTTGAAGGTCGGCTTTACGTCCTCTTGAAAAGGCGCTTCAAAGAACGAAGCCGTGTTGGTGCTGGAGGGGAATCCGCCGCCACCGGTGAAGCCTGAAAAGCCAAAGGCATTAGAATTCAGTCCGGATAAGTAGGGGAAGTTTTGCCCTGGGAAGGGAACGCCTTCCGGAAACAGACTAGCTTGGTTGTAGGAGGGGGTGACCGAAGGATTGGTCGTGTGCAGTAAACCAGCGCCGAAATGCAGCAATAGAGTGGGAGTAACCGTGTCGTCCAGATTGAGGCGCACGGTCTGCGCGAGAGCATTTTGGACTTCCAGAGTGGATAACGGCAATTGCGCCCCGCTGAAACCGTTGCTCTGGGGCGAATAGGTCTTGGTCGCCGAATAGTATCCGGACAGCTTCAGCTTGGAACTCAGCAATTCGTCGATCTTGATGGAGGGAATCGTGGTATGGCGGTAATCCGAATAACCCGGGACGTTGTAGTTAAAGAACGCCCCACCCGCGGGGTTATTGGGCATCGGGAACAAATTCTGAATCAACAACGCGGTCGGATCGATCATGCTCGCTGGAATGGTGTTATTGGGGAAAGGATCCGTCACTGGTGTGCCGTTCACGATGCGGCGGGTAGTAGGATTGAAGACCTCGTTCGCGCATACTGTTTGACCGACAGATGCGATGGTATTGCAACCCAGGACGGCGGCGCCCAGACCCGCGTCCGCGGCGAAATTTCCAGCGCGTTCGGCCGCATCGGGAACTTGGGAAACCGCGTTGGTGGTGAAGTTGGTCTGCCGGAACTGCTCAAAGCTGAAGAAGAAGAAAGTCTTGTCGTGACCGTTGTAGACCTTCGGAATGACCACCGGGCCGCCGAGCGTGAATCCATAATCGTTCTGATGGATCGGATTCCGGATATTGTAATTCGGATTGGTCGGATCGACAGTGAACGGCAGGCCCGCATTCAGGACGGTGTTCGTTAAATAGTCGAACCCGGCCCCATGCAGCCGGTTGCCGCCGGATTTCATGGTGTAGTTGATGTAACCGCCGCCCGCCTGGCCATATTCAGCGGCGTAGTTACTGGTTTGGACGGTCACTTCCTGGATGGCGTCCGCCCCCTGCTGATTGATCTGGGTGTTCTGCTTCCATAATCCATTGCTCGAATCCTGGCCCTCCACGTTGATGGTCTGCGAGCTGGAAGGCATACCGTTCACGCGCAGCGTATTATCAGTGGCGAAATCGGTGCCCGGCATTAGCTCAAGCGCCGCCAGCGGGTTCCGGATATTTCCCAACCCGCTGCTGTTTCCGAAACCGGGAGGCGCGCCGGAGAGCGTCAAGATCGGAAGTTGATCCAAGGTTTCCGAGGGCGTGGTGTAACTCACTTCCGTGCTTTCGGTTTTGAGCATCGGAGACTCGGCGTTGACCACCACCGATTCAGTGGCGGCGCCGACCGCCAGCACCGGGTCGATACGGTCGATAGCGTACGCCTCGATGGCGATGCCCGTCCGAACATACTTCTTAAATCCCGCAACTGTCACCGACAACTCATAAGTGCCGATCGGCAGTTGGGGGATGGTGTAATTCCCGGTGGCCGAAGAGGCCGCCGGGTACACGGCACCCGTATCTACGTTCTTGGCTTCTACCGGGGCATTTGGAACAACGGCTCCTGCCGGGTCCGTAATTGTGCCGGTGATGGTGCCGAGGTTCGTTTGAGCGAACGCGGCTGAAACAAACAGAAAAAAACTAACTGAGTAAATCAGTTTCTTCACAACGACACCCCTCATCTACTTGGATTTAAAACCCCTACTCGTTAGCAACTGACAAATCTGGCCAAGTCTATCGCAAGGCGAGGGAGCGGACAATTGGTTCCGGGAGAATTGACGAGAATTTGACTGTTTGACGCTCACTTGACGCTTGCATGCAAGAAGCGGTTCAAACGCGCTCTCATAGGCGCCGCCCAACCGGCTCGCGCCACAAATTCGACTTCAGTGCATGGGATCTGGATAATTGTAACCAGCCCGTCATGCAGCTGTTGCCACAAGATCGCACGGACGCCGGCCGAAGCCGCTGGGAACTTCTGTTCCAGGGCATGCGGCCATTTCAGCGCGCGCGTGCTTTGCGCGACGCGGTGGCGGGAGTCGAGCTGGCGGCGCTGAGCATCCCGCAGGCTCTTGGCTATACCAGCATCGCGGGGATGCCTGCGGTCACTGGATTCTACACGCTGCTGCTGCCGTTGTTGTCGTTCGCAACGTTCGGTTCGTCACGCTACCTGGTGGTGGCTGCCGACTCCGCAACTGCCGCCATTCTCGCTGGAGGAATCTCCGGCATGGCCCCGCTCGCCAGCGCGAAATATGTGGCACTGGCGGGAGCAGTGGCGCTGCTCACCGCGGGATTTCTATTGGTGGCGCGACTGCTCAAGCTTGGTTTTATCGCCGATTTCCTCTCCCAAACCGTGCTGGTGGGTTTCCTAACCGGCGTGGGATTTCAGATTGGGATCGCGGTTTTAGGCGAAATGCTCGGCCTGGAAATTCATTCCCGCCGGACGATATTACAACTCGCTCAGGTTTTTCGGGATCTGCCGCAAGTAAACCTTCCGTCTCTGGCCCTCTCTTCCGCGGTGGTGGCGGGCGTACTCAGTCTGGAACGATTTGCGCCAAGAGTCCCCGGTCCGCTGATTGCCGTGGCAGCCGCGATTGGAGGCAGCGCGTTTTGGAACTTTGCCGCGCACGGCATCGCTGTCCTTGGTCCGGTGCCTGGAGGCTTGCCGCATCTGGGCTTGCCGGCGGTAAGTTGGCACGAAGTGGAACTGCTGGTTCCCGTGGCCGGATCGTGCTTTGTGATGATCGTGGCGCAGAGTGCCGCCACCGCCCGCAGTTACGCCGCGCGCAACCGTGAGCCGCTGGATGAGAATGCGGACCTGGCGGGCCTTTGCGCGGCGAACGCGGCCGCGGCTCTGAGCGGCGCTTTCGTGGTGAATGGAAGTCCCAGTCAAACGGCAATGGTGGAAAGCTCCGGCGGGCGGAGCCAGATAGCGCACGTTGCTACCGCCGTCGTGGTGGCGCTGGTACTGCTTTTCTTGACTCACCCTTTGCAATACCTTCCGCGCTGCGTGCTGGGAGCCATCGTTTTCATTGTGGCGATCCGGCTGGTAGACTTGCGCGGGCTGCACGCTATGCGGCGCGAGAGCCCGGGTGAGTTTCTGCTTGCCGCGACCACCGCTGGCGTTGTGGTATTGGTCGGCGTGGAGCAGGGCATCATCCTCGCCATGGTGCTGTCACTGCTCCGCATTGTGCACCATAGCTATCATCCACACACTGCCGTGCTCAACCGGGGCGAGGGGGGATTGTGGCAGTTGGACCCCGTTGTTCGGGGAGCTGTAACGGAACCGGGACTGGTGATTTACCGCTTTGGAGCACCGCTGTTCTACGCGAATGCGGGCCGTTTTGCCGAGGAGATCCGGCTTCTCGTGGGACCGGCGTCGCAACGCAACGGGACCGGCGGGCTACGCTGGCTGATCGTGGACGCAGGAGCCATCACTCACGTGGATTACACCGCCGCGCGCGTTGTAGGAGAGTTGCAGCAAGAGCTGGCGCAGCAGGGAGTCCAATTGGTGTTTGCACATGTGCAATCGGACTTAAAGCCCGACCTGGACCGCCATCATCTGACGGAGGCCATCGGCGCCGATCGGATTTTCGATAGCCTGCACGAAGCCATCGATTGTTATCACAATCTAGTGAAGAACAGTTCGATTTAAAAGCAGTAGGCGCCCTACTCTTTCTTCTTCAAAGCCCCGTCGTTCTCCTGAATGAAATTCCGGATTTCATCCGCCATGCCTAAAAGCTTTTCCCACTGTTCGCGATAAAGCGTCACTGGAAAACGTCCCAGCCCGTATACGGACAGGCCGCCCTTTTCGCTCACTTTGAGCGACATCTGCCCGCGCGCGGGCTTCTTCAGTGATTGGTTCTCAGCGCGTAGGCGCTCTATCTCCGCCTTGAGTTCTTCTTCCGATGCCATGCGTATCAGTGATAGCACAATTGTTCGGGCGGTTTCAGCAGCGCCAGCGCCCGCGCTCCACGGCACCGAAGAAATCGCCAACGGTCTGATTGAAGGAGGAAGGCTCTTCCAGGTGGATGGCGTGGCCGCTGTTGGGGCAGATCCAAAGGCCCGCGTTTGGAAGCGTTTTCTTGAGCCAAAGATTCGCTTCGAGACAAGGTGTGTCCTCGTCGCCCACGATCAGCAATACGGGGATCTGAAGGGCCGAGAACTCCTTCCTGTAATTCTCAAGTGACGGACGGCGTGCCTGATATCCCAACAGCGTTCGCGCTTTGCCCTCTGGGGAATGTTCGCCGAGATGGGACAAGAACTCCGTAAATCCGCGGGCGTCCTTACGCAGTAGCTGCACGCGAGTGGGGCCGCGCCCGATCACTTCCGCCACAGCCGCCGATCCTTGTTCGAGATAGGATCGCGCGCTGGCTTCGCATTCCGCCACCCACTCCGCCCGATCCGCGGCCGGCGAGCCCGATCCAACGCCCGACACAACTAGCGAACCTGCCATCGCCGGATAGGTCAATCCAAAATGCAGCGCGGCATACGCGCCCATGCTGGATCCCACTACATGGGCCTTGGAGGCGCCCAGGCTTTTGATCACGGCCGCGATGTCCTCGACCACAAAAGGCATACCGTACAAGCCGGGATCGTCCGGTACGTCCGAAGGCGGATAGCCGCGCGCGTTGAACGTGACGCAACGATAGGAGCGCGAGAACCATCGCACTTGCGCCTCCCAGCCGCGATAGTCCGAGTTCAGTTCATGCACGAAGACGATGGGATCTCCCGCTCCGGTTTCTTCGACGTAAAGCCGCACGCCGTTGGCATTTACAAAGCTCAAGCTGGTTGCACCTCGATCAAGAGTTCTACCATAGAAGCGTGGCTACACGACAACATGCCGGGCCCGGACCCACGAATCCCAATGTTCCCGAGCCCTCGCTCGCCGAGCGCGCGCGAACTCTGGCGTTGGTCGGACTGATTGGCAGCCTGTCCACGCATTCGCAGAAATTCCCCGGATTTCCTTTCGGCTCCATGATGCCCTACGCGGTTGACGAACTCGGGCGCCCCGTCTTCTTCATCAGCAGTATGGCCATGCACACGCACAACCTGCGCCAGGATGCGCGCGCCAGCCTGCTCATTACCCAGCCGGATGTTGCGGGAGACCCTCTGGGCTCCGCCCGTTTGACGCTAGTCGGCAATGTGACGGAACTTCCGGGAGCGGAAGTCAGCGAGCTTTACCTATCGCGCTACGAGAACGCCAAGTATTGGAGTGAATACAGCGACTTTGCTTATTTCCGGCTGGAGGTTTCGGGCGCTTACTTCATTGGAGGCTTTGGCGTTATGGGATGGATCGCCGCCGAGGATTATGGAAGCGCGGCGCCCGATCCGTTGGCCCAGGCCGCCTCCAGGATCATTCAGCACATGAATGAGGACCACGCCGATGCTCTTCGAATGATCGCAAATCATTATGCCGGCGAGACCTGTGATGAGGCCGCGTTGACCGCGGTGGACCGGTTGGGCTTCCATCTGCGTTTGAAATCGGGCGACAGGGTTCACGGAACTCGCGTGGCTTTCCCGCGGGAAGTAAGAGATAGCGAAGGCGCACGGGCAGTCTTTGTCGAGATGGTACGGCAGGCGAGATCAGCCGGCTAACGGCTGTCATCGCCGTTCCCATGCCAGATCAGAATTTCGATCGGCGTTGGGTTCTGTTCGTTGGCGCTATTATTGAGCTGCGGACAGTTGCTGATGAGAACCAGCAGGTCCATCTCGGCGCGCATCTCGACATAGGTTCCGGGCGCCGAAATCCCTTCGGCGAACGAAAAGTCCCCTTCGGGCGTCACCGGAACATTCCTAAAGAAGCTCACGTTGCTCGCGATATCGCGCTTGCTCAGCCCGTTTCCCCATTCCATTGCCGCCTTGAGGAAGTTCTGACGGCAGGCGTGCATATGGCGCTTATCGAGCGCGTAGCGCACCATGTTGCTTTCGGTGGCGCATGCGCCGCCCAGCGTGTCGTGCCGCCCGCAGGTGTCGGCGACGATGGTCGCGAGGACGTGGCCGCCGGTGGAGATCAGGCGCGTCCCGCTGGTCAGGTAAATGTTCTTCTGAGTCCGGATGGTGTCCTGCGCGCTGTAACGATCGCTGTAATCGTGAGCGTTGTAGAACAACGCGTCGGCGGTCTGATTGCCCCAAAGATCTACCAGCCGCAAAACGTCGCCCTGCCGCAGCTCGCGGACCCAAGGCTCTCCAGCCGGGATGACATAGCGATAACTTGCGTCTTCCGGATCGAGAGCGCTCTCCACGGCGAAGTCCATGTTCGCAATAATCACAGAAAGTACCGCTCCGTTAAGGTAAAGCCGCGGATATTTTCGGGGCGGCCAAAACGGCAGGGATCTTCGGCTGCCGGCGGCGTAGCTTTTCGAAGGGAAATTCGCACGGCTTTGGGCTCATACCTTGGATGGGGATCCAAAGGATGCGGGCACGTATTCAAGATCGTGAGTACGTTCATCTCGGCACGCAACTCCACCGCGGACCGCGGCAGCGAGTTCCCCGGACGGAACAGCATGCACCCTTCCTCGCTCACCGTCACGCGGCTAAAGAAATTTACATTGGGGATCAAGTCGCGCGGCCCCAGACCCCACTTCTCGAGCTCGATCAGGAATCCATCCTTGGCGTTCTTGAAATACTGATTGCGGCACTCCTGGTAGCGGGTTTCGCCGTACTTTTCTCGAACCAGCGCCGCATCGCTACAGCCGCCCAGGGTGTCGTGCCAGCCGACCGAATCGTCGACGATGGAGCACAGTATGCGGCCCATGTCCGAGTACAAGACCATGCCTTTCGCCAGATACGCAATATGCTGGACCTTCAGCGTGTCCGGCAAGTTGCATCGCTCCCCGGGACACTCGAAGTTATAAAACAGAGCGCCCACGTTGGCGCCGCCCTGCATGTCGGTAATGCGCAGCGACGTGCCGCGCTTTAATACGTGCGACCAAGTGGAGCCCGGCTCAATGGTCTCCTCCCACAGGACAGACCTTTCCCTCATATACACCTAGATCCTTCCGGTTGCTGAAACAAGGACAGGCGCTCGGGATAATCTTCCGAAGCGCAATTGCGTTCAGACGAATCAGCAGGAAGAGGGGGGACCGCAGCAGACGTCCATGGCGGTGAGGCGCAGGAATACAGCAATCGCAATATGCGCTCGAGTTTGACGGGGCGCTAATGCGAGAGACACGGCGCTATTATGCCAGAAATCAAAGTGACGCGACAGAAGAATCTTTTTATGCACTTCATAACCCTGGCCCGTAGGTCCATAGTGGAGCGTGCAAGGCAGAAACGGAGGCGGCGTTGCGAGGGAAGACGCATCGGCGGAGTGTGGTTGCCGAGCTAGATCGGGCTGCGCTGACCGGTTGTTCACTTGGCTGTGCGACAGCTTACCGCCCGATCCTGCTACGATGATCTTTTGGCGAAAGAATGGCGGCGGAATCCCGCCGGCTGCGCGATTGCTGGGTGTGGCGCGAGCCTATTTCTTTCAATCAGGGTTGCATGTAACACAGACTTTAAGGTCTGGCAATGCTTGTGTACTAATCGCTTCCTATAAGGAGCAGGTGGACCGATCCAAATGAAGATATGTGTCTTAGGCGGTGATGGTTATTGTGGCTGGGCTACAGCGCTCTATTTGTCCGGGAAGGGACACGCGGTGGCCGTGGTGGATAATTTCCTGCGGCGGCAATGGGATTTCGAGGTGGGCGCTCAGAGTTTGACGCCCATCCAACCTCTATCGGACCGGCTTCGGGTCTGGCAGGAGCTGACGGGAAAATCCATCGAGATGTTTATCGGTGACGTCAACGACTACGACTTTCTGTCGGGCGTGATCGAGAATTTCCAGCCGGACGCGGTAGTTCATTTCGCCGAACAGCGCTCGGCGCCGTATTCCATGATTGACCGCAAGCATGCGGTGTTCACGCAGGTGAACAACGTGGTCGGCACGTTGAACCTGCTGTTTGCGCTGCGGGAGCTGCGGCCCGATTGCCACCTGGTGAAACTCGGAACGATGGGTGAGTACGGCACACCGAACATCGACATAGAAGAGGGCTATATCCGCATCGAGCACAACGGACGGACGGACGTGCTGCCTTATCCGAAACAGCCCGGTTCGTTCTATCACCTTTCCAAGGTGCATGACAGCCACAACATGATGTTCGCCTGCAAGATCTGGGGGCTTCGAGCGACGGATCTGAACCAGGGAGTGGTTTACGGCACCGTCACCGACGAGGTGGTGTTGGACGAGGCGCTGATCAACCGTTTCGATTACGACGACGTATTTGGCACGGTGCTGAACCGTTTCTGCATCCAGGCCGCGGCCGGACATCCTTTGACGGTTTACGGGAAGGGCGGGCAGACGCGCGGGTTTCTGGACATCCGCGATACCGTTCGCTGCATCGAGATTGCCTGCTTGAATCCAGCAAATCCCGGCGAGTGCCGGGTCTTCAACCAGTTCACCGAGCAGTTCTCCGTGCTGGAGCTGGCGGAGATGGTCCAGGCCGCCGCGTGGAAGCTCGGAATGCGCGCCAATATCGAACATATTCCAGGGCCGCGCGTCGAATCCGAAGAGCACTACTATAACGCCAAACACTCCAAGCTGATCGACCTCGGCTTGCAGCCGCATTTTCTGTCCGATTCGCTGCTCGATTCGCTCATGAACATCGCGATCAGGTACCAGGATCGCATCGATACTTCGCTGTTCCTGCCTCAGGTTCAATGGCGGAATAGCCGCAACCAGCGCACCCGGCAATCCGGTGTCACAGCAGCCGTCTCGGCGTCCGAAGCTTCGTATTAATGAGACGCTTCTTACTAATGAGAAGCGTCGTACTAATGAGAATCCGGCCTATGGATGGGAGGACACTGCTGAATTGTGCGGCATAGCGGGCTTTACCCATGGACGTCGCGCAGCGGTGCCAGGCCGGATACGGGACGCGGTGGCCAGCATCATCCATCGCGGTCCGAATCAGCAAGGCGTCTTTGAGTCCGAAGCCGTGTCGCTGGGCGCGGCGCGCCTGAAGATTATCGATATTGCCGGCGGCGATCAGCCCATCATCTCCAGCGACGGCAACACTGTTATCGTCTTCAATGGCGAGATCTACAATCATTTGGAATTGCGCCGGGAACTGGAGCAGCGCGGACATCGTTTTCGATCGCACAGCGACACGGAAACGGTTCTGAACGCGTTCCTGGAATGGGACATCCAATGTTTTTCGCGGCTGCGAGGAATGTTCGCCGTAGCGTTGTGGAGTGAATCGGATCGACGGCTGGTGCTGGCTCGCGATCGTATGGGGATCAAGCCGCTGTATATCGCGCGCCGCGGCGACGACCTGTATTTTGGCTCGGAGCTGAAGGCCATCCTGGTTCACCCGGAGATTGAGCGCTGGCTGAGTCCCGACGGTCTGGATTGTTATTTGTCGCTGAACTATGTGCCCGCGCCTTGGACCTTGGTGGATGGCATCGAAAAACTGCTTCCGGGCCAATGGATGGAATGGAAGCGCGGCGCGATTCGAACCGATCGCTACTGGCAGTTGCCGCATGGGAGTGAAGAGCGCAGGGAAAAGCAGTGGACGCCCGAGACGGCGGAGGCGGAGCTGGATCGTTTATTGAAGCAGTCCGTCCGGGAGCATCTGCTCTCCGACGTGCCGCTGGGTGTGTGGCTCAGTGGCGGGCTGGACTCATCTAGCCTGGTGCATTATGCGGCTGAAGCGTGCGGTTCACGCCTCAAGACGTTTTCCATCACCTTCCACGGACGGAGCTTTGATGAGGCCAGCTACGTGCGCCAGGTGGCGGATGCTTATGGAACGGAGCATACCGAGCTGGATCTGAATCCGGAGCAGGACCTTCCGGCGGCAATTGGTGAGCTCGCTTATTATTGCGACGAGCCCAACGCGGATTCAGGCGCGCTGCCGGTGTGGTTTCTTTCTAAGCTGACCAAGACCGGCGCTACCGTGGCGCTCAGCGGCGAGGGCGCCGACGAACTGTTCGGCGGATATCTGATGCAGCGCGCCAGCCTGCTTGCGCGGAATGTTCGTCGATTGCCTCCGCCCGTGCTGCGCGCGATGTTGGCGATTGCGCAACGCTGGCCGGTGTCCAACGATAAAATCGGATTCGAATACAAACTGAAGCGGTTCCTGGAAGGCTGCCGCATGCCAGCGGCTCGCGCCCATGTCTATTGGAGCGGAACATTCGACGATCGCGAGAGGCGCTCGCTGGTGCAGCCCACGCTGCCTCCGGCGCTGGATTCTGTCTTGAGCGAGCTGGCTGGCGACCAGTTGCAGGATTACCTCTGGTTCGATCAAAAATATTTTCTGCCGGACAATATCCTGACCAAGGTGGACCACACCAGCATGGCGCACGCCGTAGAAGTGCGGCCGCCGTTTCTGGATCATCGGATTGTGGAGTTCGCCAACTCGCTCCCCGCCAGCATGAAAATTCAGGGCTCGCGTCAAAAGGTCATCCTGAGGAACCTGATGCGCGGCAAACTCGCGCCGGCGATCTTGAATAGAAAGAAAATTGGTTTCGACATCCCGACCCATGACTGGTTCCGGGGGCCGCTCCGGCCTTTGCTCGAAGAAGCCGTGGCTTTTGCGTCCGCCGAACACGGTGACTTTTTTCAGCTCGCGAAAATCGAAGCTGATGTGCGAGCGCATCTCGACCGGCGCGCCAACCTGGGTTATCACCTGTGGGGTTTGATGACACTGTTCTTTTGGATGAAAAAATGGGGAATCCAGACCAGAGCGTCGGCGGGGCCGGCACGTCGGGTGATGGAAAACGTTTTCACTGCTACCTTATAGTTCTGCTGGTTGCCGCCGCGGTCTATGCGGGCTGTATGATCTCACCCCCGTCGCTCATGGACGACGTGGATGCGGTGCAAGCGCAAATCGCCCGCAACATGCTGACGTCCGGCGATTATGTCACCGCCCGCCTGGATGGAATTCCTTATCTTGAAAAAGCGCCGCTGATTTATTGGCTGATCGCGGGATCGTTTAAAATCTTTGGCGCCACGGACTGGGCCGCGCGCATTCCCATGGTCCTGGCCGCGCTCGCTCTGGCGTGGCTGACGACGGCATTCGGGATGTGGGCGTTCGGCCGGAAGGCCGGCTTCTACGCTGGTTTATGCATCTCCACCTGCTTCGGCCTTTTTCTCTTTACGCGCATTCTGATCCCCGATGTGATGCTCACCGCCAGCATCGCTCTTTCCATGTGGGCATTCTTGCGGGCGATCGAGGATCCTAACCAGGGTGACGAAACTGAGCCGGGCCAACGCTGGTGGGCATTCGTTCTGGCGGCGAGCTTGGGAATCAGCCTGTTGTTCAAGAGCCTGGTAGGCGTGGTCTTTCCGGTCTTCGCGGCGTTAATCTATCTCAGCGTCACCCGGCAACTATTCCAGCGCAAAACTTGGAAGGCGCTGCATCCCTGGAGTGGTTTGTTGGTGATACTCCTGATCGCCGCGCCTTGGCACACCCTGGCGATGCTTCGGAATCCGCCGTATTTTGAATTCACTATGCGCAGCGCTCCGGGTGAGTATCACGGCTTCATGTGGTTCTATTTCATTAACGAGCAACTGCTGCGGTTCTTGAACATGCGCTACCCGCGCGATTACGATACTGTTCCGCGCCTCTATTTTTGGGGGTTCCATCTGTTGTGGCTCTTTCCCTGGAGCGTTTATTTCCCCGCCGTCCTGAAGCTGAACTTCAAGCCGGTGGACCGGGCAGGGAAGGCCAGGTTGCTCGCTTTGTGCTGGACCGGTTTCATCCTGGTGTTCTTCACTTTTTCCACCACGCAGGAATATTATTCGATGCCCTGCTATCCGGCCCTGGCGCTGCTGCTGGGGTCCGCGATGGCCGCGGGAGGCAATTGGATACGATATGCAACACGCGCCCTCTGCATAATATTCATCGCAGCCGCTGCGGCGGTACTTACGCTGTATTTTCTGGCCTGGAATCTTCCGACGTTCGGCGATATTTCCGCCGCGCTCAGCTCCAATCCGGGCGCCTACAAGCTTTCGCTCGGCCATATGGAAGACTTGACCATCGCTTCGTTCGCTTATCTGCGGCTTCCTCTTATGCTGGCGGCAGTCGCGTTTCTAGTGGGAGTGGCTGGCACCTTTCGCGCAACGGGACAGCGCGCGTTCCTCGCTGTTTCCCTGATGGCCATTCTGTTTTTCCAAGCCGCGCGGATCGCGATGGCGGCCTTTGATCCCTACCTCTCTTCGCGTCCGCTGGCGGAAAAGCTGCTCCATTCGCCCTCAGGGAAGCTCATTGTAGATCACCATTACTACACGTTCTCGTCCATCTTCTTTTACACCAATCGCACTGCGCTGCTGCTCAATGGCCGGTTCAACAATCTTGTTTACGGATCCTACGCGCCCGGCGCGCCGGATGTTTTCATCAATGACTCACAATGGAAAACCATGTGGCTGCAGCCGGACCGCTGCTATCTGGTGATCACCGATACGGCAGCTGAGCGCTTGAAGAAACTGGTGGATCCCACACTGCTCACCGTGGTGGCCCAGAGCGGAGGCAAGCTGTTGCTGACCAATCGCCCGCTTGTGACTAACTCTGCGGAAGTCGAGTAGCCTGGAAATATGCCGCACCTAAGCACTCTGTTCCTTGCCGTTGCGGCCATTCCATTCATCTACTATTTCATCGCGATCTACAGTTCGTTGCGATATTTTCAACAACCGGCCAGCAGGCCAGAGCCGTCATTCACCCCGCCGGTCAGCATCCTGAAGCCAATTCGCGGGCTGGATCTGGATGCGGGCGAGAATCTCGCCAGTTTCTGCCGGCTGGATTATCCCGAATATGAAGTCGTGTTCTGCGTCGATCCGGACGACGAAGCGGTGCTCGCGGTGTTGGCGAAGCTTACCACCGATTTTCCCCAGTGCCGCATCCGCGTTTTGTATGGTTCTGGGCGTGTGGCAACCAACGACAAAGTCGCTAAACTCGCGCGCTTGGTGAGTGACGCTACTTACGAAGTGGTGGTCATCAGCGATAGCGACGTGCGTGTGCGTCCGGATTATCTCCGCCAGCTAGTGGCTCCGCTGCGCGATCCGAAAGTAGGAGCGGTGACTCCTTTCTACGTTCCAACCGAACTTACTACCTTGACAGACCACTTGCAGAGCGTTGGGATGATGTCCGATTTCTACGCAGGCGTTTTGGTTGCCTGGCAATTGGACGGGGTGAAGTTCGCGCTGGGGCCGACCATCGCCACCACCCGCACGCGTCTGAACGGATTCGGCGGTTATCCCGAGCTTGAAAACCGTCCCGCCGACGACTTGTTGGTCGGGCGGCTTATCGCGGAACAGGGTTACGAAGTGGTTCTGCTCCGTTATTCCATCGAGACCGTTTGCGATTACGGATCGATTAGCGATCTGCTCCACAAGCGCCTGCGATGGATCGTAGTGATGCGCCACATGCGCCCGTGGGGACATTTTGGTTTGCTTCTGACGCAAGGATTGCCGTGGTCGCTCGCGGCAGTGGCTGTTCACCCTTCGGCGCCGGTCGCGCTCGGCTATCTGGGCGGCTACATGGCGCTGCGGATGACCATGACTTGGGTAATCGGCATTCACGGCCTGCGCCAGCGCGGATTGTGGAAACAAATGCCGCTGATTCCGGTTTGGGACGCTGTGGCATTCGCCATCTGGCTTACCAGTTTCGGCCGCAACAGCATCCGCTGGCGTGGCGCGGATTATCATATCCGCGATGGCCGATTGGTCCCGGTTGCGTCGGCGCGATCCGGAGATTGAGAACTCGCCCTCGTCACAGTGTCTTCACCATGTGAACGATCGGGAGAAACTCGCCATTCGGAAGCGGAACGGCCACATCTTCGCGCTTTTCATAACCCTTGAGCGAGTAAAGCGGCACGCCCGTCAGAGTTGAGCCCATCTCCAGGCTGCGGAAACCGGCTTGTTGCGCCGCATCTTCGCAGTGTTTCAAAATCTGAGTTCCCAGGCCCTGGCGCGCCCATTCCGGATGGACGAAGATGGCCCGGATCTTAGCTGGTTCGGTGGCCGGATCCAGCAACCCGATCTCTCTGTGAGGTCCGTGATCGCTTCCAAAGAGAGTTCTGCGAAAGCTCCATCCGCCACATCCGGCGATCGAGTCGGGCTTTGAGACTGGGACGGCCACGAAGTAGGTTCCATCCTCGATAAGTTGGGTATCCAGTCCCAGCGCGTGTCCGAGCGCTCCTTCTATCTGCGCCGGTGTGTAATCGTTGCTCTGAAGCGCGCGAACGGAAAGCTCAATTAAAGCGCGCAAGCGATCGATGTCGACGGAATTGGCTGGGCGGATCTGAAATCGCTCATGGGGCATACGCTTTCAGTCGAGTATCACGCCCCGGCCCTGAGCCTGTCAACGCAGGTGCGCGTCAGCTGGTCAGACGCGGGCTATTTTTCCGCGTCCGGATTGGACGAGCCCAGGAACAGCTTGCGGCCATCGGAAAGCGTGACGTCCCGGCCGTTGGCTTTGTTCTCGCCGTCCTTGGCCAGGTACCCGTCGACGTTGATTTCAGTGCCCACCGGAAGCGAGTCCTTGTTCAGGCCGTGGCGGAACATGGTGTTCGGGCTTCCGCATTCAATGGCCCAGTTCACTACCTTGCCGTCTTCCCCCTTTACGTCGATGTGGATCCAGGAATGCGGGTTGATCCATTCCATCTTGGTGACCACGCCGTGCAACTTGATCGGCTTGTTCGCATCGAACTCTGCCGCAAACGAATGATGTGCCCATACCGGCATCGCTGCAAGCGCCACACCCAGGCAAGCTGAGGCAAAAGACAGTTTTGTCATTTCGATTATTTCTTTCCCGCCGCCTGTTCCGCGGCCTTCTTCTCGTCGGCCTTAGCGGCAATGATGATGTCCCGCATGCCGATGTTGCCTTCGTGACACGCGTATTCGTACAGCAGCCCGTCGCTCTTCGTCATAGGGATTTCGCCGCTCCAGGGCTTGGTGAACGCCGTAGGATCGTCCACTGTGAACTGATAGAGCAGCACATCCGGGCTCACGCGCTTGAAGCGCTCAGTCAGGTGCAGGTTCTGGTCCGCGGCGCGCATTCTTCCTTCGCCTGAGATGAAATTGGTGCTGTCCACAACCAGCGTGTCGCCTTCCCAATGTCCACGCGGATCGCCCGTCCATTCCCGGACGCTCGCGGGTAAATGCGGGCTTCCATCGATCGGGATGCGGCGCACGTCGTGCACCATCTCGGTGTCGATGGCCACCATGCCGGGGCTTTGAACGATCTGATAATCGTTGTTATAGGCGCTGGGAAGCATCGGCACAACCGTCCCGAAGGAAATGCAGCGTGTCATCAGGTCTAAGTCCGTGGCCTTGTCCGCCGGGCTAACCTGGCCGCTGTTGGCGATTGCGCATCCGGGACGTTCGCAGCGCACCTTCACCGCCAGGGCCTCTTCGTCCAACTGCGCCTTTCTTTGGGGAGTCAGGGGGGGAATCCGGCCATCGGGCGGATCGGTGATAATCGACGTCCGCATGTTCATCAGCACCTTGGTTCCCGAGTCCCACCAAAAGGCGTTATAGGCGTTCAAGACATCGCGGACGCCTCCGCCGCGCCGATCCTTATCGGTGTTCGCCAAGGTTGACTTGGTATAGGCCTTGGCCTCCTCTGCTGTAAAGAACGCTTTATTTCCGAGCGCCTTGGGACGTTCCAAAGGCGTGATGGTTTTGTTGGTCCAGATGCCTTCCAGATCCGGATGGCCGTCGCGCGCGCGTGGCACGGCCTGGGATTCAGTCGTTGATTCCTTGGGCGCCTGACTCTGGCCGAAGGCGGAGATGCTTGCCATAATCGCCAGCCCCAGCACTGTTATCGATTGGCATCGGGCAGTCATCGCGAACCTCCGGCTGTTCGGCTGGGATTGCCGTACAGCACATCCTCTGAAAAGGGTATGCACTTGAATTCCATGATTTGCGCGTTCTTTTCGACATGCCGGTACAGAGGCATGCTGATCTTCCAGGGACGCGAGAACACTTTGGGGTCCGTGATGATAGCCTCGTACATCAGGATATTCGCATCGACCGGCGTATAGCGCTCCACCACGTGCAGGGCGTCGCTATGGAAATCTCCCGCCCGGTCGAACCAGGTCTGGTCGTTCTGGCTGGTGACGTCTACCACCAGCGTGTCGCCCTCCCAATGTCCGACGGACCATCCCATCCAACTGTCGGCCGGTGCCGGCCCCGGATTCTTCATATAGACCATCCGGACCGCGTCGGCGAATTCGTAGGAGATCATGGTCGTGTCCGAACCCTGAATGATTTGAAACGGATACGGCATATAACTGGCGCGCGGAACGCCCGGCATGTAACACTTGATCTCCGGGTCCGCGTTCCAACGATCTTTGAAGTTTTGATTTCGCTGCGCGATGGCGGCGGGAAGGTATGGGATCTGGCCGTCCTCTACCACGCCCGGCCCAGGCGGCACGGCGCCCATCGCACCAATGGCGTCATCCGGCCCAGGCTGTGGGCCATGGGCTTGAAGATCCCAATTGGCGGTATTTAATGCTTGCCAGATTCCGCTCAGGTCCGGTGTGCCACTTGGCGTCCGCGGAATCTTCAAACTCGGCACTTGCCCCAGTGCAGGTATTACCAGCACCAGCGACGCTCCCAACAACCACTTCATTAAGAGCGGTCCCTCCCAATAAGTAAGCCTATTAACGGAAGCCTACAGTGTCAAGGAAGAGACAAGCGTATCAACGATACCGGTGCCTGGGTATCAACGGCGATGTATGAGTATCGACCAGTGAGATTGGCCCGTGAGGACCTCCCTAATCGCCCAATGTCGCCAAGGGCTCCAGGGTTGGAATTTCCACGTCCTTGAATACCGCCGTGCTATCGGACGTTTCCGGCATCACAGGGAATTGGAAGCCGCACTTGGGACAGCGCTCGGCAAGCGCTTTCTGTTCCTGATTCAGGTCATAAGCTTTGTCGGTGATGAGGGCACAGCACGGACAAACCCGGATCAGCCGCGTGCTCTTCAGCTCGAAATTGGTGATGATGTCTTCCATAATGGCGCCGCTGCGAACCGCCCATTCTTTGGCTGCCTTATGATAAGTGTTCATGTGCCAATCCTTGAGAGCCGCCATGCTGGTCCAAAAGCTGACCTCGTTGTACCAGGAAGCATCCTTGGGATGAACCCACCAGGTGAGGTGCAAGAACCCCGGCAAAGCCTTCGACTGGGTGCGCGTTTCTCCGAAAATCATTTTGAATTTCTCATAGCCGTCCGGGCTTGAGAACCTTACTCTTTGCATGCTCTGATAAATGGCCATCCCGTCTCCTCGCTATCAAAAGTGGATTGTGCAACTCTCAAAAATCCATACGCAGCGCCAACTGCCCGGTGCGGTTGCCGCCCTGTCCGGCAGTCTGCGCCGACTGCAAAACGCCAAACGTCGATGGGCTGCTAATATCGCTGGCCGGCGGCGCGAAGTTGGTGTGATTCAAAGCGTTGGTGAAGGTCGCTTCAAACCGGAATCGCATGCGCTCCCGGACTGGAAAGATCTTCGACAGGCCCGCCGATACTGCAATGGTTCCTGGACCCTCCAGTATACCCACGCCCGCATTTCCGATTCTTCCCGCACCTGCTGGCGTCGGCTCGAATGCGTTGATGTTCCACAGAACGTCTCCGCTCGCCACGTTCGGATTGCCGATTGCGTCCGGCCGCGCGGTAATGCCTCCGCGTCCAACGATGCCGGTGTTGGATTGATCCTCGGTGGGGCTGACGGTGGGCGTGAGAAAAGGCCCGGTCTGTATGAGCGTTACCGTGTTGATATTCCAACCACCCAACGCGCCGTTCAGCAACCTGGACTTGCTGGACCACTGACGGCCCGTGCCGTAGGGCAGCTCGTACGTGCCGGTGAGCAAGAACCGCTGCCGGGGCATCCCCGCCACATTTCCGCGAGCAGCCCGCAGATCGAACTGATCGTAGGAGGGAGTAAACAATAGATTCTCTGAAGTGAACCCACCCGGAGCGTCGCCCTGAGCATCGCTGATGTTGTGGGCCCAAGTATAGTTCGCCTGAAAGTAGAGTCCGTGAGACAACCTTTGCGTGGCTTCCAGCGTCAGCCCCTGGTAATTTGAAAAACCCGCGTTCGCGCTGTAGTTGATCTCATCCCAGTTCTGATAAGGGGCCCGTGGATCGACGTAAGGGCTGGGCACGTAGGGCGTTTTGCTCGGGGGGATCGCGTTGTAATCCTCCTTGACGCTCATTCGGTAGGAATTCATTCCAGAGTACGTGATCCGAACCGCCATCGCCGATGTCAACTGCCGTTCGATGGTCGCGTTCCATTGCGCGGTCTGAGGATCTTTGAAATTCGGGCTCATTCCATCGTAGAACCCGGTCCCCCCGTACTGGGCGCTGGTGGATGCGGGAGAGGTTTGTGGAAACGTGAACAGTGGCACGCCGCCGTTGTTGTTTGAGTAAGTGTAGGGCGCGCCCAAGGGGATGCCGATGAAATCGTAGGCCAACTGCCCCAGGGGCGTTTGAGTGAATATCCCAAACCCCGCGCGAAAGACCGTTTTGTTGTCGCGGAACGGGCGAAAAGCGAGGCCGATGCGGGGATCATAATCGCCCCAATAGGTGTTCCGCAGGCTCTGAG
>CAVRZH010000137.1:0-74559 GCA_963725455.1 Bryobacterales bacterium
GTCTGATGAACACTTCGTCGCAAGTGGGGGGCTTGCTGTCCTCGGTAGCCTACGGGTACATCGTGGAGCATTTCGGCAGCTACGATGCGCCGTTCGTCCCCATGGCGGCGCTCTTGTTCCTGGGCGCTCTGTTATGGCTCAAGATCGACGCGTCCGAAGCGCTCACCGCGGAACTTCGCGCCTTGCCCGCGCCGCTGGGCGCCTGAGTCAAACTTTACGAAGCGTGACGCTAGACACTACTTCTTCATCTCTGCGTCGTCGGAGTTGGCATCCATATGCATGTCCATTCCGGCCCACACGTCGTTAGGGGACTTGGCGTTGGGATAGACATGAGTCATCCATCCGAAGACCACTGGAATCCAAAGCCCGTGCGCCTCTTTGCAAGCTTCTTCGGTGTGAATGCTGCCGAGCGGGCCCAGCCGCGCATGCGGGCCAACTTGCTCTTTGAGAGACGTGCCGCGCGGCGCGCCACAGAAATCCACGTGACGATGCCAGGTCGCGATGCTGAGCGGAGCCACTGCGTTCAATTGCTCCGGCGTCGAATCTTGCGGGGCGGTGTACATCACGCCCACGGCCTGCATTCCCTCCGGCGTCCGTTTGTACAGAATGGATCCCGGATGATCGTAGTCAGTGTGGCGCTGCTCCAGCCGGTTGTAGCGATAGTTCGTGTAGTGGACCTCTTCGCCCATTTTGCCGGTGGGATGAAACGGCTTGTAGCCGTCTCGAAGCGCGGTGTTCACGTCGGAATAATGTGCAACCACGCTACGGGCCGCAGCCACGATCCGCTCGGCGCACTGTTTATCTCCCGCTTGCGGCTTGCCCTTGAGCGACATCTGCATGTGATTGCCCATCTTCATGGAGGGCACCGGCGTGTCATCGCTTTTGCCGCCATAGTACTGCAGCAGCCGCTCCCACAATGGAAATTGCTGAAATTGTTGCGCCATTAAGGCGGTAAGAGAACAGAGCAAACTCAGAAGCAGAATCAACTTGAGATGTTTCATCACCAAACCTCCGTCGCGCCGTCGATGACGATCGGATCTAGTCCGTCCTCGGCCTTGCAGGAATGATCGTCATTCTCAAATAATCTCTACAGCGTTTAACGGATTCCCGGCCAGGCTTGTTCCGTGCGGCGTGAGAAAGCGGCCGCCTTGTCGTTCGTAATCAACCGCATCCGGCTGATGCAGCGGGAGTTGCGGCCGCTACTTGACAGGCGCGCCGGGGGTGGTCTGAAAGCCCCCAAATAGCTTCCGGCCGTCTGGCAAGGTCACAGTGCGGGCATTGGCGACGTTGCGGCCGTCTTTTGCGCCATAGCCTGTTACGGTGATCTGATCGCCCTCCTTCAGATCTGCCCTTCTCCATCCCCTGCGCACCAGGCCATTGGGGCTGCCCATTTCGAAGCTCCAACGGGTGACCTTGCCGCTTTCATCCGTTCCGTCGACATACAGCCAGGCGTGCGGATTGGTCCATTTGAGCGCGGTCACTCTGCCCGCGACCGTGACGAGCTTCTTTTCGTCATACTCGGAGGCGAAGGCGTGATGCGCGGAAATGCGCATGGTGGTCAAAAGCAGCACGGTCGCGGCGCACAAGATCTTGCCCATGTCAGGATCAGCCTTTTCGCAATCTCAAACCCAGTGTGTCACGGAATGTACCCGCTGTTTACCCCGGCATGACTGAGGTTCCCTTTGCTTCCCGACATGAGACGCCTCCAATCGTCGCGATCCGATCTCCGCGAGCAGGGCAGGGTTCCGTGCCATGGTCCTCCCAGTGCGCCGAGCCGCGAAAGTAGCACGCCATCAGGTACGAATGGTTCAAACCACTCGATGCAGCGGGATGACCCTGGGGATCCGCAGGCTCGGGAGGCCAACAGCCAGCAGCCAACCGCCAAGAGACAGTTACAATGATTTCGAAGGCTCCCTTTTGACATCGATTTTCATCACGCTTCCGGACCTGTCGCAACAGGCCAGGAGCTAGGCGGTCGCGTGGCAACACTCGAAGCGCCGGTCGCCAATCCTCCTGTACCTTGGACTCCTAGCGTCAGCCCGTGGCTAATCGCCGCCACCGTGATGCTGGCCACGTTCATGGAGGTGCTGGACACCAGCATCGCCAATGTTTCGCTCCCGCACATCGCTGGCAGCCTCTCCGCCACCGTCGACGAGAGCACCTGGGTCCTCACTTCCTACCTGATCTCGAACGCCATCGTCCTGCCGCTCACCGGCTGGCTATCGATGATGTTCGGACGCAAGCGGCTGTTCATCGGCTGCGTCGTCATCTTCACGGTTAGCTCGTTTCTTTGCGGCCTGGCGCCGAATCTTCCGCTGCTGATTTTCTTTCGCATCCTTCAAGGCGCCGGCGGCGGCGGACTTCAGCCCATTTCACAAGCCATTCTGGTCGAGAGCTTCTCGCGCAAGAGACAGGGCATGGCCATGGCCGTGTATGGCATGGGCGTCGTGGTCGCGCCCATTATCGGACCCACGCTCGGAGGCTGGATCACGGACAGCTTCTCCTGGCGCTGGATCTTCTTCATTAATGTGCCGGTCGGGGTGGTGGCCATCCTGATGACCATGGCGCTGGTGCAGGATCCCCCGTATCTCATTCGCCGAACGTTCAAGCAAGGGCTGAAGATCGATTTCATCGGCCTGGGCCTGTTGAGTGTCGGCCTGGGCTTTCTTCAGGTGATGCTGGACAAAGGACAGACGGACGACTGGTTTGAGTCGCGCTTCATCGTCACTTGCGGCGTCATCGGCATTCTCGGGCTTGCCGGCATGATCCTCTGGGAGTTGCGCCAGCCCGAGCCCTTAATCGATCTCCGCCTGTTTGCTCAACGCAACTACAGCATGGCTACATTCATGATGTTCGCCATGGGCGTGGTGATGTATGGCACCACGGTTCTGCTTCCCATTTTGCTGCAGACGCAAATGGGCTATACCGCCGAATGGGCCGGCCTGGTGCTTTCACCCGGCGGACTGGTTACGCTCTTCGTCATGCCGCTGGTCGGGCGCTTGCTGAGCAAGTACCAACCCCGCTGGCTGGTAGTCTGCGGCTTCATTATCTTGGGTACGGGAATGTTCCGGCTTTCCCAACTGAGCCTGCAGGCCGGTTTTTGGACCTTCGTCACCACCTGGACCGTCTCGCGCGCCGGAATGCCGTTTTTGTTCGTTCCCATTAACGTAATGGCATTCGCCTATGTGCCGCGCGAGAAGACCAATAACGCCACCGGACTGATTAATCTAACACGCAACCTGGGCGGCAGCGTGGGAATTTCGTTAGTGGCGGCGGCGCAGGGACACATGGCGCAAGTCTCGCAGAACACGCTGGCCGGCAACGTCGGCGCCAACAACCCGATCTACGCCGCCAGGCTCCATCAATTACAAGGCGCGCTCCAGGCCAATGGATCCGATCCCGTCCAGGCGGGCCATCAGGCGCAAGCAGTTCTGTACGGTGAATTGTTGCGCCAGTCCTCCATGGTGGCGTACGTCGATGTTTTCCGCATCCTCGCCTGGTTGTGCGTGGCGCTGATACCGCTCATGTTTTTCATGAAGCCCGCCAAAGCACGCGCCGGCGCGCCGCCCATGCACTAAGGCATATTGCCTACGCGTCAGCAAGCGGATTATGCCCTAACGTTACTGAGCCGCGCGCGTCAGCAAGCGGATTATGCACTAACGTTACCGAGCCGTGCGCGTCAGCAAGCGGATTATGCGTCAGCGGCCAGCGTATCCAAACGCAAAAACAGGTCGGATGGTGTTCCGAAATCTTTCACCGAAAGGATGCGGCAATCGATCGCGATTGGCACCATCGCGCTGCGGCCTTCCCATTCGAGCGTGGGTGTCATGCGCGTGAGTTCCACCAGCTGCACTTTTCCGCGCAATTCTTTGAAGGAGGTGCTGGGCGGCGCTAGCGTGAGGAATGCGCAGGGCGCCCACCGAAAGAGGTTATTGAAGTCCGACATCGCTTGCGCCAGGTGCACTACTACCTTGAGCAACACCTGGTCACCGCGCGAAAAGCCGAATTTGGCGTTGATGAGCGCCAGCCGTTTCACCATGAAAAGGGCCAGGTAATAATCCTCGGGTTGGCCATGCGCGCGCACCAACTCGGCTTCGGCATAGGCCCGCGACGGCAAGCCGGTCAACTGGTCCGCTGCATAGGCCAGGCCTGACACCTGGGCGCTCCCGCTGGGTCTTGCGTCGGAAGCGCCGCCCGGTACCAGGTCCGCCACCTGCCTGGCCTGTGCGGCATGTTCGTTCAGAACTACAACCGCGGCGTCCACAATTTCGCGAGCGTTGTCCTTGCCTTGGAATCGGGTTTCTAAGTCCGCCAGCTTCTCCCGGAATGCTTGCCCGGCTTCCCCGCCGGTCATGGCCATATATCCATGAATTCCTCGGAGCAATGTCAGCAGGCAGTCTTCTAGCGTGACGTCGTCGCTAGGTTTCGGCGGCGGCCGTTTGGAGACTGGGGGCATGCGCACCTGCCTCTTCTAATCGGATGGGAGGGGAGTTTTATGAGCGGCCGGATTATGGCGCGCCCACCCGTTCGCTTACTTGCTCCGGCGTTGCGCTGCGCGTGCGCTGAAACCGCGCGGTGAACCAGAAGCGCGACCCTTTCTCAGGTTCGCTATCCACGCCCACGCGCCCGCCCATCATTTCGATGAGTTGTTTGCAGATGGCGAGTCCCAAGCCGGTGCCGCCATATTTTCGCGTGATGGATCCGTCCGCTTGCACGAAAGGTTGAAACAGCCGCGCTAGCGCGTCCGGCGCCAGCCCGATGCCGGTGTCCTGCACTTCAAACAAAAGCCGCATCCCATGTTCGGAGGTTTCGGCCGCGGTCACTCGCACCGTTACTTCCCCGCGTTCGGTAAACTTGATGGCGTTCGCCACCAGGTTCAGCAGCACCTGCCGCAGCCGCGCCGGATCGCCCCGCAATTCGCCCTGGGCTTCGTCGGAGACCTGGGCGTTCACCGCCAGGCCTTTGCTGCGCGCCCGGCCGGAAACCAGTTTCAGCACCTCATGCAGCACTTCGGCCGGACTGAAGTCCACCACCTCCAGTTGCAGCTTGCCCGCTTCGATCTTGGATAGATCCAGAATGCTGTCGATGATTTCGAGCAGCGCTTCTCCCGATCGAAACGCGGTCTCGGCGTAATCGCGCTGTTCCTCCGTGAGATCGGTATCAAGCAGCAGTTCCGTCATCCCGATCACGCCGTTCATCGGCGTTCGGATTTCATGGCTCACGTTAGCCAGGAACTGGCTCTTCAGTTTAGTAGCTTCCTGCGATACTTTTACGGCCTGCGCCAGGTCGCGATTCTTGCGCTCGATCTCGTGCGCGTATTCCAGCAGCTCCGCCTGCGCCCGAGTGCGCTCCAGCGCGTAACGAATGGACCGTTCCAACAAGCGGGCGTCCAGCTGCCCTTTCACCAGATAATCCGCCGCTCCGGCTTTCATCGCTTCGACGTCGGTCTCCCAGTTGTCGTTGCCGGTCAGCAGAATGATGGGGGCCTTGCAGCCTCGCACCAGCGCTTCGCGCAGAAGTTGCAGGCCGTCGGAACTCCCCAGGTGGTAATCAAACAAATATACGTCGTGCTGATTTCGCTCAATGGCTTCGAGCGCGCCTTCATAGGAGGGCGTCCAATCCAGCTGGAAGCGAGGCCTGGCGATGCGCAACAGCAGATCGCGCGTGAGGATATAGTCGTCCTCATCATCGTCGGCGATGAGAACTCGGAGCGCTCGGGATTCTTCCGGAGGGTCTTTAGGCAGCCTCATCCTGGGGGCTGCTCGACGGCAGCTCGACGACTTCGAACCAATACTTGCTCAAAGTCCTGGTAATGTCGACCAACGATTCAAAAGTCACTGGCTTGAGGATGAAAGAATTCACGCCCAGGTCGTAGGCTCGGAGGATGTCCTCGTCGGCCTTGGACGTGGTCAGCACCACTACCGGAATGGAGCGCAGCCGCGGGTCGGCTTTTATCTCCTGCAGCGCTTCGCGGCCGTCTTTGCGCGGCATATTCAGGTCCAGCAGAATCATGCCCGGCAGCGGCGAGCCATTCAGGTGCGCGTACTTGCCCGAGCGCCGCAAATATTCGAGCAGCTCCTCGCCATCCTCGACGAAGTGCAGCTCGTTAGCCAGGCGGTTTTCCTCCCAGGCTTCCTTCACCAGCATGCGGTCTTCGGCGTCGTCGTCGGCATACAGGATGGTAATGGGCTTTCCGAATCTATTCATGTAGGTTGTCTCCTGCTTCCCTCTCTGGAAGCATGCCTGGCAGCGTGATCATGAACCTGGCTCCAGCCCCCGGTGAGCTGCTGGCCAGGATGGAGCCATTGTGCCGGTCGACGATCTTGCGGCAGATCGCCAGGCCAATGCCGGTTCCTTCGTACTCGTTACGCCCGTGCAGGCGCTGGAAGATTTGAAAAATCCGGTCGCGATACTTTTCGTCGAAGCCGATGCCGTTGTCTTCTACCGTGATCTCCCAGCCGGCCCCGCCGCCCGCCAGCGTTTGCGGACGGGCATCCACCTTGACCAGCGGGCTTTCGCCAGGTTTGCGGAACTTCAGGCCGTTGCCAATCAGGTTCTGGAACAACTGCGCCATCTGCCCGCGATCTCCAAAGATCACCGGCAGCGCTCCGGCTTCAACACGCCCCTTCGCATCATTGATGCGCATTTCTAAATCGGAAACCACAGTGCGGACCACGTCTCCCAGATCCACCGCGGTGAAGGGCTTGGAATTGCTGGCTACGCGCGACAGGCTGAGCAGGTCCTGAATGAGTACTTGCATCCGCGCCGCGGCGTTTTGCATGCGCGTCAAATAGTCCAGCCCCTCGGGGCCCAGGCCCGCTTCGTACTTGGTCTTCAGCCGGTCTCCGAAGGCCTGGATTTTGCGCAGCGGCTCCTGCAAGTCGTGCGATGCGACGTAGGCGAATTGCTCCAGTTCGGCATTGGACCGCGCTAGCTTGCCGGCTTGCTCCTGCAGCGCTGTTTCGGCGCGCTTGCGCTGCGTGATGTCCAGCAGGAAGGTGCGCAAGCCGGTGGGCCGGCCGGCTGCGTCGCGGACCCGCTTCTGATGGATCTCCATGATCACCGAGCTGCCGTCGCGGCGTTTGTACTCGCGTTCCAAAGGAACCAGCGGTTGCTCGTCGGCGATGCGCTGCAGCAAACCGGTTCGGGTTTTCTCGCGATCTTCCGACGCCATGAAGTCCCAGATGGGGTGCCCCACCAGTTCCTGTTCGGAGAATCCAAATAGCTCGCACTCGGCCTGGTTCACGCACAGAATGATTCCATTGCGATCCACTTCATGGCAGGCCACCGGCGCGTCCTGGAACCAACTTTGAAAATGCCGCTCGCTATCGCGGAGCTTTTGCTCCAATTGCTGGTGAGCCAGGCTTTGATGATCGAACAGCTTCAGCGATTCCGGCGCATCGAGCGGCGTCGTGGGGCTTACATGGCTTCCCTGCGCGTTCAAACGCAACCCTCCTGGTATGTTTGAGGCTTACGTAAAGAAACTCGGCAACTACATAAAGAAACTTTATAGGGGCCTACAGCTTGGGCGGGATAACCGCGGTCACTAAGTGGCGGTTGTGGCCGCAATCATCATCCGATAATGCACGCGATAATGCCGGTACGCGGCAAGCAATGTAATCAGCATTAGAACCGCGGCGCCGCCCATAGTGATCGCAAGCGAATATCCGATCATTTTCCCGTTGTGGAATAGATAATCGTTGAAGACGCCCGGCAGCAGCGGTCCGAGGCTTTGGCCCCCGATATTCAAGATAAACAAATACAGAGCCGACACCACGCCGCGAACCTGGTTGGGGAAGATGCGCTGCAGTGCAGCCGCTGAAATACCCATCGGCAAAGCCAGACAAAATACGCCCGCGAAGAGCAGCGCCAAAGTCCAGCGGACGTCGCTCAGGAGCGGACCGATGGGCAGAAGCAAAACGGTCCCGATAGCGCCCATCACCATTACGCGCATAGGAGCTTCGTCCATGCCTCGGCGCTGCCAGCGATCGCTCAGGCGTCCGCCGGTGTACATGCCTCCGCAGCCAGCGAACAGAAGAATGACGGCCAGCGCTTTCCCCGATTGGCCCGGAGTCCAACCGTGTACGCGCAAGAAGTACGTGGGGCCCCAGGAAACCAGCGCGTAGTTAGCCATGGACTGAAAAACCATCGCGAGCGAAATGCCCCCCAGCGATTGCCAGCGCAGCCGCATTTGTCCGAAGGATTGGCTGAAGCTCAGCCGCGTTGCATCGCCCTGCGCGCTGCGCAGCATATTGAGGCGCAATGGCTCCTTAATGGTGTAAACCAGGAGTGCGCACAGCAATCCGGGCAGGCCGACAATCAAGAACGTGACGCGCCAGGACGCGATGGTGCCCAGCAGGGGCAGCGTGACGGTGTGAATGCGCGACATGGTATCGACCACAACGCCGCCCACCAGAAGCGCCAGGCTGGAGCCGAGAAAGACGCCCATGTAATACACGCTGATGGCGACGCCCAGTTTGTCGGGCGGAAAATAGTCGGAGATCAGTGAGTAGGCTGCGGGCGAGAGACCCGCTTCGCCGACACCGACGCCGATGCGCGTAAAGAACAGCGACCAGAAGCTTTTCGCGAAGCTGCAGGCGCTGGTGAAAATGCTCCAGACCACCACGCCCGCCGCGATCAGGTTGCGCCGGCTGCGCGTGTCGGCCAGGCGGCCGAGCGGCAATCCCATGATGGTGTAGAACAGCGCGAACGACAAACCTTGCAGCAGGCCGATGCGGGTGTCGCTGATACCGAGGTCGCGCTTGATGGAGCCGACGAGGAGGCTCAAAATGGTGCGGTCCACGAACGACAGCATGTACAGGCCGGTCAAGACGATGACGACGTACCAGGCGTAACGCAGGCTGGCGCCGGTCCGGTTGGTCTGCGTGCTGGGAGCTGAGGCAGGGGTCATAATATAGATCGCATGCGAACTGTTATGGCGTACTATATCCTAATCGCGGGCTGCGTGTTGTGCCTGGGCCAAGACAGCCTGGGTGAAGACACGGCGATGCTGCATGCGAATCAAGCCTTCATTGAGGCAGTCAATCGGGCGGATCGCACAGCGTTGGATGGGCTCCTGGATCAGGATTTTACCTGGACAGACTTCGAAGGAAAGACGCTAACGAAGGCCGACGTTCTCAAGAAGATTCCGAAGATTGCGATTCGGGGCAGCGATAACGCCTCGCTCGCTAGCTACAACTACGGGAGCCTCGGCGACGTGCAAGAAAACTATGGGCGCGCGCATGCGTTGCGCGTGTGGGTGAAGCGGCCCGGAGGCTGGAAGGCCCTCGTTTATCAGGAAGTGATGTCGCTCGATGCTCCGCCAACATTTGCGCCGGGCGCGGGAAAAGATTGTGAAAATCCATGCCGGACGATTCCCTACAAACCGAAGAATGCGACGGAGCAGGCGGTTGCTGCTGCGTACTCCAAGCTGGAGACGGCAGCCACGGCCCGTAATTCCGCGGCGTTCGGCCCGATGGTGGCGGATGAATTCGTGGCGGTGAGTTCCAACAGCAACAAAATCTCAGACAAGCGCGGCCGGATGCAAGACTTCGATCATTCGAAAAATGGCGGGGTTGCACCCACACCGCTGCTGTCGGCGCGTATGTTCGATTTCGGCGCTGCGGTATTGATGGTCTCCGAACACCAGCCCGATCGGGGCAAGCCGCTGCACGTGACGCGGATTTGGGTGAAGCGCAAGGGAAGCTGGGTGGAAACGTTGAGCTATCAAACGTCAATTTCCGCCGCGCCATAATGTCCGTTTTTTGCCAGCCAAACTGAAGCGATCCGTTTAAGTTGGATGACGTGAGACTCGTTATCCACTGCGCGACAGTTGCTCTCTTTACCGCGGCCGTAGCCTTCGGTCAAAACACGGCGCCTTCACCAACGCCAACAGCTCCGGGAACGCCCGCCACCGAACCGGCGGATTCGGGCACTTCCAACGACTTGTTCATCATGTTCGGCTCGGACCTGGTGCGGCCGGGGCTAGAGCCGAAGGCGAACTACAACATCGGACTGGGCCATACCTTCAAGTTTCTGCATAAGGATCCGATCGGCGACGAGATTACCTTCGGCTACACGTACGAAAACGCCGGTTCGCACGGGTTCCTGCATACGGACTTCGGCTCGCACACCGAAGCTGTGGGGCTAATGAAGAATTTCGGAATTCCCGGCACCAAGCGCGTCACCGGCTATACGTGGATTCAGGGCGGCATTACAAGCTTTACCGGAAACGCGTCCGTCGAGAACCGGTTTTATGACGGCGAGTCCATCGGCGCGATCATTCACTTCAACGATCACCATTCCATCTGGATTCAAGAGAGCTACAACAAGATCGTCACCGTCCCGTGGTACACCACCGCCAGCATCGGCTACACGCGAAGCTGGTAGCGAAATTGATAACTACAGCCGCTTGCCATCCGCCCACAAATGCATCGTGGCGTAGGCGCGCCAAGGCCGCCAGGAGTCCGTGCAGTGGGGAAAGTTACTTGCTGAAACCGGGAATGCATCGGGCTCGCCAAAAGCACGCATCGCGACGTAATCCGCCATGGGCTGGCTGATCCCCGATACGACGCGCGTCCGTGCGATGGCGTCCTGCAGGTTCATGGATGCTTCGAACGTCAGATCTTTTCGCAGCACTGCCTGCGCTAGCGCACGGATGGAGGAAGCGGCAAAGCCATGAATGCCGGCTTGTGCCAGATCCGCTTCGGCCAGATCTGGTGGGCCAGGAAATAAATGCGTGAGTCCAGGAACTGAAGTGGAAACGGGCGTGCCAAACGTCCGCGCCAGCCTTACCAACGCGGATCTCGGAGCTTTGTCGTTCAGGCGCTCGCCGAGGATGGCGCGGACGGCCGCTTCAAAACCGTCCCAAATTCCGGGAATCCGGAGTCCGGGGCGGGCAGCCAATAACGGCTGCAGCGTGGAGTCGCGCGAAAGTTGATGGGCGATTTGCAGCGGGTCCGCGGCCAGATCGAAGATCCGCCGCACCCGTTCCACCACGCTCATGAGCGACTCATAGCGCGGCAATTCGATCCTTACGAGAAGCTGGCCTCCGGCCGGATCCTGACGAACTTCCAGTGTTCCCGCCAGTCCGTCGGCTTGAATGGTTCGCCGATAAACGTTCGAGCTGACGGACTCAACTCCTGGGATGGCGCGCGAAGCCAGAAAGGCGAAGAGTCCAGTCCAGTGGAAGGGAGGGCGATAGGCGAGCCGGACGAGAAGGCCGGGTTGCTTTGCGCCTTGTGACGTGCCGCGCAGCCGGCGAAATTCGCTGGGCGATTCGCCGGTGGTGGCGCGCATGGCGTGGTTGAACTGGCGGATGCTGCGGAACCCCGCGCATGCGGCCAGTTCGGTTATGGCAAGGTTAGTCTCTTCGAGCAAATTGCGCGCGAAATGCACACGGCGTGTGATGGCGATGCGGAGAGGTGAAGCACCGAGGTGTTCTTCGAATAGGCGGCGCAAATGGCGCGGCCCCAGGCCGACGCGCGCGGCGAGCTCCCGGGTGCTACCGCTATCGAGCGCGCCCTCGGCGATCAAGCGCAGAGCGCGCGACACCACCGCCGAAGTTCCCAGCCAAGCGGGAGTGCCGGGAGAGGCAGCGGAGCGGCATCGGCGGCACGGATGAAATCCGGCTCGCTCCGCGGCGGCGGCCGATGCGAACCATTGAATGTTGCCGGGCTTGGCGAACGGAACAGGACAAACGGAGCGGCAGTAGACGCGCGTGGTGACCGCACCCGCGAAAAAACGTCCGTCGAAACGCGCATCGCGGCTGTGAATCGCCTGCCAGTACATAGCCGACTCCAGGCCACTGCCGTGCGCGTGTTCTCGCTCGGCGTCCATAGTTTCATCCTAAGGCACGCGGTTGCGCCAGACTAGCATTTTCGGACATGATTTCGGGCAGAGCGCGAATCCTTATCCGATCCTTATGCGGGCCGCGTACCGCACGCGGTCAGACTTCCTAGGACGCCAGCCTGGCTAGGAGGAGTCCATAATAAGTGGTTGGCAGTTGTTCGAGGAGATTAGCATGGCAAGCAGAAGAGAGTTTCTCCAAGCGGGACTCGCGGCGTCATTGTTGCCGGTAGCGGCGGCGTCGGCGGCCGGATCGGCGCCGGAAGCGACAGTGCCTCCCGTGTCCTTTTACAAGGTGATTTTCGACCAGCGATTCCCGTGCAGCATCGCGTTCGGCGAAGAGTGGAAAGCGCGCGGCGCGGCGGTGCACGCCATCCGAGGCGACATCACGGACCTGTGGTTCCACGATCTGGACCCGCAGTGGAAGAATCAGCCTGTCCCGATTGCCGGCTTGACGGCTCACGGTCCGCTGTTCTGCCTGGAACGCCTGGCATGGGACCACGGGATGCGAGTAACTTCCCGTGTAGAGCAGGCGGAAACCTACGACGGAGATCCGCTGATCTCTTGGGTCATTTCTCCAATACAGCGTGCGCCAAAGGAGCGTGCATAAATGACCCCTCCCGGCGTCAATCAGAAAGATTTCTCGGACGCTCTGAAGCAGTTTGAAGAAACGGTGGGCAAGCCGTGGGTCTTCACCAGCGACGAAGACGTGGCGCTCTATCGCGACGCCTATTCGCCGTTTTGGGGCGAGCCTGAGGAGCGCGTGGCATCGGCTGCCGTGGCGCCCTACACGGTGGAAGAAGTGCAAGCGGTGATGAAGACCGCCAACCAATACAAGATCCCGGTTTATCCCATCTCCACCGGGAAAAATCTGGGCTACGGCGGATCTGCGCCGAATCTTTCCGGCAGCGTAGTGCTGGATCTGAAGCGGATGAACCGCATTCTGGATGTTAACGAACGGAACCATTCGGCGTTGGTGGAGCCTGGCGTCAGTTACTTCGATCTTTACCGTTACATCCAGGAGCGCAAGTTGAAAGTCTGGGTGGATGTTCCCGATCCGGGATGGGGCAGCCCGATTGGCAACGCGCTCGATCACGGCGGCGGATATTTGCGCTCCGAATTTCGCGTGCACTTCGATTCGCACTGCGGGATGGAAGTGGTGCTGGCCAATGGCGACCTGCTGCGGACTGGAATGGGCGCAATGCCGGCGGCGCAGACCTGGCAGCAATATAAGTTCGGCTTTGGGCCCTGGATCGACGGCATGTTTTCGCAATCGAACTTCGGCGTGGTCACCAAGATGGGGTTCTGGCTCATGCCGCAGCCAGATGCTTATCTCACTGGGACCGTTACCGTGCCCAAGTACGACGATCTGATCCCGCTGGTGGATACGCTGACGTTTCTCGAGAATTCCGGCATCTCAAACGGCATGCCGAATCTGGGGAGCCCGATTTTAGGCGGCTTCATGATGCCGCCGCGCGCGCCCGAGGTGACCGCGATGCTGGAGAGAGGCGGCGTGCAATCCGCTGAATTGCATAAATATGCCGAGGACAAAGGGGTTCCGTTTTGGAATTGCACAGTCAAATTCTACGGCCCGGAGAAGGCCATCCGAGCGCAGTGGGAATATGCGCAGGAGAAGTTTTCGGCGATTCCCGGCGCCAAGTTCGCCGACGATGAGTTCTACAAGCTGCCGCTGACGCCGGAGCAATTCAACAAGGTCCACAAGCCGGAGTTCGGCATCCCCAGCCTGGAGATGTTTTCCATTGGCGCCCGATCGCCGTATAATCCAACTCCCACCAACGGCCACATCTGGTTCTCGCCCATCATTCCCAGAACTGGCGAGGCCATCCTGGAAGCCAACCGGGTATTCTCTCAGGCCGCCAAGGATTTTGGCTTGCCTCTGCTTTCCTTCAGCCTGCCGTCTACCTATTGGACGCGATCCTTCATTTTCCTTTTTGGCTTCCCGATCACGCACGATATCGCAACCAACAAAAAGAATCGCGAGACATTCAAGCAAGTGGTTCGGGTAGCGGCGGAACACGGATGGGGCGAATATCGAACGGCACCGGCGTATCAGGACGACGTGATGGCGACGTATTCCTTCAACGATCATGCGCTCCTGCGCTTTCACGAAACGGTGAAGGATGCCGTGGATCCCAACGGGATCATCTCGGCTGGCCGCTACGGGATTTGGCCCAAACACCTGCGGGGGACCAAGGCATGAAGCGCTGCATGCCGGTTTGGTTCCTATTGGCCTGTCTCGCATTAGCAGGGTCCGCCTTCGGCGCCGACGAGGGGACTGTTCAAAAGGGTCAGAAGGTATTCGATTATTGGTGCGCCACCTGCCATGGTCCGGGATTGCCCGGCACAGTCGCATTGCAGACGAAATACAAGGGCGCGAAACCCGCGCTGCTAAGCGAGCGCACGGACTTGATTCCGCCGGTGACCAAAACATTTGTGCGCCACGGCGTGTCGATCATGCCGTTCTTCCGGAAGACGGAAATCAGCGATGCCGATTTGGACGCGCTGGCCGCGTATCTGGCCCGCAATAGCAAGCCGGCGAATCGATAGGCTTCGGGGCAAATCTCTCCGCAACCTCCTCTAAAATCCCGCCGTCCAATTTTTGCATGCAATATTGGCTGGGTGGTAACATGGTGCCATATCAGATCGGCCAGGAGGATTTGGGTAGTGCAAAGTATCGAAAGTAAGTCCAAAACCACCGCTTCAGAAGCTTCGCAAACGGGGCGCACGCTTCTGAACCTTCGCGGAATGTTGTTGCGCGGCGATTTCCGGCCTGGAGAACGGCTGTCGGAACTCCCGCTGGTAGCGCGCTTGGGCGTATCGCGGACACCGATCCGCTTGGCGCTGGATCGGCTGGCGCACGAAGGCTTGCTGGAAGCGTCGCCGACGGGCGGCTTTGTGGTGCGCGCATTCACCATCGAAGACGTTTGGGATGCGATCGAAACGCGCGGAGTGCTGGAAGGCGCGGCTGCTCGCCTGGCCGCGGAGCGTTTAGAGAACGACAGCGAGCTCATCCAATTGCGGGAATATCGGGATGCAATGGATGCAATGATCGCGTCGAATGACGATCCGGATAAATTTCTGCAGCCCGATATCGATTCTTACGCGCGCTATCTGGATCTCAATGAGGCCTTTCACTCGGAAATTGTCAGGCTTTCCAAAAGTTCCATGCTGCGGCGGACGTTGGATCAGGTGAACGCGGTCCCGTTTGCGTCGCCTAGCGCGCTGGTGTACGTTCGCGCGAAGCTGCCACGCGCGCCGCAGGTGTTCGCCATTTCTCACGAGCACCACCGCTGCATCGTGGAGGCAATTGAGCAGAGGCACGGAACTCGCGCCGAATCCCTGGCTCGCGAACACTCCCGCATGACCCGGCGCAACGTCGAATTCGCTCTCTCCGATGCCAGTATCCTGAGCGGTGTGCCGGGCGCGTCGCTGATCCGCATCCCCGCCGCAGTGTAGCGTGATAAAATCCGCTTGCTAGCCCGCGCGGCTCCGGCATTGCGCCGCGACCGTGAGGGAGCCGGTATAACTATGGACCAACTCGTAAACCTGACGACCCAGGATGGCGTCGCCGTCATCACCATCAACAATCCACCCGTAAATGCGCTGAGCCCGGGAGTTCCCGAAGGGCTGGTGGCGGCTCTGGACGGGGCGGAGAAAGATCCCGCGGCCCGCGCCATCGTCATTATCGGCGGCGGAAGAACGTTCATCGCCGGAGCCGACATTAAGGAGTTGGAGCTGGCTGCGTCAGGGCGGGGAAGCGGTCCGCCCAAGTTCCACGACATCCTGGCGCGCATTGAGGACTCCAGCAAGCCGGTAGTGATGGCCATTCATGGCACCGCACTGGGCGGCGGCAACGAAGTCGCGATGGCTGGGCACTATCGCGTGGCAGTTGCCGATGCGCAGATTGGCCAGCCGGAAGTGAATCTCGGAATCATTCCAGGTGCCGAAGGAACGCAGCGTTTGCCGCGCCTGGTTGGTGTAGCGGCGGCCGTGGATCTGTGCGTTTCCGGCAAACCGATTCGCGCGCCGGAGGCGTTGAAGCTCGGTTTGATCGACCGTGTGATTGAAGGCGATCTGCTCACCGGCGCCATGGCGTTCGCTCGGGAAATCGCTGATCACGGCGGCACGCCGCGCAAGACGCGCGAGTTGAGCGACAAGTTGGGATCGGAATTCGTGGACGCGTCGATTTTCGTCGCCGGGCGCGATCAGGCGCGCAAGACGCGGCGCAACATGCTGGCGCCGCTCAAAGTGGTGGACGCCATCGAAGCGGCCGTTAACCTGCCGTTTGACGAGGGTTGCCAGAGGGAACGCGAAATCTTTGAGGAGTGCATCGCTTCTGATCAAGCTCGCGCTCTGATTCACGCGTTCTTCTCGGAGCGCGCGGTTTCGAAAATCCCCGATATTCCCAAGGACACTGCGGTCTACAGCATTCGGAAGATCGCAATCATCGGCGCCGGGACCATGGGCGGCGGCATCGCGATGGCCTGCGCCAATGCAGGATTATCCGTGTTGCTCAAAGACGTGGAGCAAGGCGCGCTGGACAAGGGCATCGCGACGATCCGTAAGAACTACGAGAGTTCAGTCAAGAAGGGCCGCTTCACGCAAGAAGTGATGGAGCAGCGGATGGCCCTGATTCACCCGCAGCTCGGCTACGATGGCTTCGATCAGGCGGATCTGATTCTTGAAGCCGCAGTGGAGAAGATGGACCTGAAGAAGCGGATATTCGCTGAGATCGATAAGATCGCGAAGCCGGATTGCGTGCTGGCGACCAATACCTCAACCCTGGATATCGATGAGATTGCCTCGGCGACCGCGCGGCCCGGCATGGTTATCGGACTGCATTTCTTCAGTCCCGCACACGTGATGCGGTTGTTGGAAATTGTCCGCGGCAAGGCGGCCAGCAAGGAAGTGGTGGCCACGGCTTTGGCTCTTTCGAAGAAGCTGGGCAAGGTGGGCGTGGTGGTGGGAAACTGCCGGGGTTTTGTCGGGAATCGCATGATGCTGCCTTACATGCGCGAGGCTCAATTCCTGGTGGAAGAAGGCGCGACGCCGGAGCAGGTGGATCGCGCGCTCACTAATTTCGGGATGGCGATGGGCATATTCGCCGTCGACGACATGGGCGGCATCGATGTGCAATGGCACGTGCTGCAGGAATCCAAACACTTGCAGAAGCCCGGCGATCGCAAGCCGCTGGTGCTCGATAAATTGTTTCACATGGGGCGGCTGGGGCAGAAAACCGGCTCGGGATGGTATCGCTATGGAGAAGATCGCAAGCCGGCGCCGGATCCCGAAGTGCACGCGCTTATCGAGAAGACCGCGCAGGAAGGCGGGATCGCACGCCGGCATATTTCGGACGAGGAGATCATCGAGCGCTGCCTGTACATCATGATCAATGAGGGCGCAAAAATCCTGGAAGAAGGCTATGCGTTGCGCGCCGCTGACATCGACGTAATTTATCTCACCGGCTATGGGTTTCCAGCCTATCGCGGTGGCCCGATGTGGTACGCCGATACGGTGGGCTTGAAAAAGGTGCGCGACCGGATCGCCCAGTTCCACACGCAGCATGGCGAATTCTGGGAGCCTGCGCCGTTGCTGAATAAGCTGGCGGATCAGGGCGAGACATTCGCCGAGTATGATACGGCGCGGGAACACGCTCCGGCGCTGGTGTAGATGACGACCGCATCGATTGGCAAGAAATATCTCTCCGCCCCCGTACGACGAGTGAACTTTCCTCCTTCCGGCGTGGAGACATGGCACACTTCCGACGGCGGGCTGGCAGTGCGTCCGAAACATCCGCTCGGCCCTTATCCCGATA
Organism: Bryobacterales bacterium; assembly: GCA_963725455.1. Taxonomy (GTDB): domain Bacteria; phylum Acidobacteriota; class Terriglobia; order Bryobacterales; family Bryobacteraceae; genus Palsa-89. The sequence goes on from CAVRZH010000137.1 coordinate 17,684, forward strand.
AGCTGACGGAGCGCTTGGATTATTGGGCCGTGAACGCTCCGGACCGCGTGTTTCTTGCGGAACGGGATCCTCATGGAGCATGGCGGACGGCCACCTACGCGCAGATGCGCGCGTCGGCTCGAAACGTGGCGCAAGCGCTGCTCGAGCGGCCTCTATCGGCCGATCGCCCCATTGCGATTCTCTCCGGCAACGATCTTGAACACGCCGCTCTGGCGCTGGGCGCCATGTATGCGGGCATTCCTTTTGCGCCGATATCGCCGGCCTATTCGCTGGTTTCCTCCGACTTCGGGAAGCTGCGCCTGATCTTCGACATTTTGACACCGGGACTGGTGTTCGTTTCCGCAGGCGCGCCGTTTCGCAAGGCGCTGGCAGCTATGCTTCCGCGTGACGCCGAGGTCGTGATCAGCGGCGATCCAGGCGGACTGCACTCCACGCCGTTCTCCGTATTCGAAGCCACCGCGGCATCCTCAGCCGTCGATCGCGCACATGCCGCCGTCGGCCCGGACACTATCGCGAAGTTTCTCTTTACCTCCGGATCGACGGGCACGCCCAAGGGCGTCATCAATACGCAGCGCATGCTGTGCAGCAACCAGGAAATCGTTCGCAGCATGCTGCCCTTCGTCGTGGACGATCCGCCCGTCTTATGTGATTGGCTGCCCTGGAATCACACCTTCGCGGGCAACCACGATTTCGGATTGGTGCTATACAACGGCGGATCTTACTACATTGACGATGGCCGCCCGGTAGCAGGAGCCATCGAAGCCACCATTCGCAACCTCGACGACGTTCGACCCAGCATCTTTCTGAATGTACCGCGCGGTTTCGAAATGGTCCTGCCATTTCTCCGCGAGCGGCGCGAATTTCGCGACCGGTTCTTTCAGCGGCTGCGGCTGATGTATTATGCGGGGGCCGGGCTCTCGCAACCGGTGTGGGATGAATTGCAGGAGCTGGCGGTGGAATCCTGCGGCGAGCGAATCCTGATGTTCACCGGCCTGGGATCCACCGAAACCGGCCCAGCCGCGATGTTCCCTTATTGGGAGGAAGATCGTGCCGGGCACGTTGGGTTGCCCGCGCCGGGCGTGGAATTGAAGCTGGTGAAGGCGGGCGAGAAGACGGAAGCGCGCCTGCGCAGTCCCAGCATCACGCCTGGTTATTGGCGCCAGCCGGATTTGACGCGAGCTGTCTTCGATGAGGACGGCTTCTATTGCCTGGGTGACGCGCTGCAATTCGTGGATCCCAGCGATCCCGGCAAAGGATTTATTTTCGACGGGCGCATCGCGGAGGATTTCAAGCTGGCCACCGGCACCTGGGTTAGCGTGGGCCCCTTGCGCGCGAAGATCCTCGCGCATTGCGCGCCTTATCTGCGCGATATTGTTTTCGCCGGCCACGACGGCCCATATGTGGCAGCGTTGATCTTTCCGAACGTGGAGGCATGCCGGGTTTTGGTGGTGGGTGGGACGGATGCTGAAGTGGTGCGCAGCGAGCGGGTGCGCGCGAAGTTCATCCGGCTGCTTCAGGAGCTCGCTAAGTCCGGCACCGGCAGCTCTAATCGCGTGGTGCGAGCAATGCTGATGGAAGAGCCGCCTTCTATCGACAAGCATGAGGTAACCGATAAAGGCTCATTCAATCAGCGCGCGGTGCTGACGAATCGCGCCGCGCTGGTGGAGGAGTTGTATGCGGATGAACCTTCGGCTCGCGTCATCTCGGTGTAAGCATCAGGCGTAATCTAAAAGAGAATGAAACTAGATCAACTCATAGCTATCGACACGCATGTGCACATTGAGCCGGAACCGACCGGCAACGCCGCGGAAGAAGCCGCGCGCAAGTATTTCGGAAACTCCGGAGTCAGTTACGGACGCAAGGAATTAGCCGAGTACTATCGATCGCGCAACATTGGGTGCGTGGTTTTTTCGGTGGATGAGCGGCTCACTGGACGGCCGCAGGTTCCCAACGATGAAGTGGCGGCGTTCGCGGCCGAGAACAGCGACATTGTGATGGCTTTCGCCAGCGTCGACCCCATGCGCGGCGCGGACGCAGTAAAGGAAGCGCGCCGGCTGATCGCGACCGGCGGCATTCGCGGATTTAAGCTGCATCCTCCGTTGCAACAATTTCACCCGAACGACAAAGCCGCGTACCCGTTCTATGAAGTGATTGCGGAAGCCAAGTTGCCGGTGATCTTCCACACCGGCCACAGTGGCATCGGCACCGGCATGCCGGGCGGTGGCGGAGTGCGGTTGAAGTACGGCAATCCCATGGATATCGACGACGTTGCGGTGGATTTCCCGGACATGCCGATCATCATGGCGCACCCGTCGTTCCCGTGGCAGGACGAAGCCATATCGGTTTGCCTGCACAAGCCGCAAGTCTATATTGATTTATCGGGCTGGTCGCCCAAGTATTTTTCGCCCATCCTGATTCAATACGCGAATACTCTGCTCAAGAAGAAGATGCTGTTCGGATCGGACTATCCGCTGATCACCCCGGATCGCTGGATGGCCGATTTCGCGGCCATCGCCATTCGCGACGAAGTGCGTCCCCTGATCCTGAAGGAAAACGCCGCTCGCCTGTTCTCGCTCAGCTAACCACGGCGGGGTGCGTCCTACGCCGAGAGTTTACAGCATCTCAGAGAGCTTCAATACCGTCGCCCAGTTTCTCGCGGTGCAGGTGGTGGAAAGTTTCGAGTCGAAGTACGCGTTGGTCAATTTGGAGCGCGCCATGCCGTTGGGGAGATGCAAATAGATTTCCTGCCCCAGAACATGAAAGGCGTCGGGGGCGGAGCGGGAGGGATCGAGCGACGCGATTGCTCCGGCTTTGGGCGGACCAGCCAGGAAGTAGACATGCAGCCATTTCGCTTCCACTCCACGCGCAAGAAACGGATTGTCGCGGATGGTCTGAAGCAACTGCTCGGACGTGCGGAGAATTACCGGGATCCGAAAGCCGAAACGTTTCTCGATAGCTGCCGTGATCTTGTCCGCGATCCCCGCCGCGTTCCGTGGCGCCTGGAAAATCACGTTGCCGCTTTGAATATAAGTGCGCGCGTCCGTGCACCCGGCATCCGCGAACATCCGGGCCAGGTCCTTCATCGGCAGCGAATTCTTGCCCCCGACATTGATTCCGCGAAGCAGGGCGAGGTGTGTCACACCTCATTATCTAATCATCTGATCCAACGCTCCGCGCTCTTCGGCTGCACCCAATCCCCAACCCCAAATCTCTGTCGGCGTGACCTTCAGTGGCTTCCATCTGAGCCTTCAAAATGATATACATACTAGGCGGAGGTCTGGATGCGCCACGTGTCTGCGGTCCTGGTTTTTACGCTAGGGCTGGCTCTGCCGTCGCGCCTTTTGTGGTCAGCCGAGGCGCCGCGCGTCTTTACGCCCGCGCAAAAAAGCTACTGGGCCTTCCAGCCGGTGAAGAAATCGCCGGTTCCCGCCGTTAAGGACAAGGCCTGGGTCAAGACTCCGATTGACGCATTCATCCTGGCCAAGCTGGAAGCGAAAAACCTCCAGCCCAATCCCCGCGCCGACAAATTGACGCTGCTGCGGCGCGTCACCATCGACATGACCGGCATCCCTCCCACCCAGGAGGAAATCCAGCAATTCCTGAGCGACAAGTCGCCCAATGCGTGGGAAAGGGTGGTGGACCGGCTGTTGGCCTCGCCCGCGTACGGCGAACGTTGGGGCCGGCATTGGCTGGACGTGGCGCGTTACGCCGATAGCAACGGATTCAAGGCGGATGAGACGCGGCCCAACGTCTGGCGCTATCGCGATTATGTAATTAACGCGTTCAACCAGGACAAGCCGTACGATCGATTCGTGAAGGAACAGATCGCTGGGGATGAACTATACCCGGGCAATCAGGAAGCGCTGATCGCGATGGGTTTCAATCGCCATTGGATCGACGAAACCAACGCGCCCGATCTGTTTGAGCGCCGCCACCAGACCCTGGATGACATGACCACGGTCACCGGCGTGGCTTTCCTCGGCATGACATTCGGCTGCGCGCGCTGTCACGATCACAAGTTCGATCCCATCCTGACGAAGGACTACTATCGCCTGCAGGCTTTCTTTGCGAACACTGCATTCGGCGATGGTCCGCTGCCGCTGGCGGATCCGGAAGCCAAGCACAAATATGACGAGCAATACGCCGTGTGGGACCAGAAGACCAAAGACATTCGCGATGAGATGGCCAAGATCATGGAACCGATTCTGGAATCGCGCAAGAAACATTCGGCCACGGTGATGACGGATGAGGTGCAAGCCGTAATCGCGAAACCCGCGGCGGAGCGCACGCCTTTGGAACAGCAGGTTTATCACATCGCCGAAACTCGCTTCGGTGGCCTGGGCGATCCCGTGAAAGCGCTGCGAGGCGACGACGCGAAACGCTATGCCGAGCTGAGGACGCAGTTGGCCTCGTTTGATTCCATTAAGCCCGCGCCGTTGCCCCAAGGCCAGTTCATGAAGGATCTGAGCGCCACCGCGCCGCCCACCTACATATTGCACGGCGGCAGCCGCCTGGCTCCAGGCGATGAAGTTCAGCCTGGATTCCTTTCGATTCTCGATCCAAGCGACGCGAAGATCACCCCTCTTCCCAATTTGAATTCCACCGGCCGCCGCAGCGCGCTGGCTGAGTGGCTCACCGATCCTGCCAATCCGCTGCCCGCGCGTGTGATGGTGAATCGCATCTGGCATTATCATTTTGGGCGCGGAATCGTTGCGACTCCGGGCGATCTGGGAGTGATGGGCTCGCGTCCCACGCATCCGGAATTGCTGGATTATCTCGCCAGCTATTTTGTCGAGAACGGCTGGAGCATGAAGAAGCTGCATCGCCTGATTCTGCTGTCGAACGCGTATCAGGAGGCCTCGGACTATGACGCGAAGATCGCCGAAGCCGATCCCGACAACAAGCTGTTGTGGCGCTATCCGCGTCATCGCATGGAAGCCGAGGCCATTCGCGATTCCATGCTGGCCACCAGCGGATTATTAAATCCGCAGATGGGTGGGCCGGGCGTATATCCGCCGGTTCCTCCGGGACTGATCTCGGAGCTTTCCGCGACTGCCGTGGCGGGCGGCTGGAGAACCGAGAAGGATCCCGCGCAGAGTGACCGCCGCAGTGTCTACATTTTCGTTCGCCGCAACCTGCCTTATCCGCTGCTGCAGGAGTTCGACGCCGCAAACACGTTTGAGAGCTGCGATTATCGCAAGAATACAGTTACACCGCCGCAGTCGCTGGATCTTTTGAACAATGAGCTGGTGTTGGATTGGGCGCGGTCGATGGCCGGTCGCGTGTTCAATGACAGCGGACTCGCGCCAGCGGCGCAGGTGGATCGGGCATTTCGCTTGGCCTATGGGCGCGGCGCCAGTGCCGAAGAGCAGAAGATGGCCGAGGATTTCCTGGCGAAGCAGACGCCCGTCATGCTGGCTCGCCTCGCGAGCAACGCCAAGCCGCCTTTACCCGCCAATTTGCCGCAGGGAACCGATCAGGCGCGCGCCGCAGCTTTTGTGGACCTGTGCCATATGCTGATGGATTCCAACGAATTTCTATATATCAATTGAGGGCAGCTTCTTTGTGAGGAAGGCATGTTAGACAAGCTCCAGCATCATTGGAACGTGACCAATCGGAGGCAATTCTTCACCCAGGCCGGCAGTGGCCTAGCTTCCATCGCGCTGGCGGCGATGCTCGATCAGGATGCCAAAGCTGCCGCGGCGCTTGATCCTCTGGCTCCCAAGAAACCGCACATCCCCCCGCGCGCGAAGTCCATCATCTGGTGCTTCATGGAGGGCGCGCCCAGCCATGTGGATCTTTTCGATCCCAAGCCCGCGCTGTCGAAATATTCCGGCCAGCCCGTGCCTCCGTCCTATCATCCGGAAACTTTGCAAAGCGCGTTTGGAACCACCCATAACGGACTTTATCCCACGCGCCACACCTTCAAGCAGTATGGCGAGAGCGGCCTGTGGGTTTCCGACTGGTTGCCGAATATTGCGGAACACATGGATGAGATCGCCGTGCTGCGCTCATGCCACGCCGACGGCGTCAATCATGTGGGCGCGGTTTGCCAGATGAACACGGGCGAGATTTTGGCGGGCCGTCCCTCCATGGGCGCCTGGGTCACGTATGGCTTAGGCAGCGCCAATCAGAACTTGCCCACCTTCGTCGTCATGCAGGACGACAAGGAGATTTTGGGCGGCGTCCAGAATTACAGCTCCGGCTTTCTGCCCGCAACGTATCAAGGTACGCTGTTCCGCAAGGGCGACACGCCCATCTTGAACCTGAAGCCGCCCACCGGCATGACGGACGCCCAAGAGCGCAACAAACTCGAGTTTCTTCGGTCTATCAACGATCGGTTTGACCGCGACAAGCAAGACGACACCGAACTAGATGCCCGCGCGCGCTCTTATGAGCTAGCCTATCGCATGCAATCGGCGGCGCCGGACGCGGTGGACCTCAGCTCCGAGTCGGAGGCCACGAAGAAGTTATACGGATTGGACGATCCGGCTACGTCCGTGTATGGAACCAATCTGCTGCTCGCCCGTAGATTAGTGGAGCGCGGCGTTCGATTCGTGGAATGCTATAGCGGCTCAGGCTCGCGCTGGGACGCCCACGCCAGCTTAGAGGCCAATCACACCGAGAATTGCAAATCGTCCGACAAGCCGGTAGCTGGCTTGCTCACGGATTTGAAGGCGCGCGGCATGTTAAAGGACACGCTGGTAGTTTGGGGCGGGGAGTTCGGGCGCACCCCGTTCGTGCAAGGCAATCCGAACGATGAGAAGGCCGGGCGCGATCACAATCCGTGGGGATTCACCATCTGGATGGCGGGCGGCGGCGTGAAGGGCGGCCAGGCCATCGGGACCACGGATGAGATCGGGCTGCGCGCCGTGGACGAGCCGCATCACGTTCACGACATTCACGCCTCCATCCTTTATCTATTGGGCCTGGACCATCTGCGCACTACATATATGCACAACGGCCGCGCCGAGCGGCCCACCGGAACCGCCGGAGCGTTGATCCCCAAACTGTGGACCTAAAGCTTTCGGGATTCGTGCTCTGTTTCGTCGCCGTGGGCGCGTGCGCTCAAGGTTTGCCGGACGGTGCGGGCAAAGAAACATTCCAGATGGTCTGCAGCATGTGCCACTCGCCCACCGCGGTGATCGGACAGCAGGGCACCAAACAATGGTGGCAGGCGAAAGTGACCGAGATGCTGCAGGAGGTGACCGATGTGCCGGATTCCGATGTCGACACGATCGTCAATTATCTGGCCAAGAATTTTCCGATCGTCAAGATCAACGTGAATAAAGCATCGGCGAAGGATCTGGTTACCGGGCTGCAGTTAACGGCTAAAGAATCGGAGGCGATCGTCAGCTATCGGCAAGCCAATGGTAATTTCAAAACGATCGACGATCTGAAAAAGGTGCCTGGCGTGGACGCAGTGAAAATCGAATCGAAGAAAGACCGGCTGGAGTTCTGATGACCACCGAACGCTTCACAGTGCCCTCCAACGATGGAGTCCCGATATCCGTCCAAAAAGCTGGCGCAGGGTCGGCGCTGCTGCTCATCCACGGCGCGCTTTTGAATGGCACGCTCTCCTGGGGAGCTGTTCTGCCGAAGCTGGCCGGGCACTTTACGGTTTACGCCATGGACCGGCGCGGGCGCGCGCCGTCGGGCGACGCCGTGCAATATTCGATTCAGAACGAAGCCAATGACATCGCGGCGGTGGTCGACGCTATCGGCGGCCCGGTGATCGTACTTTCGCATTCTTATGGCGCGCGAGCCGCGCTGGAAGCTTTGGATCAATTGAAAGCCGTGTCTCACTTGATCCTTTATGAGCCGCCAATCACGTTTCAAGACGCCGGCGGTGATGCCCTTGCCAATATGGATCGGGCGCTCGCAGTTGGGGATCGCGAGCAGATTGTCGTGAGCTTTCTGCGCGATCAGATCGGAGTGCCGGCCGATCGTATCGCGATGATGGCGTCCTCGCCCATTTGGCCGATTGTGCTGCAGATTGCTCCCACGCTGCCGCGCGAGTCCCGCGCTGTCAATGCTTATCGCCCTTCCGCAGAGGGGCTCGCCAGTTGGAAGACGCCTACCACGGTCCTGCTCGGCAGCGAGACACTCGGTATGCTGCGCGACGCCGCGCTTTACGTGTGCGATGCCATTCCGGGTTGCCGCATGGTTGTTCTGGAAGGGCAGGGTCATGGCGCGATGCTCGACGCACCCGAGTTCTTCGCGGCCAAAGTGATTGAGTTGGTCGCTACTCCCAAGGGCTTTTCGTCCCATACGGCAGACTGACGCCCATGGCTTCAATCTCGTGAATCTTGCCGCCACGAATTTTGAAGATCTCGCCTGCCTGCAAATTCGACGTCCCGCCATTCATATGCACCACGTCCACTCCTGGGACGCCTTTGATCTGGATATCGTGGACAGCGCCGCGATGCTGGAACATCGGAAACGCGTAGACTAATCCCTTTTGTTCGTCCACCAGCCCCAGGCGGCGCGGCCACAGGCGTGTGATGAAACTCAGAATCTGGCTGTTCACTTGCGCCGTGCAGGTTAAGGGTCCGAGCACCGCCATTGCGTGGTCGTCTGCTTTTGATCCCATAGGAACGGGCCACGGTACGGGCGTCGCATTGTGAGTGGTTTGGCCGCCGTTCTCGTGACGCTCGCAATCCTCGGCGAAGGGAGCCAGTTCTCCGTTGCCATGCTCGATGGCTTCGAAGTAGGAATTTGCCGCGTTGATCATGTCTTCCCGCGAAGTGCGCTCGGCCGGCGGCACATCGTCCAGCAACGCCGAGCGCGGCGTCATCAGGTTCTGCATCCGGTCGGCGCGGAGATTGCGCGCCAGCACGTGCTCGATTTCTGTGATCTCGCCATCGATAACTTTCAGACGCAGTGCGATGATCAGCGGCCGGTTATTTTCCTTCATCACGCCATAGAAGCCAACCTGGTTGGATTCCGGATCGACGGCGTAGATCTTGAAGGTGCTGGGGGCTTCCGACGCGCCCACCCATAGGCCGTCTTCGATGCGAATCTCCGGCGTGTTTCGGTGAATCGGACCCCGTTAGGCCCGGCCGCGCAGACGGTTGATCTCGCGGCGATCGCGCTTGGAGGGTCTTCCTTCGGTTGCCGTCTCGTAGCGCGGCATGGCTTTCCGTTCCTGGGCCAGTTTCAAACGCGATTCGCGGCTGGCTTCCGTTTCGCGGTAGAGCGTCTGCGCAACGGTGGCGGGTCCGCGCATTTCACTCAATAGCAGCACCTCAATCTCAAATTCGCCGCTGTCGTTCTTCACTCGTAAGAGGTCGCCCACTCGGATCTCGCGCGAGGGTTTGACATGTTGCCCATCTGCTTCCACTCTGCCGAGCTCGCAGGCGCGTGAGGCGAGCGACCGCGACTTGAAAAATCGGGCGGCCCACAGCCATTTGTCAATTCTTATGCAACTCATCTGATTCCACTCACCTCACCCAAATCACCGGGCTTTCGCTAAACTGGCACTCCCGCCATCCGGGCGATGGCCAGTGCGTTGGTCTCCGTGGTGACGCCGGGCTTCAGGCGGTAATCGAAATCCATCGGATCGGCCTGGTCGCGCGAGCCCATGTGGACGTTGACGCCGTTCATGCCATCTGCGGCAGCGATTTCAGTGAGTGCCAGGTCATGCGTCGACAAGGCTCCGATGGCGCCGCGCTGGATGAGAGTGCGCACGATCGCTTCAGCCGCAATGCGCCGGTCGCGCGAATTGGTTCCTCCGAAGATTTCGTCCACGAGAAACAAAACGGGCCGGTCGGGAACCGCGCACTCGATGGCCTGGCGCAACCGGTCCACCTCCGCCAGGAACTTGGACTTTCCGTTCAGCAGGGAAGCCACGATGGAGAGCGAAGCATAAATCGAAAGGCCGGACAAGCGAAGGGCGGGGGCGCGGACGGGAGCGCCGGCGAAAGCGAGCACGGCGTTCAATCCAATGGCTCGGAGCAGTGTGCTTTTTCCGGACATATTGGAGCCGCTGACGATGTAAAACGGAGATTCCGAGGTCGCAAGCTCGACATCGTTGGTGACGCAGGAATCGTGCGGCAACAGCGGATGGCCAAGATCCCGCGCCTGAAAACAGCCCGACCCATCGGCCAACTCAGGGAAGGTGTTTTCCGGATTTTCGTAGCCGTAGGCCGCCAGCGCATTCAGCGCCTCAAATTCAGCCCAGGCCGCCAGCCACAATCGGAGCGACTGACCATGCTTTTGCCGCCAGCGCTCGATTGCCATATACAACTGCGTGCCGGCCAGCAACAAGCGCGACGGGCCGGCGAACCAGTCCTTGTCGCGCTGATCGACCAGATCCAGCAGCCGTTCCAGCTTGCGGATGGACCGGGAGCCGGTCTGGAGTTGTCCCGAGATTTGACGGAGCTTCGCCGACGCGAACCGCTCCGGCTCCAGCAGTTGCAGCCCTTCGCGCAACACGCGCGTTTCCAGGGAGACTGAGCGCAGCCACTCGGTCATGCGATTCACCCGCCCACGGAAGACCAGGCCAACCGCGATGTGAAAGGCGATGAGCGGGGCCGCCCATCTTGCGACCTCCATCCAGGGAAGCACGCCCAGCAGCCCGGCCACTACCATCGCGGCCAACAAGGCAGACGTAATTGCGGCGATGGCCGGCAAGAAGCCGGGGAAGGAAAGCCCTGGAGAATTCAACCAGTCCTCGAAAGTGTTGTGGCGCGTTTCGAGAAACTCGAATTCCCCAAGCGTCGCCACTTTTTCGCGGAAGTCGGTTCTCGGGCGGAGTTCACGGACGGCCTCCTGGCGCAGCACGCTCTCATCCAGAGAGGGAGATTGCAGCAGATAATCCGCCAGCCCGCGCCGGCCCAGCGAAGTTCGGGCAATGCAAAGCAATTCAAACAGAGACCCTTCGCCGACGACATTCAAATCCGCTGCATAGACGTGGCCCGGATCGCTGAATTCCTCTCCCGTGAATCCGGAGCGAGCCCAGTTGCCGTTCACGCGATCGATGGCCCGATCGTAAAAACGTTTCAACCGCCATAAGCGGGATTCAGACCGGCGAGTTATCTTCACGCGCCGCGCCGAGGCAAGGGCGCCCGCGGTTGGAAGTGAGAGCCACCAAAAAGAAGCCTGACCTCGAATGGCGTAGATGCCGAGCGCGACAACCAGCGCGATGGCCGTGACCAGGGCCGCCACGGCGAACAGATAAGGCAATCGAAGTTGGGCGATGGCTGCTTGCAATTCGAATATCCGGTCTTCGTATTGGGCAACCACTTCCGGGATAGTCACGTCACTAATCATACAATCTGGCGTCAATAATACGTGCCTGTGAGCCTCACGGGACCGCTGTCACTACCGAAGAGTTAAGGCATGAGACGCACTGCCACACTGATAGCCATCGCGATGCTTCTGGGCGCTGCGGCGACGGGGCAAAGCATCAGCGAGCCAAGCGGTGTAACGATTGGCGTCACAAGCGCGGGCGCGTTCACCGTCAGTTGTGGTGATCCCGCCTGGACTTATTCGGGGAGCATTCCGGGGCACGTGACTCACATCGCAGGCCCAGGGAGCGGGTCCGACAACAACGCAGTCTCGACCAATGGGCCCTTCGACCAATTCACGGTCAATTATGCGGACCCGGAAGGAAATCCCTGGAGCATGCAGGTTCGTGCGTATCGTTCGTCTCCTTCGGCCAGCATTTCTTTTAGCCCTCTGGCAACGGTTCCGAACCAGCGGCCGTACGCGGTGCTCCATCAATTTCCGATCACTCCGCATCATTTTTCGAACGCCGGCTGGAACCGGGCCTTTGGTCTGGTAGGTTGGATGGACACCGACAGCCCCTGGGTTTTCTTCGACGATCAATTCAACGCATCCATCCTGTCAGCGGCCGCGCGGCCCGTCTCGGAACGGCAAGTATGGGTGAATGATGGGAGCACCAAGGGTCTCATTGCGCTGGAGATTGACGCGAGCAATCCTCAGTTGCCCGCGGGCGACGTCTACAGCCACCTGATCACATTCGGACAAGGCATCGGCAAAACGTTCAGTACTTGGGGCTGGACGCTCAGGAACATTTTTGGCAGGCCGATCACGGGCAATCAATCGGATCTCAGCTTGATCATGCCGATGCTTTCCACTGATTCGGGAGCCACTTACTATTACAATTTCAATCCAACGCTCGGCTATGAAGGCACGCTGCGAGCGGCCATCGATTCGGCCAAAGCCGTGGGCATCGCGATCGGCGTGACTCATTTTGATAGCTGGTGGTATCTGAAGGGCGGCAACTGCAACGCGTCTGGCGATCCCTCGTTTGCGTCGTGGAAGGACGGCGACGGCGGCGTGTGGAAGTACGTGACGGACCCATCGCTTTTCCTGCCGCTCGACGGCAGCGATTGGGAGGACGGATTTGTTCAGAACCTGGGCGCGGGGATGGCCCACGGACGGTGGGTGGATACTTGCAGTCCCTATCGCCTGCCGATCCTGAATGATGCCGGGAACGTGCTGGTGGCGAATCCGGTTTCGGGCAACGTAGTAGTTGATCCCGGTATCTGGGCGCGCATTGCGCGGGCTTTGAAGCAAAGCGGCATGGTGATTTTCGAGCAGGACTGGCTGTCCAGCAACGCGCGTGCGGCCAATACGTTTGGCGATGAAAAGTTCCTGAATGCCATGGAGACCGCGATGGCGGGGCAGGGAATCGACGTGCAGTTTTGTATGCCGCTGGCGCGCCACTTGCTGGAGGCCATCAGAAATGAGCACGTCCACACGGTGCGTGTCAGTGGCGACCGTTTTGGCTGGAGCCACTGGGATGCCGAGATGTATGGCTCCATCGTGCTCAACGCGGGCAGCGTATGGCCCACAGTGGACAATTTCCATACGACGGAAGAGCGCAACTTGTTGCTGGCGGTGTTGAGCGCCGGGCCGCTGGCTTTGTCCGATCCGATCGGCGCATTTGTTCCGATCAACCAGGCCATACGCAGCGACGGGCTGATCCTGAAGCCGGATCAATCGATGGTCCCGACCGATGCCAGTTTCGTCGTCGAAGCTACGGCGATGGAACAATACTACGGCGTAAATGGCCCTACTGCGTCCAATGCGGGCAACAAAGCACCGCTGATTCTTCCGCCGCTGGTGGCGCAAACGTATTCCGATTTTGGAGCGACAAGGGTCGAGTATGTCTTTGCGTTTAGCCGCAACGTGAACGCGCCGGCGCAGGTGAGTTTCTCGCCCCAGGATTTCGGATTCGCGGGCACCGTTTATGTTTACAACTACTTCGATAAAACCGGATGGCGTCAGCCCGCCTCGCAAGCGATCGTGCAGCCGGTGGACAACCAGGGTTCGTATTTCGTGATCGCTCCCGTGGGCCCATCGGGGATGGCGTTCCTGGGCGATTTGTCGAGGTTCGTGCCGGCCAGCCACGAGCGGGTGCTGAGCCTGGCGGACAACGGAGAGATCACCGCGACGTTGCAATTCGTTCCCGGAGAGACAGTGCCGATCTCGATTTCCTCGGCGTCCGTGCCGATAGTTTCAGCCGACGGAGCGACCGTGACTGCGCCCCTGCTTGATTCCTCCACCGGACTATACCAGGTGATGGTGACAGCCGGGCAGAATAAACAAGCAACGATCGGCATCGCCGCGCCGCTTGGTCAATGAATCATGTAAATCGCAGAACCACCGTCGACTCGGGACTAAACAGGATCGACGATCAAGCCGACGGGCAACTTCATTGAAATCGCACGGAAGTGAGTAGCCGATTTCAACGGGACTAAGACGCGAGTTCCACGTAGTCAACTGAAGAATGGGGTTCGGGAATCGCTTCCCCGATTTCACGCATCGCTTCAAAGTGCTCGGCCAATGCTTCCTGGAAGTTGGTGCGAGTTTCTTCGGGCGTATCGCCAGCCGCGGCGCATCCAGGAACGTCGGGCGAGTAAGCTGAATAGCCCGTGGCGGTTTGCTCAATGATTACTGGATAGCGCTTCACGTTCATTTCAGACCTGCTTTCTTGAGTATAGCGTTCAGTGTTCCAACTGCCAGTTCCTTGCCTTGATTGCCGGGAACCGTGATCACGAACGCCTGCCGCGGATGCTTGAAATGCCGGTGACTTCCCTTCGAACGCATCTCGACCCAGCCATGCTGTTCCAGCAAGCGAATCAGCTCGCGGACCTTCAACGGCATGCCACGTCCATAATACGACCGATTTCAACCGTTTCAAGTTGACCGCTTCTCGGATTGTTGGCAAGCAGTTGACATGGAATCAGGTCGCTCGCGAGGAGGCGAAAAACCATTCGAGTTTTAGCGAACAAAGAGAGAAGCGTCGGAGACGCGCCTAGGCGTGCTTTGCGCTCCCGTCCCAGTTTAGGGCCCTGGACGATCATCCTGTGCAGACTCGCGCTCATACGTTTCTTCGCGGCGACTGGGTTCTTACTGGGAAATATACAATGCTGATCTTGCGCCTACTTTGGACCGCGTGAACGCGTCTGGCCCTTCAATCGGTTCCGCGTTGTGTTTGCAGTAATCCTTTTTGGCGGATAGCCGCTTCCACCCGTTCCGAGAAAACACGCAAGCCATCTTCTCGGTATGGAAAGAGAACGTGCACGTCTGCCGGCGTGGCGTTGTTGAGTCTTCTATACTCGGCGCGTCCCCCGCAATCTACGGATAAATTAAGTTCTTTCCTGTGACGTTGCCACGCGATAAGATCGGCAGCCTGCAGAGGGTAACAGTAACGATCGTCCCTGAAGGTCACCGAATCGAACAAACCCGCCAGTCCAGTGCGTGTTGACTCTTTAGCTATCCCGAATTGGGCGGAAACTGTACTTTCCACCTTTGCCATTTGTTCATCAAGGAAAAAGTGGATGCACTCGTCTTGGTGAAGTTCATCCTTCAACCACCTAGCACTCTCTGTCATTATCGTTCCAAGCACGAAAATATACGGATTATGAAACGTCTCGCGGAGCACGCCCGTAACGGCGCGGTTGTACACATCCCAATCAAGAATGGAGGTGAATTCGCGCAGTGCTCTGATTTTATGTAAGGGCACAAAACATCGATCAGGGCGTTCAATTTGCGGTCTGCTCGGTGTCGATTGAAGGGGGGCGCAAACTGCTCTTCCAGCTTGAGACATTCGCGCATGTGAAAATACTCGATAGCGCTCCCCCAATTGAGTCATCAGAGAGCACACTTTGCCACTTGTCCTCAAATTCGGTCCACACATCGTCGCGTCCAAGATATCCAGACAGTACAAAAGGACCGTCCCCGTGCGATCCGCTTTCATCGCCATAAAAGGAAACATTAGAGATAGCCATTAGCCACCACCCAGAAGCAGATCGCAGCCTGGCGGAGAACGCCCGAACGCTTCGCCAGCGCCGCAGATCCTTGAACAAATGGTAATAGTTTGTGATCAGTCTTGTATATTCTTGCCCCAGAGAGATCTCCCCATCGTCAAACTTAGGTGTGCAAACTTCGGATTCCGTAGGCGTTTCTTTGGCGCATCTAGCCCTCCCTTAGCCGTGTCGGGAATCAACAGAATGGCTCTTGGTCAGGCTGCGCTAACTGATCGCACTAGGCTTGAAGTAGCAACTTGATACCACGTGGTGTTTCATTCGTCAGACATACATTCGGCGGGATCGTGGAGCGGACTGGCGCTAACCTTTGTGCAGCGATCGTTTCCAGAAAAAATAGCCCAGCATCGTTTTCGCGTCCAAGATCTCGCCCCCTTCGATTCGCGCCTCGATCTCCCTCGCCCTGAACCAGCGCGTTTCGATCCGCTCGTCATCCATGGGCGTCGGGTCGCCCGCCGTCAGACCTGTCGCAAGGTAGATGGTCATCTTCTCGGTCAGGAAACCCGGGCTGGGGAAAAACGAGACCAGCTTCTTCCAGCTCTTGGCGCGATAGCCGGTCTCCTCCTTCAATTCGCGTTTCGCCGTTTGCAGAGGCTTTTCGCCGGGATCCACCGAACCGGCGGGCAACTCCCACAACATCCGCTCGGCCGGCAATCTATATTGGCGCACCAGCAGGACGCGTTTGCGATCGTCCACCGGCATCATGACGGCCGAGCCGCGATGGTGCACGATGAAGCGCTTGATCTCAAAGCCGCTGGGATCCACGGCATGATCGTACGATACGGTGAATAATTTATTGGTGAGCTTTTCGACAGACGAAACAAGTTTCATGATTTGTGAATTGCTTTTTCGAATTCCGCGAGCGGCAGTGTGTTCAGGACATCACCCGCTTCGAGCCAGCCCCGGCGTGCCATCAGCACACCGAAGGGCATGTTGATGCCCAAATGCTTGGTTTGGTGCGAGTCGGTGGAGATGGCGAACTTTGCGCCCAAGCTCTTCGCGGTGCGGACCATGGCGCCGCCCAGGTCCAGGCGCTCCGGGCTGCCGTTGATTTCCAGGTACACTTTGCGGCGAGCCGCCTCCGTGGCCACGCGTTCGAAATCGAAGGGGAATGGATCGCGATTCAGCAGAATTCGCCCGGTAGGATGGCCCATGATGCGCAGCGACGGCGAATCCAGCGCGCGCATCAGCCGATCGGTCATCTCCGAGCCTTCCAGATTCATGTGGCTATGAACGCTGCCGATGACGACGTCGAGCTCAGCCAGCGCATCTTCGGCCAGATCCATCTCACCGTCGCGGCGAATGTCGCACTCCAGCCCAGAAAAAATGCGAAGCGGGAGCCCGCTGCGATTGAGATCGCGTACCTGCTTGGCAAAAGCGACGGCGCGCTTTTCATCCAGGCCGTTGGCCATCGCGAGCGCCTTGGAATGATCCGTGATGGCGATGTATTCGTAACCCAGCGCGTGCGCAGCCTCGGCCATTTCCTGGAGCGTGGCGCGGCCGTCGGTCTCGGTGGTGTGCATGTGCAGGTCGCCACGGATGTCGGATAGTTGAATGAGCTTGGGCAGCCGCCCCCTCGTCGTTTGATCCATGACGGCAGCGTCGATTTCACCGCAGTTCTCGCGCAACTCCGGCGGAATCCAGGCCAGGCCCAGCGCGGCGTAGATCTCTTCCTCGGTCTCCCCGCCCACCCGCTGTTCGTTTTCGAGCCGGAACAGGCCGTATTCATTGAGCGTGAGCCCCAGCTTTAGCGCCCGGCTGCGCACCAGAATATTGTGCTCTTTGCTGCCGGTGAAATACTGCAGAGCCGCGCCGTAGCTTTCATGCGGCAGCGCGCGCAGATCCACTTGCAGGCCTTCCAGTCCGTATTGGATGCTGGCCTTGTTGGGACCTTTGCCCAGAACCGTGTGCGCCTTGGGATGCTGCGTGAATCGCTCCAGTGCATCGGCGGCGCCGGGGCCGGTGACGAGCAGATCCAGATCGCCAATGGTGTCCTTGCCGCGCCGCAGGCTGCCCGCGGCTTGGATCTTCTCGATGCCCCCCGTTTCAGAAAGATAGGGGATCAGTTCGCCCGCCACTTTTTGCCCGAAGTTGAGCAGGAAGCGGCCGGTGCGTTGCCGATATTGCGCGATGGACTTGAGCACCTTCTCTTCCAGCTTGGCGCCCATGCGCGGCAGCTCCCGCAGTTTTTGCTCTTTGCAGATCCGCTCCAGTTCGTCGATGGTGGCCACCTTGTGGTGCTCATAAACCAGCGCGATGCCTTTGGGGCCCAGGCCTTGGATCTTGAAGAGCTCAAGTAAGGTGGGCGGGAATTGGGCCAGAAGCGTGTCGCGCTTTTCAAACGATCCGCGCTGCGAGAGTTCCCCGAGTACGCTTGCGATTCCTTTGCCTACGCCCGGGATCTCGGTTACTTTACGCTCGGGGTTCGCCAGGATGTCGTCCACGCGCTCCGGAAAGCCTTCAATGGCCGAGGCCGCATTGCGATAGGAGCGGATGCGGAAGCTGTCTTCGCCGGCAATTTCCATCAGGTCGGCGGTTTCGGCGAGCACCCGCGCGAATTCACGATTTTCCATTCGGCTTGTTTATGGAACCAGGTGGCCCGACTGAAATTGTACCCAGCATGTGCGGTTCCACGTGAACCAGCACGTCGGCTACCCAATCCACTTCGGAGCGGATCTTCTCTTTCACCTGAGTCGCGATCTCGTGCGATTCATACACGCTCATGGCGGGGTCCACTTCCAGATGCATGTCCACGTGCCACTTTAGCCCGGTCTTGCGGGCGAAACATTTTTCGATCCCGAGCACGCCGGGGACCGTGAGTCCGGTCATGCGGATGCGATCCATGGCTCGCGGGTCCGGCATGGTGTCCATGAGCTGGAGCATGGTGTCGCGCACCACGCGGATGGCCAGAAAAATTACGATCACTCCCACCGCGGAACCGCCGATACGGTCCGCCGCCGCGAATTTGTGCGGATCGATCAACGTGAGTCCCAGGCCGAACAGCGCGGTGGATCCCGAGAGAATGTCGACGGTATCGTTCCAGGCATCGGCGATCAGGCCCGAGCTTTGGACCTTGCGGCCGTAATGCCGCTTCGACGCACTCATGACGGACTTGATGGCTATGGAAGCCAGCAACGGCCAGACCGCATAAGGGGCCGGCGCATGGCTGGAACCGCGCGACAGGTGCAGGGATTCGAAGCAGATCAGAACGCCGCTCGCCGCCAGAATCATTCCCACCACCAGCGCGCTGATGGTTTCCAGACGCCCGTGGCCGTAGGGATGTTCGCTGTCGGGAGGTTTCGCGGCGATGATCAAGCCCAGCAGCACCAGCCCGGAGGTGAGGACGTCGCTGGCGGATTCAATGCCGTCGGAAACCGCCGCCGTCGAACCGGCGTGGAGACCAATGGTGATTTTCGCGGCCGCAAGCCCGGCGCTCACTGCCATGCTGGCAATCGCAATGCGCCGGCCAGCCAGCTCGGGTGTCACCTGCGCCTCTTCTTGACATGGACTAACTGGTAACTGCCTTCCACCAGATCGCGGATCTCGGTCCAGTCCAGTTTAGTGTTGGCGCGCAGCGACACCCAGCCGTGCTGGCCGACGTACGGCGTGCGGTAGAAGCGAACGTCCTCCAGGAACATGGGCTGCATCTTTTTGCCCACCTTCACACAGATCGACAAAACGCCTTTGTACGTCTCCAGGACCGTAAAGGTCTTGGTCCCCACTTGAAAGGTGGGATGGCCGAAGGTGGTGGTTTCGCTGGTTTTCGGCAAGGCTAAACAGATTTCGCGCAGTTTTTCCAGTATCTTCTTATCGTCCATCAGCAGTCATATACCAGCGTACTTCAAGCCGGGCGCGATAGAGAAGCAGTTAGTACCGCCTAAACACGCATCGCTGGTCAGACCTCCGCCCCTCCGTAAATTGGCCGATTACTTGCTGGCGGGCCGGTGTTATGATGGCTACAGATGTCCATGCTTTCTCCCAGACTGCAGCTCAAGGTCTCGCAGAAGCAGATTCTCACGCCCGGGCTCGTGCAGATGGTCACGGTCCTCCAGTTGAACCGACTGGAGTTGAAAGACATGATTACGCAGGAGATCGCCGAGAATCCGGTCCTGGAAGAATCGGTGGACGGGATCGAGGAGCTTTCGGCTGAAGAAATGCAGTCGATTCTCGAGCGGGAACGAGTCTCGGACCCCTCCGACCAGGTGATTCTCGAGACGGTCAATGGAACCGGCTCGGAGCCGGAGATTGCGGCAGGAATACCGGAGGCTTCGCCGGTTGAATTCGATGCCTCTGCTCCGCTCTCGCTGGATGGCGCCTCTCCCGATGGCGCGTCACTCGACGGCGGTTCCTCGCCGGCGGCCGAAGGTGAGGTCACCGATCCTAAAACCGAGAAGGATCCCTTTGACGAGATCGATTTCGGAACCTTTTTCGACGATTATCTCGATCCTGGATACAAGAGCCCCGCTTCAGAAACCGTAGAAAAGCCCTCGTTCGAAACATTCCTTTCTTCGCCCGTAACGCTGGCCGATCACTTGCATTCGCAACTCGCGGTGCTGGTGATGTCGGAGGACGTGCGCGACGCCGCCGACAACATTATCGGCAACCTGAACGAAAACGGGTACCTGACAGCCACGCTCGAAGAGATCGCCGACTCCGGCCAGCATTCGATGGCCGAGGTTCAGGAAGGCCTGCGGATCGTCCAATCGCTCGATCCGGCGGGTGTAGGCGCCAAAGATGTTCGCGAGTGCCTGCTGTTGCAGATCGAGAGCCGCAACGGGCGCGACGGCGTGGCTTGGCAAATTGTCGCGAATCATCTCAAGCTGCTGGAGACCCGGCAGATCAAGGAAATCGCCAAGCAACTGGGGCGTCCTTTGGAACACGTGCAGATCGCGCTGGATGTGATCCGCCATCTGGACCCTTATCCCGGTCTGCGATATTCAGATCAGGGCGCGCGGCAGGTGGAGCCGGACGTCTACATCTTCAAAGAAGGCGACGAATACATCATCCAGTTGAATGATGATGATCTCCCTCAGCTTCGCCTGAACGCCCAGTACCGCAAGATGCTGGATCGCGATCAGGAGCCCAGCAAGGAGATCCGGAATTACGTCAAGGATCGCTACGCTGCGGCCATTCAATTGATCAAGAATATCGAGCAGCGCAAGCAGACCATTCTGAAAGTGTGCCAGTCCATCGTGCGCCGGCAGCTCGGATTTCCTCGAGAACGGCATCGATACGCTGAAGCCGATGATGATCAAGGAAGTGGCGGAAGAGATTGGCGTGCATCCCTCCACGGTGAGCCGCGCAGTGGCCAGTAAATACGCCGACACGCCGCAGGGAGTTTTCGAGCTTCGGTATTTCTTCTCCGAAGCCGTGCAAGGCTCGGCCGGCAGCGCCACCCCGCTGTTGATCCTGAAACGGCGGGTGAAGAAAATGATCGAAGAGGAAGACACGCAGCATCCCTTAACCGACGAACAGATCACGGCGCGATTGAAGAGCGAAGGCATCGACGTGACCAGACGAACGGTAGCCAAGTACAGAGAAGACATGAAAATCCCTTCCACTCACCAGCGCCGGGTCCGCGCTTAAACCTTGCCTGGGTTGGTGAGAAATCCTGCGAGATCCCGATGAAAATCAGCTATACAGGCAAGTCTGAAGAAATTCCCCCGCGGCAGCGAACCAAGCTGGAAGCCAAGCTGCAAAAACTTTCGAAAGTTTTGGAACGGCGGGGCGAGAAGGAAGCGCACGTGGTGCTCACCCAGGAGCGATTTCTGCACAAGGTGGAAATCACCGTCAACGCTTGGGACCATGCTCTGGTCGGCATCGCCACCGACGCCGATATTTCGGTGGCCGCGCACGAAGCGATCGACCGCTTGGAGAAGCAGCTTTTGAAGTTGCGGGCTCGCTGGCGCGACACCACTCGCGTGCGGGACAAGGAAGCGGACGGAGAAAAGGCCAGTGCCAACTTGCATGCGGTGGCCCCGCCTTCTAAGAAGGTGAAGCCGGCTAATCCAGTGAGCAACGCCAAGCAGTCCGCCAGCGCGAAGAAGTCCGCGCGCAAGCAGGTATTCCGTGTGAATCATTCCGAGGGCACCAAGCCGATGACCTTGGAAGAAGCGATGCTGGAGATGGAGGCATCAGAAGATTACCTGGTTTACCGTGACGCGCAAACTGACCGCCTCACGGTTCTCATGCGCCGTCCCGACGGTCATTTCGATTTAATCGAAAGCTAGTCTCCGTGGCGCAAACCAATCCCTCATTGTCGCGGCTCGGTAAGCTGTCGTACCTCGAGAGCCGCGCGCGTGAGCAAGCGGTCAAAAGAGTCAGCTAAGTGGCCAAACGCGTCGCTCGGAAGGCGGATCCGCAGCGCGCCGAGCTAGTTGTCATCACAGGTTTGAGCGGATCGGGAAAGGCCACGGTGCTCAAGGCTTTCGAAGACCTGGGCTACTACGCGGTGGACAACATGCCCATCGCGCTGCTTCCCAAGTTTGCCGAGTTGGCCAAGGATTCCGCGCAAGTGCGCCGCGCCGCGCTGGTGATCGACATTCGCGAGGGCGAGCATCTGGCGGAGTTTCCAGCGCTCTTGAAAAAGCTGCGCAAGCGCACTCCGGCCACTCTGGTTTTTCTTGAAGCTGACGACCGCACGCTGGCGCGCCGGTTCAGCGAAACGCGCCGCCCCCATCCGCTGGGTACCGAGGCCACCATGCAAAAAAGTTTGCGCACCGAGCGTGAGCTGCTGGCGCCCATCCGCAGCGTGGCCGATCACATTATCGATACTTCCAAGTTCAACGTGCACGAGCTGCGCGAGGTGATCGGCGAGAAGTTCAGCGGAGGCCGCAACGAATCCAGCATACGGATCGACATCAACAGCTTCGGGTACCGGCACGGTGTCCCCCCGGATAGTGACCTGGTGTTCGATGTGCGCTTCCTGCCGAATCCCAACTACATTCCCGAATTTAAGAAACTCACCGGCCGACATCCCAGCGTCGCGCGCTATATCCGGTCCTTTCCGCAAACCATCGAGTTTATCGACCGTATTTCCGAGTTGCTGATTTATCTGATCCCGCATTATATTCGCGAAGGCAAGAGTTATCTGACCATCGGATTCGGCTGCACCGGTGGGCATCATCGTTCCGTAATGATCGCAGGCGAAATCCGCAAGCGGCTGGCGCGCGCGGGATTTAAGGTGAAAGAGACGCACCGCGATATCGGGAAATAGGTGGCCCCAGAAATGCAGCTGGAGAGCTGTCCCAGGAACTTAGAGACCTACAGTAGGATCGAATTCCTGGGAACTGAATCGGGATTTACTTCGTCAAATTCTCAACCCCGCTCGTCTTAGGAGGTAACGGGCCATGACTCGAGCGTTCTTTTTCTTTGCTACCGCGGTCGCTCTTCTGTCCGCCGTGGCGCTCGGCCAAAGTGCTGCACCCCAATCTTCCGCAAGCCAACCTACATTCGAACTCGCGGACGTGCATGTGAGCCCTCCAGCCCGCAACCCGTTCCTGCGCGGCCCCATGGTGCAGCATGGGCTCTATCAAATGCGCTTCGCCACCATGCTGGATTTGATCAGAACAGCTTACGGCGTAGAAGCAGAAAGGGTTCTGGGCGGTCCCAATTGGCTTGAAAACGACACTTTCGACATCATTGCCAAGCTGCCCGCGGGAATCACACAGGAAACCGCAAAACCTTTGCTGCGGACACTGTTGGAGGACCGTTTCCATCTGACTGTCCACAACGACACCAAGCCCGTTCCCGCCTATGCGATCAAGAGCGCTGGTAAGCACCCGCTGCTGAAGCAGTCGGATGGCTCCGGCGACTCCGGATGCAAGTTCACCATGCCGCCGCCTCCCGCGCTTCCTGCTCCCGGCGGACCTCCGCCTCCCGCCCCGCTGTTCTCGTACGCATGCACGAATATGACCATGGCCAAGTTTGCGGAAGCGTTCACGACTACTATTTTCCTCGCGCCGCAATACCTGAACGATCGCGTGGTGGTGGACGAAACGGAACTGAAAGGCGCCTGGGACTTCGATTTGAAATTCACGCCGCGGGGAATGATAACCCCCACCGGCCCCATGCCCGGCACCGTTTCGCTTTTCGATGCTCTCGAAAAACTCGGTCTGAAGCTCGACCCCGTGGATGTTCCCATGCCTGTGATTGCCGTCGACAGTGTGAATGAAAAGCCCACGCCGAATTTGCCGGATATCGCCGAGAAACTGCACCTTCCTCCTCCTCCCACGGAATTTGAAGTCGCCGATCTCAAGCCCACCGCGCCGGATTTCCGCGGCGGAATGATCCGGATTCAGCCCGGGGGACGCGTCAACATCGCCGGTATAACTCTCAAGTTTCTGATCGAGCAGGCCTGGGACGTGACGGACGACATGCTGGTGGGAGCGCCGAAATGGATGGATACGGATCGTTATGACATCGTCGCGAAGGCGCCCGCCGCTGACGTGGATATCGATGAGCTCTGGATGATGGTTCGCGCGCTTCTTATCGAGCGGTTCAAGATGGCTACGCACACCGAAGAGCGCCCGGTGACTGCTTATACTCTGGTGGCCGTAAAACCTAAAATGCAGAAAGCCGATCCGAACAGCCGCACGAAATACAAGGAAGGCCCGGGCGCCGACGGTAGGGATCCGAGAAATAAAACGCCGATATTGTCGCGTCTGGTCACTTGCCAGAACATGACCATGGCTCAATTTTCGGCCAAGCTGATGAATATTGCGTCGGGGTATATTCATTCTCCGGTTCTGGATGCAACCGGACTGGAAGGCGGCTACGATTTTACGCTGAGCTTCAGCGCCGTGGGCCTCACCCGATCGCTTCCAGCGATGGCAGGCGGACTCGGCCCAGGACCGGGAGGGCCAGCGCCAGGGGCGGCCCCATCTGACGCCGGTCCCATAGCATCCGACCCTACCGGCGCGGTCACACTCTTCGAAGCGGTTGAGAAGCAACTCGGGCTGAAGCTTGAGACCACCAAGCGGCCCGTCCAGGTCCTGGTGATCGATCACGCGGAGCAAAAGCCCACGGAAAATTGACGTCTCCCCGGTATCCCTTGTCTCCCCGGTATCCCTTGTCTCCCCGGTATCCCTTGTCTCCCCGGTATCCCTTGTCTCCCCCGTCTCCCTCGTCTCCCTTGTCTCCCTCGTCTCCCTCGTGTGTCCTAATATTGTTAGGACGTGACTCCAACGGCTCCAAAAACGCTGCCAGCGCGCTACTACACCGATGGCGCCCTGTTCGGTCACGAAATGGAAAGCTTCTTCTTTAAGGATTGGATCTGCGCGGGACGTGCCGATGTCATTCCCAACGCGGGTGATTATTTCCTGCGCGAGATCGCGGGGGAAAGCATCCTGGTCGTTCGCGGCGATTCTGGCGGCATAGAAGCCTTCTATAACGTCTGCCGTCATCGTGGCACGCGATTGTGCGCAAGCGCAGAGGGAAATTTCGGGACCAGGATTCAATGTCCGTACCATGGCTGGACCTATGCGCTGGACGGCTGCCTGCTCGGCGCGCCCCATATGGATCCCACCTTCTTTGAGCGCAGCGATTATCCGCTGCACAAACTTCACGCCGATGTTTGGGACGGTCACGTGTTTCTCAATGCCCGCGCCCAGCCCCAGCCGCTCAAGGTGCAGCTTGCCGATCTGCCCGCGCGCTTCGCTCCGTGGCGCATGGCGGAACTGCGGCTGCACCACCGAATCATTTATGACATCCGGGCCAACTGGAAGCTCATCATCGCGAACTACAACGAGTGCCTGCATTGCCCCATCCTCCATCCCGCGCTGAACCGCCTGACTGATTATGTGGGAGCGGACAACGAAGCGCCCCAACCCACTTACATCGGCGGCTCCATGGGCTTCCGTGGTTCCACGGAAACCATGAGTATGGACGGGAAGCGGCGCCGCGATTATCTGCCGGGCTTGAGCGAAAACGAGCGCCGCAAGGTCTGCTACTACGCGGTATATCCTAACCTGCTGCTGAGCCTGCATCCGGATTACATGATGATTCATACCCTGTGGCCGCGCGCCGTCGACCGCACCGAAGTCGTCTGCGAATGGTATTTCCATCCCGATGAACTGGCGAAACCGGATTTCACCGCTGCCGACGTCATCGAGTTCTGGGACACCACCAACCGCGAGGATTGGCGCATCGTTGAGCTTTCGCAAGCCGGCATCCAATCGCGTGCTTATACGCCCGGTCCTTATTCCAGCCGTGAAGAGCTGCTCTCCGCCTTCGATCGCGTGGTCATCCAGCGAGACGCATGTCAGCCATAGTGGAGTCCGGCGACCGTCCCGCAACCGTTCTGCGCCGCGAACTGCGGCTGCGTGACCTGGTCTTCTTTGACATATGCGCCATCGTGAGCCTGAGGTGGGTTTCGGCCGCTGCACACGCGGGCCCAGGCTCATTTGTCTTGTGGATTGTCGCCGCCATTTTTTTCTTTCTGCCTTCAGCGATCACGGTATCCAGCCTGTCTCGCCGCTTTCCGGTGGAAGGAGGGATGTACGCCTGGACCAAGCAGGCGTTCGGCGACCACCACGCTTTTTTGTGCGGATGGTTTTACTTCATCTCCAACATCCTTTATCTTCCGTCTCTCGTCCTCGCGGGCGTCAGCATGACGTCGTATGCGTCCAGCGCACTGGGCCATCGCTTCGCGGAGGACCGTGGATTCGCGCTGTCCGTCACTCTCGCGGTACTGTGGGGTGCGTTCGCCGCTAATTTCTTTGGCCTAAAGGTGGCCAAGTGGATCTCAGCGTTTGGCGGCATCTCGACATTCATCATCGGCGCGCTGCTGGCCGTGTTGGCCATCGGCGCAGGCATCCACTACGGCGTGGAGACGAAATTTGAGCTCTTGCCCAAGGCGAATCTGGACACAGTGAACTTCTGGTCCCAGATCGCATTCGCGTTTATCGGATTGGAGCTCGCACCCATCGTGAGCGCCGAGATTCGCGATCCCGGCCGCGATCTCCCGCGAGCCGCCGTCATCAGCGGCATCTTGTCCGCGACCCTTTATATCGGCCTCACCGCCGCGCTCCTGGTGGTTTTAAAGCCCGATGACATCAGCCCGTTGACGGGCTTGGCGCAGGTTGGGGCTTCTGCCGCCCAGAGATTGGGAGCGCCCCTCCTCTCCGTTCTGCTCGCGTCTCTGATCGGAATCGCCATGATTGGCCAGCTCGACACCTGGATTGCCGGCAATACCCGTTTGCCCTACGCCGTCGGGCTGGATCGTTACCTGCCGCAGGCGTTCAGCCGCGTCCATCCGCGCTGGGGCACGCCCTACGTCTCACTAGCGGTGCAGGTGGTGGCTTCGACGCTTTTCCTGTTCATGGCGCAAACCGGAGAGACCGTGCGTGCCGCTTACCAAATTATGGTGGACATGACGATCATCGTGACGTTCGTTCCGTTCATCTACATTTTCGGCGCTGGATTTCGATTCGCCAGCCGGATTGCCGCCGTGTCTGGCCTGGCTGTCACGCTGATTGCGATTGTATTAGCAGCTGTTCCGCCGCGCGAAGCGGCATCCGCCGTCATCTTCGAGGTGAAAGTTATCGGTGGCAGTGTATTTTTCGCGCTGCTCGGCTGGATCGTGTTCAAGCGATATGAGCGCATCCGGCGGATTTGATCACCCGCCGCGCACAAGGAGGTCGCAATGAGGGCCACGCGTTTCGAGTTCCGGCACCAGACGCTACTTCATCTGCTGGTTGTAGGACTCTCATTAGTTACCTATCTCGCCGATCCCGATGACATCGTTTGGGTCTTCGTAAGGAACCACTCCGATAGTGCGTCTTGGCTGGCGCTCAACATTCCGCCGCGATTGCGATCGCGTCCGGTTCGAAACCTCTAACAGGATGCTGAAAAATGGCCAAAAAACGCTCGCTCACGCGCCACCCGTCCGGTGTTCTTCGAGTCGATGTTCTCCAGTGCCACCCCAGCGGGAGTCCGCGCGTCGATGTTCTCCGGTGCACGACTCCCCTGGCGCCTCCGAACGTCCTGCCGGCCACGACTTCCGGTCGTCTCCGGATGCGCCGCTGGCGCGCGGCTCAGACTCGCGACTGCGTGTTTGCAGGTGCTTGCCGAGCCGCGACCGTGAGGGAGTCGGGACCTCGAAGACTTTTTCAGCAGCCTGCTAAAGCAGCGCCTGCTCGATCACCGCGCTAACGCTTGGTGCCTCTCACTCCGGTTGCGCAACCGAGGAAGTACGAGACGGGAACCGCCTCCCGCAAGAAGCCCACGAACTGCGTCACGTTTTCGAAAGCCCGCGTATACACCCCCAACATGCGGTAGCAGTCCGGATCGCCGAGCAGTACCCGCCCAATGAGCGGGATTAGAAGCTTCAGATAGAACATGAAGGCAGCGCGAAGCGGAAGGAAAGGAGGCACCGAGATTTCGACGAACGAATAGGAGCCACCGGGCTTCAGCAATCGAGCGACTACTTGGGCCAGCTGCCGTTGCTGCTCGCGATCGAATGTTTTCAAGCCGAATGATGAGACAATGACGTCTGCAAAGGCGGGTCCCGGATCCCAGGCCAGCACGTCCGCTACGCAGACCTCCACTGGAAAACTCCACTCGCGGTGCGCACGCCGGGCCATTTCAGGAGAAATATCGATGCCGACCACTCGGGCCGGGGCCGGCTGCACCGTTGCGAGCGAACGCCAGGGCTCTCCCATGCCCGACATTAAATCGACGACGCAATTGGCCGAGGCCAACGGCAGGCCAGCAATAGTCTGGCGCCGCCATCGCGCTGTGAAACCGAAAGATGAGATCAGATTGACGTGGCCGTACGTCGACGCCATGTCGTCAAAGAGCTTCTTGATAGATTCAGGATCATACCCCGCTTGCGCCAATGGCCCCCTTGTCTTACTTCGATGCGTCTGCTGGCTTAGGTTAGCGCCTGCTCGATCACCGCGCCTAACCCTGCCAGCGGTTTCATCACATCGTCGCTCAATCCAAAGCGGCGCTGAATATATGACGCATCGTTATAGCTCAGCCAGACTTGTCCGCCTGCATCTTGCCACGCCAGCGCTTTCCACGGCAGATCGATGGCCGCGGTGGGAGCGGCCAGCATCACCGGCGTCCCGCCTTTGGGATTGCCGAAAATCAGCAACTGCGTGGGCGGCATCTTCAGTCCCGCCTCCTCCGCTTCGCCGCTGTGATCCACCAGCGCGAAAACCTTGATGCCCTTCGCGGTCAGAATTGTCTCCAAACGATGCAGTGTCTCGGGCACGGAATATTTGCTCGGCTTGCTGATGATTCCTTCGCCTGAATTCATTTCGTAGCCAGCTCCTTGATTAGATAAATAGCCATCGTCAATCCAGCGGCGGCCAGCAGTAGCGCCACCACAATAGCCATGGCGGAGGGTTTCGTCACCAACGGCGCACCGGTGTTGAGCGCGCGCACGATGCGCACGTGACGCACAGCCGCTAAAACATTCACCAGCACTCCTGCGGCCAGCAACGCGGTCCCTAACGGCACCGAGAGCGCCGACGTCTGAAATGGCGGCAGTGTCTTCAGAGAAGCCAGCTCGCGCAGAAAGAGGCCAAAGCGCGCCACCACGAATCCAAAACCCATCAGCGCGATTCCGGTCCGAATCCAAGCCAGGAAGGTGCGCTCTTCGGCGAGATAGGTGCTCGCATCGGATCGCGCAGCGGATTGATGACCGTCGGTCGGCATTCTAACTCCTGCCTTCTTCCCTCTGACTTCTGACTGCCGCCTTCTGAATTCTGACTTCTCAACTCTGACTGCTTTTCTAAACCGTAACCTTCTTCCATTTTCCTCGCCGGAACAACAGGATTCCAAGCGCGGCCAGCAGAGAATCGGAAACCACTACCGCTGTGTACACGCCCGTCGGGCCCAGCCCGGCGTGGAACGCGAGCGCCCAGGCCAGCGGAATCTGGCACAGCCAGAAGCAAATCAAGTTCAGGATGGTGGGTGTTGCCGTATCGCCCGCGCCGTTGAAGGCCGCTGTAATCACCATGCCGTAAGAATACGAAATGTTGCCGTAGCTGAACAGACGCAGCGCGCTGACAGCTAGTGGTGTCACCACGGGATCGCTGGTAAATATCGAAATAATCTGCGGTGCGAACACGATGAACACCAGCCCGATGGCGCCCAGAAACAGCATGTTGTATAGTCCGGTGCGCCATACGGAAGTCTCCGCTCGCGCCGGTTTGCCCGCGCCCAGATTCTGGCCCACCAGCGTGGCGGCCGCGTTGCTCATGCCCCACGAAGGCAGAATCGCGAAAATGATCACCTTGAACGCCACCGTATAAGCGGCGGTAGCGTCGCTTCCGAAGCTCGCGATGATGCGTACCATGCCGATCCAACTGGCCATCTGCACCATGTATTGGAAAATTGCATTCAGCGACAGACGGATCAGGCGCCACATAATGGCGAAATCGGCGCGCAGTTGCGCGGCGTGCACGGCCAGCCGTCCGCGGCCCGCCGTGAGCACCCAAAGTTGCAGCAGAACGCCGATGCCGCGCCCGATGGTGGTCCCTATGGCCGAGCCCGTCACGCCCAGGCGCGGAAACGGTCCAAGGCCAAAGATCAAACACGGATTCAGACAAATGTTCACGATGTTCGCGACCCACAGCACGCGCATCGCGATGGCTGCGTCGCCCGCGCCGCGGAAAACCGCATTGATCAGGAATAGCAGGAAGATGGTCGCGCTGCCGCTCAGGATCATGCGCGTGTATCCCGAGCCGAGCTTCACCACGCTGTCGGAACCGCCCATGATATGCAGCAGGTTCGGCGCGAAAAAATAGCCCAAGATCGCGGTGGTCCCCGAAACCACCAGCCCGATGATGATCGCTTGCACCGCCACCAGTCCGGCAGCCTTCTCATCTTTCTCGCCCATCCGCCGCGCCACCAGCGCCGTGGCGCCCATGCTGAGCCCCAGCGCGATGACGAAAACCAGAACGAGCGCGGTTTCGGTCAGGCCTACAGTGGCGACGGCGTCGGCGCCCAGACGCGACACCCAGAATACGTCCACCACGCCAAACAGCGATTCCATGCACATCTCAAGCACCATCGGAACCGCGAGCAGAACGATGGCGCGGCCAATGCTGCCTTCGGTGAAGTCCTGGTTTGAGCCCATCACCGCTTCGCGCAGTGAGGACCATATGCTGGGGGTGCTGATCTGGATTGCGCTACTGCTCTCACTCATAGGAAATCCTTAGACGATTAGAAAACCCTGTGAACTCACCGGGACTGCGCTAAAGCAGCCCAAACTGAAGCGGCGTCAAAATGCGATTGGGGTTTTCACGGCTGTCATTACCTCGGGTGAAGCAGTTTTTCCAGTGTAGCGCAGCCCGAAAGCTAATAGATAGCCAGCTCCACCGGCGAACCAGCGCTGCAGCCCACTGCCTCCGCGGCCGAGCCTTGGCTGGTGGCCACTTCCAGATAACCCGAGCTTCCCACGATGACGAACAGTTCGCCCGGCGCGCACTCGGAAAAGGTGAGTGCCAGGCGCGTGATGGCCTTTAGGCCGGCCTGCAGAGAGAAGGCGTGCGTGCGAATGGAAGGAAATTGATCGACATGGAAGTTGGTGAAGAGGTTTCCGAAATGATCGGCCTTGAGGATCGTGCCCGTCCAGGCGCCTTTCCCCGTTCGCTTTGGTTGATCGAAAGAGGCTCGGAGATAGTCTTCGATGCGTTTCCCGAATTTTGCCGGCGTCACTCCGGAAGCCAGGTGCGCGGCCACCGGCGAAAAAACGTCGCGTCCATGAAATGTTCGGCTCATCGGATGCAAAAAGACCCGCTCGTTGGTAATGTGTCGGACCTTCGGATTCTCGCGCGAAAACACCATCGACAGCACGCCGTTATCGGGAGCGATGAAGTACTGTCCGCCCATCTCGGCCAGCAACGGCCGACGCTCCGTCCCTACGCCCGGATCTACCACGACGACATGAATGGTTTTCTTTGGAAAATAACGGTAGGCTTGCGCGATGGTGAATGCGCCATCCATTATTTCGAACGGCCGAACGCCATGGCTGATGTCGACCACCTGCGCGGCAGGCGCGATTCCGAGAATAACGCCCTTCATTACGCCAACAAAATGGTCGGACAAACCGAAGTCGGTTGTGAGTGTAATGATGGGCCGCGTCATTCTCTCTTTATATGGCCGTCGCTCGCGACGGTCAACTCTACCGGCGCCAGCACCCGGTCGCCAACCACCACGGTAACAGTAGCTTGCCCCGGGAGCGTGCTGTTTGGAACCTGCGCATTGATCTGATTTGGACTGACGTAGCCAAGCGGCGCGGCAATGCCGTTGATGAAGACCGATGTCGCCTCCAAAACGTTCGGCCAGGACGCGCCCGACGCTTGCATGGCGCTCGCCGCCAGGTTGGAACCGAAAATGGAGATGAAGGATCCAGACCTGACCGGCCCTTTCTGAAGCCCGTTGGAGTTCACCACAGCTGTGACATTACCGATGTTTTGGTTCTTTAAACCAAATACCGCTAGTGAGTTCGCTGTGCCAATGTAAACTCTTCCATTGGCTATGGTCGGCGTGGAGAACTTTACATATGTGCCCGCATTGCCTTGATAAAGCTGATGTTCCAAGTCGGTTGCATTATAAGCATGCAGTCTGTCCGGCAGGGTCGATGGTCCAGAGGATTCCGCTTACGGCGCCGTTGGCCGAAATGCTGGGCACGGTCCCTAGTTCCGCGAATGTCGCGCTACTGGCTGAAACCGGAAGCGTTGATAGAACTCCGCTCTGCAGGGAGAACGCTTTCACCTGATCGTGTGCCGCGGAAAAGTACACGTCGTTGTTGAAGTATGTCGGGATGCCGAATAGCGGCCCGACCGCGCCCGTGAGCGATTGAACAATCTGGCTGTCTGCTCCGGCGTGGAAATGTCCCAGGTTATCGCGATCCAACAAGTAGACCGTACCGGATTTGCTCCCGCTCACTAACAGGTGCGGGTGGGTCGCGCTGCCCGCGCCGTCCGGCAGCAACAACGCCCCGCTCGATCCTAGATCCAGGTCCTGATCGCTCAGCGCGTCTGCGTTATAAGGCGTGAAATAGTCGGCGGCAGTGAGGAGGTTTTGGCCGGTGGAAAGCTTGAGAACGCTTTCAGCCAAATCCGATCCACCCATGTTCGCGTCAAAAGTGCCGTTGGCCGACACCACGTAGATGTTGCCGCCCGCATCCGCCGCCGGCGCCGTGCCAGCCTGCCAGAAACCGCCCGCGTCCCAGTTTGGGGTGTCGATGAATACAGCAGTTTGCTGCAAGGTCCGCTCATCGTAAGCGATGATCCATCCGTGGTAGTTGCCTGAATCGCACTGAGACGACCAAGCTGTATAGACCGCCCCATTCAGCAGCAGCAGGCCGGCGCGCTCTTTGTAAAGCCAAGGTTCGAATGGCACGGTGGTGTTGCCGTTGCCTGTCCCCGGAACGGAAGCTTGGATTTCCACCGGGCTGCCGGGCCTTTCCGCGCCCGTTGTGACGTCCAGAGCGTGCAGCCGATGCACGAAGTTGCCCGCCGATCCCTCCTCGGTCATCGCGACAAGGTATAAAGTGCCAGTGGCAGGGTCGATGACGGGTGTCGCGGTGATGCCGACTTCTGGCGTGATGGAGGCACATCCCAAATCAGTCGCTGCCGCCGTCGTCACACCCGCAGCGGAATTGATGAAGCTCCTCTGCCAGAGCGGGGCGAGATTGTTGTCGGCGTCGAGCGCGTACACGCTGTCGTGTTCGGTGGCGACGAAAACAACATTGTGGATCCCCTTGCCGGGGACGATCACGCCGGGCATGTAGAGCGGCTGGGCGTAAACCTGGCCATCCACCGGATAGCTGAATAAAGGGCCAAACTGGCCGGAGCCGACGCTAGCCGGAGTAAGCAGCGTTTCGTTGAGATTTTGTCCGGTTCTAGCCAGGTCGTTGTGATAGGTCAATACACTCACGTGGCAATTCCACCAGAGAGCGCATAGCAGGACCGGATAAGGGGGACGCACCTTCCGTTAGACCCGTTCTATTACCAAACGGTTACCGGGCCCAAAATGGCCATGCTGCCTATAGCTCGCTCAGCGCCGCCACCAGCGCCCCCCGCGCCGTCGACACCATTGGGTTCGACGCCATGCGCACCTCCGCAATGGCTACCGGAAGTTCGATTTCGCGCAGGCATTTCTCGAACCGGTCGCGGAACCCGGGCGGCATCACGCTGCCCCCGCTCAGCACCAACGGAATCGGGCGATTGAGCTTCGGCATGTTTTGCACGCTCGCGAATTGATCCTTGAGCGCGGCCACCAGGGCCTGGATCATGTCCTCATAGTAGGTGCTGAGTGCCTGATGGATCTTGTTCACGAAATGGCCGTTGAAGTGAAACGACTCTTCCTTGATGGTCCGGATTCGCGTGGCCGGCTCGCCCCGCAATTGCGCGGCATTTGTATCGATGAAATCGCCTGCCTTCGGAATGCTGAAGCTGAAGACGGGCACCGAGAGATAGGCCAGGCACACGTTGCAGAGCCCTCCGCCGCAGCTGATGCCGATTCCCGTGTAATTGGAGCTCTCCAGCTCCCCGTAAACTACCGCCAGACCTTCGGAAATGGGATGCGCGTCGTAGCCCAGTTTGGAAAGCATGCTCTTTAAACCGGCTTCGTGCTCGTTCACCTCGTCAGCGGCGCCCAGGGGAGCCGCGGGAACGCTGAAACAAACCCTCCGGCCTTGGCCGTCGCCTTCCCCCATCACCAGGCCGACGATTTGACGCACCAGCAATAGGCTGCCGGTTTCGTCCGGATTGAGAACGCCGCGCAGCATCGGCCTCCGGGTTTCCTTGTGAAAAAGGTTCGCGAAGCGCTCGCTTTCATCGCCATAGACGGTGATCTCGGAATCCTGCACCAGATGCGGGATGCGTTCCTTTTTCAGGACGCTCTGGGTCAGCTTGGAAAAGGGAATGGTGACGAAGGCGTTCAGTTGCGTGTCGAACTGAATATCTTTGTCCTGGCGCTGGGCAGCGACAATGCGGCTGGTGCCGACGTCGAGCCCCAAAGCCGTGAGAGGTTGCGTGTTCATGGTTGTCGCGATCATGTGCGAGGCATTCATCAGTTGTACTCCTGGTAGGCGCCTTTTCCGCGCAGCGCCCGGATTGCGTCCCGGTATCGTTCTTGCAGTTGTTCCCGATAGCGCCCTAAGGGCAAGCCTTGGACGGCCGCGTCGCTATGGAGTTCGGCCATCGCCGCGTCCAGGCCCTGGGCCATGCCTTGTCCCCCGGATAGGCCTTCGTTTTCGATCCGGGCGCTATCGGCCAGAAAACCGAACAACGCCACGCTTGGCAACGCCAGCTTGTAGTTGTCCGTTAGGCCTAATTCCTTAAATGGCAGGTTCGCGGCCCAGTCCAGGTGGTAGCCAACGCCATAGTTCACCGGGTTGACGGATACTTGAGCATGCGCCACGCAGTTGGATGCTGGGATATCGTAGCGAGCGCGCAGCATTTGGATTAGAACGCGCCCGGCGTAACCCTGGGCAGGGTTCACCGCGGGTTCGATGCCGTCGGATTTGCTGCGTGCCTCAAACGCGACGCCGAAGAAGCTCTGGTTGAGATTGATATAAATCCAGGACCGATCCGCCCAGATGGAGTTTCCGGCGTGATTGGCGTAATCGCTCTCGCGCACCACGCGGAAAACGCGCCCAAACCGATCGATCACGAAGTGGTACGAGCGGCGGCGGCTCACATATTGAAGCAGTCCTTCACCCGCGCGCCGCAACGATTGATTCTGGCCCTCGGCAAACGGCACCAGATGGCTCTCGGTGGTATGAAAGACGATTCCGGCTGGCTGGGTTCGCCACTCAGCCCCGGCCATCGGAGCCCTGGCCGTTCGGGCGAATGCGATGTACCGGCGCGGCGCGGTAGACATCGCGTATTGTTCTTCGATCCGCAGGCCGTTGCTATACAGATCGAATTGCGGTGTGGTTTGGACCAGCCAGATTCGGCGGTTGGCTATTGGCCCCTTAGGAAAGATTCTAGGCAATACTTCGGTGGTCTTGCTGCTGGTCAGCGCGGCAAGAAATGTAACGGTTATCACAATAACCCGCGCAGCCTGTCGCGAGCGTGGGGAGCGCACGCCTGCTGCCCCGTGCCCCCGGCGCCCTTGCCGACGCCCCTCTTGCATCGCCTTTCGACGCAGGAACTCCAGACGATCCGCCGGATCGGACAACCATCCAGCACGCCACTCGATCACACGCACCAAGACACCTCGTTCCGCTCTCGAGACCTGCTTCTCTCTTGAGAACGGCTTCTGTCGAGGAATAGTGCTGGCGCTAGGGAAACACTCTCAGCGAATCGCCGCGTCGCTTGGAACAGATAGGAATGCTGGTACCGGCGCTCTGAATAAGCTGAGCAATTGTGCGGTCTGTTCCCACCTAATTGTGCTAGTATTGTGCCACGAACCTTCGCATTAAGGGGAGGGATCATGTTTAGGAAGTTGTTGCAGGCTTCCTCGCCGGAGACCCGTTTCATGGCTCCCGCTGAAGAACGGAATGACTCGCCTGCCAGGCCGCCCGTGCCTGGTATCAGTGAACGGAATCGGAACGATTCGTTTGACAATGCGAAGCTGTCATCCTTCGAAGATATTTACAACAAATCATCTTTTAGAGCCGCTACCTCCACCGCTGCGTGGGACATCTTGAAAGTCGCGGACATGATCGGTAGCGAGCATCTGCATGGTCTATCTCCCGCGGGCAAACACAGCGCCCTGATGATGGCTCTGGAAGCGGCGGGCGTCGCGGTTGAGGATATGCTGCAGGACGCCGTCCAGCGGCAGCGCGTACTGAATGAGTACGAAGATGCCCAGCGCAGGCGTCTGGAACAGTTCGAAAAGGCCAAGCTGGGTGATAACGAGCGTTTGGGCGAGGAAATGGAAGCCATCTGCTCGCAGTACCGTATGCGAATCGCCGGCGCGGTGCAGGAAATAGATCGCGAGCGCGCTACGTTTCGCGAGTGGCAGGAACGCAAGGAGCGGGAGCAGCGCCGGATTTCTGAAGCGGCCTCCGCCTGCGTGTCCGGTGAATCGTCCGGATCGAGCGACGTCAGCATTTCGCGTCTGCTGGAGAAAAACTCCGGGCGGTTGAGAGAGTTAGCGTAGTTCGATTAGCTTGGGGTAGCTCAGTTGTAGGAGTGTAGCTCAAATCGAAGAGTTTAGTTTAATTAGAAGAGTGTAGTTCAATTAGAATAGTAAAGAAGGTTGTCCGGAGTTCGTCCTTGCATCGATGGCACGATGTGGACCATGTTTCCATCTAAACGCTCCGTAGGTGCGTCAACCCTCCATGAAAGTGAGGCGGCAATCGATTACTTTGACTAAAGGTTTAGCACAATCGTTTCGTGTCATCGAAACGTAGTCCTTGCGCCATCAGGGACTAACGGCTATGTGCGAAGAATGGTAGACTGCCATGCAACCCGAATCTAACGGTGCTTTGGATAGGCGCTCCAAGGCCCGGTTTCCATTGCGGCTGGGCGTTCGATACCGCACCCTCTCCGGCGGTCCAGCGCTGATTGGCGAAGGCCGCACCGTGAACATGAGCAGCCGCGGTTTGCTGATCGCTTCCGAGGAAGCCAAGGTGAACACTGGCGCGCGCTTGCAGCTGATTGTGGATTGGCCATCCTTGTTGCACGGAATTACCCCGCTGCAGCTCATCGTCTCTTGCCGGGTTACTCGTTGTCTCCCAGAGGAATTCGCCGTGGAATTGGACCAATACCAGTTCCGGACCAGGAAGAGCAGCCAGCCTAGAAGTCTGCCGCAAGCCTGACCGGGGCTGCACCCGCCGCCATTGAATCGTGTTCGCCTGACACGGCATCCCCAATTTGCGTAAGCTGGATTCGATGGTTCAAACCAAAACTCCCCCCTTTCGCGCCGACCATGTCGGCAGCCTGCTCCGTCCGCCTGAGTTGCTCCAGGCCCGCGAAGATGCCAAGAACGGCCGCATCAGCCAAGCCGATTTGCGCCGCGTTGAAGACCAGGCCATTCGTGACGTAGTTCGCCAGCAAGAGGATCTTGGCCTAGAAGGAGTCACCGACGGCGAGTTCCGCCGTGCTTCCTGGCACATGGATTTTCTGTACCAGGTGGGCGGCACCGCCAAGGTGCAGGACAATGTCAAGGTTCAGTTCCGCAACGAGCAGGGCGTGATCGAATTCACCCCGGCCGCTCTGCAGATCAAGGGCAAGCTGAAGCTGGACAAATGCATCTTCGGCGACGATTTTGCGTTCCTGAAGTCGGTGGCCCACGCGACGCCCAAACTCACCATTCCATCGCCCAGCATGATGCACTACCGCAGCGGGCGCGCCGCTATCGATCCCGCGATTTATCCCGACATCAACGAGTTCTGGCACGATCTGGCGCAGGTCTACGCGCGCGAGATTGCCGAGCTCGCCAAACTCGGCTGCACCTATCTGCAGCTGGACGACATCAGTCTCGCTTATCTGAACGATCCCACGCAGCGTGAGCAAGTGACGAAGATGGGCGAAGATGGCGAACACGCGCATATCCGGCACATCAAAACCCTGAATGAAGCGCTAGCTGATAAACCTGCTGGCATGTCGGTTTGCACGCATCTTTGTCGAGGCAATTTCCGATCGTCGTGGGCCGCATCAGGCGGCTACGATCACGTCGCCGAAGCTCTGTTCGGCGAACTGAAAGTGGACGGTTATTTCCTGGAATTCGATGACGCGCGCTCCGGTACATTCGCGCCGCTGCGGTTCGTTCCCAAGGGCAAGAAAGTAGTGCTGGGCCTGCTGACGTCCAAGCGCGGCGATCTGGAAAAGAAGGACGACATCAAGCGCCGCATCGACGAAGCCGCCAAGTACGTGCCGCTCGATCAGATTTGCCTGAGCCCGCAGTGCGGATTCTCGTCTACCAGCGAAGGCAACGCGTTGACTGTAGATCAGCAGTTCCAGAAGCTGCGCCTGATTGTGGAGACGGCCCGCGAGATCTGGCGCGACTAGACCAGCTCAGTGTGGTTCCACCGCCAGCGTGATGGCGCTCGGATGCTCCGGGCCATGAAGGATCTGCTGGTGCGCTACAACCATCGTGGTGGCATCCCCCAGCGGCTCACAGCCGCCGGGGTTGCGTGAATACCGCGGATGCGCACCGCCCGCGACGATAATTCTTATCCTGTGGCTGCGCTTAAAGCGATAAGCGGTGGACCAAAACTCGACGTTGACCTTGCGGACCTCGCTCGCCGTTGATCCATCCGGCCGCAACCGCCGATAGCCATCGCAGACATTGCTCGATCGCCCTTCCGGCGTCACGTCGCACAAGCAAAGATACAGATCGGTGCGCTCAGTGTTCGATCGCAGGAAAATCTCTGCCAACACCGGGCCGACGGCGTCCACGTCCGAAGCCAGCGGCTGAGCAGTAAAGACCAGTACATCCGGCCTGCGTTCCAGTTCCGCCATATCGCCCGAGCCTTTGCGCCCTTCGAGCGTCGCGCCATGGAACGATGGCGTGGGATGCGCTGGATCGTAATCGAAACGGCTCTCGCCCTCTGAAGCCGGGGCCGTGGCGGACAGCACTCCGGCAGGATGCAGAAAAAGAGAACGAGAGATGGCG
This sequence comes from Bryobacterales bacterium, assembly GCA_963725455.1. Classification (GTDB taxonomy): domain Bacteria; phylum Acidobacteriota; class Terriglobia; order Bryobacterales; family Bryobacteraceae; genus Palsa-89. The sequence goes on from CAVRZH010000137.1 coordinate 56,521, forward strand.
CCCGGCGGAGGCCAGGACGGATATTCACGCCATTCCTTAGCGCCCATCAAGAAGAGGCGTACACGCGGCCTTGCGTCTCCTGCTGCCGTGATTCCGAATCTTTCCTGAAATAGCGCGATGCTCTGTCGTAGCGATTCCAGCATCCCAGGCAGAGCCGCGTGGGTCCACGGTCCAATAACGATTCGAACATCCCGGCCGGCATTTTGAGCGGCGGCGAAATCGCGCAGCTGCCAAGGCAGAAAGATGTCATACCAGCCCCCCACCATCACGCTAGGCGGTATCGTCGCGGCCGCCGCGCTGTAGTCGACAGGCGCCCACCAGGGGTCGCCCGGCTCAGCATGATCCATCCAATCCTGCCACCACGCGACACCATCCGGCGAGAGAACCCGGTCTGCTTTCCGCAACGGAAATGTGGCGATCGCCTGCGCCGTCAACGCCTTCATTCTCCGCCGGCCCAGCATGGACGCCAGCGGATGCATCCCGCCAGAGCGAAGAATGTGAACCATAGTGGCGGTCCAGTCCATGCAGCTCATCAGTGTAAATCCGTCGAAAGCATAGGTTCGATCGCGGAAATTCGTGAGCGTGACGTGCAGGCCAAGTGCGTCCACCTTCGATCCGGCTTGCGATCTGGCCACGGCCCATGCCGTATTTCCGAGATAACTGATCCCCCAAAGTGCCAGCTTGCCGGAGAACCACGGCTGCTCTTCCATCCATCGCACCGTGTCCTCGCCGTCGTTCAGTTCATCGAAGAACGGGCGAAACGTTCCCTGCGATCCGAACGTGCCGCGGCAACTTTGCATGACAACCTGCATGCCGCGCTCCGCGAAGAAAGCCGCGAAAAGTTTGAACGTGCCGCGTCCGTAACAGCTTCGGATCAGTACGGTAGGAGCGTTTGGATTTTGCCGGGGATAATAGCGATCCGCCAGCAGCTCCGCTCCGTCGCGCATCGGGACGCGCAACGGCTCGCTCGCAATATCGCGGCTGACCGGCGCCGGAAACTTCCACAGGCGCCCAAGAATCCTGCTGGCCAGACTCATGCTACTGCTTCAGTTCGGAAATCATTACTTCTTCAATTCGGCGATCATGGCATCCACCTGCTGGACGGCCAGCCCACCCACCGCCCAATGATATTCGGTGGTCAGCACTTTGGAAATCTCTTCCTTGCTCGCGCCCGAATGGACCATGCCCTGGATGCGATCCCGCATCGCTCGGAAGTTGTCGCGAAATTTTATAATTCCCGCGCGATCCGAAACCGGCCCGTGCCCTGGAATCGCGATATCGAAGTCGAGCTGCAGAACCTTATCGAGTGTCCCGGTCCATTCCAGTGCGCTTCCGCCGTTGGCGTAGTCGATGAAGGGCTGCGGCGGAAAAGTGAGAAACAAATCGCCGGTGTGGATCACTTTATCAGCCGGGAAATACATCACCGCGTCGCCGCCGGTGTGGCCGCGCCCATAGTGGTGAGCGCGAACCTCCTTGCCGCCTAAATACACTGACATTTCATCAGAGAACGTGACGCGCGCGAGACCCGGTTGCTTCAGCAGCGCCATGTTGGCACGGGCCGCGCGATGTGAAATCACCTCCGCGTTCATCGCTAGCATCTTCGCGTTGCCGCCCGAATGGTCGTCGTGCTGGTGCGTGTTTAGTACGTATTTGATCGGCTTGTCGGTCACCGTCCGCAGCTTTTCCAAAATCTCGTCGTGATTACGGTCGAACATGTCGTCCACCAGAATCACGCCTTCGTCCGTCACCTGCACCGCGACGTTGCCCGCGCCCACTCCCTTCGTCACGCCGATGACGTACAGATCGCCCTTCAACTTTTGAATCCCGATGGGTGGGTCAGGCTGGTTCTGTGTGTAAGTGAGCCACCCACCCGCCAGCAGAAGACCCAGGGCGGAGGCGCGGAGGAGAATGGTGCGGCGCATGCGGGGCACTCTATCACATTTTCTGGATACTCTTGAAGTATGCGCGTCTTGTTCCCGCTTCTTCTGCTCATTGCCGTGTCCGCCTGGGCCCAGCCGCCGGCCTGGGTAGCGAAGAGCAATGAGGACGCCCAGCTGCTGATCGCGATTATGGCGCGGTACTCGCCGGAGGACGCCGCGTCGCAAGGCGTGGCTGGCCTGGATGAGCAAATCACCACCGCCTCGCCCGAACAGCCCGAGCGCTTCCGCAGGGATATGGCGGTAGCGCGCTTCGAACTGCAGAAGCGATTGGCGCTGGAAAAGGATCCGCTGGTGCGTCAGGATTTGGAAATTCTGCTGGCTGAAGCCGATCGCGAGATCCGATCGTCGGAAGCGTCGGAGCGCAATCTATTGCCTTATGCGGATGTTGCCGGCACCATCTTCTTCGGCGTCAAGAGCCTGTTGGACGATCAGGTGGCCGCGAATCGGCGACCCGCTGCAGTGGTTCGGCTGCGTAAGTATGCGGGGCTCCAACCGGGCATTGATCCGCTCACCAAGCAAGCCGAGGATCGCTATCGCGAAAAGTTGAACACGCCCGGCCTGGTGGGGCCATCCAAGCTCGAAGTGGAAAAGAATCTCGAAAATACCAGCGCCTACGTCACTGGGATCGGCCTGCTGCTCGAAAAATACAAAATGCGCGGCTATCAGGACGCTTTCGCCAAGCTGAAGCAAGAGCTGGCGTCTTATGACGACTTTGTTCGCGCGGAAGTTCTGCCCAAGGCGCGCGCGGATTTCCGTCTGCCTCCCGAGCTCTACACCATTTCGCTCTCGAACTTCGGCATCGACTATACACCGGACGAGCTGACGCGCCTGGCCCATCAGACCTTCGCGCAACTGCAGAACCAGATGGAGCCGATTGCCGCGAAGATTGCCAAAGAGCGCAACCTGCCGTCGTCCGATTACCGGGATGTAATTCGTGAATTGAAGAAGGACCAGATTCCGGGCGATGAAGTGCTGCCGCACTATCAAAAGCGGCTGGCCGAGATCGAAGACATCCTCCGGCGCGAGCATTTGATTACGCTGCCGGATCGGCCGGCCATCATCCGCCTGGCATCCGCCGCCGAGACCGCGCAGCAGCCCGCCCCGCACATGGTCCCGCCCCCTTTGATCAACAATCATGGCGAGCGCGGCGCATTTGTACTTCCGCTCGAAACCACCGGCAAGGGCGGCGCGGCGCTGAAGTATGACGATTTCACTTTCGCCGCCGCATCCTGGACGCTCACCGCCCATGAAGCGCGCCCCGGCCACGAGCTGCAGTTCGACGCCATGGTAGAACGCGGCGTTTCGTTAGCGCGCGCTCTGTTCGCCTTCAACAGCACCAATGTGGAAGGCTGGGGACTTTATTCGGAATGGTTCATGCTCCCCTACATGCCGGACGACGCCAAGCTGGTGTCATTGGATTATCGCTTGCTGCGCGCCGCCCGAGCGTTTCTCGATCCCGAATTGCAGCAGGGCAAAATCACGCCTGAACAGGCCATGCAACTTCTGGAGAAGGATGTGGTCTGTTCGCCCGCTTTCGCCACCGAGGAGGTAGAACGCTTCACTTTCCGTATGCCCGGCCAGGCGCCATCGTATTTCGATGGCTTCACGCGCTTGCTAGAAATTCGCCAGTCCGCGGAGAAAACCCTCGGCCCGAAGTTCAACGTCCAGCACTTCCACGATTTCATCCTCTCGCAAGGCTTGCTGCCGCCGAATCTGTTGCGCAAGGCCGTAATGGATGATTTCGTCGCTTCGGACTCCCGGCCCTGATCACGGATAAATCGCCAACAGCGAATCGCCAACAGCCAAGCACCCCCCGTTATAATGTTGAGCGATGGAAAAAATGATGTTCGACAAGGGTATGAGCATCCGCCGCGAAATGTTCGGAGCGGAGCTCGCCGACAAAGCCTGGGCCGCCGCCGACGACTTCAACCGTCCGCTCGAAGAGCTGGTGAATCAGTATTGCTTCGGCGAGATCTGGGGACGGCCCGGCCTGGATCGCAAGACGCGCAGCATCGTCACGCTGTCCATGCTCACCGGTTTAAACCGGCCCAATCAGATTCGCGCGCACGTGAAGGGCGCCATCGCCAACGGCGTCAGCAAGGAAGAACTGAAGGAGTTGTTCCTGCAAGCGGCCATTTATTGCGGCGTGCCCGCGGCCGTGGATAGCTTCCGCATCGCCCGCGAAGTTTTCCAGGAGATGGGCATCTGAACGAGTGCCTTCAGGCGGTTTATGGTGTTGCTCTAAATTTTCGCGGCGAGCTGGAATCGTTGGGCGAGCAGTTACTCCGTGATCCTTATAAGAAACCGCCGGTCGCGCCCGTGCTCTATCTCCGCCCACGCAATACCTGGAGCTCCAACGGCGCAGGCATCCATGTACCAGCCGATGCGAAGCAATTGAAGATGGCGGGTACCATCGGCGTTGTAATCGGACCGGTGAATGAGATCGCGGGCTATGTCGTCGTCAACGATGTCAGCATTCCACACGCGTCGTATTATCGGCCGGCGATTCGCCAGCGTTGCCGCGACGGATTCTGCGTCATTGGTTCCGAGATCGGAGATCGCAGGCCGCGCGAGACTCGAATCTCCATTAATGGCCAGCTGCGATGCCGCGCAAATCTTTCCGATCTGGTGCGTCCCATTGATCGACTGATTGCCGACATCGCCGAATTCGTGACGCTGCAGCCTGGCGACATTGTTCTGGCCGGTGAGCCGCACGACGCGCCGCTTGCGCAGGCCGGCGACCGCGTTCGCGTTGAAATCGACGGCCAGGCGCCTTTGGAAAATGAGGTGGTGCCCGAATGAAATCCGCGCGTGTAGCGTACGGTGGGGCCATTCATTACGCGAGCGAGCACAACGGCCGCCTGCGGTTGACGGACGGGCGCATCGTCGCGGAAGAGGACGTTGTGTGGCTTCCGCCGATCCAGCCCGGAACCATCTTCGCCCTCGGTCTGAATTACGCAGACCACGCCAAGGAATTGGCGTTTAAGGCGCCCGACGAGCCGTTGGTATTCTTGAAAGGCCCGCAAAGCGTCTGCGGACATCGCGGCCAAACGCGCCGCCCGTCCGGGGTGACTTACATGCACTATGAGTGCGAGCTGGCAGTCGTCATCGGCAAGACTGCTCGCCGAGTTAGTAAGTCAAACGCGTACCACTATGTCGCCGGTTACACCGTCGCCAACGACTACGCCATTCGCGATTACCTCGAAAATTATTATCGTCCGAACTTCCGCGTGAAGAGTCGCGATCGCGCAACGCCATTGGGTCCCTGGCTGGTGGATCGCGCCGATATCGCCGATCCCATGAATCTGCGATTGCGAACGCTGGTCAATGGCCAAGTCACGCAAGAGGGCAACACGCGCGACATGATCTTCGACATTCCCGCGTTGATCACCTATCTCAGCGATTTTATGACCCTGTCGCCGGGCGATATTATCCTCACCGGAACACCGGAAGGGCTGGCCGACGTGAAGGTTGGCGATGAAGTGGTAACCGAAATCGAAGGAGTCGGAAGTCTCAAAAATACGATCATAGGTGATTCGGAGGAAAACACCCATGTTGGATGAAGTCAGTATTCGCGACGCAGCGCGGCGGCTGGACGAATCGGAACGCGCGCGGACGCAAATCCGCCAGCTTTCCATCCAGCATCCGGCCATGAACATCGACGACGCCTACGCGGTGCAGAAGGCCTGGGTGGAGCTGAAGTCCGGCGCCGGGCGCAGCGTAAAAGGGCATAAAATCGGGCTCACCTCCAAGGCTATGCAGTATTCCTCCAACATCAGTGAACCCGATTATGGCGTGCTGCTCGACGACATGTTTTTCGCTGATGGATGCAGCATTCCAATCGAGCGTTTCATCGTTCCCCGGTTGGAAGTCGAGTTGGCGTTTATACTCAGCAAGCCGCTCCAGGGTCCGAATTGCACCATCTTCGATGTGCTCAGCGCCACTGAATACGTCACGCCGGCGATCGAAATCATCGACGCGCGCATTCAACAGGTGGACCCCGAAACAAAAGCTACGCGCAAGGTGTTCGACACCATCTCCGACAATGCCGCCGGCGCGGGTCTGGTGGCCGGTGGCCGTCCCTTTCGCCCCATGGACACCGACCTGCGCTGGGTTTCGGCCGTGTGCTATCGCAATGGGGTGATCGAAGAGTCGGGCGTCGCGGCGGCCGTGCTCAATCATCCCGCCAACGGAGTGGCGTGGCTCGCGAACAAATTTGCCGCGCACAATGTTAGCTTGGGGGCCGGGGAATTGATCTTGGGCGGATCTTTCACGCGACCGGTGCCCGTGCGGCGTGGCGATACGTTTCACATCGATTATGGACCCTTCGGTTGCATCTCGTGCCATTTTGAGTAAATGTTTATGCAGATGAAGACCAACACCTTCAAAGCCGCGCTGAAGAGCAACGGCCGCGCGCAAATCGGTTTGTGGCTGGGCCTGGCCGATCCCATCTGCGCCGAGATCTGCGCGGGCGCGGGGTTCGATTGGCTGATGATCGATGGCGAGCATGCGCCCAACGACATTCGATCCATCCTGTCGCAATTGCAGGCCGTGGCTCCCTATCCCGTCCATCCCGTGGTCCGGCCCGTTTCGGGCGACGTCCAATTGATCAAGCAACTGCTGGATATAGGCGTGCAGACGTTGCTCATCCCGATGGTGGAGACCGCCGAGCAGGCACGCCTTCTGGTCACTGCCATGCGTTATCCGCCGGTCGGTATTCGCGGCGTCGGCGCGGCATTGGCGCGTGCCTCGCAGTGGAATCGCATTCCGAACTACGTGCACGAAGCCAACGATCAGATGTGCCTGCTGGTGCAGGTAGAGACGCGCCTGGGCCTGCACAATCTGGATGCCATCGCGGCCGTTGACGGTGTGGACGGGGTATTCATCGGGCCGTCTGACCTATCGGCCGCGCTCGGCCACCTGGGCGATCCCGGCCATCCCGACGTGCAGATGGCCATTGACAACGCCATCCGGCGGATCTGCGTCGGCTGCGACGCCGCGGGCATCCTAACCAACGACGAAGCCAAGGCCCGGCATTATCTTTCCATCGGTTGTAAATTTGTTGCCGTCGGCCTGGACGGTAATCTGTTAATGCGCGCCACCCAGGAACTGGCGCGAAAGTTCAGCGGATGATCCGATCCGATCTCTTTGCATTGCGAGTTGTTCTATTTCGCCAAAGCCTTGCGCTTCCAAACATCCCAAGCGCGTACAAAGCCGTCCTGCGGCGCGGTCTTCTTCGCTTCCTCCGGCTCGAAGTAAGTGACCTTTCCGCCCAACAGCATGGCTTGCTCTTGTAACCGGGCGTTCAAATCGAGATAATAAGCGCGGCCCACCACTTCCTTCACCGTTGCGCCCACCACCGCGGCACCGTGCCCGCGCATCAATACGGCCGGATATCCGCCGAGCATTTTCGCCAGCGCCTGCCCGCGCTTGGGGTCCGATATTAACATGTCGGTCATGCCGTCCACGTCGCGGATCTCAAATACTGGAATGCCTGTGCCGATAAACGCCGCCATGTGGGACACCGCGCGCAGGGGCACGGAGCTGACGCTGAATGGAATCACGGCCGGCGAATGATCGTGAACAATGGCCATCACGTCCGGGCGCGCTTTGTAGATTTCGCCGTGAATGAACCGCTCGCGATAGCTTAATCGAGCGTCGTCGATCGGGTTGCTGTCCAGATCGTATTCGATGATATCGGCGGCGGTGACCAGGCCCGGGGCGAGCGAGCGCGAAAGGTAATAGTGATTGGGATTCGCGGGGTCGCGCACGCTCACGTGGCCGTACCCATCCAGGATGCCCTCGGACGCCAGGATGCGATTGGCCGTGACCAGATCGTCGATCAGCGCCTGATCGCGCGGTTTCTTCAAAGTTTGAGCAAGCGCCATAGTGGCCAGCGCGGACATTGCCGCAAGCGACGTCATCGTCGGGAATTTCATGCCTGGGATTCTATCACCCTGGTTCGAGCATTCAATAATGGAACTGGATGCCGCGTGACACGCTGCTCGACTTCTTCCACGACTTCGCGGGGCTCGACAATGAATTCCTGATTCATGACGACGGGTTTCACGCGCGCCACTTTCGTTATCGTGAGGTCGCCGACCGTGCGCGGGCTTTTGCGGCCCACCTGCGGGAACAGGGGATCGGCCGTGACGACAAAATTATCCTCTATGGCGAGAACCGGCCCGAGTGGATCATTGCGCTGTGGGGATGCTTGCTGGAAGGCGTGATCGCCGTTCCGATCGACTACCGGTCTTCGGTCGAGTTTGTGGAGCGGATCCGGAAGATTGTTGACGCCCGCATGGTTCTCACGGGCGAAGAGGCGGGGATCTACGACGGTCCGGCGCCCGCATCTTCGGCGCCCCCAGCCGCAATCACGAAAGATCAAACGGCCGAGATCATCTTCACCTCGGGCGCCACCGCGGAGCCCAAGGGCGTGATCATCACGCATCGCAACATCCTGGCCAATATTGTTCCAGTTGAAAACGAAGTGAAGAAGTACCTCCGCTACCAGCGGCCCTTCGCGCCCATCCGATTCCTGAACCTGCTGCCGCTGAGCCATATGTTCGGGCAAGCCATGGCGACCTTCATTCCGCCCATGCTTCCGGGCGTGGTGGTGTTCATGCGCGGATTTTCGCCGAATGAAATCCTGAGGCAGATTCGGACGCGGCGCGTCTCGGTGCTGGTGAGTGTCCCGCAGATTTTGGAAATCCTGCGGGCGCATCTGATCCAGGCTTTTCCCGAATTGAAGCAGCTCAAGCATCGCAAAGGCCACTGGCTATTTCGCTGGTGGCGCTATCGAAAAGTGCATCGCCTGTTCGGCTGGAAGTTCTGGAGCTTTATTGTCGGCGCCGCGCCGCTGCCTGCCGATCTGGAAGCGTTTTTTTCCGAGCTGGGTTTCCTGGTCATCCAGGGCTACGGGCTGACGGAGACCGCGCCCATCGTGACGCTGAACCATCCATTCCACGCGCGGCAGGGCAGCGTAGGCAAACCAATCAGCGGCGTGGAGGTGAAGATCGCGCCCGACGGCGAGATCCTGGTGCGCGGCGAGAATGTGACCTCAGGCTATTTCCAACATCCCGAGGAGACCGCGCGCGCCTTCGAAGACGGCTGGTTCCATACCGGCGATATCGGCGAGCTGAAGCCGAACGGCGAGCTGAGCATTCTCGGCCGCAAGAAAGAAATGATCGTGACGCCCGAAGGGCTGAACGTCTTTCCCGAGGATGTGGAGGAGGTGCTGAAGAAGCAGCCGGGGGTGCGCGATGCAGCGGTGATTGGCACGGATCGCGTGCAAGCAGCGCTCATTTTGGAACCAGGAGCAAATGCCGAAGACATTCTACGTCGCGCCAACGCACGCCTGGCCGATTACCAGCGCGTACGCAATTTCACGATATGGCCACGCGACGAATTTCCACGCACAGAGGGAACCGGTAAGTTGAAGCGCCTGGACATTGCCCGGGGAATGCCTGCGCCGGCGGCTTCCGGCGATTTGAATGTGCCACTGGAAAACCTCACTTCGCTCGAACGCGTGGAGCGAATGGTGGCGCTGGGATTGGATGAATCGGAAGTCAGCGGAACGCCCACCGAAGCAGTTGCCGATTTCCCGACCTGGAATCGAAAGTGGCCAGCACGCGCGGCGCGTCGTATTTTCCTGCCGGGATTTCTGCTGCCGCTCAACCATATCTTCGCCCACGTTCACGCACACGGGCTGGAGAATCTCAAAGATCTTCAGCCGCCGGTCATCTTCGCGTCCAATCATCAAAGCTACATGGACGTGCCAGGGATTATGGACGCGCTGCCGGCGCGCTGGCGTTACCTGGTGACGCCGGCCATGCGCAAGGAATTCTTCGAGGAACATTTTCACGGCCGCAGCTTTACGAACAGCCTGAATTACTATTTGTCCTCGCTGCTCTTCAACGCCTTTCCTATTCCGCAGCGCGAGCCTGGTGCGCTGGCCACGCTGCGCTACATTGGCGAGCTCTCGAACGACAAATGGTGCCTGCTCATTTTCCCCGAGGGCAAGATGACACGGGCCGGCGAAATCGCGCCATTCCAGCCGGGCGTCGGGATGATTGCATCGAAGCTCGGCATTCCGGTGGTGCCCGTCCGCATCCAGGGGATGGACCACGTTCTGCACGAATCCTGGAAAATGGCGCATCCGGGACGCGTAGACATTACCTTCGGCCCCGCGCTTAAGCTAACGGGCGAAGACTACCTGGCACTGGCGCGCCAAGTGGAAGAGGCCGTGCGAAGATTGTAGGAATCGCCGGATATGCGTGGCTTGGCTCTTTGCGCTTTGTTTTACGGGGTTGCTTTTGCTCAACCGAATGGCAAACTGCCAGAATTCGAGATTGCCAGCGTAAAACCGATCAAAGCCGGCGGCATGACGGGAGTCCAGGTTTTTCCCGGAGCTAGAGTCGTTATTTCCAATCTCCCGTTGAAAACTCTCGTCCAAGTCGCTTTTCGTTTGTCATATTGGCAAATCTCCGGCGGCGATTCATGGACTGAAAAGGATAACTATTACATCGAGGCCGAGCCTCCGGAGAACATGCGATCGAACATTACGAACCTGCGCTATAGCTGGTACGGGATCGAAGATGAACACCTGCGTCAGATGTTGCAGGCGCTTCTGATCGACCGGTTTCAGTTGAAGTTTCATCGCGAGACGAAAACAGGCCGCGTGTACCTGCTCGAGAGGAGCGGAAAGACGCTTCGGCTGCGCCCGGCGAGAACCGCGGCTGCCCGTGCAAGGATTGCGGGGAACGCAGGCTATTCGGGGGAAGTTTCATTCGTTGGAGGAAGATGGTCGCTATTCAATACCGCGATGCCGCAGTTGGCGAAGTTCGCGTCCGACTATTATTTGCACGCGCCCGTTTTGGATCGAACGGATCTAAGCGGCGCGTTTGACTACAGGCAACCGGACGCTCTGGCGGAATCGGAAGCGAACTATGTCGACAATTCCGGTTCTTTTCTGAGCCTGATTCAGGAGCTTGGACTGCGACTGACGAGCACGAAAGGACCGGTGGAAACTTTCGTGATCGACCATGCAGAAAAACCATCGCCCAATTAGAGCGAGGTCATTATTCGGGATTGAACAGTTCGATCTGCTCTTTCGGCGTCGGCTTGGGCTTGCGCGGCGCGCGCAACGGACTTCCCACCACCCCCAGCACCTGGATGCTCGAAAGCGCGGGCTTCGGGACAAAAATTCGCTGGTTTTGAAAGCCCGGATCGGGCGGCACGACGGAAAAACCGAGGGCGTCCAGTTGCAAAAGATTGTTCGAAAGAATTCCGTCCATGGCGTCGCCATCGCGGAAATACATCCGCAGCCACAGACCCTCCAGCTTAGGCCGGGTGGTGAACAGGCGCAGTTCCTTGCGTGGCTCGCCTTGCTGGAAGTCGCGCACGAAGCAGACCAGCTTCACTTCCGTGTAGGGCACGATGCTGACCGAGCCGCTCTGTGTCATCAGTTCCAGCCCCTCGGCCAATAGATACCCCTGTGGATTCACGAAACCGGACAAGGTATCGCGGTCAAAGCGCGAAACCAGAACCTTCTTGTGGGTTGAGACCCCCAAATCCCTCCTTCAGGGCAGTGGCTGGCGTGGAAGCTCGCCGAAATCACTTTTCTTCCAAACAAATTTGCGAATATTGTATCATTGGCAGAATGCGATCCGTTGACAGGATCTCGGCTCATATAGCGTCTTTTCTCGACTTTTGCCGTATCGAGAAGGGCCTGTCGAGAACCACGATTGAAGCGTATCGTGCTGATTTAAAACGCTTTTCCGTTTCACTTCGAGAGGGTGACGCGCTCGCTAGCCCAGACCCGGTCCGGCGCTATATCGATTCACTTTACAAAGCCCGCATGGCCAGCCGATCGATCGCGCGGCACATTACCACCCTGCGCAATTTTTATGCTCATCTGATCGAAAAAGGCACGCTGGACGCCGATCCAACCGCTCACTTGGCTGCGCCCCGCCAGTGGCAGAGTCTTCCTAAATACCTTAATAATAAGCAGATCGACGATCTGATGGGCGCCTGCGACAGTTCCAAACCGCAGGGTCTGCGGGATCGCGCGATGATCGAGTTGCTCTATGCCACCGGTCTCCGCGTTTCCGAGCTGTGCGGGGTTCGCGTATCGGAACTCGAAAGGAACATGGGCGTCGTCCGCGTGGTGGGCAAGGGCAACAAACAGCGCATTGTCCCCGTTGGCAAGGCGGCACTGTTAGCGGTGGAACAGTATCTGAGCAACGGCCGGCCGTTGTTGCTGAAGGGCCGCGCCAGTCCCTTCCTGTTCGTGACCAATCGAGGCGGGGCGATGACGCGGCAGTCCTTTTGGCAGTTGCTGGGAGGCTACGGAAAGAAGGCGGGAATCTTCCATGATTTGACGCCGCACGTCCTGCGTCATACCTTTGCCACGCACCTGCTGGAAGGCGGAGCGGATCTGAGAAGCCTGCAGAGCATGTTGGGGCACTCCGATATCTCGACGACCCAGATTTATACGCATGTAGTGCGTTCGCGGTTGCGGAAGACCGTGGACGAGCATCATCCGAGAGCTTGAACGACGCGGGGCACGCCCACGTAGGGGAGAAGAGCATCGCGGATTGCTACACAGGCCCGCGATGTTTACTGGAGAAACCGAAGCGATGAGCGATTACATGTTTATGCTCGAGAGCCACCTGAGCGCCGACCAGAGCCGGGCGGTTTCCGAGATCCAGGCGGCGGCCACAAGCGCCAACCTGAACGTGTTTTTGACGGGCGGAGCCATGCGCGATATGCTGGGCGGCTTTCCGATGCTGGATATCGATTTCACCATCGAGGGCAACGCCATCAAGGTAGCGCAAACCGTCGCCAAGAAAAGCGGCGCCAAGATTCTGTCCGAGGACGATAACCGGAAGCTGGCGCATTTGGTTTTCCCCAGCGGCGTACACGCCACTACTGGGATGGCGCGTCAGGAGAAATACTCCAAGCCCGGTGGCAAGCCGACGGTGAAGCCCGCCACCATTCATGAGGACCTGCGCGGGCGCGATTTCACCATCAACTCCATCGCGCTGTCACTCAATCCGGCCTCCCGCGGCCTGCTGCTCGATCCCAACAACGGCGTGGGCGATCTGGAGCGCAAGGAGCTGCGTGCGGTAAGCAATTACACGCTCTACGACGATCCCATCCGCCTGCTGCGGCTGCTGCGTTTCAAAGTCCGGCTGGGCTTCACCATCGAAGAGCGCACCAAGATGCAGTACGACAATGCGCGCGAAGCGCAGCTGGAGACGCATATCGCGCCGGCGGATGTTCTCGACGAGCTGCGCCACATTGCCAACGAACCCAGCTGCGCCGACATCATAAAGGTGCTGGAAGAGGAAAAGCTGCTGCAGCTCTTCTCGCCGGATTTGGCCGGTGCCAAGCTGAACCATCCTGGTTTGCAGAAGCTGCAAAAGGCCAGGCAATTAGTCCCGTTCGGCATCGATATTCATCTGGAGAGCATGGGCCTGTTTCTCTATTTCCTGACCGAGAAACTGCCCGCTAAGGATCGCGCCGCGTTCGTCAAGAATATTGGTTTGAGCAAGCGCGAAGTGGACCAGTGGCAGAAGCTGGAAGCCAAGGCCAAGAAACTGGAAAAGGACTTGAAGTCGGCCAAGCTGCAAAGGCCGTCCAAGGTTTATCAAGTGCTGTCCGCGGCGCCGGGCGATCAGATTCTGTTTCTGCTGGCACATTCCTCCGAGCGCCTGGTGCATGACCGTATCAAGAATTATCTCGGGAAGTATTTGCCCACAGCGCAAGAAGTAACCGAGCGTGATGTGCTGGCCACCGGCGTGAAGCCCGGTACGCCAAAGTATCAGAAAGCGCGCGAGGAGTTGATTCTCACGCGTTTGGATGCGCGGCCCAAGAAGATTCCTCCGCCCGAGGAACTGCCGGCGACCGGCCCCGGTGGCCACCATGCGCCTGGACCCGCGCCTGCGATGGCCCGAAAGTCCATGTAAGCGGGCGTGCTGGTTCTAGCCTCCAAATCGCCGCGCCGCCAGGAGATTCTGCGCGCCGCGGGGATTTCATTTGTCGTGCGGGCCGCCGATATTCGCGAAGAGCGCGGTCCGCATGAATCGGCGATCGATTACGTCCGGCGTCTGGCCGAAGAGAAGGCGTGCGCGGTTCCAATGGAGCCCGGGGAGGTGGTTTTGGGCGCCGATACGACCGTAGTGATCGATGGCCAGGTCCTCGAAAAGCCGCGCGATGCGGCCGATGCCCTCCGGATGATCACGCTCCTCTCGGGCCGTGAGCATGAAGTGATCACTGGGATTTGCCTGCGATCGGAATCGCGCAAAATTGTCGACGTCGCTATTACGCGCGTGCGGTTCGTGGAACTCACGCGGGGGGAAATAGAGACCTACGCCGCCAGCGGAGAACCGATGGACAAGGCCGGCGGGTATGCGATTCAAGGCCTGGCGTCGAAGTTTATCGACCGTATTGAAGGCGATTATTTCAACGTGGTCGGCCTGCCGGTGGCGCTGGTTTACCGGCAACTGACAGCGCTATTGGAACAGGAGTTGGACGGTATTCGCGGTATCCGTCAGGATCTTTAGCTGGACGTTCACCTGTTTGGAACCCGCGAGTCCTTGGGGGATCAGAATATTGACCTGATCGAGCCCTGGGAAAGTACTTTGCGGCCCAGCGTAGAGCACGGTGGCCGGTAGACCGCCAATAGTTACCGATACGTCGGACAAGCTGCTGCGTCCCCGGATGCCGGTGCCATACAAAATCAGATAGGTTTGGGTGGAGGGATCCAACACAATGGGCGCCAGGACACAGGTGCCAGCCGTGCAATTGGACACGGGCTCGAATGTTTGTGCATTGTCTGCGCCCGCAGCGACCACCTGTGCCGCCGGAATTGTCCCCGCGGCGTTGACCGTAAACAAACCTGGCGCGACGGTCCCGATGCTGATTGGGAAAGGAGCAGATGAGCCGAAGCGGTTGGAAATCTGCACAGTTCCGTTGCCGAACGCAGTGCCCTGCAGCGTGTATATATTGACTTGGCCGGGGGCCGCATACAGCAAGCTCACCGGTGCCGAAGTGCCGGTCGCGTCCGTGACGGTAACCACCACAACCGGATCGCCGGGGCTGGCCGCGAGATTAGTCCCAAACAGCGTTGCATATGATTCGGGCGGGATCGGCACCGCCGCGTATGACGCAGAGTTCACTACCTGGGAAATAACGGGTGCAGGGCCCGTCAGCGGCGGAGCTCCATTGAGCAGGAGCACGACATTGGACCCGGTGTCGACCGCCAGATCGATCTTCCCATCGCCGTTGAAGTCGGCTGCACCGAGCGCGAAGGGGGCGCCCCCGACGAGGAAAGGGCTGCCGGGCGCAGGTGCGAACGCGCCGGTTCCGTCACCAAGAGCGACGAGCACCGTGCCGGAAGAAGGGTCCAAGCCGGCCCAGTCGAGCTTTCCGTCGCCATTGAAGTCGGCCGTGACGACGAAGCTGGGAAGGTCCGGCGGCGGAGATGACATCACCTCGTTGAATGGAAGAAACGTCGACGTGCTGCCGGTCCACAGCCACGTCCAGGTTTTGAACGGCGCGTATCCGGCGGTCAAAAAAGTGAGAAGGTCCGATTTTGCGCCCCCGCTGAAGTCGCCGGCAGCGATTGCGGTGCCGAATCCATAGGCTGGGTTGCCCGCGAGCAGTTGATATTGGCCCATGAAGCCACCTTTACCGTCGCCGAAATACTCATACGGCGTGCCGCCGGTTGCGGCGAGATCCAACTTGCCGTCGCCGTTGAAGTCGCCTGCGACGATGCTCGTCAGGGTGGAACTGGTGTACAGAGGGGAATTCAGCGGCTGGCCGAAGCCGCCGGTTCCATCACCAAGCCAAACGAACGAGTAACCAAACTGACTCCACGTGACCAGATCCAGCTTTCCATCACCATTGAAATCGCCGACCGCCAGCAAGGTTCCGCCAGCTCCAAAAGCACCAGGGACATTGAAAGGAGACGGCATACCGGCGCCTGTTGAGAAGCCGCCCTTACCGTCGCCGAGCAAAATTTCGGTTACGAGACTGCTCGTCACCACCAGGTCCGGATTGCCATCTCCATTGAAATCTCCGGTCGCGACCGCGGCAACCGCCTTGCTCCGCGCTGCAATGGGGCTTTCCGGCGCTTGAGTAAAGTTTCCCGATCCGTCGCCCAGCAGAAGAGTGAGTGTACCGTCCTTGGTGTTCGCTGTAACAATATCTGCGTTTCCATCATGGTTGAAGTCGGCCACCACGAGGGCCGGGCTATCCTGATTACCTAACGATCCGGAACCAACGGGAGATGTTCCGCCAACGGTGAATAGACTCGATTGCGCTAGCGCGAGATCCGCGCACAATGTCAGTATGGCCGCCGTAAATCGTATCGAATATGACAAATATATGAACCTTTCCAGCCTCATTGACCGCGTCGGGCCATTATACGACGGGCGGTCCTGTATATTCCGAGGTCCCTCCCTGGCGCGCCCGGCAAAACTATTGGGGAGAAATTTCGGACCCACGGGCCACAAATGAATAACCCCTGTGGACTACAAGAGATCAGTTTCTACGGCGCTTCTGTTGGCCGTTGTGGCGACGTTGGAAGCACAGACCATTTTCAATCCCGCTCCATCGCGCATCGTTGGACAGGCTGTCTTGCAGCAACAGGGATTGCTCACTGCAATCGCGCCCAACTTAGTGGAGGGCAGGGAATTCAATAATCCGCAGGCCGTCGCGCTCGATATGTCGGTGTCGCCGCCCATTCTCTACGTGGCGGATTCCGGCAACAACCGGGTGCTGGGGTGGAAGAGCGCCACCGGATTCTCGAACGGGGCTTACGCGGACCTGGCGATCGGCCAGCGCGATCTTCTCTCGACATCACCCCAAGGGCCTGGCGGCGATTTGAGCACGGGGCTTTCGAGCCCGGTCGGCCTGACTGTCGATGCCAAGGGCAACCTCTACGTGATCGACGCAGGCAATAACCGTGTACTGCGCTATCCCGCGCCTTTTGCGCAATCGAGCGATTTGCTCGCTGTAGATCTGATCATCGGGCAGCCCGATCTCAACAGCAACTCGGCCAATGGCGGGCAAATCGCGCCCGCGGCCAATACGCTCGCGCTCGAGAATGGCGGCGGCGTGTTTCGAGCCGGACTGGCTTTCGATGGGCAGGGGAATTTGTGGCTGTCCGATGCGGGCAACAATCGGGTGCTGCGATATCCGGCCGCTGAACTAGCGCCGGGCTCGCCCAATCAGCCGGCGGCCGACCTGGTGCTGGGGCAAAACGATTTCGCGTCCACCTCGTTGCCCGCGAATCTCACGCGCAGCGGGAAGGATTATCTCTCGCAGCCGGCTGGACTCGCCTTCGATCCTTCGGGCAGGCTCTTCATCGCGGACAGTTCGAATCGTGTTGTGGTTTATGCGCCGCCCTTTGCGATCGGACAGGCCAGCGTACGTGTGATGGGGGTGGTGACAACACCGAACGCACCACTGGTGAGCGCCAGCACGCTCGGCGCGCTCACTAGCAACGGCCGCGCCATGCCGCCCCAAGGGATTTTCTTTATTGGCAGCAATCCCTATGTGGTGGATACAGGCAACGCTCGCATTCTGGGCTACAATCCTTTCGCGCAATGGCCCGCGGAAAGCTCGGCATTCTCGCCACCAGCGCAGGCGGTTATCGGGCAGATCGGCTTCACCAGCGGCCTATCCAACCAGAGTCTGGCGCAACCCAACGCGACAACTTTTGCCGGACCTCAGCCCAATCCGTTTGTGGGTGGTCCGGTGAGCGCCGCGTTCGATGGCACGAATTTGTATGTTGCGGATTCGGGAAATAACCGCGTGCTGGCGTTTCCCGAGCAGCAGGTCGGTAGCTTCACGCTCGCGACGCGTTTGCTCGGGCAATCCGATTTTGAATACAACTCGCTTAACCGGATCGATGGACGCGAGGTCGGCTTTAGCGGGAACACCGGTTCGTGCAGCGTGAACGGAGCGCTGCCGTTTTTGCTGGGAGGGAGCGCGGCGATTGACCGGTCCTCTACGCCGCCGCATCTGTATATTGCCGATCCGCTGAACAATCGCATTCTGGCTTATCGCGATTATCGAAAAGTGAACC
>CAVRZH010000138.1:0-31648 GCA_963725455.1 Bryobacterales bacterium
GCTAAGCTGCCAGCGGAGGCTGTGCGGACACGGATCCTAAACCAGGCTGCTGGTCTCGGCTTGCCCGTGCATGGTGAAAACGTGCATGTCGGAGTCACCGAGGGCGCCGTCAAGATCGATGTGCTCTACATCGTACACGTGGATCTGGCCGGCTACACCGTGGACTTGCACTTCCGGCCGGAAGCCGGAAGCTGAACACAGATCGATCGTATTCCTAAGCGGTCCAGACGGCTGTCTCGGCCGGCTCGAATTCCTGCACTCCCGTTGAAAGCACCTGCACGCGCTGGCCTTCGCGCAGCTGCTGCAGCAGAGCTTGACGGCAGTTCCCGAAGCGCACGGCGTCGCGGTAAGTGTTCACTTCAGTCTGTAATCTGGACAAACTGCACTTCCTCTACTTCGCCAACGCCGAACTCGCGCTGCAAGTTCTTGGGAATATCCCAAAGAACCAAGCGCGCGCCGGGTGGAATGCATACGGCGGGCACCCGTTTCTCCGCTTCCCATTTTGGGTTTCGTCCTTGGAACCAGGCCTTCACCTGCGACCAAAATGTGCCCCGTGTCTTGTTAGCCGAAATAACTGGGGCTAGATCCGCCGGCGATGCTAATCCGAGGGACCCCGCGCCGAAACGGTGAACCACCAGATCTTCTCCTTCAGCCGCCAGCCGATTTGGATAGGTATGCAGCGAATAGTCACACATCGTGTTGCTTCTCCCAGCACTGAGACGTTTAACAGATTCGGTTTAGAGCGCGAAGTAACCGTGACTCTGATGGAAGGACGGCATGGCAGGCGTCCTATCGGAACGGCTCCAGAAAACTTAAACCCGCCTCATCCACAAGGAATGAGGCGGGCATCGGATAGCCCTCGGAGGAGTGAGCTAGTTCCTTAAGTAGTTTCGCTCTTCTCGTACTAAGTTGCAACCCATTTACAGCGAATCCTCGGTTAAAGAATTGTAAAGGCCCTCGCCAGGAGGCGCTAGCGTCCGAAGAGCGCTTCCACAGCCCCGATGATTATGCAAATCACTGCAAATCCAACCGTTCCATACTGAATCCATGAACGCGTCGCGCGAACGATCTCAACTCCAGTATCTTCCAGCCAATCTGGAACCGGACTCACCCAATGGGTGCTAATCTCCTCGCGGGCTAGGCCCTGCTCAGCGGAATCAATGGCGACGGGCGACAGTGGCAGCGCAATCGGCTGCGTTACGGCATCCTGCGGAGGTATCCAGGCGAGCTCCCCTATAAGCTCTAACGTGAGCTCTGGTATCGGATCCTCTGAATGTTGCTCCAAGCGCTCTCATCTTGGAGCAGCGCTTCAAAACAGCGAATAGGAAATCCGTAGTTTCTGTTATAGGACTATCGCCGTTCAAGTACTAGCCATTTGTGGGCTCACTTCTTCGTAGGCTCACCTCGATGATGTCGCCGAGGAAACTGAGGTGGTCTTATGATAATTCGGGAATGCTGGCTGACGATATTGCGGCGCCGGATGCTTTTCCAGTTGAGTCATCACCACTTGCACGGCCTTCTCCAGTTGCGGATCGTGGCCCGCGCGGACCTGCGCTGGGTCGTACTCCACCTCGATGTCCGGCGCGACCCCGTGATTCTCTACGTCCCACTCGCCCTTCAGATTGTAGAACGCCAGATCCGGTGCGGTTACCAGGCCGCCGTCAATCAAGGATGGGAATCCGACGATTCCCACCAGCCCTCCCCAAGTGCGCTTCCCGATCAGCGGCCCGATTCCGCGCTGGCGGAAGAGCCACGGCATGGCGTCGCCACCTGAGCCGGCATATTCGTTGATGATCATGGCCTTGGGCCCGAAGATGGCCTCCTGCGGCGTAGTGAAGGCCTGGCCTGCGCGCGTCATGAAGAAGTTGGTTAACGGACGGCTCATGTTGTCGATAATGTAGTCGGCGATTTGCCCGCCGGAATTAAAGCGCTCGTCGAT
This sequence comes from Bryobacterales bacterium, assembly GCA_963725455.1. Classification (GTDB taxonomy): domain Bacteria; phylum Acidobacteriota; class Terriglobia; order Bryobacterales; family Bryobacteraceae; genus Palsa-89. The sequence goes on from CAVRZH010000138.1 coordinate 1,940, forward strand.
TACAGCGCCTTCTTTGCCCACCTGCGCGAAGTAGTAGCGATTGAAATTGGTGAATCCACCCTCGGCGGTGTCGGGCAGGTAGATGTACGCCAGGCGCCCACCGCTCAGCTGATCCACTTTGCGGCGATTGTCTTCGATCCAGTCCAGGTTGCGCAATGCCGTCTCGCTTTCAACCGGAACCGCGGTCACTTCGCGCGATCCGGAGCCGTCGGCATTCGGGCCCACGCGCAGCACCACGGACTTGCCCGCCGTCTCTTCGAAGAAGCTGTAGAGATTGGCCGGTGGTCGCACGTCGCGTCCGTTCACGGCCAGCAGATATTCACCCGCGGCCACGTTGACGCCGGGCTGGGTAAGAGGGGCCTTCATCTGCGGATTCCAGTTCTCTCCGCTATAGACTTTGGCGAACCGGTAGCGGCCGTTTTCGATTTTGTAGTCCGCGCCCAGCAGACCGCCCTTCACGCGCTTCACTTCGGGAAAGGCTCCGCCCCGCACGAACAAATGCCCTACTGTAAGCTCACCGAGCATTTCTTCGAACAGATAATTCAAGTCGCCGCGGCTGGCGACATTGTCGAGATAGGGCTCGTACTGCTTATCGGATGCCTTCCATTCCAAGCCGTGCAGGCCGGGATCGTAGAAAAAGTCCCGCTCAATGCGCCATACCTCGTGATACATCTGTTTCCATTCGGCTCGAGGATCGATGCGCGCTTCCATGCCATCCAGTTTCAGCGTGCCTTCGCCGGGTTTGGGCGGCGTACCAGCCGCTGAGATCACCCAGTTCGAACCTTGCTGGTACAAAATCTTTTCGCCGTCTTGGGAGACTACGAAACGGCGCAGATTCTCGAGGACCCTGTCGGTCTTGCGCGTCTTCATTTCGAACCTATAGAGCGCGGCGGTGTCCTGCTGCCCTGGCGCGGCAGCCGGATCGTGCACGTGTTCGGTGAGGAATAAGATACCGGTTTTGCCGGTATCGAGCGACATGTAATCGCGCGCCGGGATGGGCAGCGCGAGAATCCGTTGATCGATACCCGCGACATCGATTCTGACGTCTGGATTCTGAATTCCGGGTTCTGTATTCTTGTCTCCCTTGTTCTCCGTCTTGGCCTCGCCCTTGTCTTCGTCACTCTCGGGCGCCAACGGCGACGCATCATCTTTCCGCAGCACCGCCACATACACGCTGCTCGAAGTGGGGCGCTCATCACCCGACATGTCCAGCCACGCTGTGGTCAGGCCGACATTGGTGCTAGCGGTGAAATACAGATACTTGCCGTTCTTATCGAACCTGGCGAACTCGGCGTCGCTCATGCCGTCCGACGTTTGGTGCGGCTGGCCGTCCGCAAGCGAATACAGGAAGACGGCGCGCAGGTGGTTCTTCAGGATCTTGGTATAAGCGATCCATTTGCTATCCGGCGACCAGGCGGGATTCAGGCCGCGCTGGGGTGTGAAGTAAGTATCCTTGTCAATGCGGACCGGCTTCTTGTCGGCCAGGTCGATATACCAGAGCTGGCGCTGGCTGTCTTCGTACACAATCTTCTTGCCGTCCGGCGACCAGATCGGATCATAGTAAAACGTCGGTTGCGCGGCCAGGCTGATCTTCTGCACATCTCCCATGCCATCCTGCGCGCGCAGGTGCAATTCATACTCGCCGGACTCATCGGAAAAATACGCGATCTGTTTGCCATCCGGCGACCAGGCGGGACTGCGCTCGGCGACACCAGGCGTGTTGGTAAGGTCGCGCACGTCCCCTTTCTCGGCTGGGACGGTGAAGATTTCGCCCCGCGCTTCAAAAACCGCGCGCGCGCCGGTGGGTGAGAGGCCGGCGTTGGAAATTCGCGATCCCAGTTTTTCAAAAGACGGCCGTAGCGAGGGAATGTCGCCCGAGACGGTGATATCGACCTTCTTCGCTTTGCCGGATTTCAGATCGAATAGATGAATTGAGCCGAACTGTTCGTACACGATGGCGCCGGGTCCCGCGCTGGCCGATTTCATATCGTAGCCGTCGTTCACCACCAGCATCGCGACATTCTTCGTGGCGGTGTCATAGGAGAAGAGGGAAACTCGTCCGGAGCGGTCCGATAGAAAGTAGACTTTGTCGCCCACCCAAATAGGGTTGAAATCGTTCGAATTCTCGCGCGGAATCTTTTCCACCTTGGCATCCGCAAGATTGGCCAGCCAAATGGATGTGGTCTCGCCGCCGCGATAGCGCTTCCAGGATTCGAAAGCCGGTGAGATGGGCATATAAGCGAGCTTGCCCGAATCCGGGGAGAACGACCCGTCGTACGCCATGGGAAGATCCACGGGCGTGGGGAAACCACCATCCACGGAAATGGTGAACAGCTGCGTGATGCGCGAATAATTGGTGCGGTTGGACCGGAACAGGATCTGCTTGCCATCGGGCGACCATGCCACCGGCGAGTCAGCGCCGGGGTGATAAGTCAGCCGTCTAGGGACGCCACCCTCAGCCGGAATGACGTACACATCCTGGTTGCCTTCATACTCGCCCTGAAACGCGATAAGCGAGCCATCGGGAGAAAAGACTGGGTCAGTCTCGATACCGGGGCCGACCGTCAAACGCACGGCGTCGCCGCCCTCGCGCGGAACGCTCCACAGATCGCCCGCGTACGAGAAAACGATGTGGGTTTTGTTGACGGTGGGTTTCTGGAGCAACAGCGGCTGGTCGGCGGCAAGCACGCTGACAAACAGCAAGAGAGGCAACAAAATTCGGGACATGCGGCCCTCCTTGAGAGATGTTTCTTTATGTTACTTCGGCGGCGCGTTTCTTGCCGTAGAGGAAGTAAATGAACAGCCCGATGATGAGCCAGACGAAAAAGCGCAGCCAGGTTTCCAGCGGCAAGCTCAGCATCAACACCATGCAGCAAACGATCGAGATGCCAGGAAGCAGCGGGACCCAGGGAACGCGGAAGCCGCGCTTGCGCTCGGGCTGTTTCTTGCGCAACACGATCACGCCGGCAGATACCAGGATGAACGCGAACAACGTTCCGATATTCGACAGATCGGCGAACCAGCTCACGTCGAAGATGCCGGCTGGAATTCCAACCACGAATCCCGCCACCCAGGTGCTGACGTAAGGCGTGCTGAAGCGCGGATGCACGCGCGAAAAAACATCGGGCAACAATCGGTCGCGCGACATCGCGAACCAGATGCGCGCCTGCCCGTATTGAAACACCAGCAGCGATGAGAGCATGCCGAGCAGCGCTCCCGCCGTGACGATTAGCCGCAGCCGGTTCATGCCGATCATCTTGAGCGCGTTGGCTACCGGCGCATCGTTATTCAACGTGCTCCAATTGGCGATGCCGGTGAGCACCAAGGCCACCGAGCCATATAGCAAGGCGCAGACCGCGAGCGTCACAAAGATCCCTATCGGCATGTCGCGCTGCGGACGTCCGCATTCTTCCGCGGCGGTCGAAACCGAATCGAATCCGATGTAAGTGAAGAAGACGATCGCGCCGCCCGAAAGCACGCCCGAATATCCGTTGGGCATGAAGGGATGCCAGTTGCCTGTGTTTACCGCGTGCGCGGCTCCGAAGACGAACAGAAGAATGGCGACAATCTTGATCACCACCATGGTGTTATTGGTCTGCGCGCTCTCTCTTACACCGCGGACCAGCACCCAACTGAGCACCAGCAGCACCACAAATGCCGTCAAATTGAACCATGCACCCGTTCGTTGGCCTTCCTCAAAGATGGGCTGCGAGAGCTGGGTGGGCAGATGGAAGTGGAACAGATTATCGAGCAGGTCGTTCAGGTAGGCCGAGAATCCTACCGCCACGCTCATATTGGAGAACGCGTATTCCAGGATCAGGTCCCAGCCGATAATCCAGGCAAAGATTTCGCCTAGCGTGGCGTAGGAATAGGTGTACGCGCTGCCGGCGATGGGAATCATCGACGCCAGTTCGGCGTAACAGATGGCAGCGAATCCGCAAGCGATGGCCACCAACACGAACGACACGGAGATAGCGGGTCCCGCGCCTAGTCGGCCGCTGAGCGTGGACGCCGCACCACCGCTGACCAGAAGATCGAGAACTGGCGCCTTGAAAATAGATTTGGCTAGGAAATGCTCCCCCGCGGCGGCAGTCCCCGTGACGGTAAAGATGCCGGATCCGATGACCGCTCCCACTCCCAGCGCGATCAGGCTCCAAACGCCCAGCGATTTTTTCAATCGCCGGTCGGGCTCTTCGGAAGCCGCGATCAGCGCATCGATGCTTTTGGTGCGGAGGAGCTGGCTCATCGGGACCGCTTGCTTACGCGCGCGGCTCGGTCAGCGCCCTTCCGAGCCGTGACCGTGAGGGAGCGGTTGTCACTAACGTTTCCTCTGGCCCTTCGTCATGTGCTGCACTTTTTTCTTCATGGAGCCACGAGCGACCCCGGATGCCCGCTTGGCCTTGGGCGCGGCTTTCTTGCGGGCTGCGCGCTTTACTTTCTTGCGCTCTGCTCTATCTGTAATCGACTTTGTGTTCATTCTTTTGAGTATTCAATCCTCTTGGATTCCTGCGTACTTTTCCACCAGCTTCTTCAAACCGTAACCGGGAAAGCTTACCGTGAGCTTAGCATCCTCGCCGTCACCTTCGCGACGCAGCACCGTTCCGCGGCCGTATTTGGGATGGCGGATCATGGCGCCGGCGCGGAAACCTCGCCGGCCGGCGGGTGGTCTCGCCGCCTGAGGGGCTGCGACGGGTTTGGGGGTTGGGTGGCTGGGGGCCGGGGATTGGGGATTTGGGGCTGGGGAACTGGCACGCGGTACCGCCTCAGTGCCCTTGCTCCGCTCCTGAAAGAACTGCTGGATGTTCTCGACCGAGTTGTACGTTTTGCCGGTGTAGAGATTGCGCTTGGCTGCCTCGCGAACTTCGTACTGTTCCGCAAACAGGTCCACCTGGGGCGCTCGTGGCGAAGTGCTCTGGCGCGATTGGCCCAGATCCTGCACTAGCGCGCGTGGAACTTCACGCAGGAATCGCGACGGGATGGTGGCTTCCTGCTGGCCTCCGCCGAAGCGCCGGCGATAACGCGCGGAGGTGAGAAATAACCGCTTCTCGGAACGCGTCATGCCCACGTAACAGAGCCGCCGCTCTTCTTCCATCGCCGCTTTCGAATCGAGCGCGCGAATGTGCGGGAACAGTCCCTCTTCCATTCCGGCCAGGAACACGATGGGGAACTCCAGACCTTTGGCGTTGTGCAGCGTGAGCAGCGAGATGGGTGCTCGCTCGTCCAGGTTGTCGGTATCGGAAACCAGCGCCGCGTGATCCAAAAATTCTGCGATGGTTTCGCCGCGCTCGGCCGCCTCAGACGCCGCGTTCACCAGTTCGTTCAAATTGCCGAGGCGCGATTCCGCTTCTGGATCGTTGTCGGCCTGGAGCATTCTGGCATAACCGGTCCGCTCCAGAATCTGGCGCAGCATGTCATCTGCTTTTCCTTCAGCCGCGCCCGCACCCAGCTCCTCGATCATGGCCTTGAAGATACGCAGAGCCGATTCGGCACGCGCCGGAAAAAGCTGCTCTTCCAGCATTCGCCCGATCGCCGACCATACACTCAACTGATTTTGGAGTGCGTACTGCTCGATCTGCTCGATGGTGCTCTTGCCGATACCGCGCGCGGGCGTGTTGATGATGCGCAGCAAGGCCACCGAATCCTGCGGGCTGATCACCGCTTTGAGGTAGGACAGCGCGTCTTTCACCTCAGCACGCTGATAGAAACTGAAACCGCCCAGCACCACATAATCGCGGTTGTAGCGGCGCAGCGCCTCTTCAATCTGGCGCGACTGGAAGTTGGTGCGATAGAGCACTGCGACGCGATCGCCCGGAGTCGCCGCCAGCAGCTTGTCGATGGTGTCGGCGATGAACAGCGCTTCCTGTTCTCCATCGAAAGCTTCAAAACGGCCGATTTTTTCGCCCGCGCCCGCCTCGGTCCATAGCCATTTGCCCTTGCGCTCGGTATTGTTGGCCACTACCGCGCTCGCGGCTTCAAGAATATTTTTGGTTGACCGGTAATTTTGCTCCAGCCGGATCACCGCGGCGTTCGGGTAATCGTGCTCGAAGTCGAGGATGTTGCGGATGTCGGCTCCGCGCCAGCCGTAGATGGATTGATCTTCGTCGCCAACCACGCAGATATTCTTGTGCGCTTCGGTGAGCAGGCGCATCAGCTCATATTGGCTGCGGTTGGTGTCCTGATATTCGTCGATCATGACGAATTCGAAGCGGCGATTCACCTGGAAGCGCAGTTCGGCATCGTGCGCCAGCAGGCGGACGGACTCTAGCAGCAGGTCGTCAAAATCGAGCGCGTTGGCCTGACGCAGCCGTCCCTCGTACTGTTCGTAGATGGACGCGAGCTGTGAGGTTTTCTGATCGGTGGATGCGCCGTACACGTCCTGAGGCGATGTTTTGCGGCTCTTGTTGTGGCTGATCCAGGAGCAGACGGCACGATACTGCATGAACTTTTCATCCAGCCCCAGGCCGCGGAAGATGGCTTTGATGACGGCCACCTGGTCGTCGGCGTCGTAGATGGTGAACTGGCGCGTGAATCCGTTGCGGATTTCGGCTAAATTTGCCCCGTCGCGGCGCAGTAAGCGCACGCAGAAGGAGTGGAACGTGGAGACCAGGGGGCCATCTTTGCCGCCGCCCAGAAGATTGTTCACCCGGAGCCGCATTTCGTCCGCGGCCTTGTTGGTGAAGGTCACCGCCAGGATGCACGGGCCGGGGACGCGGTGTTCGGTTACCAGATGGGCCATGCGGTGGGTGATCACGCGGGTTTTGCCGCTCCCGGCGCCAGCCAGAAGCAGCAGGGGTCCTTCCACATGTGCGGCGGCGGCTTGTTGTTGCGGATTTAGGCCTTGGAGAAAATCCATCTTGTTTGCCGCGTGTCACGCAGCGTCCGGGGGGAGACAAAGCGATTTTAGCATGGCGGTGCGATGGAAGGCTTCGTGGGGCGCGGCATTAATGCAACGCGGGTGAGCTCATCCAAGCGATTGAGCCCGCTGAAATTGGGTTACTCTGGTTCCTCTATTGGCTTTTGTGGAAAGCATTGCGGGGAAATGCTTTGCTTTCCGTCCCAAGCCCTTGTAACCTAACATTTTGCCGGTACGCCTCTAATTGCGAGCAGGCGTATGGCAAGTTAAGGCCTGCATGCTGGTTGAATTCGAGCTCATCCAAAAAGCCCAGAAAGGCGATGATGCCGCGTTCAATCAGGTGGTAACTGCATACAGGAAGCGGATCTTAGGCACGATCGCCCGGCTGATCGGGCGGCCCGAGGATGTGGAGGACGTAGCTCAGGAAGTTTTTCTGAGGCTGTATTATTCGCTGGATCAACTCAGGACCCCGGAAGTTTTTGAGCCCTGGCTTTACCGGCTGACGGTGAACGCTTCGTATGATTATCTGCGAAAGCAACGCCGGCGGAACGAAGCCCGGATGTCGGATCTGAGTGAGCAGCAGGTGATGATGGCGGATGCCGCCGCCGGTGGGAAAGCTTCTGGAGAGGAACAGCGTCAAAAGCAAGTCAAAGAATTGGTGGATTCGCTTTTGCAGTCAGTTTCTGAGCAGGATCGAATTCTTCTGACGCTGAAAGAAGTTGAAGGCTTATCGCTGAAAGAGCTTGAAAAGATTTATTCGGTAAACGAGAATGCTTTAAAGGTGAGGCTCTTCCGGGCGCGTCAAAGAGTGTTGAACGCGTACCAGGCGTCCCATAAGGGCAAAGGTAAACCGGGAGAGTAATCAGATGGCAGCTGGGGTTAGAATAATCGAAGCAGAGCAGAGGAGGCGCCGAGACGCGCATGGAACAGAATAAAGATCTGGATAATCTGTTCGAAGAATACCGGATGGCCCTGCCGGATCCTGAGGCAAGCGCCAACTTCATGCCCGAACTGTGGCGGAAGATCGAGGCCCGCCAGTTCTTCCTTGCTCGGGTGAAAAAACTGACTCAAGTGTTCGTGGCGGCCGCCGCAGCCATCTGCCTTCTGTTGGGAATCGCGCTTCAGATCCCTGTCGCGCAACTACCGGCAGTGAGCGGGAATTATGTAGATGTTTTGGCTGACGCCAATCCCACCGAGAACCTCTCCGCAGTAGGCATCCGAATCGATTACACTGAACCGAACGGAAGATGACGCGTAAGATCATTCTGTATTTTCTGCTCGTGTTCGCGAGCGGAGCAGTGGTAGGCGCGCTCGGTTATCGCACCTACAATCCACCGATAGCTCGTACCGTGAATGCACCTCCGCCGCCCGGCGATTGGCGTAGACAATATATGGAGGAGAGCAAAGCTCGTCTGGATCTCACGCCGGCTCAGGTTGTGGAGTTAAAGACGATCATGGATGACACCGAGTCGAGGTTCCATGAAGCCCGGGAGCGGGAGAATCAAGAGATTGGCCAGATCCGTGACGAGCACATCGCCAAGGTGAGAAAGATGTTGACTGCCGAGCAGCTTCCCAAATATGAACAACTGCACGCCGAGCGCGAAGCGAAGAGCAAAAAGCAGAACCCCAAACAGCAGTAGCGCTTAGCGCGCGGCCACTGGCTGCTTCTTGCTGTCCTTCAGTTCCTTCTTATCCTTCAAATCTTTGGACTTGGCCATTTTCTTCTGGAAGCGATCCACGCGGCCTTCGGTATCGACCAGCTTTTGACGGCCGGTAAAGAAGGGGTGGCAACTGGAACAGATTTCTACGCGGATATCACCCTTGTGAGTGGAGCGCGTCTTGAAGGTGCTCCCGCAGGCGCAGATGACGTTGATCTCTTCGTAGGCGGGGTGGATAGCGGCTTTCATTGCGACAGAATCCTTTCGAAATTTCAGTGTAGCGCACCCGTCAAGCGCTCACCAAATACAAACCCCCGCAGCACCAATAACAGGCGATGCGGGGGCACGTACCTGAGTTATCCCAGGCGCTACTGTAAGTATCGCGCAGCGAAACGGCCGTTCCACAGGAGCAGCGGCTTCGTCACTAACGAAACCTGAACATTCACAGGGTCGACTTTAAGAGTCGGCCACCTCGCGCGTGATAATGAATCTACAGTCACTACATATACCCATGTTAGACTGGACCACCTCCTTTCTCAGTGATGAAACCATCATAAAACTGAGATGGAAATCTGTCAAACACTTTCTAGGGCAATACAATTGGCAGAAAGATGGGCGAAACGACTACTAGATATAGTGGCCCTTCATAAAAATGCCCCGCATTTCGGCGGGGCATCTGACGAAAACCAAGAGGCAACTCCCGTAGCCTTGCGCGTCGATCTGCCAGTCAATCTGGAAGATCGACCCTACTGCGGGTGAAATTGCAATTCGGGCACCAGCCGCGAAGGGCGTGTTAAGTAGCTCATAATTCACCTTCAGGTCGCGCTCCTATCCCATTTCTGGAAGCCATTTGGGGTCTTGCTATACAGGAATCGGTAGAAGTGCCGCTACGTTGGTATAAGTAGAGCTACAATGACTGCTGAATGTCGAGCGTTGCTCAGTTGCAGCTTGACCCTGACGGCGAGAAGTCAGTGGCACGCGATGCATGGCGATCCATGGCGGCCTTCTTGGTCTCGGGAATACTTATGTCGTTCCTGGGGGCCATCCTGCCGGCCTGGGGCTACCACCTGCGCTCGAGCTTTACCGAAGTAGGCGATTATTTCCTGAGCTTGGCATGCGGCCTGGTTCTGTCGGTATTAGCTGCTCATTTTTTGCTGCCCCTGCGCGGGCTGAAATTTGTCCTGGTGCTGGCCAGCCTGCTGGCCTGTGGCGGATTTCTCTTTCTGGCGCTTTCCACCCCCCCGGCGCCCGCATTCTGGAGGCTGTGCGGCGTAATGTGCATTGGATTCAGCACGGGCTTGCTGAACGCAGCCGTCTTCCACGCTATCTCTCCTATCTATCAAATCGATCGGGCGGCCACCGTAAATTTCGCGGGCCTGTTGTTTGGATCGGGCAGTTTGCTGACGGCGCTGCTGGTGGCCGGCACGTATTACGTTTACACCGTTCCCAGCATTTTGATCTTGTTTGCCGCGCTCCCCGGCCTGTACGCCGTGGTTTGCTCCAAGGGGAATTTTTCGCGCCGGCTGGCCATTCAAACGCTTCCGCTGGCGCAGGTGCTGCACGATTTCCGGAACCCCGGAGCGGTGCTGTTCAGCCTGCTGCTCTTCTTTCAATTTGGCAACGAATGGTCCATGGCGGGATGGCTGCCGCTGTTTCTGATCCGCCGGCTCGGCATCAGCCCGAAGGTTTCCCTGCTGCTGCTGGCGCTCTATTGGGCGTCGCTGCTGGTGGGGCGCATCATTTCGCAGTTGATCCTGAAGCGCGTTAACCGCGCTCTGCTGCTGATCGGATCCATCGTATCGGCGCTGCTTGGGATGATCGTGCTGGCGTCGACGAATAACTTGTTCGGGGCCGTCATGGGCATTTTATTTGTCGGCGCGGGCTTCGCTTCCATTTATCCCCTGGTGGTGGAGAAGATTGCGCATCGCTTCCCCTATTACCATCCCGGTTTCTACAACGGGTTGTTTTCGCTGACCATGACCGGCGGCTTCCTGGCGCCTTGGCTGCTTGGCTATTTCGCCGAGGCCTGGGGGATTCAAGCGGTGATGATTCTTCCACTGTTCGGCACGTTCCTGGTGTTCCTGCTGGCGTTGCTGATTATCCTCGAAGCGAAGCTGAGCAGCCTGTCGCAGATTGCGCGAGAGGGTCTCTAAACCGACACGGCATACAATGACAGTAAATGCGCGGACTCTTATTGCTTGCGCTCATCGCGCCCCTCGCCACGGCATCCGATCTGCCGACCAGGCTCGACCGGATCGTTGACGCCTCCAGCGCTCTATCACGCGCCTTCGTGGGGATGCGCGTGGTGCGCCTCAGCGACGGCCACGTATTGTACGCGCGCAATTCCGAGCGATTGTTCGTGCCCGCGTCGAACATGAAACTGTTCACTACCGCGCTGGCATTGTCGAAGTTGGGCGCCGACTATCGGCTCACAACGCAAGTTGGTTCCGAGGTTCCTGTCGATGCTGACGGCACGCTGCCCGGCGATCTGGAACTGGTCGGTGGCGGCGATCCAAGCTTATCGGGGCGCGAGTATCCGTATCGCAGCCACGCGCCGCCAGCCGCGGTCTACTCCTTCAGCCCCCTGGATGCGTTGGCCGATCAACTGGTTGCCAAGTGTGGCTTGAAGCGCATTGCAGGCGACATCGTGGGTGATGATACGCGCTACGTTTGGGAGCCGCAGCCGGGCCCCTGGTCGTCTGATAGCGCGACACGGGAATATGGAGCGCCAGTGAGCGCTCTGATTGTCGACGACAATGCTTTCGCGCTGACTTTGCGTCCGGCTGGGCGCGCGGGAGACCTGGCACGCATCACGCTCACGCCGCCGTTTGAAAATTTTGCGATCGACAATCACGTCGTGACCACGGAGCGCGGTGAGCGAAAGATCGAGCTGTATCGCACCGCGTCCGGCCGTGAGTTGCACGTTTGGGGCACGATTCCCAAGGGCGACGCCGGGTACACGCAGGAACTCGCGATCGGCGATCCGGCAGTCTATGCCGCAGAGGCTTTGCGGGACGCGCTGATGCGGCGCGGCGTCTCGATTGGCGGAAGTGCCGTGGCGCGGCATCGCTTCCCGGATGAACCGGCCGAAGCGCCGCCCAAACTTGATGTTGTACTTGCCGAACATCGCTCGCCATCGCTGTTCGACCTTTTGCAAGTTGTGGACAAGGTCAGCCAGAACCTGCACGCTGAAATGTTTTTGCGCGAGGCAGCGGTGGCCGCCGGGCATTTCGGCAGCCGGGAAGCCGGGCTCGCGGCGATGCGCGAATTCCTCGCGGAAATCGGCATCTCGAGCAGCGAATACCAGTTCACGGATGGATCCGGGCTCTCGCGCGACACGCTGGTCTCGCCCACAGCCATCACCCAGCTATTGATTCACATGAACCAATCGCCCCATCGCGAGGAGTGGTTTAGCCTGCTGCCGATTGGCGGCGAAGACGGAACCTTGGGCTCGCGATTTGCTGGACATCCGGAAGCGCGCGCCATTCATGCCAAAACCGGAACGCTGGACCATGTAAAAGCGATATCAGGCTACGCCGAGACAGCCGCGAACGGCCGCGTGGCGTTCTCGCTACTGGTAAATAATTTCGAAGAACCGGGCCCCGCTGTGACGAAGACCATGGACGAGCTGGCGTTGGCGCTACTCCAATAGTGTTCCTGCTAGCCAACACTCAGGCTGAGGACAAGAATCGCGAACGCTACCGTCAGGCCCGTGGTTCTCAACCAATGGTAGAGATCCCAGCGATGCTCCTGCTCGGTCCAATTGTTCGGAAGAGAATCCACCGTCCATTTGGCAATTCTGTTGTTTATGGGAACCGGGCCAATCAGCGAAAAAATGACGGCAGCAACTTGAATCGCCAACACAATTGCAGTGAGATGCCACGCAGAATGGTTGAGATGCTCAAAGGGGAATAACAGCAGAAGAGTCAGCAGCGTGGATCCCGACATCCAAAACGGCATTACGTGGCCGAACATCCGGGCGAAGCAGGACCGCATTCGAATGTGTACCTCCAACGGCTGCCGGTTAAACGCGGGATGCGCGAACACCGCTACGTTTAGCTCACTCCCCACCATTAGTCCGAGCACTAGAACGGCAAAGATCTGAAGGGTCATGCTGCAGGTCCTCCGCGTTTCATAGATGCTGCTCGTGGGCTGGACGAACCAGTCCGACGGCTGCGCGCCACTCTTCCTGTGGGCCACAGGTGCGCTAGAATTAGACAAACGCACGTACCGGGAGCCAACGAAAATGCCTATTTACGAATATATCTGTGACGACTGTGGAACCAAATTCGAGAAGCTGGTCCGCCGCAATCAAGACGCGATCGCCTGCCCCAGTTGTGGCGAGTCGCACCTGAAGACCGCTCTCTCAACCTTCGCCGCTCATTCGTCCAACGGAAAGGCCCAGGCGTCCCACGGAGAAACCCGGTTCCCGTCGTGCGCTGGAGGAATGTGTCAGACGCCGGATCTCTGCGGACGGAATTAGCAACCTGCCAGGAGCGCTTCGGCGCATGCCTGGTTACTTGATCGGTTGACTTCCGCCAACAGCTCCGCTATAGTGCTGAAGTGCTGATGTATCAACGGTTTGTCGGCTGATAGCGCTGTTCGGGAAACGTCCGAAGTCACTTAACCCTGTCGTTTTGATTCTGACGTGCTGATGGTCTATCGGTTTGCGCCGGTCGTAGTTGTTTGAATCGGGGAGTTTGGGCATGGCCAGCAAAGCAGGTGAGCAAAATCTGAATCCGCCCGTATCCGAAGAGACGGATTACGAGCAGCTCATCGACGACTACACTCATTTTGCTCCGCCCCACGACGGCGAATTGCTGCAAGGCCGCGTGGTGAAACTCCACGATAAAGACGTCATCGTCGATTTTGGCTACAAGTCCGAAGGATTAGTTCCCATCGAGCAGTTCACCCAGCCGGATGGAACTGTTCACGTTCAGGTTGGCGATCAGATCGATGTGATGGTGGACCGGCAAGGGTTGCAACCGGAAGGTTACATCCTGCTGTCACACGAAAAGGCCAGCCGGCTGCGCTCCTGGGAGAACCTGGAGAAGGCGCATCGCGATGGCCTGGTGGTGTCCGGCCGCGTGACTGGCCGCATCAAAGGCGGACTCTCCGTGGATGTGGGCGTTCCGGCGTTCATGCCGGGCTCGCAGATCGATACGCGCCCCTCGCACAATCTGGATTCCCTGCTCGGCCAGGACATTCCAGTCAAAATCGTCAAACTGAACCGGCGACGCGGCAACGTCGTGGTGTCGCGCAAGATGGCGCTCGAAGAAGAGCAGCATTCCCGCAAGAGCGCGGCGCTTCAGGTGCTGGAAGAAGGCGCGATTGTTACCGGGGTAGTCAAAAATCTAACGGACTACGGGGCCTTCATCGACCTGGGCGGTATCGACGGGCTGCTGCACGTGAGCGACATGTCATACGGGCGCGTGAATCATCCGTCGGAAGTAGTTACCGCCGGCGACGAGATCACGGTCAAGGTGCTGAAGTTCGACAAAGAGAAAGAGCGCATTTCGCTCGGTCTCCGCCAGCTGGTTCCCGATCCTTGGGAGACCATTTCGGAGCGCTATCCGCAAGGCGCCCGCGTGATTGGGCGCGTCGTGAGCGTAACCGATTATGGCGCTTTTATCGAACTGGAGCCGGGCGTGGAGGGGTTGATCCACATCTCCGAAATGACCTGGAGCCGCCGGATGAAGCATCCGAGCAAAGTGGTGAAGGTGGGCGATCAGGTGGAGTCCGTGGTGTTGGATGTGAAGCCGCGGGATCGCCGGGTTTCGCTCGGCATTAAACAATTGGAGGCTGATCCGTGGACCACGGTGGCGGACCGTTACTCGCCCGGGTCCGTGGTGGAGGGCCGGGTCCGCAAGCTCACCGACTTCGGCGCGTTCATCGAGATCGAGGAAGGCATCGATGGGCTGGTGCATATTTCCGATTTGTCCTGGACCAAGCGCGTGAAGCATCCCTCCGAAGTGGTTAAGAAGGGCCAATTGGTGCAGGCCGTGATCTTGCAGATCGATGCTCCCAACCGGCGCCTGTCGCTGGGTGTAAAACAATTGCAGCCGGATGCGTGGGAGTCTTTTTTCCGTGCGCACCAAGTGGGAGACGTCGTACGCGGCAGGGTGTGCCGGGCCGCGAATTTCGGGGTGTTCGTGGAGCTGGCGCCGGGAGTGGAAGGCTTGTGCCACCGGTCCGAGATTCCGGGCACGTCGGATCACCGGCACGATGAGTCTCCGTTGCCGATCGGCGAAGAGATGGACTTCAAAGTCGTGCGGCTGAACGAGGCGGAGAAGAAAATCGGGCTGAGCGTTCGTGCTTTGTCGGATGATGAAGAACGAACGCGTCTTGAGGATTATCAGCGCCACGCCGCGGCCGCCACGATGACCATCGAAGAAGTGATGAACATCAGAGTGAAGGGTGAAGGCCGGTAAAAACCGGACTCAAAGAGGGAGAGAAAGCACACATGACGAAGGCTGAGTTAATCGAGGAAGTCTCCCGGGTTGTGGAAATGACCCGTAAGGATTCCGAGGTGATCGTGGAAGCCATCTTCGACAGCATCGTAAAGTCTCTGCGCTCGGGCGACAAGATCGAAATCCGAGGATTCGGCAGTTTTCGCACGCGCCAGCGGCAGCCGCGCGTGGGACGCAATCCGAAAACCGGCACTCGCGTGGAAGTACCCTCCAAGCGCATTCCCTACTTCAAGCCCAGCAAGGAACTAAAGGACCTGGTCAACACCTCCGCGAATAGCGATGGGCAGCCCGCGGCGGCGCCCGCTGCTGAGCCTCCGTCCGGCGGAGACAACTCCCACAGCTCGTAATCGTATTCCCAATTTATGGACCACCTGTGGAGTCCGTGGCGCTACCAGTACGTTCAAAAAGAGAAGACTGGTAGCGGATGCGTATTCTGCAACGCCGCAGCGGCAAAGCGGGATGAAGATAACCTGGTGGTCTACCGGGCTCAGAAGAACTACATCATCCTGAATCTGTATCCCTACAGCACCGGCCATTTGATGGTGGTCCCCTATGAGCACGTGGACACCTTGCAGGATGCGTCGCGAGAGACGCTGGATGAGATGATGCTGCTGGTGCAGCGGTCCCAGCGCCATTTGCAGGAGATCTACCGGCCTCCGGGATTTAATTTGGGAATGAACCTGGGCGAAAGCGCGGGCGCCGGAATCGCCGAGCATATCCACATGCACGTGCTGCCGCGCTGGCCGGGCGACACCAATTTCATGACCACCGTCGCCGAAACGCGTGTGTTGCCGGAAGATTTGTCGAGCACCTGGCGGAAGCTGCGGGGAGCGTTCTCGAAACACGAATAAGTCAAAAAAGCGAGAATAAAGGAACCATGTCTAACGTGGGTTCCCGTCCGCGTGCTTTACGTGTGCGAACCCTCCAAGCTATACTCCTCGGGGCATTCTGCTTCGCCCCAGCCGGCGCTCAGGCGCCCGACGTTCCAGAAGTAAGCGCGCAAGAAGCGCCCATCACCTTCAGCAGCCGCGTAAATCTGATTTCGGTACCGGTGGTGGTGCGCGATAAAGATGGGCGCGCTGTAGGCAATCTTGAGAAGGAAGATTTTCGAATTCTCGATAAAGGCAAGCTGCAAACGATCACGAAATTTTCGATCGAGAAAAGCAATTCTTCGATTGAGATCCCGAACGGAACCGCGAGTGCCCCCCGTAATAACGCGCCGGCTCCGATCCCGCGGCAGGCCACATTGCCCGAGCGCTACGTCGCCTATCTGGTGGATGACGTCCATCTTGAGTCCGGCGATCTGTTGAATACCCGGGTAGCGATGGGCCGCCATCTGGATGAATCGCTGGATCCTTCCAGCCGCGTGGCCATCGTCACCACCAGCGGTCTGGTGCTGAGCGACTTTACCGTCGACCGCGAGAAGCTGCACAGCGCCATCAATCGTCTTCAGCCTTATAGCAGCGGCATTGACCGGCAACAGGATTGTCCGTACATCAGCTATTACATGGCCGACATGTTCGTGAACCAGAAAATGTATTTGGCTGGTTATCTTTTCCCGGATCAACAGCTCTACGGAGTTATTTCAGGCGGCACGGAACCGGCGCTTACCGCTGCTTACCAGGAAGCGGGATCGTGCGTTGCCTGCTCGGCAAGTAAGGACCCGATATCCGGACTGCCCATGTGCGTGATTGAGACGCTAACCAAGTTGAGAGCGGCGGCGCATCAGGCACTGGCTTTCGGCGACCATGAGACGGCGCTCGGTCTGGGAGCGGTGAAAGACGTGGTCCGCAAGCTTTCCGTCATGCCCGGCAACCGCAACCTGGTCCTGGTTTCGCCGGGATTTCTGCTGACCCGGGATCATCGAACGGACGAGTACGAGGTTCTCGAGTCTGCGATCCGTGCCAATGTCGTGGTCAACACCATCGACATGCGCGGCCTGTTCACCGTCATTCCGGGCGGCCACGCGAGCGACCGGCCTTACGCTACGGCCGCTGGAACAACCTACCTGGGGCAAGGCGATCTAGCAGCCGCCACTCAGGCCGACGATATTCTCGCGGAGTTGGCCTACGGCACCGGCGGCACGTTCTTCCACAACGACAACGATTTGAAGGGAGGGCTCAACCAGATTGCCGCGCGCCCCGAGTACGTTTACGTGCTCGGATTCTCGCCGCAGGAATTGAAATACGACGGCGCTTATCACGGCCTGAAGGTGACTCTGAAGAACCCGGCCAATCTAACCGTTCAGGCTCGCCGTGGTTATTGGGCTCCCAGGCATGCCGTCGATTCCGCCGAAGCGGCCAAGGAGGAGCTTGAGGAGACCGTCTTCTCGCGCGAGGAAGTGCAATCCATCCCGTTGGACGTTCAGACCGAATTCTTCGGATCGGGCGACCAGAAGTTCGAACTGACCGTAACCGCTCAACTGGATGCGAAAGCTTTACGATTTAATAAGGCACAGGACCGCAACGAGGATACCCTGACAGTGGTGGCTGGCCTGTTCGATCCGAATGGGAACTACGTCGCCGGGGTCGAGAAAGTAGTGGAATTGCATCTTCGCGACCGGACTTTGGAGGCCTTTCAGAATGCGGGCATCAACGTGAAAGAAAACTTCCATGTGGGTCCGGGCCGCTATCTGGTTCGCGTGGTGGTGCGGGACTCCGGAGGCAAAACCATAACGGCGCGCAACGGGGGCGTCGAAATTCCATGAGGTTCACAACAATATTGCTCTCGCTTGCCGCCCTGTTGGGAGCCCAGCAAAGCGCCCTGCCTCAGACACAGGTGATTCAGACCGAGACACGCGAAGTTCTGGTGGACGCGATCGTCACCGGAAAAAACGGCGCATATGTCCGCGATCTGAAAGCCAACGATTTTCGTATTTGGGAAGACAACAAGGAGCAAACCTTACGAAGCTTCGGGTTGGAATCGGCATCGGCCAGCGCACAGCCTCGCTCCCTGGTCTTGTTCTTCGATGAAACCAGCATGGAGGCGCGGGATCAGATACCAGTGCGCCAGGCGGCCGCCAGTTTTATAGATGCCGAAGCTGGCCCGAACCATAGGATGGCCATCATGATTTTCGACGGCTCCGCGCGAATTGTTCAAAATTTCACCGACAACGCCGGCCGTCTGAAGGACGTCTTGAGCCAAGCCAGCTTTCACGGTTTGGCGCCCAGCGCCGCCGATTCGGACCGGTCGCATGATCCCAGCCGTCTTGAGGAAGACCGGCTCTCCGGGCCAGCTCGTGCAAGCGGGAACTCGCTCGCCACGGCCATGGAAGTACGCAGCATGATCCGCGCGCTCACCAACCTGGGGACCAGCCTGGGCGTGCTTCCCGGCCGGAAGATCGTAATTCTGTTCACGGGCACGCTTCCCTCCTCTTCCGATCAAAGGGCGGAAATGCGCGAGGCAGTGGATGCGGCGAATAAGTCGGGTGTGGCCTTTTATCCAGTGGATGTGCGGCCGGTATTCGCTCAGACCGATCCCGGCGATGCGCCGTCGCCCGGCGAGCGGCTGCCCAATTACTCGCAAAGAGGGGGGCCAGGCGGGGGACCTCAGGGCGATTCGGACCCGCTGAATTCTCCTCTCCCCGATTCCGGTTCCGGTAGCCAGCAACTGCTGTTTGGGCTGGCCAATGGCACGGGTGGATTTGTGGTGCGCAACACCACCGATCTGCTGGGAGGATTGCAGAACATCGCACAGGAGCAAGACCAGTATTATGCTCTCACCTACGTTGCTCCCGAATCCAAGGAAGACACCTGCCACTCGCTCCGCGTGAAAGTGGATCGCAAGGGAACGAAAGTTCGTGCGCGCACCAGTTACTGCACTGCCAAGCCGTTAGATCTGCTGGCCGGGACAACCACGTCCAGCGAGTTGGAGAAACGCGCGGCCGCCGCCGACAACGGCACCATCCCTGCGTCCGTTCAACTCCCTTACTTTTATCTGTCGCCCAACGTGGCCCGCGTCAATCTGGCGATGGAGATCCCTCCCGCGGCTCTGCAATTCGAAAAGGAGAAGGGCAAGCTGCACGCGGAAATGGATCTACTGGGCGTCGCTTCGTTGCCGGATGGCAGCGTCGGAGCGCGTTTCAGCGATGCGGTGAAGTTCGATTTGACTCAAGCCGAAGTGGAGAAGCTGAAAGAAAAGCCTTTCCATTACGAAAAGGAGTTCAAAATCGCGCCCGGCCAGTACCACTTTACGCTGGCCTTCAGCTCCGGCGGACAAAGTTTCGGAAAACTGGAAGCGCCGCTCGATGTGGAAGTGCGGAAAGTTGGAGAGCTGGCCCTGAGTGGCGTGGCTTTAAGCAAAGAGGCGCACCCGGCGGCCGATGTTGGGCTGGTTCCAGGCGCTGCGCTAATGGGCGGCCGGACTCCGCTGGTGGCGCAAGGGATGCAGGTGGTACCCGCCGGGTCCAATCAATTCACGAGATCGGAGCAGGCATTTTTTTACTTTGAAGTCTACAACCCGAATCCCGCATCAGTGAACGCCGAGGTCAGAATTCTGGACCGCAAATCGGGCGCCGTGAAGTGGCAGTCAGGCCAGGTGAAGGTGAGCGCTCCGCAACAAGGTGGAGTCCTTCCGCTGAATTCGCTTGACCCTGGGACTTATCGATTGGAAGTATCGGTGGTGGACCCCTCTGGGAATCGGCTGACGCACACGGCGGATTTCGAGGTGAAATAACATGCGGATCTTTTGCGGATTCGCGGTGCTGACGTTATGTCTCGCCTTTTCTGCTCTCGCCCAGTCGGCATCGTCGCGGGTAGTCGCCGTGTCGATTGACGGTGAGATCTCGCCCATTACGGTCGAGATCGTCGGCAACGCGATTGAGCAGGCGCGGCGGGAAAATGCCGCGATGCTGCTGGTGCGGATCAACACTCCCGGCGGTTTGCTGGATGCAACTCGCGAGATCATCCAGAAGCTGGATGCATCCACGGTCCCGGTAATCACGTATGTGGAGCCCAGCGGAGCGCGCGCGGCCTCGGCGGGATTTTTCGTTCTGGAAGCCGGCGATATCGCCGCCATGGCCCCCGGGACGAACGCGGGCGCATCGTCGCCAGTCCTGCTGGTAGGGCAGATGGATCAGGTGATGCGCAACAAAGTGGAAAACGATGCGGCGGCCATGCTGCGCAGCATGATGTCTCGGCGCGGGCGCAATAGCGAGGTGGGCGAACAGACCGTCCGGCAAGCCAAGTCTTTCACCGAGCAGGAAGCACTGGATCAAAAGCTGATCGAGTTGGTCGCGAACAACGAACAGCAGCTCTTCGAGAAGTTGAACGGTCGCGAGATCACGCGCTGGGATGGACGAAAACTAACGCTGCATCTTGCGGGCGCAACCGTGACCCAGACCAACTTATCGCTGCGCGAGCGAGTGATCGTGGCCATCGCCGATCCAAACATCGGATTCATCCTGCTGGTGCTGGGCGCTCTGGGAATTTACGTCGAATTCACTTCGCCGGGGCTGATCTTCCCCGGAATCGCGGGCGCAATTCTCGCGTTGCTCGGGCTTTCCTCGCTCTCCGTTCTGCCCATCAATTGGGTTGGCGCGGGTTTATTGGTGCTGGCGCTCGCGCTCTTCGTATTAGAAGCGAAATTCACTTCGCACGGCATGCTGGGCATCGGCGGGACCATCTCCATGGTGTTGGGCGCATTGCTCTTGGTGAATGGACCGCCCGAAATGCGCATTCATCTTCCCACGGCGCTCGCCGTAGCGCTCCCGTTCGCGGCGATTACGATGTTCCTGGTCTCCATGGTCATCAAGGCGCGGCGCAACAAGGTCCTCACCGGAGCGGAGGGAATGATTGGAGAGCTGGGTGTGGCCGAAACCGCGCTGGAGCCGGAGGGGCAGGTGCTGGTCCGGGGCGAATACTGGGACGCAGTGGCGCAGTCCAGCATTCCGGCGGGTACTCACGTGCGCGTCAAGGGTGTTGCGGGTTTGAAGTTGCAGGTCGAAAAGGCCGCGGCAACACCGTGAGTGGGAGATCCACCCGGTAGGAAGCGCTGCCGCCGTTAAGATCGAACGTGCCTCCGACGCTAGGAGGACCATCCTGCCCGCCGAGAAACGTCACCGAGCGAGCCGAGACCGTGCCATTCAGCAAGCCGCCAGGCCGCGACCAGCGCCAGCTGCCGGATTGCAATGTCGTGGGTGAACCAATCGCGAAATGCAGATCCAGCGTGAGGATAGACGAACTGTCGCTGATCAAAACCTGGGCGGCCAAACGGTCGCCATCGCGCAGACCGTGCACCGATTGAATCTTGAATCCGCTCAAATCCTCGTGGCCGGATAAATCCTGCAGCGGTTTGCGATCGGAATGAGCACAGCAAGCGAGCAGTAAACACGAAGTAAGGACGCCAAGCCGAAACATGGGACGGCGGTCACTTACCTCCAATGTGCGGTTGGTCCTTTTCGTTCTCATTGCAGAAATATTCGGTGACGTCGCTATCCGGCATCAACAGCTCCGTAAACTTTATGGTGAACGGTTTGGTGAAAACCTTGGGATCGTCGACCGTTACTTCCGCGTCCAGATGCCCGAAATCGCGGCGGTGAAAACGTTCCGTCACGTGCAGTGACTCGCTATGAGGATCACCCACACCGTCCAACCATCCCTGATCGTTGAACCCCGTCGTGTCCACTACCAGCGTATCGCCTTCCCACTTGCCGACCGAGTATCCCAGCCATAAAGGCTCCGGATCGTCCGGGGCCTTGCGCCCATCCGTGTAGATCTGGCGAAAGGTGTTTTCGTATTCGTTGCGGACCAGAATCAGTCCCGGCGTTTGAATCAGCTTAAAAGGACCGGGGAGCACGTCGTCAGCGGGCACTCCGACCGGCAGGCACCGAGTCAATGGATACACCTCTTTCGACCTTTTGCGAAGGATGCCGGCGAACTCGGGACGGAGAGGTGAATCGCCGGGATGAAAGTCCGCCAGAATGCTGACTAGGTATTTGTTGTAAGCTGTCGAGCTGTCTCCCAGCGCGTTTTCACCGCTTAAATCGCCGAACAGGCGCTTCAATTCAGCGGGTGGTGTCGGCTCCACTTGCCAGACGCCGGAGAGATCGGGTTTGCCGTTCGTTGCGCGTGGCGCGGGCGCGGAAAGGTTCGGCTTTCCATCCGGGGTGCGAGGAGTTCCGGGAGTTGGATAATACAGCCATTGAGCGTTCAGGCCAAGGCCGGCTCCCGACAGCAGAAGGACCAGGCCGGCAAATCGACAAACCATTGGTGTGACTAAATGTTAGCTCAGGCGTGGCCGAGCCGCCAGCATCCGGGATAATCATCTAAAATCAAAAGTGTTGCCCAAGGGTTTTCTCGCCGTGCTGGCGCTAAGTGCGCTCATACAGCCGGCGTCCGCTCTGAATCCCCGCCGCGCGCTGACGCAATACACGCGAACCATCTGGACACAGGAACATGGGCTGCCGCAAGACACCGTTCGCGCCATCGCTCAAACCAAGGACGGCTACCTGTGGCTCGGCACCGATGAAGGCCTGGCGCAATTCGACGGCTACGACTTTGTGGTCTTCAACAAAGAGAATGGCGCGCTTCCGAGCAACAGCGTCGGAGCTCTGTGGGCGGCTAAAGACGGCAGCCTTTGGATCGGAACACTCGGCGGTCTCACGCGCTACCGGAATGGAAAGTTCACCACCTTCACCAGAAAAGATGGCTTGAGCGACCCGTCCATCAACTCCATCACCGAAGATCCGTCAGGCGCCATCTGGGTGGTGGCCGGCGTCTATCTCAACCGTTTTCAGGACGGAAAATTTACCAATTACAGCCCGCGCCAGGGGCTGCCGATCCAGGCCCTGCGCACCGTCTATTGCGGGCGCGACGGAAGCATTTACGTGGCCGGTTTCGGCGGAGTGGTGCGGCACGATGGCAACCGCTTCGTCTCCGTGCTGGGGCCGGTGGGCGATATTGTAGTCTCCCTGCTGGAAGACCGTCACGGCACGCTCTGGGTGGGTGGCAGCTTCGGATTGCTGACACGGAGTTCCACTGGCGAGCTGCGGCATTACACGGTTGAGGACGGGCTGCCGGACAACTACGTCCGGGCGGTATGGGAAGACCGCGATGGAAACCTATGGGCCGGTACCGACGGCGGACTCGCCAGGTTGGAAAATGGGCGCTTCGCGAGCAGCCCGTTGGCTAGTTCGCACGATCGCGACTGGGTGCGGTGCATTTATGAAGACACCGAGGGCAATCTGTGGGTGGGAATGAACAGCGGTCTGAATCGGCTGCGGAACGATCTGTTCAGCATCTACGGTGAGTCCGAAGGCCTGCCCAGCGATGAGCCCACCACTGTTTATCAGGACCATAGCGGAAGAATTTGGGTCGGTTTTCATGACCGCGGCCTGGTACAACTGGTGGATGGCAAGCCGGCGCGGGTGTATACGCAGAAAGACGGGCTGCCAAGCAACGAAATTTTCTCCATTCGCGAGAGCCAGGATGGCGACCTGCTCATCGCGGCCCGCGGCGGAGCCAGCCGCATGCACGATGGCCATTTCGTAAATCCCGTATGGAACGATCCACTCAATCGCCGCGTGGCCTTTGACTTTCTCGAGGACCGCGGCGGTAAGGAGTGGGTGGCCACTCCGGCCGGCGTCCTGGAACTGGAAGGCCGCAGGTTGCGGACCGCGATTCCCGGCGGATCCCAACTCAATAACGATCCGGTGGTGCTGTGCGATACGCGCGATGGCAGCTTGTGGGCCGGAACATATGGCGACGGGCTGTGGCGGTTGAATAGCGGGAAGCTGCGCCTCTACACCGTCGCCGACGGCCTGTCGAGCAATCAAATTCGCTCGCTGGTGGAAGGCTCGGACGGTACTTTGTGGATCGGCACGTTCGGCGGCGGATTGGACGCGTTGCGGAACGGCCAGTTCTTCCACGTCACGGCGCGCGATGGTCTGTTGAGCGATAACGTCTCGCACATTGAGGATGATGGCCAGGGGACGCTGTGGCTGAGCACAACTCGCGGTATCTGCCGGGTTCGCAAACAAGACATCTGGGATCTGGCTAGCGGCAGGATCAAGACAGTAGAACCGGTGAACTACGGCGTGGCGGACGGCCTGCGCAGCGCGCAGTGCGCTCCAGGTTATCCCACCAGCGGCGGCGGCACCAGAAGCAGCGATGGGCGTTTGTGGTTTCCCACCAGCCGGGGCTTGGCCGTGCTCGATCCAAAGGATCGGCCGGCTGGGATGGCCGCGCCTATCGTTCATCTGCTGGAGGTCACAGTGGATGGCCGGCCCATCCCTGTCGCGGAAAGCGCCAAGCTCGCGCCCGGCAACGGACGCATGCAGTTCCGCTACACGGGCATCTATCTAAGCGCTCCGGAGCGTGTGCGCTACTCCTATCGGCTGGAAGGACTGGATGGCGAATGGATCAGCTCGGTTTCCCGGCGGGTGACCAATTACAACAGTCTGCCGCATGGAAAATACCGCTTCACCGTTCGCGCGGCAACGCCCAACGGGCCCTCGGGAGAAACATCGTTCGCCTTTGATCTGCTGCCACATTTCTATGAGACTGCGTGGTTCCGCTATTTCTGCGCTGCTCTGGCGGCCGCCGGGATCTGGGGCCTCTACAACTTGCGGTTGCGTCAGATTCGCCAGCGATTTTCCCTGGTGCTGGAAGAGCGCGGACGCTTGGCGCGCGAAATTCACGACACGCTGGCGCAAGGTTTCGTGGGGATCTCCTCGCAGTTGGACGCGGTAGCGCTCACTCTCAACGGCCACGTGGATCTGGCGCGCAAACACTTGGACCTGGCGCGCAAGATGGTGCGCCACAGTTTGACGGAAGCGCGCCGGTCCGTGATGGATCTGCGCGCCTCCGCACTAGAAGGTCACGACCTACCGGCCGCGCTTTATGAAGCTGCGCCGCAGTGGACGGCGGGCTCGCCGGTGCAGATCCGCGTGGACATCGAAGGCGAGACGCGCCCGTTGCCGGAAGAGACTGAGCAACATTTGCTGCGGATCGCACAGGAAGCCGTCACCAATGCGGTGAAGCACGCCAGCGCCAGCCATGTGCGAATCCATCTGGAAATGGCCAGCCGCAAGTTGAGTCTGCGGGTGGCCGACGATGGCCGCGGGTTCGAACAGGATGAAGCATTTTCCGAAGTCGGCGGCCACTTCGGCCTGCTGGGAATGCGCGAGCGCGCCGAGCGTCTGGGTGGCGAGCTTCAATTGCACAGCGAACTCGGCCAGGGCACCGAAGTGGAAGTGACGGTTCCGCTCTCGTCATGACAGATCCCGGTGCGGCGGATCGTGGTGTGGTGGCAGATCCTGGTTTGACAAATTCAGAGATTCGAATCCTCATCGCGGAGGATCATCTCATCGCGCGCGTCGGCGTGAAGACCATCATCAATGCCCAGCCGGACATGCGGGTAGTGGCCGAGGCCGGGAACGGCCTGCAAGCCCTGGACTTGTTCCGCAAACATCGCCCCGATGTCAGCCTGATGGATGTCCGAATGCCCGAGATGAGCGGCGTGGACGCCACCCGCGCCATCCTGGCTGAATTTTCCGGCGCCCACATTATCGCGCTCAGCACCTATGGCGGCGATGAGGACGTCCGGCGCGCATTACAGGCGGGCGCCAGGGCATACCTGACCAAAGACGTGCTGCACGACGAGTTGATCCGCGCCATTCACGCGGTGCATTCCGGTGGAAACTACCTGCCGCCGGGAGTGGCGGCGGCGCTCGAAGCCAGCGCGCTGCCGGCCGGTTTAAGCGCACGGGAAGCGGAAGTGCTGGCGCTGATCGTGAAGGGCCATGGCAACAAGCAGATCGCCTACGCACTTGGCATCGCCGAGCACACCGTTAAGAACCACGTTAAGAGCATCCTGAGCAAGTTGAGCGTGGACGATCGGACGCAGGCCGCTACGGCCGCAATCCAGCGCGGGATTATTCACCTGTAGCTCTTATCAAACGTCCATGATCTCGATGGCTTGGTTCAGCGTTTGAACCCCGTCCCGCCCGGAGCTCAGTTTATATTCGTGCGCGATGTATCCGGTGAAGCCGAGCTCGGCGATGGTCTGGGCCACGAAATGATAGTTCAACTCTTGCGTGCCGTCGATCTCATGCCGGCCCGGAACTCCGCCGGTGTGAAAATGCGCGATCCACTGAAAATTGTCGCGGATGGTCCGGCAGATATCGCCCTCCATGATCTGCATGTGATAGATGTCGTAGAGCAGTTTGACGCGCGGTGAATTCACGCGCCGGCAGACTTCGACGCCCCAAGCCGTGTGGTCGCACATCTGGTCCTTGTGATCGATCTTGCTGTTGAGCAGCTCCAGACAAATGGTGACGCCTTGGTCTTCGGCCTGCGCCTTTACCCGGTTCAGAAACGCAACGGAATTGTCGGCGCCCGCGGCGTCGGACATGCCGCGGCGGCTGCCAGAAACGGTAATTAGGTTGGGACATCCACCCGCGGAGCATTCATCGATCGCCGGGCCCATGGATTTGACCAGCGCGTCCTGAACGTCCTTGCGATTGATGCCGTCGGGAATGGTGACGCCCGCGTTGGGAAGGCGCATGGTGGGGATCAGACCGTATTTCTTCAGAACTGGCCAGTTCTGCGCGGGCACCAGGTCAAAACCCTGGCAACCCAGGCGGGCAGCTTCGCGGCACATGTCTTCAAACGGCATCTTTGGATCGAAAACACCTCGCGTCACGCATTGCTTCAGGCGTCCTTTGCGAGGCATCGGCGCCGGGGTCTGACCGGGGGCTGAGACAACCGTAGTGGCGGCAGCGAGGCCGGTGACGAAATCTCTGCGTCTCATGAGCGGATTATATCTGACCCTCGAAGCAGGAGGAGCTCGCATCGCTTCCTCAGATCCGCGCGTGGCGAGCCGCTTAGTTATGAGCGCCGACTTACTAACAAGTTAGTTACCCGCACTTATATTCGTGGTACGGCAGATTTAATTGGATATTTGTAAATCCGATCGCCTGCGCCGAATCGTAACACTAACGGTATGACGGGCCAGACACGTCCGGGACGCGGAGGCTCAGCATCCCATTTTGAATAAAACCAATCATAAGGAGACACAATGGCTAAGGGACGCATTCTTGAGGAAGCAATTGCGGCTGCTTCGGACCGGCGCCGGTTCTTGAGCAAAATCGCGATAGCCTCGGCAGGTGTAGCCGCGATGGGCGCGGGCTTGATGGAGGCGCAGACCACTTCCGCTCCGACCGACGCGGATATTCTTAACTTCGCTCTGAATCTGGAGTATCTGGAGGCGGAATTTTACACTGTCGCCACCACCGGCAAGACCATCGATCAGCTGGGCATCAGCATTGCCGGATCGGGCAACGCGGGCGCGGCCACCGGAGGCAAAATGGTGGACCTCACGAATAGCATGTTCCCCACCCTCGCCATTGCCAACGAGATCGCGAACGACGAGCGCTCGCATGTCACGTTGATCCAACAGGCCCTTACCGCGGCCGGCGCGCAACCGATTGCCCAGCCGGCCATCAATCTTAACGCATTGGGCATCGGGTTCGGCAGCCTTAACGAATTCCTGACGCTGGCCCGGGCGTTTGAAGACGTGGGAGTGACGGCTTACGCCGGCGCCGCTCCATTGATTTCCAGCAAGAGCGTCTTGGGTTACGCCGCACAGATTCTATCGGCGGAAGCTGAGCATGCTTCAAACATCCGCCTCCAGGTGGCGCAGCTGGGCGTCTCCACCACTCTATTGGACGGCGTCGACATTTTGCCCCCGCCCTCCGGACAAAATTATTTTTCCTTGAATAGCATGGGGTTGGCGCAGACGCGGACACCTGGACAAGTGCTGTATATCGTCTACGGCTTCCAGGCCAACGTAACGGCGGGAGGGTTTTTTCCCAATGGAGTCAACGGAACCATCAACACGTCGTCGGCTGGCGTGTCTATTACGAATGTTACGAATGCGGTTGTAACCCCAACTACCCTGACGACGAGTGAATCATCCGTGACCCTGAATGCCAGTGCATCGACCAGCGGCTCCGGCAATCTGACTTACTTGTTCGAATATGTCGGCGGCTTGCAACCAGCCTTGTTGCAAACACCGAATAGCCCTATGGCGACCGTCGACTTTGTGAGCGGACCGGGACAGTATCTGGTCCAGCTTATCGTC
Organism: Bryobacterales bacterium; assembly: GCA_963725455.1. GTDB lineage: Bacteria > Acidobacteriota > Terriglobia > Bryobacterales > Bryobacteraceae > Palsa-89. The sequence continues at coordinate 30,004 of CAVRZH010000138.1, forward strand.
ACGGACAGCAGCGGAAAGACATCCAAAAGTGGCGTGATTATGCTGAATTACCAGCCTTCCGGTTCTTCGTCCGCGAGGCAGTAGGTTGGGTGAGTTTGAGTAAGTTGGGTGAGTCTGAGTAAGTTGGGTGAGTCTGAGTAAGTTGGGTGAGTCTGAGTAAGTCGCCCCTGCGGTTGGGGCGACTTACGAGGCTCCTGACTTACGAGGCCCCTTCAAGAGACTTAACAGAGGAAACGCGGGTAACTCTCAGCCGTAGCCAGCACACGCCGCAGCCTCATCAGCGCGTATCGAACGCGTGATTTTACCGTCCCGAGAGGAAGCTTCAGGCGGGCTGCGATTTCGGTCATGGAACACCCGTGGAAGTACGCCATTTCAATGGCACGCCGCTGTTCCAGCGGAAGCGCCTGGACGGCGCGGTGTACCCGGATTTCAGCTTCGGAGTTCACAAGGCGGCCTTCCACATCCAGCGCGTTGCCGCACTCGAAACATAATGCTTCGCAGGATCGTTGCCGTCGGGCTCGCGATCTCAAAAAATCCATTGCCCGGCTGCGTGCCATGCATAGCAGCCACTGGAGTACGCCGCCCCGCGCGGGATCGTAATTTCTTGCGATGCGCCAGACGTAGGAATAAACATCCAACGTTACTTCTTCCGCGTCGGCACGCAAGCCGAGCAGACGCAGCGCGCTTCCGAAGACCACCGGCTTGGTTTCGTCAATGAGCGCCGCTAAAGCGGAAGAATCGCCCAAGGCGATGCGGCGCACCAACTCCGCCCATACAACAGACGCAGCGGCGCGCGCTTCATCAGAGCCGCCACTCTTTCGATTGAGCGCCACCCGGAGCTCAGCACTGACAAAACTTCCCAGGCTGGTCATGATGCGAACGTCTTCGGCGTTGAACTTACGCTGCTCGTCGTGGCTGACGATCCAAATGGTGCCGATAGCTTGCCCGGCGGCGTACATCGGGATTACCAGGCCCTCCACGATGGCAGTGTCCACTTCCTGGAAGTAGGTAAAGAATCGCGCGGGATAGGAATACAGCATGGGCCTCGCCGCATTCAGACACTGCCCGCACGGACTCCAGTCGCGTGGAGTAGAGCCGCCCTCATATCTTTCCAAGGCTCCCGCCAAAGCCCGCCAGCGAAAAAGCTGAGCTCCGTCATTCCCAGCCTCAAGCATGCTGATGCCGCCCGATCCCGCATGGCACAGCTCAATCGCCATCTGGGCAAGTCGCTTGAAAAGCACGGGGGCGCCCTGCGACAAAAGGCCAGCCAGCTCATACATCGCTCTAATTTCGACTCGCAACAACCACACTTTCGATGAGCCGTTCCACGTGGCGTGCGGTATGGAATGGCTGGATAAGGGCACCTACACCTGCGAGCCACAGCATCCGCCATTGGCGCGCGTGGCCGCCGCGCTGCGCCCTTTTATCGGGCATCCGCTCGCAGGGCGTGGCCACTCCCAGCGACCCGTTGAGCAGCCCCGCGAGGGCACCGCCATCCTGTACAGCGGCCATCACTACGAGCGCACGCTGGCGCTGGCGCGCCTGGGGATCCTGCCCTTTTTCTGGATCGCCTGCGCTGTGGTCTACGTCTGGGGAGCGCGGTACTTCAGCAAGCGGCTGGCAGTGCTGGCGGTAGCAATCGTGG
>CAVRZH010000139.1:0-18048 GCA_963725455.1 Bryobacterales bacterium
GATCAATCCCGACGGCACGGTGGAAACGCTGTGGAGTTCCAAGGAAGAAAATGTTTACAGCCTGGCCGCGCAGCCCAATGGAGGGCTCTTCTTCTCCACCGACGGGCAGGGACGGCTGTACCGCCTCAGTACAGACCGTAAAGCCACGTTGATGGTGGAAACCAACGAAGGTGAGGCCACGCGGCTTCTGGAATCCGCGGACGGTCTGGTGGCTGCTACGGGCGACATGGGCAAGGTATTTCGTCTGGCTGACGCGGCAGGCGCCAGTGGCAGCTACGAATCGCCCGTGCATGATTCGGGATCGGTGGCACGCTGGGGCCGCATCTCCTGGCGCAGTACGGGCGGCAAGGTTCAGCTTCAGACCCGATCCGGCAATTCCGCGCGTCCAGACAAGACCTGGAGCGATTGGTCCAATCCGCTAACCAACTCACGGGACTCTCTGATCCCCAGCCCCAACGCGCGCTATGTTCAGTGGCGCGCGAGCCTGGACGGCCCGGGCGCCATGATCGAGAACGTCAGTCTGGCTTACCTGCCTCAGAACAATCCGCCCGTCATCCGCAGCATCAGCGTCACCATGCAGAATTCGGCACAGAAGGCCGCGGCCGCAGCGTCCAGCACCACCTCGGCGGCGTACAGCATCACGGTGACCGATACCGGCGAAACCTCCACGCCCGCGGGCACACCCACCCAGACCCTCTCGCATGGATCCGGATCGCAGATTCAAGTAACCTGGCAAGCCGACGATCCGGATGGCGACCGGTTGCTTTACTCCATTTATTTTCGCGGCGAAGACGAAAAGGAATGGAAGCTGCTGCGCGCGAATGTGGCCGAGAATTCTCTTCTTCTGGATGGTGATGTCCTGGCCGATGGCCGCTATTACTTCCGCGTCATCGCTTCCGATCAGCCGTCCAACGCCGCGAACGTAGCGCGTACCGATGAGATGATCAGCTCGCCTGTCCTGATCGACAACACCCCGCCCATGGTTACGCTCAGCGCGCCCCGGCGCTCCAATGACGGCCTGGAGGTAGATGCCGACGTGGTGGATCAGACCTCGCCCTTGCGCCGCTTTGAGTATTCACTCGACGCGGGCCCTTGGACTCCCGTGGAAGCCGCCGACGGCGTTACCGATTCACCGCGCGAGCAGTATCACATCGCGATTGAGCGGCTGCGCGCCGGAGAACACCTGCTGGTCGTGCGCGCGTACGATACCGCCAACAACGCCGGCCTCGCGAAAGTTGTAATCCACTAACCCCAAGCCCCAACCCGTTCGACCGCCAGGGAGGGCCGCAAGCCGACTGCGCGCGACTGCCAGGAAGCGTCCTGCTACGATGCTAGTTCATGCCCATTTACCAAGCGGTTGTCCTTGCCATTGTTCAAGCGCTCACCGAATTTTTGCCCATTAGCAGCACCGCGCATCTGGTCCTGATCCCCTGGCTCTTCGGCTGGCGAGACGCGGGCCTCACCTTCGACGTCGCTCTCCACGCGGGCACGCTGGTGGCCGTGATCATCTACTTCTTTCGCGACTGGATCCAGATTATCGGCGAAGGCTTCGGCTTGAACATCGGAGGAGATCCCGACATCCGGCAAAATCGCAAGCTGCTCTGGTTGCTCGCAGTCGCGTCCATTCCCATCGGCATCGTTGGATATAAGTTCGACAAGCAGGCGGACACCGTGTGGAGGCAGCCCTACGTGATCGGGACCATGCTGATCGTAGTCGGCATCGTCATGTGGATCGCCGAAAAGCGGCGCATCGGCAGCAAATCCCTGAGCACCATTCAGATGGGCGATGCTATCGCGGTGGGCCTGGCGCAGGCCGTATCCGTAATCCCTGGCACTTCGCGCAGCGGCGCCACCATTTGCGCGGGCCTGTTTCGCAACATGAATCGCGAGACCGCGGCGCGCTTTTCCTTCCTTCTTTCCACGCCGGCCATCGCCGCGGCAGTGGCGAAAAAAGCCTGGGATGTTCACAAGGAGGGCGGCATTCCGCCCGAGATGAAAGCGCCCATCGTGGTCGGAATCCTGGTGTCCGGCGTACTAGGTGCCATCGTGATCGCGTTCTTCCTGCGCTACCTGCGGCGCAGCAGCCTGATGCCGTTCGTATACTATCGAATCGTTTTTGGCATAATAGTAATCGCTCTGGCTGCATTGTTCCGCTTCTCTGCGGGATGAAACTCTTAGGACCGACGCGCTTCCACAGACTCAACGAAGCCGGGGGATTAGTGTATCTGTTCACCGGATTCTTTTTGATCCTGTGCCTGATCTCTTATCACCCGCAAGATCCCTCTTGGAATTCGGTGACCGGCCGGACGCACGCCCTGAACCTTACGGGGCTCGCCGGATCGTACATCGCGGATTTTTGTTTTCAATTGCTCGGCCTCAGCGCCTTTAGCCTGCCCGTTCTGTTATGGCTGCTGGCGTGGAAGTGGATACGCTCGTCCCCGATTCAGGCCGCAACGATGAAGGTATTGGGCGCCGTTGTCTTGTTTCTGAGCATTTCGACCGCGCTCTCCATCCGGCCGTTCTACCATCCCTGGAATGGTGCATTCTCGGCCGGCGGCGTGGTTGGCATCCTGATCGCGGATTCGCTGATCGCGAAATTGAATGTCATGGGGACGGTGCTCTTCACCGGTATCTGCCTGATCCTTTCGCTGTACGTGATTTCCAGGTTCTCCATGGTGATCGTGGCGCGCTGGTTGGCCGGCCCGCTCAGCTTCCTGGCTCAGTTCTACGGCTGGCTCTACGCTCGTTTCTCCGCTTGGCGCGAACAAAGGATGGCGATCGCGCAAGAACGCGCCGAACAGCGCGCTGCTGAGCGTGCCTCCCGACCCGCCCCCGCTCCGCAACCCTTCGAACCGCCTGCTCCGCCGGAAATTCCGGTACCGGAAATTCCGGTAATGGACCAGATGGCTCCCGAGCCGGTCTACAGCGCTCCGCCGGTTCACCACGACATTCCGATTCACGAGCTCGAATACCAGCCTCCGCCTCCTTCTTCGTCCCGCCCGCCGTGGGAAGAAACTGTACGGGAACCCGAGCCTGAGCCAGCGCCCGCCGCGGTTCGTAAACCCAGAAAGCCCGCGCCTGAAATCGCCGACCATCCGGCCTACCGGCTGCCCTCCACCTCGCTGCTCAACGAAGTGCCCGGGCGCAATCCATTCGATTCGCTGGAGCTGAAGGAAATCGCCGGCCGCATCAAGTCCAAATTTGAAGAGTTCAACGTGCACGGCAACGTGGTGCAGATCAATCCCGGGCCAGTGGTCACCACGTTCGAATTTAAGCCCGAGGCCGGCGTCAAATACAGCCGCATCACCACGCTGACCGAAGACCTTTGCCTCGGCCTGCAAGCCGAATCCATTTTGATCGAGCGCATTCCCGGCAAGCCGACGGTCGGCATCGAGGTTCCGAACACGCGCCGCGAAGTGATCAGCCTGCGCCAGATCCTCGAGTCCGAAGAGTTCCTGGACTCCAACTCGCGCCTCACCATGTGCCTAGGCAAGGACATCAACGGGCGCATCAAAGTGGCGGCTTTGGAATCCATGCCGCACCTGCTGATCGCGGGCTCTACCGGCGCGGGCAAAAGCGTGATGCTCAATTCCATGATCATGTCGATCCTGTACAAATCGACGCCGGACGAAGTGCGCATGATCCTGGTGGATCCCAAGCGCTTGGAAATGGGGCTTTATGAGGGCATTCCGCACCTGCTGACGCCCGTGATTACCGATCCCAAAAAAGCTACCTACGCCCTGCGCAATGCCGTGCTCGAGATGGAACGCCGCCTAAAGCTATTGGCTGGACAAGGCGTCCGCAACATCGATCAATTCAACAAAAAAGTTCGTGCGCTGGCCAGCGAGCCGCGCAGCCTGTTTGAGGAAGACGAACCGCTCGCTGAGGACCTGAAGCCGCTCCCGTTTATTTTGGTTGTGATCGATGAGCTGGCCGATCTGATGATGCTGGAGCGCGCCAACGTGGAAGAAGCCGTGGCTCGCCTGGCCCAGATGGCGCGCGCCGTTGGGATGCACCTGGTGCTGGCCACGCAGCGCCCCAGCGTCGATGTAATCACCGGTCTGATCAAGGCGAACTTTCCCTCGCGTATCAGCTTCCGCGTGGCCACGCGCGTGGACTCGCGCACGGTGTTGGACGTAATGGGCGCCGAGCATCTGCTGGGCAAAGGCGACATGCTGTTCCTGCCTCCGGGATCATCGCGCCTCACGCGCGTTCATGGCGCTTTTGTTACGGAGGCCGAGATCAATCGCGTGGTGGAATGCTGGAAGGCGCAGGCCCGTCCGGACTACGATCAAACCTTCCTGCAAGCTCCGCCCGCCGATGATGAAGATGGCGAGAACGCGGAGTTCGAAGGCGGAGATGACCCCGCTTATCAGGACGCCGTGCGAGTTGTGCTGGAAATGGGCAAAGCGTCCACGTCCACGCTGCAGCGCCGTTTGCGTTTAGGCTACGGCCGCGCCGCGCGCATTCTCGACATGATGCAGCATGAGGGCATCATCGGCCCACCCGACGGCAGCAAGCCGCGCGAGGTGCTGAAGCGTCCCGACTGGCTGTCGGAAGTGGAGAATCAGCTGCGCTAATTCGCGGTGCGAACTTGTACCACCGAAGTGACTGGATCCTTCGGCATTACGATCCACGCGACGAAGTAGGAAATCACCCCGAAAAACGGCATCGGAAACACGGTGAGAACCACCCACAGCACTCGCACCAGCGTGACGTCCAGTGCGAAATAGCGCGCGAATCCCGCGCACACGCCCGCGATCTTGGCTTCGCTCATCGGGCGGCTGAGACGTTCCGTCGGCCTGTTCCATGCAGTCTGTCCCGACGCGGCCCGCGCTGTCCCGGCTCCACAACCCGAACAAAAATTGTCTTGCTCTCTCAGCTCGGATCCGCACCTGGTGCAAAACATCGCGTTTCACCTCTGGAAATAATTACGCCCTGCTGTCGGGTATTGTTCCGTGCGAAATCTTGCCCAAGATCATCGGTTTACGCGCACCAGTGGCCGACGGCAAATTGCCCGCGCGCCCCTGGTACGTCTGGTACGCGAGCAGCGCGAAGAGTATCGCTTCCTTCGAGTCCACGCCGATTCCAAATTCAGCGGAGGTGGTAACCCTCGCCTTTACCAGCGCGCTCAGCCGCTCCATCAGAAACCCATTGTGCGCGCCGCCGCCCGAAACGATCACCTCACGCGTTGCTGGATAGCGCTCAATGGCCATCGCTACGGTTCGCGCGGTAAGTTCTGTCGCGGTCGCGATATCGATATTTGTCTTGCGCACGAATTCTTTACCATATTGTTCGCGGCCGCAGGACTTGGGCGGCTTGTGGCGGTAATACGGATCGTCGAGTAGCCGCTCCAGCAGCGCCGCATTCACTTTGCCCGCGCGACCCCGCTCGCCATCGCGATCGAACGGCGGCGTCACGGCGTCCATCACCATGTTGCCCGGCCCGGTGTCGAAGGCGATGACGTCTTCCGGTTTAGCACCGGCCGGAATCACCGTGATGTTCGCGATGCCGCCGATGTTGAGCGCGATGCGTGCATGATCGAGATGCCGAAAAAGCTGGTAGTCCAAGACCGGAACCAGCGGCGCACCTTTGCCACCCGCCGCCATGTCGCTAGTACGAAAATCCGCGATCGTCTCGATGCCGGTCCGCTCGGCAATCACCGCCGCCTCGCCGATCTGCAGGGTGCTCGCGATTTTTCGTCCGAGAAACTCCACCGGCTCGCCCTCGTGGAAAATTGTTTGCCCGTGTGACCCGATCAACTCAATCGTCCCGAGCGGTACGCCGCTCTTTTCGACCGCCTCCGCGAACAGCTCGCCCAGCAGGAAATTGAGCCGCGCAATCGTACTGGTGTGCGTAGCAGCGTTTGAAACCGAAAGGATTGCAGTCTTTACTTCCGCCGGATATGGAACCGTGGCTGTCGCCAGTACGTGAATGCCGTCGCCAATATCAACGACAGCAACATCAATCCCGTCCACCGACGTACCACTGATTAATCCGGCCACTCTCACGAACGCTTCAACTCCCGTTGCAGCTCGCTCAATAACTGGAGCGCATCAATCGGCCTTAGCTCGTCCACTTTCAAATTGCGAATGCGCTCGGCGATTTGATAATTCACCGGCTCAAACAATTGGATCTGCGTGGGCCCTGATGTACGCGGCGTCAGCTCTTCGGTTACGGCGTGCTCGGAGCGCTCATGCAGCGTCAGAATCTCGCGCGCCCGTTCCACTACGGTCATCGGCAGCCCCGCCAGACGCGCTACTTCGATGCCATAGCTGCGATCGGCGCGCCCCGGCTCCACTTTGCGCAGGAAGATCACCTGATCGCCCGCCTCTTTCACCGACACATGCAGGTTTCGGACGCCGGGTAACTGGTCGGCTAGCTCCGTCAGCTCGTGATAGTGCGTGGCGAACAGCGTGCGCGCGCGGATCCGTTGGTGAATGTGCTCCACCACGGCCCACGCTAGCGCCAGTCCATCGTACGTCGCGGTGCCCCGCCCGATCTCGTCCAGCACCACCAGGCTGCGCGAAGTTGCCGTGTTCAATATCACCGCGGTCTCGGTCATCTCCACCATGAATGTCGACCGGCCGCGCGCCAGGTTATCGGCCGCTCCAATCCGCGTGAACACTCGATCCACAATGCTGAGCGCAGCCGAATCCGCCGGCACGAAGCAGCCCATCTGCGCCAGAATCACGATCGCCGCCGCCTGCCGCAGGTAAGTCGACTTGCCGCCCATGTTCGGGCCCGTGATCACTGCGATGAACTGCTGCTCAGAATCAAAGTACAGATCGTTCGGAATAAAGCGCAGCGCCTCTCTCTCAGCCAGCTTCTCGATGACCGGATGCCGGCCAGCGACGATCCGTATCTCACCCGAATCGCTGAAACTCGGCCTGACGTATCGATTCTCAGCCGCCACCTGAGCCAGCGCGCAAGTAACATCCAGTTCCGCAATCGCCGCTGCGGTTTGCCGGATGCGTGCCGCGTGCTCGGCCGCAAATAAACGCAACTCCTGAAAGATCTCGCGCTCCAGCGTGAGCATCTTGTCTTCGGCGTCCAGAACTTTGCTTTCCAGCTCTTTCAGCTCGGGCGTTGTGAAGCGCTCCGCATTCACCAGCGTCTGCTTGCGCTCATAGTCCGAGGGCGCGTGTTGCAGATTCGCCTTCGAGATCTCGATGTAGTATCCAAAAACATTGTTGAAGCGAACCTTCAAGGACTGGATGCCCGTCCGCGCGCGCTCGCGTAGTTCGATCTGAGCAATATATTGGCGGCTGTTGCGGCTCAAATCGCGCAGCTCGTCCAGGCCGGCGTGGAATCCTGCGCGGATGGTACCGCCATCGGCCAGATTCACCGGTGGTTCTTCCGCAATGGCCGTCAGGATGCGATCGCGAACCTCGGGGATTTCGTCCAACCCGGCCGCAATCGCCCTCAGACGGCCGGCATCGAAACAGGCGGTCTGTTCTTTGAGCTTCGGCACCAACGCGAGCGATCGCCCCAACGCCAGCAACTCGCGCGGCCCGGCCGTTCCGAGCGTGAGCTTGGCCAGCAAACGTTCCAGGTCCAAAACATTCGCCAGCAGCTTGCGTGTTTCCGACCGCGCGATAGTGGCTCCCAGCGCCGCCTGCACCGCATCCAGCCGCGCCTCAATCTCTTCGATCTGCAAACATGGCCTCAACAACCGCGCCCGCAACATTCTGCCGCCCATCCCGGTGCAGGTTTGATCCAAAACATGAATCAACGTCGACTCGCGGCTTTCGCCCGCAAACAGCGGCTCCAGCAGCTCCAGATTCCGGACCGTCACCGCGTCCAGAATCATCGACTCGCAACGGTCATAAAACGACGGCCGATCCAAATGATCCAGCGCCGATTTCTGCGTGTCCCGCAAATAATGCAAGATCGCACCCGCCGCCGAAATCGCCAACGGCTTACCGCCCAGTCCGCAGCCGTCCAGTGTCAGCAAGCGAAAATGCTCGCGCAGCGCCCGGTCGGCATAGTCCAGGCTAAAGATCCAATCTTCGAGCGCCGTCCGCAATCCCGGCACATCCGTTACGGACTCCACGGCCAGCACCTCGCGCACATTCAGGTTCTCAAGCGCGGCGTTTACGTCGGCAACATCCAGCTCCGTGGCGTGGAACTCGCCCGTTGAGATGTCTACATGCGCGATGCCCGCGCGGGTTCCGTTGCGGCAAACCGCCGCCAGATAGTTGTTCTCGTGCGAGCGCAGCAGCGACGATTCAGTTGCCGTTCCCGGGGTCACCACGCGCGTCACTTCGCGCTTCACCAGTTTCTTGCCCGGCCCCGCTTCCTCCATCTGGTCGCACACCGCGACGCGGTAGCCCTTCTGGATCAAACGCGCCAGATAGCCGTCCGCCGCGTGATAGGGCACGCCGCACATCGGAATGGCCTGGCCTTTTTCCTTGTTGCGCGCCGTCAGAGTGATTTCCAGCTCGCGCGCCGCGGTGATGGCGTCTTCGTAGAAAAGTTCGTAGAAATCGCCCAGCCGGAACATCAGCAGAGCATTCGGGACCTGCTGTTTGATGGCGTGATACTGCCGCATCAGCGGCGTGGATTGGTTCTGGGAAGCGCCCGCTTCCCCGCTCCCTTCAGGCATACAGGCCGCGGGTCTGCAGCGCTGAAGCCACGCGATCGATGGCCAGCATGTAAGCCGCCAGCCGGTTGTGCACTTTGTGCTTCTCCGCGTAGCTCACCACGTCTCGAAAACTATTCACCATGATTTCTTCCAGGCGCCCGTTTACCAGTTGCTCATTCCAGAAAAAGCCCTGGCGATCCTGCACCCATTCGAAGTAGGACACGGTGACTCCGCCGGCGTTGGCCAGAATGTCCGGAATGACGAAAATCTTTTTCGCCGCCAGAATCGCGTCCGCTTCCGACGTCGTGGGGCCGTTCGCTCCCTCGCAAATGATCCTGGCCTTGATGCGGTCGGCATTGGCGGTGGTGATCACGTTCTCTTTCGCGGCGGGCAGCAGAACATCGCAATCCAGGAAGAAAGCCGACTCGCGGTCGATGTCTTCGCCGCCGGCAAATCCGGTGATGGAGCCGGTTTCGTGACGATGCCGCATCAGCGCTTCAATGTCCAGGCCTTGCGGATTGTAGACTGCGCCGTCGTATTCGATAATGCAGATGATCTTGAATCCCGAGCGCGCCATCAACCGCGCTGACATGCCCCCCACGTTGCCGAAGCCTTGAATCACCACGCGCGTATTCGCCACGTCCAGCCCGAACCTCCGCAGGGCTTGCATGGTGACAATCATGCAGCCGCGGCCGGTGGCTTCCGTTCGTCCGGCCGATCCTCCCAGCGCCAAGGGCTTTCCCGTAACCACAGCCGTAACGGTATGGCGCACGTGCATCGAATAAGTGTCCATGATCCACGCCATGGTTTGCGGATTGGTGTTGATATCGGGCGCGGGCACGTCGCGGTCAGGACCGATGATGTCCATGATCTCCGATGTGTAGCGGCGTGTGATCCGTTCCAGCTCCCCGGGTGAAAGCACGTCGGGATCGCAAATCACTCCGCCTTTGGCGCCGCCAAACGGGATATTCACCACCGAGCATTTCCATGTCATCCATGCCGAGAGCGCCCTCACTTCATCCAGGGTCACATCCGGCGCGAAGCGGATGCCCCCTTTGGCTGGGCCGCGCACGATGGAATGGTGCACGCGATAACCGGTAAACACTTCGTAGCGCCCATCATCCAGCACCACCGGAACGCTCACCTTCAACTCCAGCGCCGGCGTGCGCAGAATCTTGCGCAGACCTTCATCCAGGCCCAGCAGCTCGGCCGCCTCGTCGAAGCGCGCTTCGGCTGAAACCCACGGATTAGTTTCCTTTTCCGACGATGGAATGGCTTCCAGGATCATTCGGAAAACCTCCAGCTACATTGTAGCTGCGCGCACAGGTCTAAAATGAGACATGGCGCGCGTGTTGCGTGGGATGTTCGGCGCTCTGCTCCTGCTGGCCTGCTTGCCCGCCTTCAGCCAGACGGACGACTTGGCGGTGGGCAAGCTTTTGGTGGCTAGCCGCGATCTGGGCGATCCAAATTTTGCCAAGACCGTCATCCTGCTGGTGCATTACGACCAAGATAAAGGCTCGGTGGGCCTGGTGATCAACAAGCGCACCGATGTTCCGATTTCCCGCGTGTTTCACGATCTAAAGGAAGCCAACGGCCGTAAGGACCCGGTGTATATCGGCGGCCCCGTGGAGCTGAACAGCGTGATGGCCTTGCTGAAATCGGCCAGCAAGCCGGAGGGCGCGGACAAGGTTTTCGGCGACGTGTATCTGATCAGCAACAAAGATCTGCTGACCAAAACGCTGGGCTCAAGCGCCGAGGCGGCCGTGTTTCATACCTATATTGGCTACGCGGGCTGGCAGGCGGGCCAATTAGAACATGAGGTGGAACTGGGCGCCTGGCATATCCTGCCTGGCGATGTGGAGACGGTGTTTCACGCCGATCCGGATTCTGTCTGGGAGCGCATGATCCGCCGGACCGAACTGCAGATCGCCGGGGTCGGTAGGCGTCGCTGGGCCAATTATCCTCCGGGCTCCGGAGCGAACTGATCGTACTCGACGACCCCTTTTCGAATAACGGCCGTACGACGTATGCCGATCTTCAAGAGATTCTCCTCGGGGTTTTTAAACGGAGGCGCTTCCGGATACGATTCAACCGATCGTTGATCTCCGGCTTTCCTGAAATGGGCTTGTTTCGTTCGAATCGACAATCATGGGGAACACCTGCTTGGTGTGAATTCTCAATGAGTGACCTCGATAAGGAAAGCAAGAAGCTGAAGCGCCACCCTGTGCAGCTCTCACTCTTTGACGCACTCAGCGAACTGGACCAACAGTTAGACGCGGTTAAGAAGTCCGTAGCGAAGGTGGAGTCGGAGATCGAGCGATCCCTCGGGAAGACAGCCTGAACGTCCCGCAAGTTTGCTTGCGCTTCGATGTCCGCCTAGGCGGATCACCACGTATTCCTCTTTACCGCGCAGTAAAAATGCAGTATGTTTTAAGTATGCCACGCTACACCATCGATTTTGACAAGGACTTCGACAAAACACTCACGGACCTAGTGAATACTAGCGACGCTACCACCAAAGCGGATGTGATCCGACGCGCCGTTGCCGCTTATAGCTACCTGAAGAAAGCGCAAAAGGCTGGCAAGAACGCCAAGATTGCTATCACCGAAGACGACAAAGTCGTAAAAGAGATAGTTCTGCCGTAGAACATGTCCAACCCAGAGATGGTTTCCGCCGACGATGTTCTTCGTGCGGGCGGAGCGGAACGTCCCGTAAGAGAGGGAACGTTCTTGCAACGTACAGGACTGGTCTTGGCGACAAGTGTAGGGGCGCTCGCAAGTTTGGTGACATTGAGCCTTATCCTCGCTTGGATCGTCTCAGCGCCGCGGATGCCTGTAATGCCAGGTGACATGGACCCTGAGAAAGCCAAACTGATAATCGAAAACTACAAGCAGCTTCAACAGGCCTCGCTTCAGCCGCTGTTAAGCATCTTCGACTCCGTCATCGTGAAGGTGCTGCTGCCTGTGTTCACCAGTATTCTCGGCTATATCTTTGGGTCCCAGCATGCAAGGGCTGATGCCCGGCTCCCCCTACTTATACGCCGCCACTCCGGTAACTCTTTCCCCGATCACCAGTGTGTGGATGTGGTCCGTCCCCTCGTACGTCTTGACCGTCTCCAGATTGCACATATGCCGCATGATCGGGTATTCGTCCATGATGCCGTTGGCGCCCAGCAGATCGCGGCTCAACCGCGCGCACTCCAGCGCCATGGCGACATTGTTCCGCTTCAGCATCGAAATGTGCGCGGGATCGATCTTGCCCTGGTCCTTCACGCGCCCGGCCTGAATCGCCAGCAGTTGCGCCTTGGTGATTTCGGTGACCATCCACGCCAGCTTCTCCTGCACCAGTTGATGGCTCGCGATGGGACGGTTGTCGAACTGCTTGCGCATCATCGAATACTGGCGCGCGGTCTCGTAGCAATCCATCGCCGCGCCCAGCACGCCCCAGCCGATCCCGTAGCGCGCTTGCGAAAGACAACTCAGCGGACCTTTCAGACCCTTGGCGCCTGGAAGCATCGCCGATGCGGGCACGCGGCAATCCGATAAGGCCAGACTCGACGTTACGGACGCGCGCATGGAAAGCTTGCCGTGGATATCGGACGTGGTGAACCCGGGCGTTCCCTTCTCCACCAGGAATCCGCGAATACCGTCGTCAGTGCGGGCCCAAACGATGGCGACGTCGGCCATGGAGCCGTTGGTGATCCAGGTCTTCTCGCCGTTCAATATCCAATGATCGCCATCCTGCTTTGCGCGCGTCGTCATGCCCGCGGGATTCGATCCGAAGCCGGGCTCGGTGAGCCCGAAGCAGCCGATGGCGTCTCCCGATTGCATTTTCGGAAGCCAGCGATTTTTCTGTTCGTCGGATCCGTAAGTGTAGATGGGATACATCACCAGCGCGCCCTGCACTGAAACGAAGCTGCGCAGTCCCGAATCGCCGCGCTCGATTTCCTGCATGATCAGCCCGTATTCCACGTTGCTCAACCCCGCGCAACCGTAGCCTTCCAGGTTCGCGCCCAGGAATCCCAGTTGGCCGATCTCGGGAATCAGCTCCTTCGGAAAACGCCCTTCGTTATAGCAATCCCGAATAATCGGGATCACACGATCCTCGACGAACTGCCGCGCGGTCTGCCGCACTAGCAGCTCTTGTTCGGAGAACAACGAATCGATTAGTAAGTAGTCGACACCGGAGAAACGAGCCATCGCCTTATTGTAAACGGCCAAGTGTCTCCGGCGAGTTTGAAAAGCGGAACATCCATTCAGCCGGTAGAAACCAGTTCGGCCATCTCAAGTGCTTGCCGTATGGCGTTGTGCCCAATCCCCGCGCCGCGTCGCCAAAACAAAGCTCATACCCTATGATTGAATCGCTTGTATCCGAAATCTGCACGATGCCGAAGAACGGTTCGATCCAGAAAGAACCTCCTGATCTTTCAGCCCAAATCGCCGCGCCACGCAAGCTGACCTCGACCGCCGAGATCACTTGGACTGCCCGGGGAGCATGTCGGTCGCGGGAAAGATGCCATCAAACCATCCAGTCCACTGCCCACTTTCGCTCACCCGCCGGTAAAGAAGCCATTCGAACCCGCTACACAAGCACCTCAGGGCTTCCGCCTCCCGCACCCAGTCAGTACCGCGGTCGGTGCGAATGTAGTTCCGTACCCATCTAGCGACCTGAGGCTCTACGTCGATGGTAGGTTGACGCTTCGGGTCGTCCATGATTAACTAGTCGTTAGCTAGTCATTTTAACAGGAGCACCCGCTATGAGTACCGTGACCGCCCTGGAAGCAAAGACCCGCTTCGGACAACTTCTGGACCGCGTAGCTCGCGGCGAAGAGATCATAATCACCCGGCATGACAGGCCTGTCGCCCGTATCGTTCCAGAGGGTGAGAGGTCACTCGAAACAGTGCGGAGAGCGATCCGAAGTATGCGGGAGACCCGGCGGCGAATGGCGCAACGCAAGGGCTTCAAGCCGATCACCGATAAGGAAATTCGAGACGCCATCAACGAAGGACGCCGGTGAGTGTTTTCGTTGCCGACGCTTCCGTTGGCGCGGCGTGGCTGGTTAGTTCGCAGTCCGACAGCGAGACCGATCGTTTGCTCAATGAAGTGGAGGCCGGGGCGGGAGTGCACGTCCCAGCGCTGTGGCTCTTGGAAATTGCGAACACCTTGCTCGTGCTCCGACGACGAGGCCGGCTGGACGAAAAAGGCTATGCTCAATCGCACTTGGACCTCCTGGACCTGCACCCGCGCGTGGATGAGGAAGATCATCGCGTAACGCTCGGAAAGGTTTCTCAACTGGCGGAGCAGCACGGTTTGTCGATCTACGACGCCGTCTACCTTGAGCTTGCGCTTCGCCGGGCATTGCCCCTCGCCTCTCGCGACGCAGCACTGAACAAAGCCGCCAAAGCTGCTGGTGTTCGGACTCTACTCTAGACGTCCAGATTCCGCACGTCCAGCGCGTTCTCTTCGATAAACTTCCGCCGGCTTTCCACGTCTTCACCCATCAGCGTGGAAAAGATGGTCTCGGTCTCCGCCAGATCGTGCAGATCCACCTTCAACAGCGTGCGCGTTTCGGCGTTCATGGTGGTGGCCCAC
Organism: Bryobacterales bacterium; assembly: GCA_963725455.1. Taxonomy (GTDB): domain Bacteria; phylum Acidobacteriota; class Terriglobia; order Bryobacterales; family Bryobacteraceae; genus Palsa-89. The sequence continues at coordinate 14,181 of CAVRZH010000139.1, forward strand.
AGCTGTTCGGCGTTCATCTCGCCCAGGCCCTTGTAGCGCTGGATCGAAACTTCACGCATCCCCTCGCTCTTCACGTGCTCCAGCAGCTCGCGCCATCCGGCCTTGGTCTCCGCCTCGGCCTTCCCTTCCTTCAGAATCTTGAACGGCGGCCGGTTAAACTTGGACACCTGCCGGGCGATGGTTCGCATGCGCCGGTACTCGGGCTGCAGCACCAAATCCACCGTGATGCCGCGCTCCGCATTCATGGGGTCCTGGTACATCACCTTCCAGGCTTCGTGTTCCTCTTCGCGCTCAATCCGCGCGGTCATCTTGGCGGCGGTTAACGCGGCCAACAACGCTTCCAGGTTGGCCTTGTCCTGGAAATCCGCCTTGGTGTCCAGCTTGAGCTCGATATTCCCCAGCGCTTCCACCACCCGCGGATCGCGCATCCGGCGCTCCATGCGGCGGAAAATCTGCTGGAACTCATCGAGCGAAATCAGGAACGCACGCAGCTCCGCGCCCTCCAGCTTGGTGCCGTCCTGCGCTTCCACCGACAGGTTTTCCGTCGCCCGGCGCAGAATCTCGCGCGTGAATTCCTTGTCGTCCTTGATGTACTTCTGCGTCTTGCCCTTCTTGATCAAATACAGCGGCGGCTGCGCCACGAACACATGCCCGCGCTTGATCAGCTCCTGCATATGCCGGAAGAAAAACGTCAGCAGCAGCGTGCGGATGTGCGATCCGTCCACGTCGGCGTCCGTCATAATAATGATCTTGTGGTAGCGAAGCTTGGCCGCGTCGAAATCCGTCAACCCGATGCCGGTGCCGATGGCCGTGATCATGGAGCGGATTTCCTCGTGCCCCAGCATCTTGTCGTAGCGCGCTTTCTCTACGTTTAAGATTTTGCCTTTGAGCGGCAGGATGGCCTGATAGCGCCGGTCCCGGCCCGATTTCGCGGTCCCGCCTGCCGATTCGCCCTCTACCAGGAACAGCTCGCAACGTTCCGGATCCTTCTCCTGGCAATCGGAAAGCTTGCCGGGTAATCCGCCTGAATCCATCGCGCCTTTTCGACGCGTCAAATCCCGAGCTTTCTTGGCCGCTTCCCTGGCGCGCGCCGCGTCGATCGCCTTCGATACGATCTTCTTCATCACGGCGGGATTCTTGTCGAAGTTCTCACCCAGCTTCTCGTTGACCAGTTGCACCACGAAGCCTTGGATGTCGCTATTCAGTCTGCCTTTGGTCTGACCTTCGAACTGCGGCTGCGGAAGCTTTACGCTCACCACCGCCGTCAACCCCTCCCGCACGTCGTCGCCCGTCAGGTTCTCTTTTACGTCTTTGAAGAGCCCAGCCTGCTGTCCATAAGCATTGATGGTTCGCGTGAGTGCGCTTCGAAATCCGCTTAAGTGGGTGCCTCCATCCACCGTGTTGATGTTGTTCGCAAAGCTGAAAACACTCTCCGAATAACCGTCGTTGTATTGCAGTGCAACTTCCATGCTGAGCAGGCCGCCATTGGGCATCTCGCGCTCACCCTCGATATAAATGGGCTTCTCGTGCAGCACCGCTTTGCCCTTATTCAGATGCCGGATGAACTCGGCGATTCCGCCGCTATAGTGAAACTCGTGCTGTTTTACGGGGTCCGTTCGCTCGTCCGTCAGCGTAATGGTAAGCCCTTTATTCAGGAACGCCAGCTCACGCAGCCGCTGCGCCAAGGTGTCGAAATTGAAATCCGTGGCATCCATGATGGTGCCGTCGGGCTTGAAGGTGATCTTGGTGCCGGTCTTTTTCCCGGCCTTGCCGGTTTGCTTGAGCGGGCCCTGCGGAACGCCCTTCTCGTAATCCTGCTCCCAGGTAAATGTTTTGTTCCAGATCTCCAGGTGCAGCCACTCCGACAACGCATTCACGCAGCTCACGCCCACGCCGTGCAGGCCGCCCGAGACCTTGTAGCTTTTCGAATCGAACTTGCCGCCCGCGTGCAGCTTGGTCATCACCACTTCAGCGGCCGAAATACCGAATTCTTCCTTGATGTCCGTCGGGATGCCGCGGCCGTTGTCCACCACCGTCAATGAATTGTCGTCGTGAATGGTTACGTCCACTTTGTCGCAGAATCCGGCGAGGGCTTCATCCACCGAATTGTCCACGACTTCGTAGACCAAGTGGTGCAGGCCGTTTTCGGTAGTTGACCCGATGTACATCGCCGGGCGCAACCGCACCGCTTCCAGGCCTTCCAGCACCTTGATGCTATTAGAATCGTAAACTTCGACTGGAGTTACTTCTTTTGTTGCCATGTGTGAAAACTCAATCCTTTTTGCTTCTTCGCAACCCTGAACCGCGGTCTCGGAAGACTTCAGATGCGCATTGGCATCACCACGTAGCGGTACTTGTATCCAGCTTCGCCATCCACGGCGGGCCGCAGTTCGCCGGCGCTATTTGCGTCCTTAAAATGAAACGTCACCTTGTCTTCGCTTGACGCACGCAGAAAATCCAGCAAGTAGCCTGCATTGAACCCAATCTCTACGGCGTCTCCGTGGTATTCCGCCGGCAGGCTCTCTTCGCTTTCACCGGTCTCCGATAGCGAAGAATGAATGTGCAGCTCGCCTTCATGAACTTTCAACCGGATGGCCCGGGAGCGTTCATCGGAAAACTGCGAGACGCGCTCAATTGATTTGCGCAGCTCCTCGCGTTCCAGCACCACTGAGTGCGGATGATCTTTGGGCAGCACGCGCTCGAAGTCAGGGAAATTGCCGGTCAGCTTACGGCTCAATAGCAGCCGCTCGCCAAACTGAAAGAACAGGTGATTGTCATCGCCTGAGAACGACAGTTTGGCATCTGCGTTGGACTCCTGCCCCAGCTTCAAAATCTCACCCATGGCCTTGCGTGGCAGCAAAGCGCGAAAAACACTGGTCACGCCGGGGATGTCTATTGGATGCTCCACCATCGCTAAACGATGCCCGTCCGTCGCCACCATCGCCAGTCCATTGCTCTTCAACAGCAGCAACGACCCATTTAGCGTGAACCTCGACTCTTCGATCGAGATCGCAAAAATAGTGCGCGAAATCATGGACGCCAGCACGCTTACCGGAATCTGCGCCAGTACATCCGGCATTTGCGGCAGCTCCGGAAAGCTCTCACGCGACATCCCGGCGATACGCGTCCTGCTCCGTCCGCACACCAGGCTGGCCCACTGGTTGTCCTGCAGCTTCACTTCAAGATCGGCGTCCGGCAGCAATCGCACATAATCCAGCAATCGCTTGGCTGGAATGGTCCCCGCGCCCTGCTTCTTCACCCGCGCCGGACACGAGGATCGGATCCCCAGCTCCAGGTCGGTAGCTGTCAAATTGATTCGATCTCCCGTCGCTTCCACCAGCACATTGGATAGGATCGGTATGGTCGTCTTTTTCTCAACCACACCCTGCGATAGATTCAATTCTCTTACCAGGTCGGTCTTGCTGACTGTGAACTCCATCGTTTCCCCTCGCTCAGATTGCCACCGGCTTGATTTGCGCCGGCCAACTTCGGTGATGACGCCCGACGCTGAATGTGATCTGCTCCAGCGTGATTAGCTCTAGGGCTTTCTCAAATGAGTCTCTAACTAGAACCGTAATCGTAGGGTCTGTTGAAATGTTGATTTCTCTCTAAATTATACAAAAATCAGAAACTTCCTGCCACTGAAAGTTGTGGATTCCGGGGTCGGGGACGAAGGAAAATTCGCCTCTTCCCGGCTCTTCCACAGCTCGTCACAGGCAGCCCCAGGCCCCCTTTGTGGATAAGCCAGATAACACTAATGGATTGAGTCAATTAGGCTGTGGATGAGACTGTTCAAATCTGGGCTGAGGTTCCTGAGCCGGTCAATCTTCTGGACCGAATGCAGAACCGTAGTGTGATGCTTGCCGTT
>CAVRZH010000140.1:0-16554 GCA_963725455.1 Bryobacterales bacterium
GGTGCCCGATTTCACCAGCTTTCCGTCGTGGATGATGGCCACGCGGTCGCACAGGCGCTCCACTACTTCCAGCACGTGGGAGGTCAGGAACATCGTAGCGCCCCGACGGACTTGATCGAGCAGGATCTCCTTCATCAGCCTGGCGCCCACCGCGTCAACGCCCTCAAATGGCTCATCGAGCAAAAACAGCTCTGGCCGATGGATCAACGCGGCGGCCATGGCCACGCGCTTGCGCATGCCTTTGGAATAGTCGCCGATCAGCTTGCCCGGCTCGGCGTCAAGTTCGAAGAGCGCCAGCAGCTCCCGGGATCGCTCGCGCGCCACCGCGCGTTCCAGGCCGTACATTCTTCCCACGAACTCGGTGAACTCCAGGCCGGTGAGATGGTCGAAGAGCAGGGTTTCGTCGGGAACCAGGCCAATGCGGCCCTTCACGTCCAGGGCATGCTCGGGCATGGGAAGGCCCAACAGTTCGATGCTGCCCGAAGTGGGGGGCGCCAGGCCCATCAGCATCCGGATGGTAGTTGTTTTGCCCGCTCCATTGGGCCCTAGAAAGCCAAAGAAGCAGCCGCGCGGCACTTCCAGGTCTAGGCCGTCCACAGCCGCCTTGTTTCCATACACCTTGCGGAGGTTGTGGACCGCGATCGCGGCGCCGGATCCCATGTGTTCCATGTTACAAAAGCCCGGTGCGTGAGCTAGGGCTCAAGCTTTTCACGTGAAGTGACGATATTCCAAAGGTGACAGCTTCTGCCAGTACGCCAGCAGCCGGTACGCCCACCGTTCGCGAGCGATCGTTGATCGCTCTGGGGCAACTTCCGCCTTTCTCGCCGATCTTGAATCGTCTCATAGCCAGCCTGGCGAGTGAAGATGTTTCGTTCGCAAAGATTGCCGATCTTATCGAAAAGGATACAGTACTCGCGGGGAACATTCTGAAATTGGTGAATTCGGCGCTGTACGGTTTGGCTGGAACCGTCAACTCCATTCGCCATGCCGTTTCGCTGCTCGGAATCAATAAGCTGCGCAATGCCGCTCTCAGTATGTCGGTGGCGCGGATGTGGAACCAGGTGAAGACTCCGCCCGGATGGTCTACGCCCAACTTCAACCAGCACTCCGTGGGGGTCGGGATCTTGTCGGATCTTCTGGCTCAGCGTCTGAACGTTGCGTACGCCGAAGGCGCGTTCGCGGCCGGATTGTTCCACGATCTGGGGTTGCTGCTGGTGGCCATCGGGATGCACGACGAATACCGGCAGCTCACGCTGCTCTGCCAGCAGAGCCATCGATGGGAGCCGGAATATGAGACGCAGGTGTTGGGTCTTACGCACGCTGAGCTTTCGGCCGAAGCGCTGGAGAAGTGGAACCTGCCGGAGGAAATCCAAACCGCGGTGCGCTACCACGGGTCGCCCGAAGCGGATCCAACGCCGCTGGAACCCGGCCAGATCTCGCTCAGCCGAGTGCTGAACGCCGCCGATCGCTACGTAAAGGGAACCGGAGTATTCGTCAGCCTGTTCGAAAGCCCCAGTGAGGAACCTGGAGCTGCGCTGGAGCAACTCGGGCTGGGCGAGCGGCTGCCGGTGATCCTGGGTGAGTTCGATAACGAGTTCACCGCGATCAAGGCGTATTTCTGAAGAGTGCGTGCGCTACACGTAAAACTCGCCCGTCGCGATAATTTCCGCCGGGCCGGTCAAGTAAACCGAATCATCCCATCGCAATTGCAACGATTCTCCGGCTGGCGTATGCACCGTGACGGGACTGGACGCTAGTTTTCGCAGAATCGCCGCCACCGCCGCGCCGGTAGATCCAGTGCCTGAACTCAGCGTCACTCCCGCGCCGCGCTCGTAAAATCGAGTCTCGATGGTATGCGCATCGATCACCCGTACAAACGATACGTTCGTTCGTTTCGGAAAATGCCGATGACCTTCGATCTCGGCGCCGAGAGTTTCCCAATCCTGCGGAAAATTCTCGACGAAGACGGCGCATTGTGGATTGCCGACGTCGAGTATCGTAACTTCTTGCGGGCCGCTGGCAAGCGGGATATCAAAACGGATCTGGCTGGCATCGAACTTCGGAAGGCCCATGTTCATTTCGAACAGGAACCGGCGGCCATCCCGATGGAGCAAGCGCAGATGCTTGGGACCGGCGCCGGTCTGAACGGTCACTTGATCCGCTGGCCGGCCAGCCTTCTGCTCCACGTCGACCAGCAAGGCTGCCGCGCAGCGTGTTCCGTTGCCCGAGATCTCCGCTTCGGTACCATCGGAGTTGAACAGCCGGATGGCGCCGTCACGAATCAGGATCCAGCCATCGGCGCCGATGCCGGTGTGACGATCACAAATGGCGCGCGCCGCGGAGGCGAGATCGATCTCGGGAACCTGCTCGGCCCAACTCAACAGAAAATCGTTTCCAGCGCCATGCGCCTTAGTAAAAGGGATCGTCATCGTATGGATTAGTCTCGTTTGTAGATTTCGATTACTGGAGCGCCTTTGACCTTGACGGTTTGTATTAGATTGTAGCGGGGACCTGTTTTCAGGGTTGCCTGTTGAATCGCGGTCGCCACCGGGTCGCCTGCGATGGTAAGGGCCCACTCTTCGTGTAAAAAAAGATCCGGCCGCGCGGTCGCCGCCGTCCAGGCGAGTTCGTCTCCGTTGTACAGCGCCTCATGCAGAGGAATCCGAGCTTCACGCAGGATTCCGGTGAGTTCGCCGAAGCTAGTAATAATGCCGGCGCCGGAATGATAACGGCCTTCGAGTGAGGAGGCAGCCGCTTTCGTCCAGGCGCGGCGGTTGACGGAGTTGACCTGCGATTCTTTCCAGGTGATCCATTGGCTGGGTTCCGGCCGGATCAACCAAGGCACAGTCGCCGCAATCAGGACTGCGATTGCGATCCATGGCCGCAGGCGTTCGGAGCCGAGCAGCACCAGCCCCCCACCGGCGATGGCGAGCAGCGGCAGCGCGGCGACGGCATAACGCGTGTTGTAGTAAGAGAACGGCCAGAGCGTTGGAACAAAGATCGGCGTACCGCCCGAGTGCATGCTCCATATATAGAAGAGCGGCGGAAGCGCGGCGAAGATAATCGGCCAGTAGAGATGTTTCCGGAAGAAACCCGCGAGTCCTGCGATCCCTATGGCAACGGCCGCCCAGCCGGCGCACAGACGCACCGCCGTCAAATAATAATGAGCAGCGGCTGGCCAGTCGTGATCGCCGCGATAAGGCGCCATGTTCTGCGCCAGCTCCCGCCGGTAAATGCTCATAGCCGAGTAAGGGCCGTTGTAGAATTCGAGAGGATTGGAATAAAGCCACCAATTGTGCGCGAGCCAGTAAAGGGGGCCGAGCGCCGCGAGGACGGAGAAGAGCAGCGCCGTGGTGAATCTGTGCTTTCGCCCCGCAATCAAGAAATAAACGGCGACGAACGGGATGACAAACCAGCCCTCATAGCGAGAGAGCGAAGCTGCAATGCTGGCAAGGCCGGCGCCAATCACGGCCGTGAACGATTGGGTTTCGTGAAATAAAACAGTGAAGTAAAAGAGAGCCATCAAGGCCGCGATGGACACCGCCTCCGTCATGGGCGTGGCTTGCAAGTATAAAAGATTCGGATTGAAAGCCAGCAGCCCTACCGACGCCAGCGCGACAGCCGAAGAACCGGCCGCGCGGCGCACCGCGGCATAGAGGAAAAGCCCGGCACAAACGAAGCAGGCGGCCGAAGGAATTGCTCCCGCCAGGCCGTTTCGCCACAACGCATCATTTTTTACCAGAGGCAGCATCAGCACATGCGGCAGGGGCAGCCAGACGGTGCCGATCTGCTCGTAGCCGGGCTGCCGTGAATCGAAAATGCGGCGCGCGATGTTCAGATGCGCTTCCGCGTCGCCGTAGTACACGGTCCAGCCCGAATGATTTACGTAGGCGGCAGCCAGGCCGCCGATGGCGGCTAATGAGACGAAGACCAGCGCGAATTCGAGCCGGATGTGCTTCAAAATTCCGTGAAGTCCCGGAACTCCTGGAAGCGCGCGTCGATGTCCTTGCGGGTAAGCGTGCGGAAGCGGTCCACGCCGAATTTCTCGCAGCAGAAGCTGCCCATGACGGAGCCATAGATAACGGCGCGGCTGATGTCCTTGGCGCTCACCTTGCCCGCCTTCAGATCGATGCCCTGTTCAGCGAGATAACCGATAAATCCGCCCGCGAAACAATCGCCCGCGCCCGTTGGATCGAACACCTCTTCGAGCAGGTAACCGGGAACCATGAAATGCGAGTCGCCGTGGAACAGGATGGCGCCATACTCGCCGCGTTTGATGACCAGCGTCTTGGGACCCATGGCCATGATCTTAGCCGCGGCACGCTTCAGATTGTTTTGGCCGGAGAGCATGCGGGCTTCGCCGTCGTTGATGAGCAGAAAATCCCAGTCGTGAATGGTCTTCAGCAGCTCATCCCGAAAATCCTGGATCCAATAATTCATGGTGTCGCCGCCCGCCAGGCGCGGACCGTTCATCTGCTCGCGCACGCTGCGCTGCAGCGTCGGCTGGATGTTGCCGAGCAGCAGGTAAGGCGATTTCTTGTAGCTTTCAGGCAGCTTCGGATTGAAGTCGGCAAAGACGTTCAGATCCGTGCGCAATGTGGTGCGATCGTTCATATCGTTGGAATAAACGCCCGCCCAGAAAAACGTTTTGCCTCCCTTCACGCGCTCCAAGCCTTCCAGATCGATCCCGCGGTCCGACAGAAGTTTCTCGTCTTCAGCAGCGAAGTCGTCGCCCACCACGGCGACTATCTTGGTCTTGGCAAAATAGCTGGCGGCTAAACAGATGTAAGTGCATGCGCCACCCAGCATGCGTTCGACTTTGCCATGCGGAGTTTCAACTCCGTCATAGGCCACAGAACCTACTACGACAATGGACATAGTTTTGATTCTATCTGACCGGCTCCCTTACAGTCGCGGTTCGGTTAGTGCAAATCAATTACGCTGGCGCCGGTGATGTGGTACGACGCGCGCTCCTGCACGAACACCACGGCGCGCAAGTTCTCGCGCTTCCAGGCATGTGGCAGACGGAGCGTCGATACCAGTTGGCCGCCATTGGCGCCCTCCGGCTTTACGCGGCCGATGACGCCAAAGCTGCGCACCACCGAGGAGTGCCGCAGCGTGCGCCCGCTATTCTCTCCGCCCTCTACAAAGGTGGTCAGGCCACGTTCGGTCACTGCCAGATAGACATTGGAATCTCGCCACTTGCCGCTTTTAGAATTGTTCACTTGGACGGAAAGATCCAGCAGGTCAGGGTCATGCGAGTTGGGATTCGCTCCTAGATTAACCAGAGTTGTGGCGGACTGGGCGGCTTGTCCGATTTCCTGATAAGCACGGTTCATGTCGCTGCCGACAAACTCAGTCTGTCCGTTGACCACCATTTGAGGCGTGTAGATATCTTTGGCGTGAAAAGCGATGGCGTAATCGTTCTGCCGGGCGCGATATTGCGGGGACGAAAACGGATCGGTCCAGCCCAGCTGATTCCAATAATCGACGTGCTCTTCGATGGCGATGACCTGAGCGCCGGGAACGGGCTGGGTCTGATCCAGGCGAGACAGCAAGCGGTCCGCGGCGGGACAGACTGGAGCAGCCTTCGCTGGTGAATAGCTCCACAATAACGGGAACGGGCCGATCGGCAGCCCACGCAATGGGGACGCAAATGGCGAACCCAAGAATGCCTAAATACCGCATGACATATAGCATATTACGCAATTAAGCAGGCTGCGACCCCTGGGGAAGAGCAGGCGAAAATCCCACATACTGCACCTCTTCTTCCAGCTCCAGGCCGAACTGGCGCCGCACCCGGGATTTCAGCTCGCCGATTAATTCGCACAATTCCCGTGCTGTACCGCCGCCGGTGTTGTAGATCAAGTTGGCATGATAGTCCGCGACGCGGATGCCTCCGCAAGTCATTCCCTTCGCGCCCACTTGTTCCAGGAAATACGCGGACGGCGCTTTGCCTTCGCGCACCACGCGGTCCGGGATCTGGCGGCGCACCGCTTCGGGCAGTTCGGCCAGGATCAGGTTTTTGAAGATGCTGCCGGCGCATTTCATCTCCAGTGGATACTTGGCCAGGCGAATCTTGAAGATCTCGTCGGCGGTCTGCCGCAGTTCGGCCGCGTGCGCCGGGGTCATGGCCAGATCGACACTCAGAATGATCCAGTCTTTGTGCTTCTTGAAGACGCTCTCCCGGTAATGGAACTGGCATTCGGCCGTGCTGAAGGTTCGCACCTGCTGGTTATCCAGAAAACGAACACGGCGCACGCGCTCGTCGATGGAGTGCCCATACGCGCCCGCATTTCCGTAGACCGCTGCCCCCACCGAACCGGGGATGCCGGTCATGGTTTGGATGCCACAAAGTCCGTGATCAATCGAATAATCCACCAAGGTCTGGAGCTGGGCTCCAGCCGCGGCGCGGACCATCTCACCATCCTGCTGGATTGCGCTCGCGGTGAGGCGGAGCACGATTCCATCAAAGCCGCGATCGGAAACGATCAGGTTCGAACCGCTGCCAATCACCGTATAGGCGGCTCCAGAGTCCCGCGAGATTCGCAAGGCCTCGGCGAACGCGTCTTCGGACGCGGCCTGAATCAAGACGTCCGCTGGGCCTCCGATGCCGAAACGCGTATGGAGGCTCAGCAGAGCCCCTTCCAAGACAGATACATTGGGAATACTGGCAAGTTGCTCGATGGTTTGCTGCCGGACGGTCATCTTGTCAAATTATAGAGGGTGCCTGATTCAAGGAGTGTTTTGTGCGATCTGGTTTCGACGGCTTTCCGCCGGAGATGGTTAGTTTTTTTCGGAGTTTGAAGCGCAATAACCGGCGCGAATGGTTTCAACCGCGTAAGCATCTTTTCGAGCAGCACGTGAAGGCCCCGATGCTGGAGTTGATAGGCGCCATCAACACCGAGCTGGCGAAGTTCGCACCCGACTATGTCACCGAACCAAAGAATGCCATCTTTCGCATCTATCGCGATACGCGCTTTAGTGCGGATAAGACACCTTATAAAACACACGTGGCGGCATCCTTCTCGCGGCGGGGCACCGAGCGGCTCGGGACGGGCGGGTTCTACTTCAGCGTTTCGCACGAGGTGATCGAAGTTGCGGCCGGCATCTACCATCCGGAGCGCGATGTGATGCTCGCGGTGCGCAACCACATTGCCGAGACGCATGAAGAGCTGAGCCGGATTCTGGCGGACAAGAAGTCCAGAAAACTGGCCGGCGAGTTGCAGGGCGATGCGCTGAGCCGATCGCCGAAGGGTTTCGACCCGAACCACCCGGCAGCCGAATTCATCAAAAGGAAGGACTGGATCCTGGATGTGACACTGGACGCTAACCTGGCGACCACCCCACAGCTGCATTCGGCACTTGTTGAGCGTTTTCGAGCGATGGCGCCGTTACTGGCATATCTCAACCGGCCACTGTTGAAACGCAAGCCCATTCGGGACTTGATGACCGACCACTGGTGAAAGTGAGAGACGGGGTCTCTCGCAGTTTTTCTTAATGCTTTCTTTATGCCTGCTTTATCGTTAGTAACTTCACGTCAGTTAACACTGGCATAATTTCTTTACAGAACCTTAAGAAGAAATGCGATGGAGAGGGTGTCTCCGTGCGGGTTGGTTTGTTGGGGAAAGGGTTACCGCACGGAGACGTAGCTGCTTAATTGTCTTTCTAGACGGACGCTGAAGGCTACAGGTTCCAAGAGATTTGCGGCCACCAGAGCACTGAGCGGATCCGCGAAAGCTGGCCCTTGGATCGTTTGAACCGCGAATAATTACCAATCGAAATTCGTGAGCTTACCGTTACTAATGGGAAGTACCCCAACTTTGGTTCTATCACTCCTGAGAATATAGTTCTGATATCGTTAAACGCGAATTCGTCGCAATTCGCGGACCGCACGCCTTTATTGCGAGGCTGCGGCACCAACAAACTCAAGGAGAATTAAAATGAAGAAGCTCACATTGTCACTCTGGCTCGCACTCGCCGCCGCCGGAATTTTCGCTATTCAAGCCACGCCGTCGTCTCACGCCGCCGGAGTGCTACCTTTCCCGACCTGCCCGCCCTCTTGCCCACTCAAATAGAATCGCTGTACCCGCGGCGGGATCCAGTGGGCCCGCCGCAAACGAATTCTAATCGCCCGCCAGGGGTTGCGGCTTGAATACGCTAAACCAAGCCAGCCAACAGAGGGTAATGGCCGCTACAAAGTAGCCGTTCACCAAATCGGCGATGGCCCATCCAGAGTCGATTAGAAACGCGGCAATGGCATAAACCACAAAATAGGCCGCCATCATTCCTTCGTGCCGGAGGACGTTATTCATTCTCACCTGACCGACGCCGATAAAAAAGAGCAGAGCGGAAAGAACCAGAAAGATGGCAAGTACACTCGAAATATAACGGGTGGCAGTAATTCCGAAGTGCATCACGGTGATTAATCGGGAGGCACCGGGGCGCGCAACCTCAGATCGGAGCGGGATGGCCGCGGCGGTGAGGGCCGTGACCAGGACAAACACCAGCAACGGACGGGTCTTGCGTAAGACGTCCCGATGCTCAGCCCACATTTTTGAATGTACTTCCCAAGCGACGGCAGCCTGCAGCAGCAGCCAAAAAGGCTCGTCCCAAAGCCAGAAATAGGTGTAGGAGAGGGGGAGGCGGGGTCCAACTGCACCCCGCATAAAGTAAATGGCCGCCAAAGACCTGACAACTGAATACCCGATACAGGACGTAAATATCGGATAACTCTTCGCGAGTCTAGTCCAAATTAAGTGCAGGCAAAACAAAAACTCAACCGCAATCGAGCCGTACCACAGGAGGTTCGTCGTGTCGAGCATGGTTGCGTTTGTCAGCGCTGCCCATACGAGGCCGTTCCGGGGACGCTCGTCTTGACCGCTAGCCTAGTTCGATGTCTTCTTTTTAGTCTGCTGGCCTTTCTTTGAGTAATCGGTCTGGATGGTGGCGCCGATCATCTGCAACATACCCTTAGCCGCATCGGCGAATTGGCCAGTGGGCTGGAGCTCCAGATATTTTTCCAGCGCATCCTTCATCCCCTCGGGCGCGACTACCTTACCGTCGGCACCAGTGCTCAGCTTCGCGGACAACGCGGTTGCGTACTGGAATTGCGCGTCGGCGTAGTCGGGATTCACTTCGATTGCTTTCTTAAAGGCGGTCTCGGCCGCAGCCGGTTGGCCGTTGTTCACGTACACGGCTCCCAAATTGTAGTAGTAACGGCCGGCGTTGGTCGGATCCAGTTGCGCTGCCTTGTTCAACTCCACCTGCGCTTCGTCAAATTTCTTGGCTTTGGCGAGCGTCAGCGCGTAATTGTTGTGATAGGCGGGATTCTCGGGCTTCAAGGCGATGGCCTTGGTGTAGGCCTCCAGCGCCTTGTCGAGCGAAGCCTGCTGATCAGGGCCCGTCTTGGTTCCGGCCTGGCCCACATAGGCGTCGGCCAAGTTGGCCCAAATGACGTTCTGGTTGGGGTCTAGGGTGGTTCCTTTTTGAAGGGCCTCCACGGCGGCGTCGTAGTTCTTGGCAGCCAGCGCATCCTTGCCCGCATTAAACGCGTCATTCAAAGCCTTGTTCTTGGCAATGATTTCGGCGTTCTCCTTGGACTGCTTCTCTAGCGCTTCCTTCTGCTCCTTGCTCAACCCGCGCTCTTCTTCCGGTGGCGGGGGCGCTCCAGCGGCGCCGGCGGCCTGCGCGGCCTGTTGTTGTTGAGCGGCCTGCTTCAGATCGAAGGGAACCTCCACCGGATCGCCCAGCTGGGTTTTCACGTTCTTGGTTTCATCGCGCTTTTGGCCATCGACGAAGATGCTTACCGTGTATTGGCCGGGGAAGGGAAGGCCGTTGTAAATGTAGTGGCCCTTTTTATCCGTCTTGGCACCCTTGTATGTGCCCTTCATGTCCTGCCGCTCAATTAAGATCACGGCGCCCTTTAACGGCTGCCCGTCCGGACCCTTAACGTCTCCCTCAATCGCCGCGATCTGCGCCCAAGCGGCGCCGGCGAAGAGCATGAAACAGAAACCGCCTAATATGTACCCGCGTGACTTTGCGAGCATACGTTATCCCTCCCCAGGAGTTGAACCTTCAATCTCAGCATACTACGATGCATATCCGTATGGACACGCACTTTCAACAGTGTATCCAAGTTTGTGGCCCGCGCATCCAAATCTCCGTGGCCGACATCTAAGAAGCGTGGCGGATTCGCCCGGGATCTCTCTGGCGATACCTGAGAGTTATAATGGAGCAAATTCGGGGGTTCATGAGCGTTCGCGTATTGGTCGTGGTTTTATTTTTGACGCCGGGCCTGTTCGCCCAGGAGTTGGTATCGAAGGCTGAAGATCTTTACGGCCGAACCGACTATCAGGGCTCTTTGACGCTGCTGCGGAGCAGCGGACAGTCCAGCGCTCAGGTGGATTATTTGGCGGGCAAGGACCACTTCATGCTGGGCGATTACAAGAAGGCCGCCGAATCATTCGAACGGGCCTTCGCCCTGGAACCCGCTAATTCGGAATATGCACTCTGGCTGGGCCGAAGTTACGGGCGCCGGGCCGAGACGGCCATGCCGCTGCTGGCTCCCAAGTACGCTGCCAAAGCACGCGGGTATTTCGAAAAGGCCGTCGCGCTGGATCCTCGAAACGACGATGCGCTGAACGACCTGTTCGATTATTATTTGGAGGCTCCCGGTTTTCTAGGCGGAGGTTATGACAAAGCCGAGCAGGTTGCCAAACGGATCGGCGCGCTCAATCCGGCCCAGGGACTGTTGGCTCAAGCTAAATTAGCGGACCGGAGAAAGCAATTCGACACCGCCGAAGAAAAGCTGCGCCGGGCTGTCCAATTGGCGCCACGCCAGGTTGAACGTGTGCTGGATCTGGCGCGGCATCTGGCCCGGCATGGACAGATCTCGGAGAGCGAGGCGGCCTTCGATCTAGCCGAACGGATAGCGCCGGACTCGCCCAAAGTCGCCTTTGCACGTGCGCAAATCTACATCGAACAGAGGCGCAACCTGGATGAAGCCAAGACTTTGTTGAACCAATACCTGGAGAGCAGCCTGACACCCGACGATCCCTCGCGCGCGCAAGCTGAGAAGTTGCTGAAGGAAGCGTCCGGCGCCTGATGTATTTGGGAGAAGCGCTCCGCTTCAGTCTGCAATCGCTGCGTGCCAACAAGTTCCGCAGCTTCCTCACAGCCCTGGGCCTGGTGATCGGCAACGCCTCGGTTATTCTGGTTGTCACCATTTCGATCACCAGCCGCGACTACATCCTGGATCTGATCCGCGGCGTAGGCTCCAACCTGATTTACGCGCAATATTCGGCCGGCACCAACAGCTCCACCAAGGTTGACGCCGATTTCATCAAGATGGCCGATGTGGAAGCCGTTCGCCAGCAATTCGGATCGCGTATTGTCGCGGCCACGGGCGTAATGTCCAACTCGGGACGGTTGCTGATTAACGCGAAGGAAGAAGACGTTTCGGTGATCGGCGCCGATGAGTACTACCCCGAGGTCCGGAACATGGTGCTGCTCTCTGGCCATTTTATAGACCTCGACGATGTGCGCAGCCGGGAACATGTCGTGATGCTGACCGAAAAGCTGGCGCAGAAATTGTACGGCGACGTGCAGAATGCCGTCGGCCAGGTGATCAAGCTCTATGGCCTGCAGTTCACCGTGGTGGGAACGTTCAAGGAGCGGACCACGACCTTCGGGGTCTCGGAAATCACCAACGAAACCGTGTTGATGCCCATCACGGTAATGAAGCTGTTTGTTCCGATCGAACGTATCGATCCGATGTACGTTCAGGCGCGGCTGGCGTCGGACGTGCGGCCCCTGACGGCTGGTATTAAGCAGTTGCTCGAGAGCCGCCATCGGGCCGGAGTCCAGTACGATGTGGAAAATCTGGCCGCCATTCTGGAAGCCGCCGAGCGGATCGCGCTGGTGATGACCATTGTGCTGATCCTGGTGTCGACCATTGCGCTCATTATTTCCGGAATCGGCATCATGAACATCATGCTGGTGACCGTGACGGAGCGCACGCGCGAGATTGGCCTGCGCATGGCGGTGGGCGCCTCGCGGCACGCCGTGCTGGAACAGTTCCTCACCGAATCCATTGTCATCAGCACCGCCGGCGGCCTCCTCGGCATTCTGGTTGGCGTCTCAATTCCGCTAGGCGTGCGATTCTTCACCGATGCCATCAGCCGCGCGATTCCCTCCGTGGTCCCGCTATCGCACATTCCCATCTCGCTGACTTCCGTCCTGGTGGCCTTCGGAGTTTCCGTGGCCGTGGGCGTCGTCTTCGGGATGCTGCCGGCCAGCCGCGCCTCGCAGCTCAATCCGACCGAAGCTTTGAGATACGAGTGACGCTTTGAGATAGGGTGACGCTCACTGGATACAGTGAGGCCCATACATCACAGCGGTGCAACGGGCGGCATTCGTTGTACGCTAGCTTCTGTGTGTGCGCGAGCTTCGGTGTGTGCGCGAGCTTCGGCGCGCGCCAGCTTCTTAAGTAGCAACAAGGGCGTACCCGCTGGTTGGTTGTGGACCGTATAAGATTATTGAGGTTAAACTGATCTGTTGAATCGAGCAGTGAATCAAGCATCTCCCAGGAGGATTGTCTGAAGACACTTGTAATAGCGAGCGTGTGGGCGATTTTATGTGTATATTGCGCCGAAGGCCAGCCATCGCAGACAGACCCGCAGCAGAGCCCCTCGCAGACGCCCACGCCCAGCTCCGGAACTTCATCCTCCACTTCTTCGTCATCGGCGCCAGCGCCCCCCTCGGAGCGCCGATTTACGGGAGGCCTAACACTATCGGTTCTCGGTCTCACGCTCATCCCGGGCAGGACCGACACGATAAATACTTCTACCGAGCTCAGCACCGAGTATCAAACGACGGGTGCATCCTCGCGAATCGGATACGGATTGACGGTCCAGGCGCGGGTGAAGGGGCACTACTATATCGATCTAAGCGGACTTCTGCGGCATATCGGTTATCAGGAGACCACCACGATCTCAACCACTACAACCGCTATATTGAACGGTTCCACTTACCCCTCCACAACCACCACCAGCACGCATGAGGACACGCGCGCCCGCTTGATCGATATTCCCGTTCTGGTGCGATACTACGGCACAGGAAAACGCCCGAACAGCCCGCGCTGGTTCCTCGAAGCGGGGGGAGCTTATCGTCTCTCAAACGGCATCCGCACTTCCACCGACACGACGAACGCTTCGGATGTGAACACGTGTTGCACGTTTACCGCAGCGGTACCGAAGGATCGGACATCGGAGGGGGCGGTGGTGGGCGCTGGACTTCAGTTCACCGATGAATTCGGCATAAAAGTAGTGCCGGAGTTCCGCTATACGCGCTGGCTGCACCCGATCTTTGAGAACCTCACGACGACTACCCGTGACAGCCAGATCGAAGCCGATATTTCACTGACGTTCTAGCGGAGCTGATTTAATGCTTCGCTTCCACCGGAGGCGTACCATACGTGTGGAACGATTCGATGGTTTTCAGGCCCCAGGCTTGCCCCTTCCTGCGCTCGGCCTCCGACCAGCGGATCGGTTTCCAGTCCGGCGCCAGGATCAGCCGGGCCCCCGCATTGGCCACTTCTACGCGGTTGCCGCCGGGCTCATAAACATATAAGAAGAAAGTCTGCTGGATGGCGTGCTTGTGCGGACCGGTTTCGATGTACACACCGTTCTCGAGGAAAATATCGGCGGCGCGCAACACGTCTTCTCGGCAATCCACGGCGTACGTGACGTGATGAAAGCGGCCCTTGGTGCCGGTATGGTCGCGCGTGTACGCGAAGTCGTAGCTCTTGTTGGTGCAGGTCATCCACATGGCGGCTTCTGAGCCGTCGTCCAGCACGATCTGCTCGGTGAGCCGGAACCCGAGATAGTTTTGAAAGAATGTACGATTGGCCTCAATGTCGACCGCCAGACCGTTGAAATGATCCAAGCGGCGAACGTTGACGCCGCGGGCCGGGAAACGCTGGGCCTGATTCTTAAGCGCGGGCTTCAATTCGGGCGGAGCGTCGTACCATTGGGTCTCGTAATACAGCTCGATCTTGTGCCCATCAGGATCCTGGCAGACGAATGCGGGACCATGAGCCAGGTCTCCCTCAGTCCATCCGATGTCATAGCCGGAGCCTTTCAGCGCCGCCACTCGCCTTTCGAGAGCTTGCGGGCTGCGCGCGCGAAACGCCACGTGGCCCATGCCGGGCAGCTTCGACGCCGTCAGCTTCAGCGTATGGCGCTCATAGTCGTCCCAGCCGCGCAGGTAAACCGAATCGCCTTGGCGCCCGCTCTCAGTCATGCCCAGCACGTTCACGAAGAAAGCCAGGCTCTCCTCAGGCTTAGGCGTCAACATCTCCAGATGGCCCAAGTGGGCCAAATCCATAATAGGTTCGGGGTTCATGAAGTCCTTCAAATGTTTGCGACGGTGCCAGCAGTGCCAATCCCCAACAAGCCAATCCCCAGACTGGATATGGGCTCCAAGGCCAATCTCTACTGGCCACTTTCCTTGGCTTTTCCGGGGCCGCCGTCTTCGGCCGATCCGCTGAATACCTTGCGTCCGTCGGGAAGAATCACTTGACGGGCATTGGCTGTCTTGTCGTCGTTCTTGGCACGGAATCCTTCTATTGTTACCTGGTCGCCCGCTTTCAGGGAATTGCGCGTCCAACCCATGCGGGCTAAGGCGTTCGGCGCGCCATTTTCGCATTGCCAGTGAGTCACGTTCCCCTGTGCATCCGGAACATCGATGTAGATCCAGACATGCGGGTTCGTCCACTCCACTTTGGTCACTGTCCCTTTGAGCGTCACTGGCTGCTTCACATCAAACTCCGCCGCGAAGGAGTGATGCGCGAAGGCGGGAACGCTCGCGAGCAATAATGCGGCGCTCGCCGCCAGGAAAGAAATTTGTCGAGTTTTCATTTCACCAGGTGCTCCGTAATCTCTTTGTTATTTTCCTCGCAGGAATACTCCATTAGCTCCCATTTCGGCTTCAGGGTGAACACGCGCTGGTTGGTCCACGGCCGGGTGTACGCCTTAGGATCCTCCACTGTTACCTCATAAGCCAGATGCATGGGATCGGCGCGACTGAAGCGCTGGATCACGTGCAGTTGATCGCTGTGCGGATGGCCGATGGTGTCCAGGCGCGTCCGGTCGTTAAATCCGACGCTGTCCACCACCAGCGTGTCGCCTTCCCAGTGGCCGACGGAGTTGCCCATCCAAGTGGGATCGGGATCCTTGGGATGACCTCGCCCATCGGTGGGAATGACAATGAACGTGTTCCAGGCCTCGAAAAGAATGGCCACGCGCTTGGGCATCTGAAAGATCTCAAGCGGCATGGGCGTGTTCATCTGGCGCGTGAGCCCGGCCGGCAGGCAATGCGCCGTATAGTCAAACTTGCTGGGATCGTAAGCTTTGAAATTGGCCTCGCCCCAGGCGGTATAAGGCAGTGGTCCGATGCCCTTCGACATGTCGGGTACGTAGGGGATGTCCCATACGCCCGTCAGATCGGGCTTGCCATCCGGCAGGCGGGGAACTTCGCCGGGCGAAACCGCGCTGCTGGCCGCCTTTTCCACCGGTGGGGCGACAGAATCGGTCTGCGCATACGCACCCGTGACCGCGAGCATTGAAATCAAATATAGGTTGAAATGTCTTAACACGTGGAAACCTTCCCCTACCGCTGGGACGGAGTTCAATCTTATTCGTGTTTTACTATATCACTGTGAGATCCACGCTTCTCCTGCTCTCTATTTTCGCCGGTGTTGTGGCTTGGGGACAGAACATTAACCCGGCTGACTCACCGCTCTTCGCCTTGCCCTATAGCCCCAGCCTGGACACTTCCTCCATGGACCGGTCGGTTGACCCCTGCACGGACTTCTATCATTACGCCTGCGGCGCCTGGATCAAGAAGAATCCAATCCCGCCCGATCAGGCGCGCTGGGACGTTTATTCCAAGCTCAACGAAGATAACGAGCGTTTTCTTTGGGGGATTCTGCTGGAGGCGTCCAAGCCGGGCGCGAGCCGGAATGTGGTGGAGACCGAAATCGGCGACTACTTCGCTGCGTGCATGGATCAGCCTGCTGTGGAAAAAGCGGGGCTCGCGCCTCTGAAGGCCGAACTGGATGCGATTGCCGCGCTTCATTCCATACGTGATTTACCGGGCTACCTGGGGCGTGAGCAACTCGGGATGATCGGCAATGGCATGCTGTTCGGCTTTGGTTCGAACCAGGATTTCGAAGATTCCAGCCGCGTGATCGCGTTTGCGGACGCGGGCGGTCTGGGTCTTCCCGATCGCGATTATTACACCAAGACCGACGCGAAGTCCGTGGAGACGCGCCAGAAGTATGTGGAACACGTGCAGCATATGTTCGAACTGTTGGGCGACGCGCCAGCCATTGCGAAGGCACATGCGCAAACCGTGATGGACATCGAGACGGCGCTGGCGAAGGCGTCGTTGACGCGCGTGGAGAAGCGCGATCCGTACAAGTTGTTTCACAAGATGACTCCCGCCCAATTGCAAGCGCTGACGCCGTCGTTCCGCTGGGCCGCTTATTTC
>CAVRZH010000141.1:0-26029 GCA_963725455.1 Bryobacterales bacterium
CTGTGATGGCCTTCTGAATGTGCCGCAGCTCGCCAAACCCAGCCAGATACGCGCGATTCGCGCCGGTCAGGTACGTCCGCACGGCGTGATGGAATTCGTCCAGCCATTGCGCATCCAGGGCATGGCCGCCTGAGCAGTGCGGATTCAGCACGCGAACATCGTTAAGATCACTTTCGGCAATGATCCAGGCCTGGCGCCCCAATCGCACGGCTTGTTCGTGGAATTTGTCGCGAAGCTCGCTAAGAATGTGATGGACACCAAAGTCGAAGATCCCGTGGATCGCGTCGACGCGGAGCGCATCGATGTGATATTCGGTCAGCCAATAGAGTGCGTTATCGATAACGAAGCGGCGCACTCCATCGCTGAAGGGGCCATCGTAGTTGATGGCGCGTCCCCACGGCGTCTGATATCGATCGGTGAAATAAGGGCCGAATTCCGCGAGGTAGTTACCCTCGGGGCCCAGGTGGTTGTAAACAACATCCAGCACCACCGCGAGGCCCGCTTGATGGCAGGCGTCCACCAGGCGTTTCAACCCGGCGGGGCCGCCGTAAGCGGAGTGCGGCGCGTAAAGATCCACTTGGTCGTAACCCCAATTTCTCGCGCCGGGAAATTCGCCCACCGGCATCAGTTCCACCGCCGTGATGCCCAGATCTTTCAGATGGCCGAGCTTCGAGATGGCGCCTCCAAAGGTGCCTTCGGGCGAGAAGGTGCCCACATGTAGCTCGTACAGAATAAAGTCCGAGAGCGCGACGCCCTTCCAATTTTGGTCAGACCAGACGAACGCGCCCGGGTCGACGATCTGTGACGGCCCATGCACGCCGTGCGGTTGGGAGCGCGAAGCTGGATCGGGCCGCACGCGGCCGTCGTCAAAGTGAAGCGAATATAGATCTCCCGGCTGTGCGCCGGTTACCAGCAACTCAAAGTCCTCTCCATCCCGCGTCATGGCTGCGGGTGGATGCTGTGCCAACTGAACGGCCAAGGAGTGCACGCCGGGGGCCCAGACGCGAAACTGCACACTCCCAGCTGCAAGAAGATTTGCGCCATAAGACAGGCGCCACTGCGGCGACTCCCGCACTACCCCGCGCTCTCCGCAAACAGGAGTGCGACGGGGCAGCGGGAAAAAACTTGATTTACGGAGAGAATCAGGCCGTCTTCGCGCCGTTCGGCGGTGATGGCCTCGCCGGTGAAAACATCTCGAAAGTTGCAGTGCTCAGCCTTCTTGGGAAGCGCGATGGTGGTGTTGCCCCACACGTCGCCGATGGGCTTGTTGTGGGAATTGCACAATTTGAGGAAGAAGCGGCCGGCCAAAACTACCAGATTTTGTTTGGCTTTCGTGCGCATGAAAGCCACCACGTGCCGCGCGCGGTTTCCCTCGGCAGCCAGCGCGGTGTAGGACCCTTGCGCAAACAGATCGCGATGATCGCGCCGGAATCGTAGCGCTTCGCTGGTGACGTAGAGCTTAATCGCGCCGTCGCAGGGATTCTCCCGCAGGCGGTCCACTAGCTCCGCGCGATCCCGCCCGGCCTGTTCCCGTAAGTTCTTCAACATCTGCCGGCGGATATCGTAGTTCACCGCGCGGCGGTTGTCGGGATCCACCAGATCGAAGGCCCAAAGGTCGTTGCCCTGATAAAAATCCGGCACGCCGGGCGACGCGATCTTCAGCACCAGCTGCGAGATGGAGTTAAACATTCCGGCCCGCGCAATCGGCGCTTGAAATTGCCGCAGCTCCTGCAAGAATGCGTTGCCTGGAGACGGTTCCAGCACGCGCTCCACAAATTTCGTTACGGCTTGCTCATACTCGCTGTTTGGATTCACCCAACTGGTGTGAACCTTCGCCTCGTGCAACGCTTTTTGCATGTAGCCGTCGATCCTTCGAATGTAGGCGGCATGCTCCTCGGCATTCATGGGATACAACGGCCAGGTGCCCAGCAGCGTTTGATATAACAGGTACTCTTCGTTGGAGTCCGGCGCATGACGATCGTCCACCCGCGTTTTCGCGGCTCGATTCAAATCCCGCCACCGGCGGATCGCTCGATACCACTCACCGGGGATTTCGGAAAGCACATTGATGCGCGCGCGGACATCCTCGCCGCGCTTGGTATCGTGCGTGGAGCTGGCGCTCATGCTGTTGGGCCACATCTCGCGGCGGATGAGATTGCGGCGATGAAACGCATTCACCGACACGCCGAAGCGCGATGGATCGCCGCCCACTTCGTTCAGAGACGCGAGCGGATAGTAGCGATAAAAGGCCGTATCCTCCACGCCCTTGGCCATCACCGGCGAGGAGAGCTGCTGGAACCGCAGCGCGAACAGTTGCCGCTCGGCGCGCTGGGCGTCGTCAATACCATTGGGATGTTCCAGCAATAGAACGCTTTGGATGAAATCGAACACCGACTCACTGATGGCGGGATTGCGCAGCTTGGCTTCCCGGATGGCGATATTCACCTGCCGCCGATCTTCGGCGTCCACTTCAGTTTGGTCGCTGCGGACATAGGCGCGGTAGACGGGAAATGCGGCCAGAACTTCGCGCAGCCCATCGCGCAAGCTTTCCAGCGTAAAATCGCGAGACCAGCGATGCTGTTCGGAAATGTGATCCAGCCTGCGCGACAGCACATTCAGCTCGCTCGACATGGCCACTTGCAGGATCAGCCGCTTGCTCTCGGACAGCAGATCGTCGAATGGGGCGGTCCAACCGGTGAAGCGGCGATAGAGCTGTTGAAACGCTTTCTCCTTCGTGTGATCCACGAACAAGCCATTGACCAGGTTCAAAAAGCCGTAGCCGGTGGTGCCTTCCACCGCCCATTCGGTGCGCAATGGTTCATTACCGCTGAGGATTTTTTCGGCCACGATATAGAACGTTCGATGCATGCCGTTCTGCGTGGCAGGCTGCTCTGGTTTGGACGCCGCGGTCCAAGCCTTGCAGCCATCTTGTAAGAAGCGGAAATATTTCTCGGGCTCAAACAGGCCATCCGGATGATCCACGCGGAGGCCGCGGATGTGGCCCTGCCGCACCAGATCGAAAATCAGCTTGTGGACGGCGGAAAATACCTCGGGATCTTCCACGCGAATGGCTGCCAGGTCGTTGATGTCGAAGAAGCGCCGGTAGTTGATCTCGTCCATGGCGACGCGCCAGAAACTGAGGCGGTAAGCCTCGCTCTGGAGCAGCCGCTCCAGACGGTCGAAGCTGCGGGGCTCTCCGCGCCGGCCGTCGATTTCAGCCAGAGATGCATGGATGGAGTCCACCGCCTCTATGCTCGTCTCCAGCAGCGCCGATAGCCTGCGCCTGACAATCTCCTTCTCCCTGTGGCGCTCGCGAACTTTGGCCTCATCCGTTTCCGTGGGTCCGGCCAGATGACTCAGAGCCGTAACGATGCTTTCCAATTCCGCGACGTGCTCGTGGTCGGCGCCCAGCTTTTCGCGCAGCTTCGCAACGGCCGGCTCCAGAATCATGGTCCAGGTGCGCGGCGCCAGCGGCAACGGCATGCCGTAGACGGATACTTGAAATTGTCCGTCACCATAAACGATCTGGATCTCCTGATTCTCCAGCACCCGGCCGTATTGATCGCCCAGGGTGGGTAGTAACACTTTGTTCACCAGTTCTTCCTTGGGCGGATGCCAATCGATATCGAAGTATCGCGCAAACGGACTGCTGGGTCCGTTCTCCAGCACATCCCACCACCATAAGTTGGAAGGATGCGTAATGCACATATGGTTCGGGACCACATCGGCGATCAATCCCATTCCACGACGCTGCAGCGCCGCGGAAAGCCGCAGAAACGACGCTTCATCTCCGATCTCCGGATTGAAGCGTGATTGATCCGTAACATCGTAGCCGTGCATGCTGCCGGGCCGAGCCATGAGAAATGGCGAGGCGTAGATGTCTGTGACGCCGAGTTCGTCGAGGTAATCCACCAAACCGGCCGCATCCTCAAATGTGAACGACTTGTTGAATTGCAGGCGATAAGTGGCCGACGGCGTATAGACCGGCTGTGTCTCTCTGCGCTTCATAAATGAATCAGAATCCAGAAGTCAGAATTCAGGAGCCAGAATGAAAAAGCTCTTCGGGCTTCCCCCTAGTGGACTCCCGAGAGCGGATAAGATTTCACCCGGAGTTACGATGATGTTACGGGCGCCGTGGACTGCGCCGTGGATTCGATGATTCGCAGCAGCATTCCGATGCACACGCGTGCCCAATCCGGCCGCTGGCGAAGTTCCTCACGGGCTCCTTCGAGCGCCTGCTCCAGCAGGCAGTGATCCAGCAGCAATCGAAGGTCGGCGTCATTCTGTGGAATGAGCGGGCTTGACCCGACCGTTTCCAGATACCCTTTCAGAAAAGTCGCGGACACCCAATCTGACCAGTAGCGCGCCCAAAATTCCAGTGCGTCAAGGGTCTCCGGCCGCCGCGTCACGCCAGGAAGCTGATCGAAAAACACAGCCTGCGCCGCATACTGGAAGGACAAGAGCATGCTGGCCACGTCGCGCAGCGGCGATCGCTTTATTCTTCGTCCGCTTAAACTGCGATCGGAGGGGCCGTCAAAACCGATGAACACGAAATCCTTTCCGGTATGCAATACACGGTTCAGTCCCAGATCGTCATGGATACGCGCGCGCAAGGAGTAGATGCGGTGTTCCGCAATCAGGCGCGCGCAGGCACGAATATCCTCCCGGCGGTCCAACACCTTTTGGGCGTCGGGCTGCACCGAATCCGGTAATGACTTCAAACGCTGCCGCAGGAGTTGAAAGGTCTCGGCCGCGACCCCCATTAAGCCATGAAAGATCGCATGGCGATAATGATCCGTAAACGGTTCCGGCGCGAACTGTGCATCCAGGGGATCCGAACTCAACGCCAGGTGCAGTTCCGCTACCCGGCGGCCCAGCAGATGGGCTGAATCGAGATAGCTGCCAATTAATTCCAGCGCGTGCGCCGGAATTTCCAGTTTCCGAAGGTCGAAGGGATGATGGCTCCCATCTGGACCGGCGAAGTCGCTTTCCTTGCGAGCGAGCGCCGCTTCGAAGAACTGGCTCAGGGAATCGAGCGTATAACTCCAGGCATCGCCCTGCTGGTCTTGCACGAAGGCGTGCAAGGAGGCGATGGTAATTGGTTCATCGTTATTGGCGCGGTACTCGATGACGCCCGTGAGCGGCGCGCTGTGGGGAAAGTTTCTCTCGGTGAGGAAGGTTCCGATTTCCACCTCGGGATGTATGCCCGGCTCCACGCTGCGATAAATTTTCAGGATGAACCGGTTCCCGAAGGCGATGGATGTGTTGGATTGCTCGGCCTTCAAAACGGCGGGTCCAAGGTCGGGATGACTCTCACCCCAAGCGGCGCGAAAGGCTCGCGTATGGGAGCCCACCAGCTCACCCGCCCGCCCGCGGAATCGCCGCCGCCTGAGAATGGCGCTGAAGAGAGCATTGCCGAAGGCAGGATCGAAAATGGCGCTGTAAAGAACGCCGCGTGTTCCGTCCTCGGCGTGCAACTGCGCGACGGAGACGTCCAACAGATTGGCCTTTACTTGCTCGGACGCTTCGCCCGTGGCAACGGAGCCCGGCAGCACGTAAATCTCGGGATCGCCGTCGGTGTACTCCACTTGTCCCAGCAGCAGCTGAGCAGAAGTATCGGGGATCGGGATGGCATCCAAAACGTCGATGTTACGAATGGTCCGGTCCTTGCCTTGGAACCACCGGCGTGTCTTGAGGTAGGCGGGCAGGCGGCGCAGCAGAATCGCGAGACTGCGGCCTTGAAACACCTGCGCCCACGATTCCACCACGATGAGGGGCAAGCCGGATGGCGTGGCCGGCGTCTCGATGGTCTCCTGATGAGCCTGCTTGGCCTGAAACGCAAACCAATAGAAGCCGAGTGAGCCAAGCGTCACTTGATAGGGCTGGTCGCCGACCGGCGGGAACTCCGCACGCCCGAAGATTTCGATCGGCGTCATTCCCTTTACCTCAGGCAGATCCAACTCTACGTGCTGCGGAAAACGCGAGAGATTCGCGATCACCAGGATGGTCTCCTCCTGATAACGGCGGAAAAACGCCAGCACCTTGCGATTGGACGGCCGCAGAAATTCGAGCGTTCCGCGGCCCAGCGCCTTGAACTGCTTGCGCTGTTCGATCAGGTGCTTGGTCCACCACAGCAGCGAGTGCGGATTGTTCTGCTGGCCTTCAACGTTGATGGCCTCGTAATGATAGGCCGGGTCGATGGTGATGGGCATGTAGAGCTTCTGCGGATTGGCGCGCGAGAAACCGGCATTGCGATCGGCGCTCCACTGCATGGGAGTACGGACGCCATTACGGTCGCCCAGGTAGATGTTGTCGCCCATCCCGATTTCGTCACCGTAGTAGATGACGGGCGTGCCGGGCAACGAAAACAATAGCGCGTTCATCAGTTCGATCTTGCGGCGGTCGTTTTCGAGCAGCGGCGCCAGGCGGCGGCGAATCCCGAGATTAATGCGCATGCGGCGATCGTGTGCGTAGACGCGGTACATGTAATCGCGCTCTTCGTCCGTCACCATTTCAAGCGTCAACTCATCGTGATTGCGCAGAAACAACGCCCACTGGCAATTGGCTGGAATAGGCGGCGTCTCCTGCAGGATCTCCATCACCGGAAAGCGGTCCTCCATGCGAATAGCCATGAACAAGCGCGGCATCAGCGGAAAGTGAAACGCCATGTGGCATTCGTCGCCGCCGGCAAAATAAGCCACGGCGTCCTCGGGCCACTGGTTGGCTTCAGCCAGCAGGATACGGTCCTGGTATTTTTGGTCGATGTGTTCGCGCAGCTTTCTCAGGAACGCGTGCGTTTCGGGTAGGTTTTCGCAGTTGGTGCCCTCGCGCTCGTAGAGGTAAGGCACCGCGTCCAGGCGGAATCCGTCGACGCCCAGATCGAACCAAAAGTCGATCACTTCGAGGATCGCCTCCTGAACATGGGGATTGTCGAAGTTGAGATCGGGCTGGTGCGAGTAGAAACGGTGCCAGTAATACGCCTTGGCGACCGGATCCCAGGTCCAGTTGGAGGTTTCAAAATCCTTGAAGATGATGCGCGCGTCTTGGTATTTTTCCGCCGTGTCGCTCCAAACATAGAAATCCCGCCAGCGTGTCCCGGGGGCGGCGCGGCGGGAGCGCTGGAACCAGGGATGCTGGTCAGAGGTGTGGTTCAGAACCACTTCAGTGAGGACGCGGATCCCGTGGCGATGCGCCTGCTTGAGGAAATTCTGGAAATCCCGCAGCGTCCCATAAGACGGATGGACGTCGTTGTAGTCGGAGATGTCGTAGCCGTCGTCGCGCCAGGGTGACGGAAAAAACGGGAGGAGCCAGATGGCCGTGATACCCAGATCCCGCAGGTAGTCTAGCTTCTTGGTGAGACCGCGAAAGTCGCCCATTCCATCCTCGTCGCTGTCATAAAACGCGCGCACGTGGACTTCATAGATAACCGCGTCTTTGTACCAGAGAGGATCGGGCTCAGGGATCGTCGTCGAATCGTTGGTGGCCACTTACCTTCAGTGTGACCGACGAAGGGGCGCGATGGTTTCGCGAAACGTTACCGGTTAAGGTGTAACGCTGACGTTAGCGGAATTGCTGCTTTGTCCGCCGACGGTGACAACCAGGGGAAGATCGCCCTGGGTTACTCCGGACGGCACCACGATGTTCAACTGCCATAGCCCGACGAAGCCCGGAGCCAGCCCGGCAAACGATACGGCAGCGGCTTGCCCTCCGATGGTGGCAGTCACAGCGGAGGTAACGCTGGAAAGCGGGTTGGATCCGGCGGCCGCCCCATCCGCCGGCTGGTCACTCACCGGCCCCGCGCCCGTCAAATACGCAAGTATGGTGCCTCCGGCTTTGGCAGGATCGCTGGAGCTATTGAGACTGTAATCGGAATTCTGCACAATGGCATGGGTACCTTGGACAAACAACTCGGGAGCCGCGGCCTGCACCGTGATGTTCACCGACGCGCTGGCGAAACCATTGGTGCTCACCACCACTGTGGCCGATCCCGCCCCGGTTTCCCAGGGTATCTGGAAGTTGATCTGAGTGGCGCTTTCATAGAGCACCGGAGCAGCTATGCCGTTCACCAGAACCGAGACGCCGCCCAGGCTGGACGCTAGCGGCAGGGAACCAATCGCATTCAAACCTGCGCCGGTGAAATTGGAACCGAATACCGTAGCCAGCGCGCCGGGCGAAAACTTCGCGGTGAAACTGGCGGCGTTTACCACACCGCCGCCCGCGATCGCCGGTGTCTGGGGCTGCAGCTCGCGGACGACGTAGTTGGGTGTATCGGAGACAAATACGTTCCCGGACGGGTCCACGACGATCCCCCTAGGAAAGGACAGCAACGCATTCGTCGCAAAACCGCCATCGCCATAATCTCCCGAAGTTGGCTTTCCCCCGATCGTGGTTCCAGCGATGGTGGTGATGATTCCTTGCGGCGAAACTTTGCGAATCAAACTGTTATTGGTGTCGCAAATGTAGAGATAACCCTTAGAGTCCAGCGCGATGGCTGTGGGATCGTCCAGCGAGGCGTTGGTGCCCAGTCCGTTGTCACCCGAATACCCGATGTAGCCGTTGCCTGCGATGACGGTCAAATTTCCGTGGGAGAACTTTGAGATCCGCACGCCATTCTGCTCCGAGATGTAAAGATCGCCATTGGAATCCACGGCTACCGATTCCGGATCGTTCAACTGCTGCGCAGTGGCTATGCCGCCCACGATGGTGTTGATGATGCCGTTGGAGGCGGTGATCTCACGGATGACATTATTGCCGGAGTCGGCAATGTAGATGTTGCCGGAGGAATCGACTGCGACGCCGGTGGGAAAATCCAGCTCCGCTAAACCCGATAAACCGCCATCGCCACTATATCCGCCGGTGTTGGTGCCTGCGATGGTAATGATGTCGCCAGCGGACACACCGGCGTTGGTCGCGGCGGTTCCTGTGACCACCTCCCGCACGACGTGGTTGCTGGTGTCCGCGATGTAGATGTTGCCGTTAGAATCCACGGCCACGGCGGCGGGCCCATCCAGCTCAGCGCTGGTGGCTACGGCGCCATCACCGGCATACCCTTCCGTGCCGTCTCCCGCCACGGTTGTAATTACGCCCCCGGAGATTTTGCGGATGCGCTGATTCAACGAATCGGCAATGTACATGTTGCCCGACGAATCAAACGTCAGGCCCAGCGGCAAGTCCAATTCCGCGCTGGCAGGCGCACCACTGTCGCCGGCATACCCAGCGCTATGGTCACCAGCATACGTATTGATGATGTACTGCTGGCCCCAAGCACAACTCAAAGAAAGAGCCCCCAACGTGAGAGGCATAAAAAATTGCCGAATTGTCATAATGCGAAATGAGAAACAACCCGCGCGAAACAAGTAAGTTCTGCGGATACCCTAGGATGCCATACTGGAGTGGCCGCTGGCACGTCTCCAGAGGCGTTGCGTTTTCGGCACACTGGGCGCATAGCGCACTGGGCGCGGAGCGCACTGGGCGCACAGGGCGAATGGCCGTGCACCGCGCGTGGACCGCGCGGAAGACTTTGACGCGCGGGATCAAACCGCGCGAAGATTCTTGGAAGGAGAGAGGGAACATGCTTTTGAAAATCGCGATGATAGCCACAGCGACCGGAATCCTGGCCGCGACATTGGGGGCTGCGAGTAAGCCCGTGACTGTCGAAATGAAGAACGCCAAGGGAGAGAGCGTCGGAACAGCGGTGCTCAGTGATAGCGGGGGCGGCGTGAAGATCAAGCTGAATCTCAAGAATTTGCCCCCGGGCGAGCATGCCATCCACATCCATCAGGTGGCGAAATGCGAACCGCCTTTCACTTCGGCCGGCGGTCACTTTAACCCCGACATGAAACATCACGGCTTGGAAAATCCCGAGGGGCCGCACGCCGGTGACATGAAGAATTTCACCGTGAAGGCCAACGGCACTGCCAAGACCACTGTGCTGGATGAACGCGTCAACCTGGATGACAATGCGCACTCCGTGTTTGCCAATGGAGGAACGGCACTGGTGATCCACGAGAAGGCGGACGACATGAAGAGCGACCCGGCCGGAAATGCGGGCGCGCGCATCGCCTGCGGCGTGATCACGAAGTAGGGCCTAGGGCCCGGCTGCAATCTGAAATTCATCATTTATTGATTCGGGCGCCACACAACTGCAATGCGTGGGTGCAAGCCTAGCTATTTCACACCGATCTATTACACATGGACAAGACCAAGGCCGAGGGTGCGGCGCGATCCGTTTCGCGGAAGCGCAAGAAAGCTTTGCAGGCTGCGCCCGAGGGGCCGCCCGCCGATCTGAACGATCCGGCTCTGTACATCAATCGCGAGCTCAGCTTGCTGGCTTTTCAGCGGCGCGTCCTGGAAGAGGCGGAGGACCGCCGGAATCCGCTGCTGGAGCGCGTGAAGTTTCTCGCCATCCTGGGCTCCAATCTCAATGAGTTTTTCATGGTGCGGGTGGCAGGCCTGGTCAGCCAGATGGAAGCGGGCATTCTGGACGCCGGTCCGGACGGACTGCCGCCTCGCGCGCAGTTGATCGCGATTCGGCGCGAGATGAAGCGGCTGGTGAACGATGCTTACAAGTGTCTGGCCGGGCTGCACCCGGGGTTGGATGAAGCCGGAATCCGAATCCTGGATTACGCCGACCTTAACGAAGTCCAACTCCGGGTGGCCGCGAATTACTTCACCGAATCGGCTTTTCCCGTCTTAACGCCACTGGCCTTCGATCCCGGCCGGCCATTCCCGCACATCTCCAATCTCAGCCTGAATTTGGCCGCACTGATACGCGACACGCAGGGCAACGAGCGTTTTGCACGCATCAAGGTTCCCGATTCCCTGCCTCCGCTGGTCCCCGTAAACCGCGCCGCCGCACCCAAACAGAAGCGCCGGCGTTCGCAATCCCATCTCGAATTCGTGTGGCTGGAGCAGGTGATCGCGGCTCACCTCGGCTCACTATTTCCGGGAATGGAGGTGCTGGAGACGCATCCGTTTCATGTCACGCGCGACGCAGATATGGCCATCAAGGAACTGGAAGCGGAGGACCTGCTCGAAAGTATTGAAGCCGGCGTGCGGCAAAGGCGTTTCGGCGATGTGGTCCGCTTGATGGTGGGCGAAGACATGCCCCCGCACATCCTCGAGATCCTGATGAACAATCTGGAGGTGCAGGCCAGCGAGATTTATCGCATCGACGGGCCGCTTTCACTGACGCGGCTGATGCATTTGTACCAGCTGGACCGGCCCGATCTGAAGGATGTCCCGTTTGTCCCGGCTCTCCCGGCGGCGCTGGCGCAAGCCGGAGCAGACGAAGACCTGTTCTTTCTGATCAAGCAGCAGGATATTCTTCTGCACCATCCCTACGAATCGTTCCAGCCTGTGATCGATTTTCTAAAGAAAGCCGCGCACGATCCCAACGTGCTCGCGATCAAAACCTGCCTGTACCGCACCGGCCGGAATTCGCCCATCGTACAAGCCCTGCTGGAAGCCATCGAAGAAGAAAAGCAGGTGGCCACGCTGGTGGAACTGAAGGCCCGTTTCGATGAAGAGAGCAACATCGAATGGGCGAAGGCGCTGGAAGCGGAGGGCGTACACGTCGTTTATGGGCTCATTGGACTGAAGATCCACTGCAAGGTCGCCATGGTGGTGCGGCGCGAAGGCGACCGCATCGCGCGCTACGTGCACCTCTCCACCGGGAATTACAACGCTGTCACCGCGCATCTGTACACCGACCTTGGCATGTTTACCGCCAATGAAGAAGTGGCCGATGACGTCACGCATCTGTTCAACTACCTGACCGGCTATTCGGCCAAGGCGGATTACAAGCGGTTGCTGGTTTCGCCGGTGAACTTGCGGGCGCGCGTGGAAGCCATGATCGAGCGGGAAATCGAACATCAGAAACAGGGCCGGGAAGGTCATCTGATCTTCAAGACCAACGCTCTGGTAGATCCGGAGATTATCCGGCTGCTATATCGGGCGTCGCAGGCGGGCGTGCGGGTTCAATTGCTGGTACGAGGGATCTGTTGTCTGCGGCCAGGCTTGGCGGGCATCAGCGAAAACATCGAAGTGACCAGCATTATTGGGAGGTTTCTAGAACATAGCCGCGTATACTATTTCCGCAATGGCGGGGATGAACAAGTGTACTTAGGCAGCGCCGACCTGATGCCGCGCAACCTGGATCATCGGGTGGAGATTCTGTTTCCGCTGGCCGGCGACAAGCTATTGGCGCGGGTTCGCGATGAATTGTTGCAAGGCTACCTCAGCGATACCGCGAATGCACGGCACATGCTGTCTGACGGGTCCTACGTACGAAAAAAACCCGCCAACGGAAAGCCCGCAGTGAACTGCCAGGAGAACTGGATCCCAAAGAGGCGCTCGCTGGATGCTCACGAGAACACCGAGAGTTTAGCTTTAAAGCAACGGCCCGACGATTAATCCGCTTGGTTTAACGCGCGCTCGAACGGCCACGCCACCGGTTCCAGCCCCAGTTCCAAGCAATGGCTGCCGCTAGCCCAGCCAGCACCAACCAGAGTGAAGATGGCGCGGGCACTGGTGGCGCCCCAAAGCCGTGTGGCCGTGCAGCCGGCTGAGCCGCGAAGGTTAGCGTCCCCATAGTGACGCCCACAACAGTACGTCCAATTGTTTTAGAGATGATACGAAGCGATTCACCACGCTCAGAAATTGGCATCGTTCTAAGTGATTGACTGGTCTCAGAATGTCACAAAATATTCGATCCTGCAAGACTTATGAGCGTTGGGATTGTTGTCACCCTCCCAAACAGAATCGCCTGTTAGTGATTCACCCGAGAAAGGGAGTAGTGCAACTCAGGGAAGAAAACCGTCGGGGCGGCAGAAGCTACTCAATAAACATTAGAAAGTGGTTCTGATCCAGCAGATATATGCTACTGGTTCTGTCGATTCGTTCGGAACGACTGGAATATGGTCAGCTCGTCGGGGGGCAAGACACAGGCAGTACGGATACGGTCAGGTGCCCTCGGCGCCGCGCCCCTCCGCGTTCTATTGTCTTGGTTCCAGCAGGACAGCTTCTCCGCGTCCTCCCTACGAAGGGCTCCTTACCTGGTGGTGGCGGCGCTCCTGGCCGTGGCGCATCTCGGCTGCACCAAGATCGGCTGGCTCCTGATCGCCGGCGGAGCACAGGTGACGCCAGTCTGGCCGGAAGCCGGCTTCGACATCGTAGCTCTCTTGCTGTTTGGCACGCGCTATTGGCCCGTTCTTCTGGCGGCCAACTTCGCGGGGATCGTGCAGCAAGGCATTCCGTGGCTGCCCTCGGCAGGCGCTGCGGTAGCCGCCATCGGACGCGCGCTGGCCGGAGTATGGATCTTCGCAGCCGTCACCAAGTTGAAGTCCTGGGTGGGCCACTTTTCGGATCTGGCAGTGGTTATCTTGACGGCTCTGATCGCTCCGGTGGTATCGACGGTTCTCGGCACACTTGCATTCGAGGTCGCCAACGTTTTTCCACCTGGGGAGCACTGGCAAGACGTCGCGAGCCGTTATTGGGTCTCCGATTCTTTGGGAATCATCACGGCGATGCCGGTGTTGCTGGCCCTGGCCCATGCGTTCACGGATCGTGACCGGAAAGGCCGGCGCATCCCGATCGTTTTGACCACGCTCTTTGCGGGCGGCGTGGCGCTGGGATGTTACGCCGTGTTTTTCCGCCCGGATACTTCGCACCTGCTCTTTTCGGTCTTCCTGTTCATCTTCATCGCGGCGGCGTGGCTGGGTCCGCTGGCCGCGCGCATGACCGCGCTCGCCATATCCGGAGCGGCCATTTGGTCTACGCACCTGGGGCTGGGAGCGTTCACCGCCGGAACGCTGTTCGAGAATCTCCAGAACCTGGATCTGTTTCTCGTCGCAGTTTCGCTCACCGGGGTTGCGCTGGGCGCATTTCGCTCATCGGGCAGCCTGGCTTTGCCGGCGGGCGTGCTGCTGGCAGGCTGGATTCTGAGCGGATGGTTATTTTCTTCGCTCGATCGCAATCGAGTGGAATACGACTCCGGCCGCTTCAATAGTTCGATTGTCGAAGTGGAGAATCAGATTCGCACCCGCCTCACGATTTATGAGACCGCGCTCCGTGGCGCCGCCGGATTTCTAGCTGCTTCCGAGCATCCATCGGCACACGGCTGGAGGATCTCGGTAGAGCGCCTGGGCCTGCTCGATCGATATCCAGGCACCGTCGCGGTGGAAGTGATTCAGGCGATCCCGATCGGCCAAACGGATAAGTTCGTCGCAGCGCGGCGGCTGGAGGGCTGTCCTGATTTTCAGGTGCGCCCCTTTCCGCGAGAGTCGGATGCCACGCTGCCGGCTGGCACGTTGCCGGCGGCCGAGCACTATGTCACCGTCTATGCCGAACCGGCCCCTGTCGCCGCGGTGATTCTCGGAAGGGACCTCGCCACCGAGCCTCGACGGCGGGAGGCAGCCGAACGTGCCCGCGACACCGGGGTTTCTATATTAACCCGCAAGGTGGCCATGCGAGGCGGGCGGTATGGCTTGATGCTGTTCGTCCCGGTTTACATGGATGGGGCGCCGCTCGCAACGGTGGCGCAACGCCGCGCCGCGTTCATCGGGTGGGTCTCCATAGCCTTTGCCGCCGATGCTCTGTTTCACTCCGCTTTAGCGGGCGTGCAGGACCTGATCGATTTGAGTGTCTACGATAACGTGGCCACTCCCGCAAACCTGCTATTCGCGTCCCAAGCCAGGCGCGCCGTCAATCCCCGCTTCGAGCGCGTCACCAAGCTCGAGATGGCGGGAAATGCCTGGTCGCTCGGCTGGAACCGGACACCCCGCTTCCCGTCGCTCAGCAAAACTCCTTCCGCCTGGGCAGCCGGAAGCACCGCGCTGTTGTCGCTGCTTTTGGCTGGACTGGTAATGAGCTTGCAATCCACAGGCCGGCGGGCCGCCGCGCTGGCAACCGAGCGGACCAAAGAGCTGGCCCAGGCCTTGCACGCCGCCGATGCCGCCAATCGCGCGAAGTCCGAGTTCCTGGCAAACATGAGCCACGAAATACGCACGCCGATGAACGGCGTCCTCGGCATGACGGAACTGCTTCTGGAGACGCCTCTGAACGAAGAACAACGCGACTTGGCCCAGACCGCTCAAAGTTCGGCCGAAGCGCTGCTGACCATCATCAATGACATTCTCGATTTCTCCAGGATCGAAGCCGGGAAACTGAAGATCGAAGCGGCGCCTTTCGACCTGGAAGCCGTAGTCGCAAGCGTAGCTGACCTGCTGGCGCCCCGCGCGTTAGAAAAAGGCGTTGAACTGGCCATCCGATGGTCGCCCGGGATGCCGCGTTCCCTGGTCGGCGACGGAGGCAGAGTGCGGCAGGTGCTGCTGAACCTGGCCGGCAACGCGGTGAAATTCACATCGCGTGGTCACGTAATGATTGGGGCGGACTGCCTGGAACGTAGCGAAGGCCGCGCGCTGGTGCGTATCACAGTGGAAGACACCGGCATCGGCATCGGGCCAGCCGCGCAAAAGGAAATCTTCCAGAAATTCACGCAGGCAGACGGTTCCATTACGCGCCGGTTTGGGGGTACGGGCCTGGGTCTCGCCATCAGTAAGGAATTGGTGCAGCTGATGGGCGGCCAGGTGGGAATGCGAAGCACCCAGGGCGAGGGGGCGACGTTCTGGTTCACACTGTGGCTAGCGACGGGTTCAAACATACCGGAGATGATTCCGAATGTTCCGGGCGCTCGCATCCTGGTGGCCGACCCGCAGCCGCTGAGCCACCGAACGTTTCGAGAGACGCTTACGCACTGGAAGATTTCGCACGAACTGGCCAGCACGCCCAGTGAAGTTCTGGATGCCCTGGATGCCACGCGGCCGTCATTCGATATCGTGATCATCGACCACACGCTGTGGGAGGCTTGCGCCCCGGAAGTGAAACAGATTCTCCAAGAGCGGGACGTGCTGCAACAGACCAAGCTTCTGGTTCTGGCGCCGCTCGGTCTGCGAGGCGGCTCGAACAGCTACCTGGACGCAGGATTCTCCGGTTGGGTGACAAGGCCGGTGCGGCCCTCTCAGTTCGCCGAGACCCTGATTGCAACCTGGCATTGCCGTAACCTTCCCACCGCGCGCTAGCGGTGACTTTTTACAGGCTCAGGTCGAAGTCACCTTCTTCTCACATTCTTCCGGCTTCGGCTAAGTTACTGTCCTCGCAGCGCTTGCGGTTTTCGTTCCCCGTGGGCCACGAATTTGCTCCGTTCTCAGGCTATGGAGGTGCAGGCATGAAAGCCACACTCTTTGCCGGCTTGGGCGCCGGGATGCTGTTTCACGCGGCATGGGCGCAGCCCCCGGCCGAACACGACCCGCAGCCTATTTACCGGGTCACCGTTATATCCCGCAGCCTGGAGGCGGTGAATTACGAACATCGCGGCGGCCCAACGCCGATCGACTTTCAAGGCACCGTACTCCTCCCCAAAGCCAAGGGCATGGCGATTGTGGAGAGCCATCGCGGCAGCGTTGCCATTGATGCGAAGTTCGAGCACTTGGATGCGCCTACACGCTTCGGCCGCGAGTACCTGACTTATGTGCTGTGGGCCATTTCGCCGGAAGGCCGTCCCAAGAATCTGGGTGAGGTGCTGGTGGATTCGTCAAACAAGGCGCATATCAAAGTGACGACGGATCTGCAGGCTTTCGGACTCATGGTCACAGCGGAGCCTTATTACTCCGTGACCATCCCAAGCGATGTGGTGGTGGCGGAAAATGTGGTGCGGCCGGACACCAATGGCGCGCGCGAAGAAGTGACCGCGAAGTACGAATTGATGCCGCGTGGCCAATACACCATGAACATCCAGCCGTCACAGCTGCATTCCTATGACGCTCAAGCGGCGAAGCTGCCTTACGATCGTTACGAAGCTCTTCTGGAACTGTATCAGGCCGAAAACGCCGTTCAGATCGCACAGTCGCTCGGCGCCGCCCAATATGCGCCGGATTCGTTTAATAAGGCGACAGCCCTGTTAGCACAAGCGCAGGACATGAACGCGCGAAAGGTGGACGCATCCAGCATCGTGTCTTCCGCGCGTGAGGCCGCGCAGATGGCCGAGGACGCCCGCACCATTGCGGTGAAACGCCGCGATGAAGAACGCCACAATCAGGAAATACAGCGCTCGCAGGATCATGGCGAACTTCGCAGGGCGCAACAAGACGCGGAAGAGGCCCGAGCCGAAGCCCAGGCGGCAGCTCAGCAAGCTGCGCAAGCTCGCGAGGAAGCAGCGCAAGCCAGAGCCGCGGAACAGGCCGCGCTTACTCCACCTCCGCCTCCACCTCCGGTACAGCCGCAGATCGTGGTTCGCACCGAGAGACCGGACGCTGGGCAACGTCAATTTCGCGCCCAACTCCTGGCGCAGACTGAATGGCATGTTCGCCACGCGCGATACGCCACGAGGATTGGTAATCACGGTGAACCAATCCATGTTTGAGCCTGGCGGCAACAGCTTGAGCTCTGATGCCAGCCAGCGCCTGGCCAACGTTGTAGCCATCTTGTCGTCCCACCCCGGACTGGGCGTTCGCGTGGAAGGCTACGCCGACACCGAAGAGCTTTCGCAAGAACATGCGCAAGCTGTGCGCGCGGCGCTGATCGCGCGAGGCGCTCGTCCGGACACGGTGGCGGCCGTTGGATATGGCGACTCGCGGCCCATCGCATCCAATGCCACGGCGGCCGGACGCGAACAGAACCGCCGCGTGGAAGTGGTTATCTATGGCAACAGCATCGGAAACAAAGCGCTATGGGATCAGCCCTATTCGCTGCGCTCGCAGCGCTAATCCCGGCTTCTATTCTGACTTCTGAATTCTAGTTTCTCTATTCTTCTTACTATTCGTATCGCAATGCCCGCATAGCATCGATCCGGCTGGCGCGCACGGCCGGGATGTAGCCCGCGGCGCATGCCACTCCGGCAAGACCGAGCGCCGCCAGCGCAATTGTCACCGGATCGTGCGTAGTGACACCGTAAAGTTGAGACTGAACCAATTTTGCGAGAACGAACGCTCCCGCCAGTCCCGCAGCCAATCCCACGCTGACCAATATCAAAACTTCGCGCATCACCATCCAGACAACATCGCTTTGAAACGCCCCTAACGCCATCCGAATTCCGATCTCCCGGGTGCGCCGCGCCACGGTGTAAGCCATCACGCCGTACAACCCGATGACCGCCAGCAAGGTTGCCAGAAAACCGAACACCGCCGAGAGGCTGGCGATCAGGCGCTCGATCAAAAGCGAGTTGGAGATCTGTTCGTCCATGGTGCGCATGTGATAGATCGAAATGTTGGGATCGAGCGCAGCAACTTTCGTTCGGACTGCCGCAAAAAACTGTTCGGGCGCGACAGTAGTGCGAATGTAGACCACCATGCCTCCGAAGAAGCTCTTCGCAAGATACGGCTCAAACATCTGGACCGGAATCTCGTCGCGCAGATTGGTGTACTTGATATCCTTGATGACGCCGACGATCTCCATGTCCATCTTGGTGCCGGGATCGATTCCAAATCCGACGTGACGGCCGATGGCGCTGTTCACCGAGCCAAAAAATTGCTTGGCGAATTTCTGGTTCACAATCACTACCCGCGAAACGCGGTCGTCAGGCTTATCCCCGTGTTGCAAGGATTCCGTATCCTTGTCCGTGAAGTCCCTGCCGGCTACCAGCGGCACGCCGAGCGTGTTGAAATAACCCGGACCGATCCAGTTCATAAACGCGTCGGGAGTTTCGGTGGGTTTCGGATGGTAGCCTTCAATCGTCAGCCAGCTATCGGACTCGTTCTGCTCCAGGATTCTCACCGCTGCCAGCCCCACCGAGCGAACGCCGGGAAGAGCGTTGAGATCGCTGGTGAGCTGACGATAGAAGATCTTGGAGCGGTCGGGGCTATAGCCGTTGAGCGAGGGATCTATCTCGAAGGCGACCAGCTTCCCGGTTGTGAAGCCGGGACCCATGTCGCGCAGATTTCGCAAACTGCGAATGAATAACCCGGCGCCGATCAGCAGCAGCAACGAAAGCATCACCTGCGCCCCAACCAACACCTTGCGAACCCGTACGTGCGCGCCGCCGCCCACAATTCCCCCCACCGTGTCCTTCAGCGTCGGGGCCACGTCGGGCTTGGTGGATTGAAGCGCGGGGGCGAGGCCGAAAATCAGACCCGTGAGCACGGACACCGCGGTTGCGAATATCAAAATGCGCAGATCCGGCGTGGTGGAGAGCTTGAGATCGATGGTGTCGGCGGGCAGGAAAGCTATCAGCGCGCGATCCGTCCCGACTGCGAGCAACAAGCCCAAAATTCCGCCCGCGAACGAAAGCAGCAGGCTTTCCACCAGCAACTGGCGAATGATGCGGAAGCGTCCGGCGCCGATGGCCAGCCGTATCGCGATTTCCTTCTGCCGGGAGGCCGCGCGTGCCACCAGCAGGCTGGCGATGTTTGCGCAGGCGATCAGCAGAACTCCGCCGGTGAGGGCCATTAGCAGCCAGAGCGGAGTGGAAAGCATTTTGCGCAAATAAGGCTGCCCTTGAGATCCGGGAAGCAATTGAATGACGTTTTGCAAAAATCGCGCGCGCACTTCGTTGGACGCCTTGTTGAACGCCGCTTCCTTCTCCTCCATTTCAAGGATGGAATGAAAGAACGGCTGCAACGAGGCTTGGGCCTGCTCGCGCGAAACGCCAGGCTTCAGCCGGCCGAATACGTTTACCCAGCGCGTCCGCCGATTATGAAAATCGAACTGCTCGTTAAGCATCGGCATCAGCTCCGGCCGCATCATCACAGGCACGAACACCTGGCTGGGATTGCCGAGATCCAGGCCGTCGAATCCCTTTTGCGCCACACCGACGATGGTGAAACCATGCCCGTTCACCAGAACCGTCTTGCCGAGCACCGAGGCGTCCCCGGCGAATCGCGATTGCCAGTAAGCGTAGCTCAGAACAGCCAGCGGATGACCATCGGGCACGCGGTCGTCGTCGGGCGTGAAAGTTCGGCCCACAGCCGCCGCCACACCCAACACAGGGAAATAGGTTCCCGAAACCAGTTCCCCGCGCACCCGTTCGGTCTCCCCTTGAAAACCGAAACTGAAGTCC
The DNA here is from genome assembly GCA_963725455.1 of Bryobacterales bacterium. Taxonomy (GTDB): domain Bacteria; phylum Acidobacteriota; class Terriglobia; order Bryobacterales; family Bryobacteraceae; genus Palsa-89. Next base: position 20,051 of record CAVRZH010000141.1, read on the forward strand.
GACATGCGCCGGCAAAACATTCCGCTGAAGACCGAGTTGTGATCCTGGAAATCGCGATACATGGGATAGGAGAGCGAGTTATATCCCCAGTTGCTGCCGTAATGGAAGCCCTCCATGTGAAGCAACACCAGCTCCTGCGGATTCTTCACCGGCATGGACCGCAGCAGCACCTGATCCAGCAGCGTAAAGATGGCAGTGTTCGCGCCAATCCCGAGCGCCAGTGACAACAAGGCTACAACCGTGAACACCGGAGATTTGCGGAAGGCCCGCAGGGCAAATTGAATGTCTTTCCCAATGGATCGCATAACCAATGCTTCTTAGACTACGCACCCTCCCTTTGGTTAGTTCCCACAAGCGCCCGGCAGCGCCTGCTTTCGTTTTTGCGCGCCTGAATAGCTGCTATCCTCAGAAAGCATGACCCGCCGAACTGTGATTGCTCTCCTGTTCGCGGCCAGTCTCCCCGTCGCCAGCCTGTACGCCGCTCCCGCTCGTGAAAGCCAATCCGATCCCCGTCTCAGCAAAGCCTTTCGAAGGCCGGAGTTGAACGGCTGGATCTTCGTTCATCTGGAAGGGACACCCCAGGAAATCGGATTTCAGCACGGCTATCTGCTCGCGCCCGAAATCGAAGATACGCAGAAAGTAATTAAGCTCGGCCTGACGCATGACAGCCACAAGTCCTATTCGTTCTTCCGCACCGCCGCCGAGAAAGTACTGTGGCCGCGCGTGGAGCCGCAGTATCGCGAAGAGCTGCAAGGGATCGCGGACGGGTTGAAGGCGCGCGGCGTAGCGCTGGACCTTTGGGACGTAGTGGTGATGAACGGGTCGATGGAACTGTCGCCCTATTACACCACCTGGTATGACAAACAGCATCAGCTCTCCTCCGTGCGACAGCCGGTGCCTGAGCATTGCAGCGCGTTCGTCGCGGTGGGCAGCTACACGCGCGACGGCAAAGTGGTGATTGCGCACAATAACTGGACCGAATACAAGGATGGTTCGCGCTGGAACATCATTTTCGATATCGCGCCTTCTCAAGGCTATCGCCTCATGATGGACGGAATGCCGGGGCTGATTCACAGCGGTGACGACTATGGCGTGAACAGCGCCGGCGTCGCGATCACCGAAACCACCATCGGGGACTTCGTGGGCTTCGATCCCAATGGCATCCCCGAGTTCGAACGAGCGCGCAAGGCGATGCAGTACGCAGCTAACATAGACGACTTCGCGCGCATCTTGAAGGACGGCGACAATGGTGGCTACGCCAACACCTGGCTGGTCGCCGACACGCGCAACAACGAAATCGCGAGCCTGGAGCTGGGGCTGAAGCACGTTACGTTGCAGCGCACCAAAGACGGCTATTTCGTGGGCTCCAACTTTCCGGCCAATCCCGAACTCATCCGCGACGAGACTCCCGATTTCCCGGTGTCGGACCTGAGCATCAGCGCCAATGCCCGGCACGTCCGGTGGGAGCAGTTGATGCAAGAGAACAAGGGCAAGATCGATGTGGCAGCGGCCCAGCGCTTCCTGGCCGATCACTACGATACGTTCCTGCACCAGACGACTCCCAGCGAACGTACACTGTGCGGCCACGTAGATCTTTCGACGCGCGGATACAAGTCCTGGGAGCCCGCTTACGGTCCCGCCGGCACCGTGCAGAACAAGGCTGCCGACTCCGCGATGCTGGCCCAGATGTCCTTCACCGCGGCCATGGGCCACGCCGACGGCATCGACTTCAAGGCTGCCCAACACCTGAAGGAGCATCCGGAATTCAACTGGGAAAAGAGCGTGCTCCGCGATTTGGATTCGCACGCCTGGACCACCTTCCGCAGCAGCCAGTAAGCCCCGGAAATAGCCTCCGAGAGTCTCGCTATATAATCGTTAGTACTGTTTCGCTAATACAACGATTGTAGGGAGGGCTGTTTGACCAAACGCTTCAGGAGTGGATTCCTGAGCCTCGCGCTTACGGTTTGTGTCGGCCTGCCATTGCGGGCTCAAGTAACAGCCGCCATCTCGGGCACCGTCGAAGATCCTTCCGGCGCCGGAGTAGGAGGCGCGATGGTGACCGTAACGAGCGTCGAGACCGGGGCTACCAGGGCCACCACCACGGATTCCGCGGGACATTACGCCATTCTTTCGCTGCCGCTGGGCCCGCAAGAAGTGAAGGCCGAGAAGGCCGGCTTCAAGGCAGTAGTGCGGACCGGCATCGACCTGGTGGTGGGCCAGGAAGCAGTGGTCAACCTGCAGCTTGAAGTGGGCGAGCTCGCGCAGCAAGTAACGGTGGCCGCCGAAACACCGTTAGTCAACACCACAACTTCGCAGGATTCCGGTGTGGTGGGCGAGCAGCAGATCAAAGACCTGCCGCTCAACGGCCGCAGCTTCGACGATCTCATTACTTTGAATCCCGGCGCGGTGAACTACAGCGCCATGAAGAGCGCCAACACCAGCACCAGCGACGGCAACACGTTTTCGGTGGATGGACGGCGGACTTACGAGAATCTGTTCCTGCTGAACGGAATCGAGTATACCGGCAGCAGCCAGCTGGGCATCACGCCCGGCGGCGTCAGCGGCGAACTCTTGGGCATCGATGCCATTCGCGAATTCAATGCGCTCACCGACACCTACGGCGCCGAATATGGAAAACGGGCCGGAGCGCAGGTCAGCGCCATCACGCAATCGGGAACCAATCAGCTGCACGGCACGCTCTACGAGTTTCTTCGTAACAGCGATCTGGATGCTCGTAATTTCTTCGACCAGGGCTTCGTTCCTCCCTTCCGCCGCAACCAGTTTGGCGGGTCGATGGGAGGTCCTCTTAGGAAGAACAAGTGGTTCCTGTTTGGCAACTATGAAGGCTTCCGCCAGGTGCTGGCGGAGAGCAGCGTGAGCGTGGTTCCCGATAACGAAGCGCGGCTGGGGATGCTGCCCAACGCGTCGGGCAAGTATGTTCCGGTGGCCAAGCTGAATCCTGCGATGCTTCAGTACATGCAGCTCTGGCCGTCGCCGAACGGAGCCGAGCTTACCGTAAACGGGCTGCCTAGCGGAACGGCGCTGTCTTACAACAATCCTCGGCAGAGCGTTCGGGAGGACTTTGGAACACTGCGCTCGGATTACATCATCGGCGACCGCGATACGTTCTCCGCTGCCTACACCATCGACGATGGCGATAGCACCATTCCGCAATCTGACCCGCTATTCGGAGCGTACGAACCGCTGCGCAGCCAGGTAGCCAGCGTGGAAGAGACGCACGTTATTTCCCCGGAAATCCTGAACACCTTCCGCGCCGGATTTTCGCGCGCCGCTTTCGCCTTTGATCCAGTGGATTTCACGTCCTTCCCGGCCAGTACGAACTTCGTCACTGGCCTGGGACCGGGCGGCATCGTGGTGGGCGGCGGCGTCACCACCAGCGCGGGCGGCAGCATTACCTCCGCCGGCCCGAATAATGCGTCCGACGTGTGGAACCGCAGAAATCTCTTCACCTACACCGACGGCGTGCAGATCATCAAAGGCCGCCAACAGATTACCGCGGGCGTTTGGTTCCAACGCATTCAGGACAACGAAGACACGGCCTCCCGCCAATTGGGCCAGGCCAGCTTCGCTAGCTTGACGACCTTTCTGCAGGGCACGGTGACATCGTTTCAAGTGGTGCCGGACGCCAATGAGCTCGGCTGGCGAAGTTTCTTCGGCGCCGCGTATTTTGAAGACGCCATCAAGCTGCGTCCGAATCTAACTTTCCAAGCGGGCCTGCGCTATGAGTTCACCACGGGATGGAACGAAGAATCCGGAAGAGCCGCCAACTATGTCAGCTCGAATGGAATTTTGCAGACCAGTCCGATTGTAGGGAACTCAGCGTTCACGCAAAATAACGCAACGCATCTTTTGGGCCCACGCGCCGGCCTGGCGTGGGACGTTTTTGGCAACGGGAAGACCGCGGTTCGCGCCGGATACGGCATGTATTATTCGCTGATCGACGACCTCAGCTTTCTGCTGAATTCCATCCCTCCCTACAACGGTTCCGTTTCCTTGAAAGGCGCATTGCCCAGCCTGGTTCCTTTGACAGCGGGCGTGCCTCCCGCCGCAGGCACCATTTTCGCTCCGCAGGGCGTGCAGCCCAACGCCAAAACGCCAACGGTCCAGGAATGGAACTTGACCATCGAACAACAACTGAGCCGCAATACGGTGCTGCGCGCGGCCTATGTCGGCTCGTTCGGGTATCACGGTTTCGTGGATGTGGATCCCAACGCTATTGCGCCGCTGGTTTGTGCCGCTTCCACTTGTTCCGCGGGCGGCGATCTGAAGACCGGCAGCGTGGTGCCGCAGGGGACGCTCTATGTTCCCGGACCGGGCACCACTTTGCCGAATCCGAAGCTTGGCGCGGGATTTTTCTGGTACACGGAGGGCAACAGCAGCTATAACGCCCTGCAGGTGGACGTGATTCATCGCTTCAGCAACGGGCTCCAGTTTCGTGCCAACTACACCTTTTCGAAGGATCTGGACATGAATTCAGCGCTCACCGGCGCGCAAGCCGGCAACGAAGCGCAGATGGTAATGGACCCCTACGATCTGCACCGTGATTGGGGACCTTCCGCGTACAACATCCCCAATTCGGCCAGCATTTCGGGCACCTACGATCTACCGTTCGGCAAGGGCAAGGCATGGGCTAACAATTTCGGCGCAGTTGGAAACCGTCTGGTCAGCGGGTGGCAGTTCAACACCATCGTTTCATTGATGAGCGGCTTTCCTTTCACGCCGCAGCTGGGGTCGAATCAATCGGGCGATGGCGACACCAGAAACCCGGACCGCCCTTCAGTCAATCCCGCGTTCTCGGGACCCATCGTGCTGGGCAGCCCAAATCAGTGGTTCAATCCCAAAGCGTTTAGTCTGCCGCAAGCGGGCACCTTTGGGAATTTGGGGCGCGGCGTGTTCAGCGGCCCGGGTTTGGCCGAGGTGGATGCGTCATTATTCAAAACCACGGCCATCACCGAGCGAACCAATCTGCAATTCCGCGCGGAGTTTTTCAACGTGCTGAATCATGCCAACTTCGGAACGCCCAATGCCACTGTGTTCTCGAACGGCGCCATTAGCCCTTCGGCGGGTTTGATCACCGCAACAGCCACAACGTCGCGGCAGATCCAATTCGGGCTCAAGCTGATTTTCTGACTAAGCGCCCGCACCGCGATCACGGCGGAGCGGCTCACTGTTCGGGATTGGCATCCTGCGGCAGCTCAATTTCCTTCTCCGACATTATGTAAATGTAGTGAGGCTCCAGCGTGCTGCCGGCCATCGCGTTGTTGCGCTCTTTTTCAGTGTCAAACCAGTTTTCGCTAGACACCGTGTTGGATGGCTTGTGAACGATCTTCAGACCATATTGTTTACTGGGCATTGAGCCCCTCCCCGGGCGTGGTTACCTCGGAACAGCTTACTGGGCGTCCACTCGATGGGCGAACACCTGGACATCGATATCGGAGCTTTTGTCCCAGCCGGCGCCCTTGCCATCGAACGAGCTGGTGAACTTCCCTCCGGAAGTGAAGAGCAGCATCTCACCGTCGGCGCCGTCCTGTCTGGCGTGGGCGAGTTCGGCATTGGACGCCGCATTAAACCAGGCATAGGTTTTGTCACCTTTGTCGGACTGGGGCCGGCCCATCCCCCATGCGCCGAACCGATACTTCGCGCCGCCTTCGACGCTCAAATTCAATTGCGTGAAATCGATTTGCCAGACGCGCAGATTGTTTCCGAAATCGTCGTACGGAACCGCGCCACGGCCCGTGGCGTCGGAGATCAGGATATGAGGATTGCTGCTCAGGCTGTTACCGCGCGCGAGCAGACCGGTGACCAGCGGCGTGACACCGCCATCATCGGAGCCGAAATATAGCCGGACGTCCCGATAATAATCGCCGAGGTGCTCCGGATCGGCCGCTTTGACGCCGGGGACGGTCCACACGCGAATGCTATCGATCACCCAGCTTTCGCCCACGGCGCCGACCGTGA
>CAVRZH010000142.1:0-8474 GCA_963725455.1 Bryobacterales bacterium
CCCACGTAGGAAGTCTGGTACGGCCCAAAGAACTCCGGGATCTTGCTCCCTCTGGAGAAGCGCCCAAGGACTTGGCGCAATATAATACGGTTCTTTGCCAGCAGACCTTGGAAGTGGTCCGCAAGCAGGCGGCCATCGGCATCGATATCGTCAGCGACGGCGAATATGGGAAACAAAGCTGGTCCAACTATATTCTGAAGCGAATCAGCGGATTCGAAATTCGCCCCGACCAGGTGCGTCCGGTGATTTGGCTGGGCCGCGACCGGGAGCGGTTTGCCGAAGCCATCTTCCAGGAGTTTCCCCGCCTGGCGGCCGGGACCATTACCGAGGCGTGTGTTGGCCCGATCCGCTATCTGGATCATTCGGCTATCGATCGCGCGCTGGCGAACTTCAAAGCGGCTCTGCAACAAGTGAAGGTGGAGGAAGCTTTCTTTACGGCCGTGGCGCCGGCCAGCACGGCCTACGACGGCGTCAACGAATTCTACCCCAACGAACACGATTACGTTTACGCCATCGCCGATGCGCTGCGCGAAGAGTACCGCGCTATTTACGATTCCGGCGTGTTGCTCCAGGTGGACGACGCGGTGCTGGCCAATATGTACGATCACCTGGTTCAGCAAAGTCCCGAGAAATATCGCGAATGGGCCAATCTACGCGTGGAGGCGTTGAATCACGCCCTCATGGGAATCCCGGAAGAGCGCATTCGATATCACGTGTGTTTTGGCAACTGGCATGTGCCGCATGTCGCCGATGCTCCGCTGGAAAATATCGTCGATCTGATCCTCAAGGTAAGGGCCGGCGCCTATTCCATCGAAGCGGCGAATGTTCGGCACGAACATGAATGGCGCATCTGGGAGAACAAGAAGCTACCGGCCGGGAAGATTCTGATTCCAGGCATAATCAGCCATCACACCGTCACGGTGGAACATCCCCAATTGGTTGCCGACCGGATCATCCGCTATGCCGGCCTAGTGGGACGCGAAAACGTGATCGCCGGGAGCGACTGCGGATTTGCGCAATCCGAAGCCATCCAGCGTGTTCATCCGACCGTGATGTGGGCGAAATTCGAGAGCCTGGTGGAAGGCGCCCGGCTTGCCAGCAAGCAGTTGTGGTAACTGAATTATGTATTATGCACTTCCTAGGTTGTCATTAATTTTGGTGCTCTGCGGAGGACTCGCGCGATTGGCGGCCGCCACCGCGGGCCCCATCGAGAGCCCGGTGGCGGACGCGGCGATGAACGGCGATCGCGCAACCGTGCAATTGCTGTTACAGAAGAAGGCCGACGTGAATGCGCCCCAGGCGGATGGCGCCACAGCCCTGGAATGGGCCGCTTACCGTGACGACCTTCCGCTGGCCGACCTGTTGATCGCTTCCGGCGCGGACCCGAAGATCGCGAATCGCGAAGGCGCCACGGCGATGCAACTAGCCTCATTGCACGGCAGCGCCGCAATGCTGGGGAAGCTCCTCAACGCCGGCGTGGATGTGAATGAACGCGGAGTCCACGGCGAGACGCCCCTCATGTTCGCGGCCCGGAACGGCAGTCTGGATGCAATCAACCTCCTGCTGAAGCGCGGAGCTGACGTCAATGCCAAGGAGAGCCTGCGCGGCACCACGGCGCTGATGTGGGCCGTGGAGCAGGGACATGCCGACGCCGTAAAACTGCTCATTGAGCATGGCGCCGATGTGAGCGTGACATCGAGTCCGGATTCCAAGGGAGGCACGGCGTACCTGGCGCCCACCATCCAGCAGCGCGAACAACAGGAGGAATTCATCCGCCGGCGCAGGGCGCTCGCGGCGAAGGAGGCCGCCTCGAAGGATCCCAGTAAGGATCTCGCCGCGTCCGACGCAGCCGCGGCCGCCGCCGCTTTCGGCGTCGCGAAGAACACCAAGGGTGGCGGCTTAACCGCACTCGTTTTAGCGGCCCGGCAAAATTGCCTGGAATGCGCGCAGCTGTTGCTGGATGCGCACGCCGGCGTGAATCAAACCACTCGGTACGGCTGGACAGCGCTGCTGACTGCCATTCAAAACAGGCACTACAAACTCGCGGCCTATTTGCTGGATCACGGAGCCGATCCGAACATCGCAAATAATGGCGGCTGGACGCCGCTTTACATCGCTGTCGACAATCGCAATATTGAGGGCGGCGACTATCCGGTGCGTGACCCCGACATGGACCATCTGGCTTTCATCAAACTGCTGATCGCCCACGGCGCCAATGTCAACGCGCGAATCTGCGGGGTGGAGTCGACGCCCCAGCATTGCAAGGGCGACAGCACGGAGACGCGAACCATCTTCACCATGCAGTGGCTGTACGAAGATGGTGCTACGCCTTTCCTGCGCGCGGCCCAGTCCGGCGATGTGACTGTAATGAAGTTGCTGCTGGATCATGGAGCGAATCCCAAGATTGCCACCTCCAATGGCGACACCGCTTTGATGGTTGCTGCCGGGATCGGCTGGGTGGACGGTGTGACCTTCGAGTGGTCGGAAGCCGACAACCTGGCGGCAGTGAAGATGTGCCTGGACCTCGGCATCGATCCCAACGTCGCCGACGGCGATGGACGCACGGCGCTGCACGGCGCAGCTCATAAGGGCCGCAACGAAGTGATTAATCTGCTTGTTGAGCACGGCGCTAAGCTGGATGCGCGAGACAAAGGCAGCCGCGATACATTTACCGGCGCGCTGGAGGGCCACACCTGGATGCCGATCGATTACGCGCGCGGCTTGGTTCGGGTAGGCGTCCAGTCCGCAACCGCTCGTCCTGAAACCGAAGCGCTGTTGAAGAAGCTGATGGAGGAGCGCGGCATTCCCGTTCCACCGCCCACCAACGCTTCCATCTGCCTCACCGACGTCTGCAAAGGCCCGGACATCGGGGCCACTCATTCAAACTAACGCTCTCCGGAAGTGACGCGAACCGGAGTCTAATTGTCGGCTCGGGCCTAAAACCACGGCTTTAGCCCAAACTGGATCGTCTCGAACTTGCGACCGTGGTAGTGACTTGCCCGAACCTCGGATTCAGGCTCTCTCCGGGACGGTCCAAGTTCATCGGCGTTGATCTGCGCTATCACAGGCTAGTAGCGCAATGCATGCACTGTGATCGCACGTCGGGGTCTCTCGCCCAACGATGACCAAGCCCCGGGGACACAACTGGTGAGGCCCTAATACTGATAGGCGGGCCATTTGACACCACCGGTCTTCTGGAGATAGACTGTTCGCGTGCATGCAATCCTGTTCTTAAATGCATGCGGTTTGACGGGGCGAGATGAAGCGGCGGAATATGACGAATATCGATCTTAGACTCCTCACGATTGTCAACGAGCTCAATAAGACACGCAGCGTCTCGCAGGCCGCCGAAAACTTGGAGCTCAGCCAGTCCGCCGTCAGTATGAGCCTCGCCAGGCTACGAAAGCACTTCAAGGATCCACTCTTCGTTCGGACGCCGGACGGCATGGAGCCAACGCCGCAAATGAGTGAACTGATCGAGCTTCTGGAGAAGGCCGAAGGTTTGCTCGAGACGGCGCTGGTGCATCGTATCGCATTTAATCCCGCCACATCCGATCGGTCGTTCCGCCTGGGCGCCACAGACATCACCAGGGTGACCATATTACCCGCGCTCATGAAAAGATTGCATGCCACTGCGCGGGGTGTCGGCGTGGAGCTTCAGGACATATCGGAAGAGACCCCCCGGCTTTTGCACGGCGGACGTCTGGATTTAGCCGTAGGCTACCTGCCGTCCACAGGGTCTGGGTTCTGCCAGCAGAGGCTGTTTAAGGACCGCTTCGTCTGCGCCGTTCGGGCGAACCATTCTCGCATCGAGCACGCTGTCACGTTGGAGCAATTCGAAAGCGAGCCCCACGTGGTGCTTACTATGCCCGGCAGTGGGATCGAAGTGGTCGAAAAGGCGCTGGAAGCGAATCGAATCCACCGTAAGGTGCGCTTGCGCTTGCCCGGGTGCTTCGGAATATCCAGCATGATTACCGGCGCCGACTGCTTGGCCATTGTGCCCGAACAGCTCGGGAGGCTGATCGCCAGCGCCGGCCGGATCAAACTCCTGCCCCTTCCGATCGCGCTGCCGCCTTACTACGTCATGCAACACTGGCACGAGCGATATACGCACGATCCGGCCAGCAAATGGCTTCGTTCCGTTGTCGCGGAGCTGTTCCGGGAAAAAGGTTTGTCCTCCGCCGACACGGATACGGGCACTTCCGCGCGGGAGTAGCGCGCCAAAATCATTAGAAATGATATGTTGAGTCAACGGGACATTATCGACTTAATTCGTCGCAAGGGGTATTCTTGCAGTGGGTTGAAAGCGAGCCCCACCCGGCACGACGAAGGAATGCGAAGAATCAAGGCAAACTCGCGGGCTGCCCAGGCCGGGAGCCTGTTACGGCCCAGCGGACTGCGCTGAGAGATCCCGGAGGTGCGTCATTCATGAATCAATCGGCTGTAGGTAGTTTTACGGGAGAAATCAGAGTGGGTAAGGAATCTTTGCAGGACTTGCTGCTGGCGGCGGGGAATCCGGCGGACATGCTGCGCAATTCAAAAGTGGGAGCTTACGTCTATCCGGTGGTTCCCTCTGAGTTTACGAACTGGCGCGATGAGCAACGCGCCTGGCGGGAGACCTGCGTTCTCTTCGATCAATCGCACCACATGGTGGAGCAGTATTTGGAAGGGCCGGACGCGCTCAAACTGCTTTCGCATCTGGCGATCAATAGTTTCGCCACCTTCCCTACCACCAGAGCCAAGCAGTTTGTTCCCTGCAGCTATGACGGCTTTGTGATTGGCGACGGCATTCTTTTTCGTATCGAGGAAAATAAGTTCACTTTTGTCGGACGCGCCCCAACCGCGAATTGGATTCAATTCCACGCCGAGACGGGTGGGTACAATGTCACGACCGAAAAAGATGACCGGTCGCCCTCGCGCCCAGGCGGGAAACCAGTGGTTCGCAGGCATTATCGTTATCAGATCCAGGGACCGAATGCGCAGCAGGTGATCGAGAAATTGAACGGCGGTCCCTATCCGGACATCAAGTTCTTCAATGTGGGTGTCATCAACATCGCCGGACGCAAGGTGGCGGCGCTACGCCACGGCATGGCCGGCGCGCCCGGGCTGGAAGTTTGGGGCCCGTATGCGGAAGGCGAGGAGATTCGAGCCGCGATCATTGAAGCCGGCAAGGACTTTGGCCTGGCGCAGGTGGGAGCCAGAGCGTACTCCAGCAATGCGCTCGAATCCGGCTGGATCCCGTCGCCTCTTCCGGCGGTCTATAGCGGTGAAAAGATGAAGTCCTATCGGGAGTGGCTGCCTGCCTCCAGCTATGAAGGGAAGGGTGGTTCCCTGGGGGGAAGCTTCTATTCGAACAATATTGAAGATTACTATGTAACGCCGTATGAGCTGGGCTACGGGTCGTTCGTCAAATTCGATCATGATTTCATCGGGGCTGAGGCTCTGAAAAAGATCGCCGGCCAACCGCATCGCAGGAAGGTGACCTACGCCTGGAATAAGGAAGACCTCGGTAAGGTATTTCTTTCGATGTTTGAGCGGGACAACTACAAGTACATCGATTTTCCCAACGCCAATTTTACGTCGGCCACGTATGACAAGGTGCTGCACGGGGGAGAGATCGTCGGCTTGTCGATGTTCAGCGGCTATAGCTTCAATGAGCGGGCCATGCTGTCGCTCGGGATTGTCGATCCCGATATCGAGATCGGGCACGAGGTCACGCTGGTCTGGGGCGAAGAGGGCGGAGGGTCCGAGAAGACCACGGTGGAACGCCACAAGCAAACAAAAATCCGGGCGGTAGTCAGCCCCGCTCCTTATTCGGAAGTGGTTCGAACCACCTACGCCGCGGGCTGGCGCAGCGCGCAGAAAGTATAGTCGAATTCTGGGCCGGCGGCGCTCTATGTCATCGTGGTGTGAACCGCTGACAACCGAAGGTGCGAGGGTTTTCGATTTCAGTGCCCTAGGCGAAACATGACGCGGGACGCAAGGCTGCAGCTGGTAACCCGCGCAAGCGTGAGGAAACGGATGCCGAGAATATCGGAGCAACGATGGAACCGGCTCCAGCGTGAATTCCGACGCGCAGTGTGGGCCGAGTACCCCAATCCAGAACGAATCGACTGCCCTGGTACGGAGGCTCTGCGAGACCTGGCGAACCACATCGTGCTGCGCGAGGAACTGCAACGAGACCTCCGCTGGAAGCACGCCATCCAATGCGGTCCGTGCTATGAGGAGTACATTGCTCTCAGAGACATCCGCGTTGCCGCGGGGCAAATCGAGCCCCGCCAGCAGTGCGGCTGACCATATTCAGAACAACAGCTTTAGGGCAAACTGGATCTGCCGCGAAGAAGTTGTGGTGTATGTGATCTGCCCGAACGTCGAGTTGGGGATGCCGGTACCGGCCGGACCCTGCGAGAAGGCAGTCGGGTTAGGCAACCCGAAATTTGCATGGTTGGCAATGTTGAAGAACTCGGCGCGGAACTGAAGGCGGTAGTTTTCGTGAATCCGAGTGTCCTTCAACACCGCCATGTCCAGATCTACCAGACCGGGGCCCGACAAATAGTCTCTCTGAAGATTGCCGAGGGTACCGACCGCCGGCACTGTGAAGGCCGCCGGGTTGGCGTAGCCGGTGACGCTGCCGATGATGGGATTGACGCCCGAAACAATGTTGGGCCGCTCTTCGCCGCTATTTCCGTTTCCGGCTTGATCAAACCCCAGCAGCACGTTCCACGGCGCACCGCTCGAGTACGTAAAGTTGCCGCTCAGTTGCCACCCGCTTACCAGCACGTTGCCTCTAAAGGGAAATGAGTAGACGCTGCTGTACTTCACAAATTGCGACCGGTCGAACTGGCAGCGGCCTTCGTCGTAGTTGCCGGCCAGCGGATCGGTCCAGGGCGCGCCACCTTCCAGGCCGGAAGTGCCGGAGGTGTTGTCAATACATTTTGACCAGGTGTAGGAAAGCTGGCCTTGCAGGCCGTGCGAGAAGCGCCGGTTCAGGCCCACCTGTAGAGAGTTGTAGTGCGAATCCCCCACCGGAGCCTCGCTGCTGAGAGCGCCCAAAGCGGGATTCTCACGCGGGTTACTCACGATCGCGCCAGCCGCTGATAAATGGCCAAAAACTGGCTGGCCGTTCACGATGTCCGGCTCCACGGGATTGATGTCGCGCCCTTCATACAAGTGCAGGCCGCGCGAGCCGACATAGCCCACCGTCAAAGTAGTGTTTGCGAACAATTCGCGTTGTATGTTGATGTTCCACTGGTACATATGCGGCGAATCGTGGATGTTGTAATCGATACCAACAATCTCGGATGGTGTTGAGTAGCCGGTCGAGAACGCGTTCGGGAAGGGAGGGAATATCTCGAAGGCCAGCTCGTACGGCTTGTTGAAGTAATAACCGGAAGCGTAAGTGCGGGCGCGAATGGGATCGTAGAAAATTCCGGCGCCTACGCGAATCGAGGTCTTGTGATCTTTAAACGGGTCAAACGCCAAGCCGAGTCGCGGGTCCCAGTTGTGGGTCGAGGGGTTGGACGCGAAAACGTGCGTGACGGGAACAAAGTTTCCAAACGGAGGATTGAGTATCGCATTGAGTGGTTGCAGGTCGGTAGTAGGATTGGTGATGAACTCATACCGCACGCCGATGTTGACCGTCAACTTGGAAGTCGCCTTCCACTCATCCTGAGCGTATCCGTCCACCTCAATTTCGCGGAAATCGCGAGTGGAGTCCGTATAGGGGGGAATGGGTCCAATAAAGAGGAACGGGTTCCCTTCCAGAAAGTTAGGAATGCTGGTAAAGGTATAAGAACCGCCCCACCATCCGTCTTGCGTGAAGTTGCTCTGCACCCGGCTGAATAATCCGCCAAACTTGAAGCTGTGAGCGCCCTTGTTCCAGATCAAGTCGTCGGCCAGGGGGAATTTGTTTTGCACTTGGCTTAGTGGCGCGAAAATGCTGGTGCCGAGCGCCGAGAGGCCCGTGATACTGACTCCGCCGTTTTGGTGCCCGCTGGCGTAGAAATTGAGCGCGGGCGTTGGATCCAGATTCACTTCATTGTCGGCCTCTTTGGTTCGCGTGAAGCTGAAGCGGGCCAGGTTCACCAGGCTTGGGGTAATCAACCGGCGCCACTCCACCGTTGCGAAGTGGTTGCCCGTGATGCCCTGTTCCGGCCAGCGGGGCGGTACTGGTGAACCAAGGAACGGCAAGACGGTGCTGGCGCCGTCGTGCACATAGCGCACAAAGAACGAATTCTTGTCGTTCATGGTGTAATCGATACGCGCCAAAAGGTAGTTCTCGTCGCCCGTCTGGCTGGCAACCTCGGGCACTTCCAGGATGCCAGTGGGTGACACTGCCGTTGTCGCGGGATAAAGAGCTAAGACCGGCGCCGCCGCTGCACTGACTCCGACGTTCGCCAATCCGCCCGAGCATGCAATATTTGGAGCCAGGTTGCACGGCACCAGCCCCTTGAGCATATTGGCGTCGGGGATAA
>CAVRZH010000143.1:0-36365 GCA_963725455.1 Bryobacterales bacterium
CATTCCGTCGATTCCTCCCACGGCGCGGACCGCGAAGACCGCCAGCACCGTGACCATGCCCATCTTGATTACGAACTGGAAAAGATCGGTAACCAGCACGCCCCACAGGCCGGAGAGCGTGGAGATAAACGAGGTAAGCGCGATCATCCCGATGACGATGGCCAGCGCTTGCAATTTCGTGATGCCAAGCACCAGTTGCAGGATCTTCACCATCGCCAGGTTCACCCATCCGAGAATGATGCAGTTGATCGGAATGCCGAGATAGAGAGCGCGGAAGCCGCGCAGGAACGCGGCGGGCTTGCCGGAATAGCGGATCTCGGTGAATTCAATGTCGGTCATAACACCCGACCGTCGCCAGAGGCGCGCGTAGAAGAAGACGGTGAGCATGCCGCTCGCGATGAAGTTCCACCACAGCCAGTTGCCCGCGATGCCGCCCACTGCCACCATGCCCGTGACCGCGAGAGGAGTGTCGGCTGCGAAGGTGGTGGCCACCATGGACGTCCCGGCCAGCCACCACGGCACGTTCCGCCCGGAGAGGAAGAACTCATTGATGTTCTTTCCGGCGCGGGATTTATAGTAGAAGCCGATGGCGAGGTTGAACAGGAAGTAGAGGGCGACTACCAGCCAGTCGACGGAGGTGAGCTGCACAAATGAATTGTAACGGACGGGGTCGCGTGAGCAAGCGGATTTTCGCCTCTAACCTGCTAGATTGGTTTACCATTGGCTGCTTGTCCGGGCAGCAGAAACGTCTTGGGGAATGACCCCTGGCCGCAGATCTTGAACGACCCGAAATCCTTGTACCAGTCGCCTTGGGGCAACTCGGGTGACGATTCTGACGCGAAGCTGGTTGAGGTCGGCGATGCTGATGGAGCGGTTGCGCATGCGTTCAATCAAGTGTTGTCGTAGCCGGGCGGGCAGTTCCGCCCAGCTCGCCATCTTTGGCATCATCCGCCCAAGACCATGCGACCCATCTGGTCGCCCAGCCGCTTTACCTCAGCTGGGTCGGTGGCGCGGCGGAAGCGCTCGGCCAAGTCGAAAAACTCTTGTTGCTTGCGTTTCTCCGCCTCCACGCCCTTCTCGATGAGCTCCACCAGCATGCGGTTGGCGCTCAGCTTCCGTGCCTTTGCTAAGCTGCGAACCTGTGTGGCGACGTTTGCCGGTAAGCTGACGCTCTGGCGAACTGTCTTGTTCGCGGTCCTCATGACACCATTATGCACCAAAATGGTGCGTTTTACTGTTGCGCGCACCTCGCCACCAGCAGCGTGATATCGTCATGCTGCTCATGCGGGCTGAACTGCTTCACATCATCGAGAATGCAATTCATCAACGCGCCCGGCCGCAGCGCGCCATGCCGGCGCAAGCTTTCGACTAAACGCCGTTCCCCGAACTCCTCGCCGCGATCGTTGAACGCTTCCGTGACGCCGTCTGTGTAGAGCACCAGCGTGTCACCGGGCAAGAGGCTGCTTTCGCCGATCGAGCATTTCCAATCGTCGAACAGCCCCAGCACGGTGCACGTGGACGCCAGCCGTTCGAGCGCGTGATCGCGGCGCAATATGAGTCCGGGCAAATGCCCGCAGTTGGCGTAGCGCAGGCGCTGTGCGCGGCTGTCGTACTCGGCGAAGAACAGGGTAGCGTAGGCGCTTTCAATCGTATTTTCGAAAAAGAGCCGGTTGACCGATTCCAAGAATCCCTCCGGATGTTCCGAAGCCACCGCGCACTGGCTGCGCAGATTCGCCTGAAGATTGGCCATCAACAGCGCCGCCGCGATTCCTTTGCCCGCGATGTCGCCCACCACCAGCCCCAAGCGGTCTTGTCCCAGGTTCAGGAAATCGTAGTAATCGCCGCCCACACGCCGGGCCTGAACGCAAACGCCCGCGTACTCAAGAGTGCCAAAGGGCGGCAAACTTTGCGGGAAAAGCCTGGCTTGAACCAGTCTTGCAATCTCCAATTCCTGCGCAGCGCGCCGTTCTGATTCCAGTTTGTCGGCGATGGCGGCGCGCTGTTCTTCCAGCGCACGGCTGACATCGTCGAAGCCGACGAGAGAAAACGAATTTCCGTCGATGTCCTCAAAGCGCGTGAACACTCCGCCCCAAATCGGCTGCTGTTCCGATGCCGAAGCCAGCGCATTATGCTGAACGCGCCTCAAGCGCGGGGTGTAGCGAAAGTGAACTCCGCGCTGGCTCCATTCGCGGAACTTGGCTACCACGTCTTCGGTCAGGAACACGATGGGCGTGCGCCGGCCGATGAGCTGGTAGTCTTCCGATTCGGGATCGGGCACGATCAGCCGAAGCACGGTGGTGCCGTCGGGAGGGGCAACCGCCACCAGGCGATAACCGGATTGCAAGCGGATATCGAGCGCCAGGTTGAATCCGAGCCGATTTATGTAGAACTCGAGACTGCGGTCCTGATCCTTGACATACACGTTGACAGCGTCGATCCGAAGGTAGGGGTTTTGACGATCCAGGCGAACGGCCGATTGATTTACTCCGTCTCGTGAAGCAGTACTGCTCATGCTGGTAATTATAGGCTGGCTTAATTTCGTCTCGACAACGCGGGCCGGTTCGTTTAAACTGGCAAAGAAAAGGCGAACAAGCCATGAGCCTGCTCTCTTCCAATTTGAACCTGGGTTTTTCCGAATCTTCTGATCCGCTCGGTATCGTTCGGCGCAACGGCGGAATCGAAAGTTCGGTGGCGCGGTTCGAGCAATGGATGGCGGCGCCGGATTCACCGATTCGCGCTATCCGCCATCAAAAGGCGCGTGAGGGCGAGTACGCCGAGATCCCCGGCAGCGTGGCGCCGGTCCTTCGGGACGCACTGGTGGCGCGGGGCATTCCCAAGCTCTACGTTCATCAGGCGGACGCGTTTGAGCGATCCGCGGCTGGCCAGAACGTGGTAGTGGTGACGCCCACCGCGAGCGGCAAAACGCTCTGCTACAACCTGCCGGTGCTGCAGCGGCTGATCGAGGATCCGAGCGCTCGCGCCATGTATCTGTTCCCCACTAAGGCGCTGGCGGAGGACCAGTTGCACGAGTTTCAGGCCGCGGTGGATGCGATGGGTTCTGAGATTCGCGCATTCACGTATGACGGCGACACGCCGCAGGACGCACGGCGCACCATCCGGGAGCGGGCCAACGTGGTGCTCACTAATCCCGACATGCTGCACAGCGGGATTTTGCCGCATCACACCAAATGGGCCAAATGTTTTGAGAACCTGCGCTACGTCGTGATCGATGAGCTGCACTATTATCGCGGCGTATACGGCAGCCATCTGGCGAATCTGCTGCGCCGTCTGCGGCGCATCTGCGAATTTTACGGATCGAACCCGCAATTCATCTGCTGCTCGGCCACCATCGCCAACCCCAAGGAACTGGCAGAGGCGCTAACGGAGGCGCCATTCGAACTGGTGGATCGCAATGGCGCGCCCAGCGGCGAAAAATATTTCGTCTTCTACAATCCGCCGGTGGTGAACAAACAGCTCGGCATCCGGCGGGGGTATCTGCAGGAGACGCGACGCATCGCAATCGAGTTTATCGAGCGCCACCAGCAGACGCTGGTGTTCGCAAACAGCCGCCTGGCCACCGAGATTCTGGTGAAGTATTTGCGCGATGCCATTGAGCGCGGGCCTCTGCCGGGCGAAGCGGTTCGAGGTTATCGCGGCGGCTACTTGCCGCGCGAACGGCGCGAGATCGAACGCAAACTGCGCGCGGGTGAAATCCGTGCCGTGGTGGCGACCAATGCGCTGGAACTGGGCGTGGACATCGGCTCGCTGGACGCGGTGGTGATGGCCGGATATCCCGGTTCTATTGCATCCTCGTGGCAGCGGGCCGGGCGTGCGGGCCGGCGGCAGAGCGCGTCGCTGGCTGTAATGGTGGCATCCAGCGCGCCGCTGGATCAATACGTCGTGGAGCACCCCGAGTATTTCTTCGAAGGGTCGCCCGAGCACGCGCATATCAACGCTGACAATCTGGAGATCCTGCTCAATCATCTGAAGTGCGCGGCCTTCGAGCTGCCCATTCGCGACGGCGAGAAATTTGGCCCGCATGATCCCGCGGAACTGTGCCGATTTTTGGCGGACGAGGCTGGCCTCCTGCATCGCTCCAACGGCTGCTGGCACTGGACGTCTGACACTTATCCGGCCGACGCAGTGAGCTTGCGTGCGATCTCCAGCGACAACTTCATTGTGGTGGATATCACCGGCGATCATCAGGTGATTGCGGAAGTGTCTTTTAGCGCGGCGTTGACCACGCTGCACGAGAAAGCCATCTACCTGCACGAAGCGCGGCAGTTCCAGGTGGAGAAGCTGGACTACGAAGGCCGCAAGGCCTATGTGCGGCGCGTGGACAGCGACTATTTCACCGACGCCATCGACTATACGCAGGTGAAAGAATTGGAGGAGTTCGAATCGGCGGATTTGAATGGCGCTCGGGCAGCGCATGGCGATGTGCGCGTGAACACGCAGGTAGTGGGCTTCAAGAAACTGAAGTTCTACACGATGGAGAATATCGGCGCGGGCAATTTGTCGATGCCGGAGCAGGAATTGCACACCACCGCGTTTTGGCTGCATCTTCCCGAGAATTTTCTGGCGCGATTTCCGGACATGACGCCCACCGAGAGACAGAGCGGGCTCACTGGCTTGGCGCAGGTGATGCGAACCGTCGCGGCGTTGCTGTTGATGTGCGATCCCAGGGATCTGGGTATAGCTATCACTGAGGATATCTCCGCTACGGCCGCAAGCTTCGAGCCGGATCTTTTTCTTTTCGACAATTATCCGGGTGGTATCGGGCAGAGCCAGCCCTTGTTCCAGTTACGCGCAAAGCTTCTTGCTGGCGCGCTCCAAGTGCTGCAACGCTGCAGTTGTGACGCGGGATGTCCGGCCTGCGTGGGCCCGGTGGGAGAAGTGGGCGAAACCGGAAAGCATGCAACGATGCAGTTACTGCGGGAATTAACGAAGGGTTAGCGGACGAACTCGTAACGTTCCAGCGTGGCGGCCACTCCCGTTTCCGGGGAGAAGCGCACAACCTTTCCCAGACAGTGCAGACGAACTTTGTTGCTCGCGTGGTCCTGCGTGGCGGGAAGGGTGATCATATACTCCACCGGCTCGCCGATTCGCAATGTCGCGCCGGCTTCAAAGAGCACTCCCACGGAACTGAGATTTCTGGTCTCGCCGTGTTCTGAGAGCGCCTGCGAACCTTTGCGGATCAGCTCCAGGGGCAGTTTCAATTCGAATCGTTGCGCTTTACGCTGTTCCATTTCTTCTCTTGTCTCTAAGACTCTAAACTGTTATCAGAGCAGGGTCAATAGCTGGAGGGCTGTTTCCGAGCGATTCGGTAACATTTTGATAATGACTCTGGGCCAGTACTCTTTGCGTTGTAGTTTCATCGCGGCTTGAAATAAGCATATGGGAGAATGGCTACAAGTCGACATGTTATGAGTGAGATGAGCACCGAAGAGCAATTGCGAAAGATGCGCGAGGATTGGGACCAAAGGGCGAAGGAGAACGCGCGCTACTACGTGAACACCGCCACCGCGGAGTGGACTGACGAGGAGTTCTTTGCGTCCGGCGAGCAAACCGTCGCCGATGAGATCCTGACCGACCTTGTAAACATTTGTCAGGGAAAGCTATCGAAAGATATGCGCGTCCTGGAAATCGGGTGTGGCGCCGGACGGGTGACCCGAGCGCTGGCGAGCCTTTTTGGCGAAGTCCACGGTGTTGATGTCAGCGGCGAAATGGTGCGCCAAGCCAAAGCGGGTTTAGTGGACCGTCCGAATGCCTTTGTCTATCAGAATAGCGGCAAGGACCTGGCGGTAGTGCCTGAATTGGAATTTGACTTCGCGTTTTCTTCGATTGTGTTCCAACATATTCCGAGTCGGGAGATCATTGAGAATTATGTTCGGGAAGTGAATCGCCTGCTGCGCCCCGGCGCCTTGTTCAAATTTCAGGTCCAGGGCGACAGCACGTTAGAGACGAAGCCGGATGACACTTGGCTGGGAGTGCCGTTTTCAGAGCGCCAGGCAGTGGACATGGCGTTTCGCTGCGGGTTCGAGCCCAGGTACCGGCACGGCTCGGGCGGGCAGTACTTTTGGCTTTGGTTTTTTAAGAAGTAAACGCCCCGTGCCGCGACTTGCGCTTCAGTCCGCACACGTGCCGCTGGCCTGTTGGTCTTCGCGGGTGGCCGGCGGGTTGATCTGAGCGCGGCGGGCTTCCCAATACAAGGTCATCCGTTTGGATACTTCCAGCCGCTCAGCGGCGCTCATGTTTTTTCTGCCCCTGCGTCGTTTGCTGGATTTCGCGCCGGAGCCGGAGGCTTTCACGCGCGCTTCGAGCGAAGCGATGGTGGCGTCCAAGCGTTTCTTCTCGTTGTACAGCTCTCGCAATGCCTTGACGATATCCATCGTGAAAAATGTCTTCGGGGTTCCTCTATCGTAGACGACTACGGAGGAAAAATCCAGCAATTTCGTCGTCTTTATGCGCTTGTGCTGTCTTCGGGACCGGCTCCCGGAGTCCAGACATAGTCCTCTATAACTAGTAGGAATAGCGCGCAAGCCTACTTCGTCAGGTAAGGCCAGCTTTTTATCAAATGCAGATGAAAATGGAGCATCAGGGCGGTGATAGCGCCGCCAATCAGCAGCACAATCAACGCAACCCGTATGATCTTGCCCCAGGGCAAAGTGCGGCCTTCGCGACGCATCACCAGAGCTAGGCCCGCAAAGACGCCGACAAAGTACAGCGCACACATCGGGATGGCAAACAGCATCAGGTTGAAAACGTCGGGTGTGGGCGTAATGATGGCTGCGGCGATGACGATGCCCAGGACGGCATAACGGGAATGTCGCAGCAGGAAGCGCGGCGAAAGCAGACGCAGCAGAGTCAGCAGGAAGATGACGACCGGCAGTTCGAAAACCAGCGCAACTCCCAGCGTGACGTTGACGAACAGATCGAAATACTCGGTGATGGAGACCACCGGCCGGACGTTGTTGCTCATGCCAATGCCCAGCAGAAATTCCAGGCCGTAACGAAAAGCCAGGAAGTAGGCGAAGCAACCGCCGGTGATGAACAGGCCTGCGGTCAAAAGCACAAAGGGGAGGGCCAGGCGCCGCTCTTTTTTGTAAAGGCCGGGAGAAATGAAAGCCCAAACCTGATAAACGATCCAGGGCGACGCGATAAAGATGGAACACACCAGCGGCAGTTGCACCCAAATGATGGAGAAGCTTTCCATGGGGGTGAGCTGCGCCAGTTGCGGCGGTTCAACGTGCAAGTGCTTCAAAGCTTCGACAGCCGGGTCGCTGATAATGTCCCACAGCTTGCCGGCGAAGATCAGGGCGAAGACGAAGGCCAGCCCCAGGCCGTAGAGGGCCCGGATGATACGGGTGCGCAATTCCTCCAGATGTTCCATGAAGGACATGCGCAACATGCTGTCCTCCTCTTGGTCCTCGGGATTCACTGCCGGGGGAGGAGGCGGAGGTGGTGGGGGACGCCGGATGAGACCGGTTTCCGTCACCACTTCCACGGTTGGAGTGGCGACAACTTCAGCTGAAACCTCGGGGGTTTTCGAAACCTCGGGCGCTCCTTCCCCTTCGGGAGGAGGAACTCCCCGCTTATCGTCTTCCATGCTGAGCTACGTTTTCTGCGCTGTCTCTCAGGTGTTAATGGACTCCGGCTCGGCAGGCTGGCTGACCGCGCTTTCCGCTACGTGACCGGAAGAACGCTCGCTGCTGGTCGCGCTGTTCCGCGCTACGGTTCCATTAACTGGCGCCTCGACCCCGGCCGTTAGTTGCCGCTGATCGGGTTCGTTCGGAGACACGCTGGATTCGGCGCCCAAAGGTGCGGGTGCGCTTACGGTGGATGGATTTGCGTCGGGGGGTAATGTACTGGCGCCAAAGGCGCCGGAATCGTAATAAGAGGAATCGTATCCGGTGTAGTGGTTGGTAATCTCGCTGGTAAAGCTGCGAGTAACTTCCTTGATAGAATCGCTCTCTTTCTCCAACTCGCGCATGTGTGTTTCGAAAGTGGCTTTGAGTTCGCTTTGAGCGCGGCGAAACTCCGTGATCGCTTTTCCGATCGTCTTGCCAAGCTCGGGCAGTTTCTTAGGGCCGAACAGGACAAGGGCGACGAGGAAAATGACCATCATCTCCTGCACACCCACGGGACCCATGCAAAAACCTCCGCCTTCATGATAGCAAGGGACGGGCGGGGCGTCTCAGGTAAGTTAGCTCCCCAGGGGGCGCCACTCCGAAATAGTATGATTGGTGCTGATTCAAAACCATGTTCAAGAAAATTGCGCTCAGCATTGCCATTTTGATCGCGCCCCTCGCACTGCGCGCCGAACACAAACCTCCGGCGCCGCCCAAAACACTCCGCCTGTACGTATTCAACTGCGGCAGTCTGGACATCTCCGATCCGGAACGGTTCCGCTTCAAAAAGGAAGAGCTGGCGACCACCAATCTTTCGGTAGGCTGCTATTTGATCGTGCATCCCAAAGGAACGCTTATGTGGGATGTGGGCGCGGTGCCCGACAGCGCTTTGAAGCCGGGAGCAAAATCGGCGCTGGAAGGCTATGCCACCATCACGGAAACCCTGAGGTCGCAGATGGAGAAGATCGGCTACGAGCCTTCGGACATCGAGTACTTGGCCTTTTCGCACTATCATTACGATCACGTGGCCAACGCCAATCAGTTCGCGGACGCCACGTGGCTGGCGCGCAAAGTGGAGCGCGATGCCATGTTCGCGCCGAAGCTTCCCGATAACAAGATGAATCCGGCCAACTACTCCGCGCTCAAGAACAGCAAAACCATCCTGATTCCCACCGACGATTACGATGTCTTTGGCGATGGAACGGTGGTGATGAAGCTGGCGCCCGGGCACACCCCGGGCCATCAGGTTTTGTTTTTGAAGCTTGCGAAAACCGGGCCCATCGTACTGAGCGGCGACCTGTATCACTATCCGGAAGAGCGCAAGCTGAAGCGCGTGCCGACGTTTGATTATGATCAAGCGCAGACCGCCGCGACACGCGAGAAAATCGAAGTGTTTCTGAAGCAGAGCGGCGCGCAACTCTGGATCCAGCACGACTACGCGGCGTTCGCGAAGCTAAAGAAAGCTCCGCAATTTTACGAATAGAGCGCGCTAGGGCTGGCGGCGCTGGCTGGACGGAGGAACCAGGCCTTTGAGACGCAGGTACACCACCATCTGTCCATACATTTCGTTATCGTGTCCGATGTTGAAATAAAGCACGGCTAGTTTGGTCGCCTTTCTGGGACCGAACAGCGGCACCATGGTTGCCGCATCGGCGTCCGTCAGGCCGTTGTAAACGCCGTCGCAATAATCGAAGGACGCTTTGAGAGCGCCCACCAGATCCGCCTTGGCGGTCTTGGTCTTCTCCGCATCGCTCTTCTTCTGCTCGCCATTGGCGTTGCCGCACAACGCGAATTGAACATCGGCCACATGTCCCACCATCGCGCCGTAAGTCCGCTCCGCGGGACTGGCTTTGAACGAGTAATCCGCGTCGCCCATTTCGTCGGCGGCCTTGGTCAAGGTGCCCTTTATGCCGTTGTAAAAATTCTTGGCATCGGTAGAAAGCGGATTTTGAGCATTGAGGGCTGCAGCGCCGATCAGAGCTCCCATCAGGGTGAGGGTCGAGATGCGGTTCACGAAGGTCTCCTTGGACATGGATTTCAAGCTGAAGTATACAACAGGCGAGCCGAAGGAGATTTATTTCTTCGCAGCGGCCGGAGGCGGCAGCATGACGGCCGAAGCCTTTTCGGGAGCCGGTTTTGCCGGTGCGGCGGCGGGTGTATCGGCAAGCTTTTCTTCCTGCGCGTCCATTCCCTGATTGCGGACGATGATGGAAATGCGCCGGTTGGAGGGATTGGTGGGATCATCTTTCAGCAGCAGGCGCTGGTCGGCGAATCCGCGAACCTGGCTGATGCGGTTATCTTCCAGTCCGGCCTCGGTCAGGATTCTGCGGGCCGCGTTGGCGCGATCCGCCGAAAGTTCCCAGTTGGAATAATCGGGACGGCCGTAGGGAGTGGAGTCAGTATGGCCTTCGATCGCGATTTTATTGGGGAGTTTCATCAGTTCTCCCGCAAGAACCTTGAGCAGTTCGCCTCCCGCTTCAGTGGGTGTCGGGTTGCCCGTTTCAAAAAACAGCCCGCGTTTGGTTTCGAGCAGATCGATCCGCAACCCTTCCGCCGTCATGGTCATCTTGATCTGCTTCTGCATGTCCTTGAACGCAGGGATGGCCTTCATGGCCTGTTCGATCTTTTCTTTGATCTCTTTCAGACTGCTTCTCGGAGAGCGAAAGGGTTTCGCCGACGCCGGCGCTGGTGGAACCAACCTCGTGGCCCTTGCCGGTTGGGTCCTGAAAATAGCCGCCGACCGCCTTCTGGACTTTTTCGCTGGCGCTCAGCAGCCAAAGAACGATGAAGAGCGCCATCATGGCCGTTACGAAGTCGGCGTAGGCTACCTTCCAGGCGCCGCCATGCTCGTCGTCATGGTGGTCAGCCTTCTTGTGGATGATGATGATTGGCGCGGGGCCTTTTTTCGCACTCAAGCGGCCGCCTCGGCGGGAGCGCCGGCGGGTTTCCGGCACGCCTTATCCATTTCCTGGAATGTGGGTCTGACGTGATGGGGGATGGCGCGGCGAGCGGCTTCCAGCGCCAGGATGGGTGGCACGCCCTTCATAAAGGCCAGCAAACCCATGCGCAGGCAAAGGAAGTATTCGCTCTCGGCATTGGTTTGCTTCTTGATGTTGGCGGCCATGGGGCCAAGGAATCCATAGCACAGCAGAATGCCGAGGAACGTTCCCACCAGCGCCGCGGCAACCTTGTGCCCGATTTCTTCCGGCGGTCCACCCAGCGCGCTCATGGTGATAACAACTCCCAGAACGGCCGCCACGATTCCCAAACCCGGGAGACTGTCGGCCATGGTGGAAATGGCGGCAGCGGGCAGCAAAGCTTGTTTATGCAGCACTTCCAGATCGGTCTCCATGATCTGGTCCAAATCGTGAACTTCCACTCCGCCCGCCAGTAGGGTTCGCATGGTATCGCAAAAGAAGTGCATGGCCTCTTTGTCCTTGGCGAAAGAAGGATGGCGTTTGAACAAGGCGCTCTTGTCGGGCTCGTCGAGATCGGTTTCCAGCGCCGTGATGCCGTTCTTGCGCGAGGTGCCGAAGAAGTCGTTTAGAAAGCGCAGCGTATCCAGGTAGGTGGTGGCGGTGTAGTGGCCGCCTTTGAAGACCGAGAGGATGCTGGTGATGATCGACTTCAAAATGTACGGCGGATTACCAATGAGAACGGTGCCAATGGCGGCGCCCCCGATGATGATCAGTTCCGCGGGCTGCATGAGAACCAAAAGGTTCCCTTTTTCCATGAGATAGCCGCCGGCAATACAGCCGAGGACGACGAGGATACCGACGATTGGAAACACCGGACGAGTCTCCCGCTTTACAAAGATTAGGTTTTAGCTTGCCTTGAATTGATCGGCGGACAGGGGTTAGTACTGTAGAGGCAGTATGGGGAAGAGAGAAGACAGGATTCAGAAGCCAGAAGTCAGAATGGGGAGTACGTTGCCACACCCGGGATCTTGCATTTTGGCGAGAGAAAATACGGGCGATGCACCATTGGGCCCTAGAGTGTGATAAATTTCCACGGATAGGAGCTTTTTCATGAAAAGTTATGTCGCCGGCTTGTTCTTGCTGGCTCTGCCTTGCGTTCTCCCGGTTCACGCGCAGGAAAAGCAAAGTTTCACGATCAACGTAAACACGCCCGAAGGACAGGCGCTGCAGGCCATTGGCCAGGAAACGGACGATGCCAGGAAAATTTCTCTGTCTCAGGATTTTCTCTCGAAGTATCCCAAGCATGAGGCTGCAGGGTGGGTGGCGTCGCAGTTGGAATCGTCTCTCCTGGCGCAAAAGGATTACGACAAGGTTCTGGCAGCGGCCGATGCGGCGTACGCCAACGGCCCGGACATGGACGCGGCGTATTACGCGTTGAAGGCCGCGGTGGCCAAGGGCGATATCGCGGAGACCCAGAAGTGGTCCGCTCGTACGTCGGAGGCCGCGCACAAAATCACCGCTACAGCGAAAGCTCCCGCCAATGACGACGACAAGCATCAACTGGAGTACGCCAAAGAAGTGGAGGAGTACGCCGACTACGCGCTGTACGTAGTGGCATTGAAGGCCGAGCCCAAGCAGGTAGTGGAACTGGTGGATACTCTGATCAAGCAGAATCCCAAGAGCCAGTACCTGCCGATGATTTCGGGAAGTTATTTTGCCGACCTCGAGAAAGCAGGCGAGGGATCCAAGGCCTGCCCGGCCGCTGAGAGAATGTCCGGGGGAGGATCCAAGAACGCCGAAGCCATGTTGGTGGCCGCAGACTGCTCCTTGCGCGCACAGAAGGGAGCCGGCGTGGTGACTTATGGCGGCAGGGCGCTGGAAGCTATCGAAACCCGGCCGAAAGAGGAGGGTGAGAGCGATGCCGATTGGGCCGCTAAGAAGGCGGGCATTGTGGGCAGGGCGAATTGGTACGTTGGCGTAGGCTACAGCCTGGAAGGAAAGTATGGCCCGGCCAATAAGGCGCTGCGCGCCGCACTTCCGGAGCTGAAAGGGGACGAGCAACTGCGAGGAATGGCGCTCTTCTATCTTGGTTTGGCCAACTACAGCATGGGCAAGGCGGTTGGCGATCGCGGCCAGATGCGCCAGGGGTTGCAATTTTTCCAGCAAGCGGCGGCTGTCGCGAATCCGATGCAAGACCAAGCGTCTCGCAACGCCAAGCTGGTGCTGGCAGAGCTCGGCGGGAAGTAACTTAGCCCGTTATAGATTTCCAGTTTTTTGCTAAGTGATCGGCGGTGCGCCAGGCCAGCGCTTGCATGGTGAGTGTGGGATTGCGCGCGCCGCTGGTGCCGAACACCGAACCGCCCAGCAGGCCGAGGTTCGGCGCTTCGTGCGAGAAGCCCCAGCGATCCACTACATTGGTGTCGGGACTGTCGCCCATGCGCGTGCCGCCGTAGGTGTGGGTGGATAGTGCGGGGCCAAATGGCCGGCCTTTCACTACCTCAATGGCACCCGCCGCGCGGAACCACTCTTCCATTTTGTCCTGGGAGTGATTCGCAGCGCGCGTCTCGTTTTCCTTGGGCCCGCTGGTAACGCGGCACACCGGATCGCCCAAGGGGTCCTTCACTTCCGGATCCAGATCCAGATAGGTGTTCTCGTACGGGAAGCTGTTGCCCTGCAGATACGCGCTGGTCCAACGCCCGGCGTTCTCATGTACGAACTGTTTCCACTTGGAGCCCCAGGCAGGTGCGCGGCCGAACGTAGGCATACTGGCTCCGCCGATGGGATGCTTCTCCATGAAGGTGCAGAGGCTGGACCCGCCGATGAACCCAAGCCCGGTGTGATCGAACGTATCGTCGGCCCACTCATCCACCACTACGCCTTGCGAGAGCATGGCGCCATACCAGGTGTTGATGTCCATCGGAAACAGCGCCGTCACACCCACGCCTGCCTGCGCGTCCCAATGCCCGAAATAGTGCTTGCCCACTTGTCCGTGATTGTTCGACAGGCCGTTGGGAAAGGCCTTGGATTTCGAGAGCAGCAGCAGGCGGGTATTTTCGTAGGTGTAGGAACTCACCAGCACAACTTTGGCCGGCTGAAAATATTCCTTGCCATCGCGGATGTAAAGCACCCCGCTAACTTTGCCATTGTTATCGGACACGATGCGCGTCACCTGCGCGCCATCGAACACGGTCAGGTTCTTCGTTTTCTGCGCTTCGGGGATGGTGGTGAAACAGGTGGAATTCTTGGCCCGGACATGACACCCGCCGCGATCGCAATAGCCGTGATAGGCGCAAGCGGCCCGACCGCGATACGGCTGCGAGTTGATAGCCGCGGGCGCATGAAAGGGCTTCCAGCCGAGCGATAACGCGGCTTTGTGCATGAGATCCAAATAATCGCAGGTGCGCAGCGGAGGCATGGGATATTCGCGCTGGCGCGGTCCTTCGTAGACGTTACCGGCCGGATCCAGCTTGCCCTGAATGTTGCCCGCCTTGCCGGAAACGCCAACCTCGTGCTCCACAATATCGTAGAACGGCTCCAGTTCGTCGTAACTGACGGGCCAGTCCTCCAGCGTCGATCCTTTGGGAAGCAAGCTCGCGCCGTAACGTTTGATGGTCTCCGAGCGCGTTTTGAAATCCCAAGGCTTCAGGCGCCAGCTTTGCGCGTGATAGTGGATGGACGTGCCCCCCACCGCGTTCATCATCGGATGCGCCGCCGCCTGCCGCGCTTTAGCATCGGGGCTGGTGCGAAAGGTGGGAATTTCCAGTTTGGCCTTGGGTACGGTGGTCACCAAGCCGCGCACGTTGTTGTGAATTTCGTCGGGCTTGAAATCTTTGGCGGGATCCATCCAGGTTCCTGCTTCGATGCCGGCCACTTTCAATCCGGCGCGCGCCAGCGGCAAAACCGCTACGCCACCGGCCGCGCCCAATCCCACCACGGCCACGTCCACGGGCTTCAGATTAATGGCCATGATTTTCTCCGGCGGCGCCGTACGCGGAGTGATGATACGGCTTAATTTCCACGCCCATCTTCTGGTCGTCCTGCGATGTGGCGAGCCGTGGACCAGGGTACTTGATCAGATCCCAGCCCGCGAAATTCTTGTTGCCGCCATAATACGGATCGCCGAACATTCCTTCCATGGTCAACCGCCGCGCGCGATTGAAGAAAGCCCGGGCGTTGGCGAAACCTTCGGCGGTTCCGTTCTCCATGGCGGTGAGGACAGCGTCCTGCTTCTCATGCGCCAATTCGATGAACGCCTGGCTCTGCGACCGGCGGGCGAAGGCATCCGTAGCCTCCAGGCCTTCGATGAACGCCGCCTTCTCGCCAGCCAGATAATCGCCCAGCGCTCGATTAATGTAAATAGGAACGTCGCTCTCCGACGCACTGGGGCCGAGCTCATCTTTGGGGATGATGCGATCCACGAAGGCAGCCAGAAGCCGGAGCTGGCCGTCGGACAGTGCGTTTGGCGGGGGAGCAGCGGCCGGCTGTTGGGCGAGCGCCGCAACTGGAACCAGAGCCGCGCTCGCGATTACCGCCCGTCGTGAAATTTCGCCCGGTTTCTGTTCAGACATTGCTAGCGATGAAACACACCGTTATAGACGCCGCTTGCGAGGATGTGCCCGCTCAACGCTTTTTCCAACTCGTCGCGGTTGGAGGTGGCGGGAATCTCGAGCTTGCTATCCAGCGCGTAAACTTCCAGCGTGTAGTGATGCGGCAGACCCGGAGGCGGGCAAGGGCCCATGTAGCCGTTTCTGCGCGCGATGTTCACGCCTTGCATGGTGCCATCGGGCAAATCGGCCTTGGCGGCCACATCCGCGGGCAGCCCGGTGGAGCTGGCAGGAATGTTCCAGGCGATCCAATGCGTAACATCATCGAAGGATTTTCCGGGATGCACGTCGCCGTCGTGGAAAATCAGCGCGAAGGACATGGTGCCGGCCGGTGCGCCGCTCCACTCGATCTGCGGGGATCCTCCCGGCGGCTTGGCGGCACAGGTGTACTTTTCGGGAATGGCGCCGCCGTCGCTATAGCCGGAAACCGTGAGTTTCAAGGGCGAAGGAATGCCGCCTCCGCCTCCCTTATTCTGCGCGAGCGCGGCGCCGGCGAGGGCCAGAGAAGCCGCGAAAATGGTCCAAGATCTCATGTCGATTTTCTCCTATTTGTCGCTAATTTAGCGGGCTTATTTGCCGGTGTAACTGACGCGCCAGATGGCCTTATAGGCGTCGTCGGTGAAATACAGTGAGCCGTCTTTTGCGACTACTACCGCCACGGGCCGGCCCCAAGCGTTGCCGTCCGGCGTGACGAATCCAGTGATGAAATCCTCGTAAACACCGCTGGCATGGCCATTTTCGAGCGGAACGCGAACAACCTCGTAGCCGGCGCGCGTGGAGCGATTCCAGGAGCCGTGCTCGGCGCCGAACAGATCACCGCGATATTCCTTGGGGAATTGATTGCCCTCATAGAACGTGATGCCGAGCGACGCGTTGTGTGGCTGCATCAGGACGTCCGGCACGATCACCTTATCCTTGAGTTCGGGGTGCTTGCCTTCCAACCGTGGATCCTGATTGGCGCCCATGTAGTACCAGGGCCAGCCGTAGAAGCCACCCTCCTTGACGTGCGTGATGTAGTCGGGCACCAGGTTATCGCCCAGCTCGTCGCGCTCGTTCACTGAGCACCAGAGCTCGCCGGTCTGTGGATTGATCGCGAGACCCACGGGGTTGCGAATTCCGGCTGCGTAGATCTGCACGAATTTGCCATCAGGCGTGTACTCGAGAATGTCCGCGCGGTGCATTTCTTTGGGATGGGTATCCGGGTCGTCAACGTTGGATCCCGAACCTACCGCCACGAACATGCGCTTGCCATCTTTGGAGAAGACCACGTCACGAGTCCAGTGGAAGCCGCCCGTGGGGAGCTCGGCGATCACCGTCTGGGCCGGCCCGGTGGCTTTCAGGTCGCCCGTGTGATACGGAAATTTGACCACTGAATTCGTGTTGCCGATATAGATCCATTGGGGGTTGTTGCCAACCGGATAGAACGCGATGCCAAAGGGCTGCTTCAATCCGGTAGCGAAGGTGGAAACCTGTTCCGGCTTGCCGTCGGCACTGCGGCCGCGAAAAACCTTGATCTCGCCGGGCATGCTGTCGGCCACGAAGAAATCGCCATTGGGAGCCATGCGAATCTGCCGCGGCTCGGTGACGCCTTCGTGGACATAAAGTTCGACCTTGAAACCAGGAGGCGCCATGGGCCACATGTTGTCGGGCTTGGGGACCACCTTGGGAAAATTCGCGCTGGACTTGGTGGCGTAGGGCTTGGGAAGATCGGCCGGGGTGATCTTGTGAAACAGCCCGGGTTTTTCGGATCGATAATCGGCGAAGGCTTGCTGGCCGGTGAGCAGGTCTTTGCTATCGATTTTGTCGACTTTGCCTCCGGCGCCTTGCAAAATCCAACCCGCGCCGACGACTACCACCACGACGGGAACCATCCAGAACAACTTTTTCATCTTGCCTCCCAGCGACGGTCATTATATCAGCCAGCTCCGCTATATCAGTCATCACCGGGCAGGGATTGGGGGGGGGATTGGGGCCAGGTACGCGCCGGGGTGGTTCGCGGACCGGCGTTTGGTCGGGGTGTTGAGTATACTGTGGATAGGAATCCACAATGGAAACCATACAGGTTGTTCTGGATACAAAACTCCTTCAGGCTGCCGACGTGGCCGCCAAGCGACAGAAGGTGAATCGGTCGGCGCTCATTCGCGAGGCGCTTCAAGAACATCTGAAACGCCTGCACGCGATAGAGCTCGAGGCGCGCGATCGGCGGGGATATCAAGCTAAACCTCAGCGCATCGAAGAGTGCCGTCCCTGGGAGGAGGCTGCCGTTTGGCCCGAGGAGTGAACCGTGGCGATGTTTACCTGTACCGCTTTGGGATACCCGACAAGCAGCGGCCCGTTCTCGTATTAACCCGCGACAGCGCCATCGGCCATCTTTCCACCGTAACCGTGGCCCCGATAACCTCCACTATCCGAGACGTACCGTCGGAGGTGATTTTGGACGTGGATGACGGGATGAAAGGTTCATGCGCGGTGAACTTACACAACGCCGTGACGGTTTCGCAAGAGCGTCTGGGAAAACGAGTCGGTAGCCTGAGCCATCAACGGATGCAGAAGGTCTGCGCAGCGCTTCGGTTTTCACTCGGGTGCAGTTGAGGCCGGCCCTGCTTCAGGTAGTTTCGCGTTCGCCGCGCCGCAAGTAGCCATCGTCCTTGGTCAGCCAATCCTGGCGAATGGGCGAAAAAACGTCGAGATCGAGCGTGTCCTCCAGGGCGACGGCGCGATGCGGCACAAAGGATGGAATACGCAACACCTCACCTTTGTGCACCACCACTTCCTTACCTTCCAATTCAAACTTCAGCGCGCCTTCCAGAATGAAGGTCACCTGCTCGCTTTCGTGGTGATGCTCGGGCACGACAGCATCCTTCTTCAAGAAGACCTGCGCGATCATGGCTTTTTCGCCGCTGATGACTTTTCGCGAAATCATGTCGCTCATGACTTCGAGCGGAACCGAATCCCAAGTGTAATGTTCCATAGAGAGACCCATTGTAGCGGGGAAACCGGCGGCGATCAGGGGAGGGTAACCGTGAATGGAATGGGCACGGGAGCGCCGTCGCTGGATACGATGTTCAGCGGTTCATAGGAGAGCGGAGTCACCTTCATGGTTTTTCCGACGATATCGACTTCGAGAAAATGATTCTGCTCCGCCCAAGCCTGAATGTGCGCGCGCTGCATGTTCTTTTGCACATTGCCGCGACGTAGCTCGCCGCCGGCGCCGCTGACGAAGAAGCGGATCCCGCCGGTAGCCGGGCTGACTTCACTCGCCTGGAAGTTGTGTTCATGGCCCGAGAAGACCACCTTCACGCCGCTATTGGTGAAGAGCGCGAACCAATGGCGAAGCTGCTCCAGGCTGGGAGGGTGATCGGGGCCGGCGGTGAACATGGGGTGGTGGAAAAAGGGAATCACCCAGAGCGGATGCGGCTTCGCAAATTCGGTTTGCATCCAGTGGAATTGCAGGCTGTCTTCCAGGTAGTTGGGGCGCATGGGTCCGGACACGGTATTGCTGGTGCTGTCCAGCGCGAAGAACCGCGCCAGGCCGCCGTACGTGAACTGGTAATAGCGAGCGGGCTTGTTTTGTGGAAACGCGAAATTGTCCAGGATGGCGGCCAGGTCGCGATGGCGCTCGGTTTCGTTGCCGTCATGATTGCCGAGGGCGGGGAAGAAGGGAATGCAGGCGAGCAGCGGCTGATAGGGCTGGAAGAATTTGGAGCCCCAATCCTGATCGCTGGCGCCGGTGTGGCCGAATCCGAAGCCGAGCCCGCGGACGTCGCCGTAGACGTTATCGCCCAAGCTGAGCAAGAAGCGGACCGGATTGGTGGTGCCGATGCGGCGCTGGAACTCCTGCCACATGGCGCGGGCGACGTTGTACTGGGGAGCCTTGCCGTTGCCGAAGTCGCCCACGACAAAGAAGGTGAGCTGTTGCGATTTTGCGGCCCAGGTTCGAACTTCGCCTTGGCCCAGCATCTTGCCGTGGAGCGAGACCGTGTAGTTGTAGGAATGATCGGGGGCCAGATCGCCCACCGTGATGGAATTGCCGACGGAGATTAGTTTGCGGCCGGCGATTTCAACCGTGGCGTCGCCGAAGGAAGGGGACGACCGGCCAATGGTGTTCTCACCCGCCGTGGTGCCCCATGCCAGCTGGACGTAATCCGGGCCCAGATCCATGACATAAGTGAAGAACTGCTGGGCGCAGGCCGGAACGGCCCACGCCACCAGGATCAGCGGAAAAAGAAGCTTCCGCACCCACGCGCCTTACTGTTGTTGCTTGCCCCCGGTTTCGCGGGCCAGGCGAACCTTGGCGTCTTCCAGCTTCTTTTGAACCTTGGTGAGTTCGGAGTGATCCATGTCGCTGGGCGGTCCGGATTGATACTCACGAACGGAACTTTGCCACTGCGCTACGGCCTCGCGGATCTTGCCCTCTTTGAAGTAGACCTCGCCCAGATGGTCGTGCACGGTGGGGTCGGTCGACATGTAGCGCAAGGCTTCCCGGAGCTTGTCTTCGGCCTCCGGCAGTTTGTTCATGCGGAAGTAGACCCATCCCAGGCTGTCCAGATAGGCACCGCTATTCGGAGAATGAGACACCGCTTTGCTGATCAGATCGCGCGCTTCTTCCAGCCGGACATTGCGGTCCGCCAGCATATAGCCGAGATAGTTCAGCGCGGCGTCGTTGTCCGGATTCAGGTCCAACACCTTCCGGAATTCCGCTTCGGCGGCCGGATAGTTCTTCTGACGCTCGAACATCGCGCCACGGCGGAAATCGACGTCCTGTTTCTCTTCGCTGGTTTTCGAAAGGCTCTCGGCGGCATCCAGCATCTTGCCCATTTCGCCGAAGTTCTTGGCCTTGTCGTAGATGTCGGCCAGGGTCAGGTCCACTTCGCGGTCGTTCTTGCCGTCCATCAACCTGCGGGCTTCCGCGGCGGCCGCATCGGTTTTTCCCATGTCGGACAATACCGAAGCACGCGTGGCGGAGACGATGCGATCCTTGGGAAATTTCTTGATCGCGGAATCGGCTTCCGCTTCGGCTTTCGGATAATCCTTGGCTTCCCGGTAGGTCTCGATGATTTCGGCTTCCGCGCGTCCACCGCCATCGGGGTCGAGGTCGGCCAACTGCCGGAAGGAATCTACGGCAGCGCTGTACTGTTCGACGTTGCGCTCCAAGTCGCCCAGGTTGGAGAGCAGGAAGCTCCGGCTAGCCTTTTCCGACGCGCTGTAGGTCTTCTTGGCGGTTGCATCCAGGATGCCTTTCAACGTCTTGATGGCATCGGGAACCTTGCCCTCGGCCTCCAGCAAGTTTACGTCGTTGTACTGGACTTCCAGATCGTTCGGATCGATTTCCTTGGCCTTGTCGGCGGCCTCACGCGCCTTGGCAAAATCCTGCTTTTGGCGATAGATCTGAGAGATGCGGAGCTCCGCTTTGATGTCTTTGGGATCGTCGGCCGCGGCTTCCTGATACAGCTTCAAGGCATCATCCAGTTGGTTGGAAAGGAGTAGATCTTCGGCGAGCGCGGCTTTCAGCTCGGAATTGCCGGGCTGCTGGTCGAGCGCGCGGCGCAGCATTTCCGCGGCCAGAGAATAGTCCTTCAACTGCTCATACACGCTGGCGAGGCTGGTGAGGCTGCGGGGATTGGGGTCCTTTTCCGCCACCTTGCGCAGCATCTCGGCCGCGGCTTTGTTGTCGCCCAGATCGGCGTAAACCGTTGCTAGACCGGTCATGGCGTCTTCGTTGGCGGCGTCCAGCTCCAGCGCTTTCTTATACGCGGCCATCGCTTCGGTGGAGTTCATGATGGCCTTTTCGAGGCGGCCCAGCATGATCCAGCTGTCGATGTCTTTGGGATCGGACTCGGTGATTTTCTGGTATTGCTCGATGGCCTTCTTCACCATGTCGGGATCAATCTGGTTAGTCTGAGAATCGCCGATCAGGTGGGTGTAGATGCGCGCCAGAAGGCGGCGCGAGTTCAGATCGTTGGGGTTCTGCTTGATGGCGTCTTCAGCGTCCAGCACGGCTTCCCGCAGCCGGCCCGATTGGATGTATAAGTCCGAGAGTTCTTCGGCGATGAAGGTGGCGCTGGGATCGGCTTTGAGAGCGGCGCGGTAGGCATCCGCGGCCTTGCTGAAGTATTCGCCGCGATTGCCGTAGGCGGCCGCGAGCTCGGCATAGAGGTGGCCGAGCGAATACTCGTAATACGCAGTTGCTTTGCTATCTTGTCCCGAAGATGGGGCGGGAGCTTGTTGGGCGAAGGCAGCTGGTTGGGTGAAGGTCACCGCAGCTACGAGGAGGAGACAGGGAAGGCTGACCAACCGGCGCGTTGGGATCATCAAAAAGGCTCTCTTTCCCATTCCCGGACCGGGTGATCCAGGGACAGACTTACTCGCTTTTAGTATAACCCCGAAGTTGGGAGGTGGTCGCGGAACAGAGTAGGCCGGAGTGTCGATCTCGCGTATCATTAGGTTTCGCGCTCAGTTGGCCGGGCGTACCCTCAACCGAATGGCGTCAAAGAAGGCGATTACATATCAAGATGCGGGAGTCAGCATCGACGAGGCGGACCGCGCGGTTTCGCTGATTCGCAAGCATGCCCGCGGCACATTCACGCGTTCTGTTCTGACCGATATCGGAAGTTTCGGCGGCGGATATCTGCTGTCGGGGTGGAAGAATCCGGTGCTGGTGAGTTCGGCCGATGGCGTGGGGACCAAGGTGAAGATTGCGTTCCTGACGGGCCGGCACAGCACCATCGGCGAAGATTTGGTGAATCATTGTGTGAACGACATTGCGGTGCAGGGGGCGGTGCCGCTGTTTTTTCTGGACTATTTCGCGGTGGGGAAGCTGAATGCCGATGTCGCCGGGCAGGTGATTGAGGGCATCGCGCGAGGCTGCCGGGCCAATGGCTGCGCGCTGATCGGCGGCGAGACGGCCGAGATGCCGGGGCTTTATCAGGAAGGCGAGTACGACCTGGCGGGGTTTATCGTGGGCGCGGTGGAGCGCAAGCAGATGTTGACTGGCGCGGGAATCCGCGCGGGCGATGTGCTGCTGGGCTTGCCATCGAACGGGCTGCACACCAATGGTTATTCTTTGGCGCGCAAGCTGCTGTTGGAGACGGCGCGGCGTCCGCTCACCGATGCGCTGGCGGACGAACTGCTGAAGGTGCATCGCAGCTACCTGAAGCCGATGCGCGCGTTGATCGATGCCCGGATGCTGAAGGGCGCGGCGCACATCACCGGCGGCGGCATCACCGATAACACGCCCCGCATTCTACCCAAGGGGCTGGCGGCGCGCGTGGACGCTTCCAGTTGGACCATTCCGCCTTTCTTTGAGGAGCTGCGTGCGATCGGCAATCTGGATCTGGCCGATTACCGGCGAACCTTCAACCTGGGGGTCGGGATGATCCTGGTGATTGCGAAGCGGAATCTTGGAAAGGCGCGAGCGCTACTGAGCGGCCTGGGTGAGGCGTGCTTCCAGATGGGCGAAGTGGTGGAATCGCGTGGTCCGCGCGTGGAGTATGTGTGAAGCGGCTGGGCATCCTGCTTTCCGGCCGCGGCTCTAATTTCGAAGCGATCGCCCGAAACATCGAGTGTGAAAAGCTGAACGCGCAGATCGCGCTGGTGGTCTCGAATCAGGCTGAGGCGCCTGGGATCGAGATTGCGCGCGAGCGGGGATTGGCGGCCGTGGTTTTGCCTTCGAAGGGCGTCGAGCGTGAGGAATATGACCGGCGCGTAGTGGCCGAACTACGGAGCCACGGCGTGGACCTGGTCTGCCTGGCTGGCTTCATGCGGCTTCTGACAGCGGAGTTTTGCCGCGCGTTTCCACTGCGCGCGCTGAACATTCATCCGTCGCTGCTGCCCGCGTTTCCAGGCGTGGACGCCCAGAAACAGGCCCTGGAACACGGAGCCAAGATCAGCGGCTGTACCGTGCATTTTGTCGATGAGCAGTTGGACGCGGGTCCGATTGTTATGCAAGCCGCCGTGCCGGTAGCCGACGATGACACCGTGGAGACTTTGGCGGCGCGGATTCTGGTGGAAGAGCATCGCATTTACAGTGAAGCGATCGGGATGGTTTTGTCGGGGCGCTGGCGGATGGAGGGACGGCGCGTGATCGCGGAGTAACCCAGTGAGAAGAATCGGCCGCGCGCTCCTGCCCACCTGCCGCTATTTGATGCAGACCGAAGTGCATGTTTTTGCATTCTCGGTTTCGGCGGGACTGTTGCTGTCCTTCTTTCCGTTTCTTACCGTGACGCTTTCCATCTGCCGGTACGTTCTGAAGTGGAGAGCCGGGGTGAGCGCAATCTACTTCGCCCTGGACGACTATTTTCCGGACGCCTTTGGACAATTCATCCGAAGAAATTTCGAAGTTACCGTGGCGTCGCGCGGTCCCGTGCAAGTGATTTCGCTGGTGCTGTTGTTTTTCACCGCCAGCGGAATCTTTGAGCCGTTGGAAGTGGCGCTGAATCGGGTTTGGAATTGCCCCAAGAACCGCAACTATTTCAAGAACCAGCTGGTGAGCCTGGGGCTGATCTTCGCCTGCGGGGCGCTGATGCTGATTTCGACCACGCTGACGGTGTTGAACAACCAGTTCCTGACGGGCATCAAGAGCCGGGAGACGGCTTCCATGGCAAACCTGATCGGGCTGCTGCTGTTCAAAGCCGCGGCCATTCCGATGTCGATGCTGGTGCTGTTTCTGATCTATTGGCTGCTGCCCAATTGCAAAATCAAGCCTGCGCGGATTGTTCCGGCCGCGATCATCGTGGGATTCCTGCTGGAAGTACTGAAATACATCAACCTTTGGACCTGGCCGTTTCTGCGGGCCAAGCTACAGTCGGAATACGGCCCCTTCTATTACACCGTGACCATTATTCTGTGGGGTTTTCTGGCGGCTTTGGTGGTGCTGGCGGGCGCGGAGTGGACGGCGCGCAGGTCGCACATGGCCGCTGCCGATGCAGAACCGGCCTGTCAACCCCGGAATTTAACCTAGCGAAAAAAAGGACGAAGTTCCTATTGCGTTGATCGAATCGATGTCCCAAACTGGGCCTTCACCATCATGGCCGTCACCGTTCCAACCATCCCTGCCGCGCCTAAGCTCGGACAAAGCGCGCCGAGCGATTTGCAACAGCTTTCCCAGTCCCTGAGCAGCGCTCCGCAGACGGCTTTCGATGGAGAAAGCCTGATTCCGGTCGCTCCTGAAACAGTGGAGGAGACTGGGCTGGCCGTGTCCACGCTGCAGCAGTTGGTGCTGAAGATGTTATACGTGCGCGGCGACATGCTGGGGCGTGAGCTGTCTGAGGCGCTGGGGCTGAAGTTCAGCCTGGTGGAAGGGGTCATCGATTTTTTCAAGCGCCAGCATTTGATCGAAGCGAAGAAGTCGCTGGGGATGGGCAACAGCACGGTGTTGTTCGGGCTGGGCGAGTCGGGGAAAAACGCCGCGCGCGAGTACATGGAGAGCAACCAGTACGCGGGGCCCGCGCCGGTTCCGCTGGCTCAATACTCGGAGATCGTCCGGAAGCAGCGGCGCGCGGATGGCTGGCTGACACCGGAAGCCTTACAGGAAGCTTATCGGCGGATGGTGGTAACGCCGCGAGTGCTTTCTCAGATCGGACCGGCGGTCAGTTCGGGAAATTCGTTCCTGATTTATGGCCAGCCGGGAAACGGCAAGACGTTTCTGGCCGAGGCGCTGATGAACGTGGACGATTCGTGCGTATATGTGCCGCACGCGCTGGATTGCCAGGGCACCATCGTGCAGGTGTTCGACCCGCTCTATCATCAGCCGGTGGAGGAGGCCGAAGAGCAGTCGGTATTTTCGAGCGGGCCGCGGCATGACCGCCGCTGGATCAAGTGCCGGCGCCCCTTCATCGTCACCGGCGGCGAGCTGACGCTTGAAATGCTGGATCTGAATTACAACGCCACGTCGAAGGTTTACGACGCGCCGTATCAGCTAAAGGCCAACAACGGGATTTACCTGATTGACGATTTCGGCCGGCAGCAGTGTACCCCGGCCGAGGTGCTGAATCGCTGGATCGTGCCCATGGAGCGGCGCGTGGACTATCTGAAGTTCAACAGCGGCGGCAAGATCACGGTGCCGTTCGAAGCTTTCCTGATTTTCTCCACCAACCTAAATCCCGAACAATTGGGTGACGAAGCGTTTCTGCGCCGCATTCAATACAAGATGCTGCTGCGCAGCCCGGACGAGCACGAGTTCGCCACCATTTTTCGCCGCTTCTGCGAATCGAAGAGCTTGTCGCATCACGACGGGCTGATCGCGCGCTTCATCGACAAACATTATCGAAAGGCCCGGAGGCCCTTCCGGCGCTGCCATCCGCGGGATATCCTGTCGCACGCCATCGATTTGATCCATTTCGAGAAACTGCCGTTTGAATTGACGGACGATCTGGTGGATCGGGCGTTTGAAAGTTGCTTCCTGGAAGAAACGGGCGATTAAGGCGCTCGCATGCGCTCGCGCGAGATTGGCCATTAGGGTTGGGCGATATCTACGTTGCCACCTGACAGGATTACGCCGACTTTCCGAAGCCCAGGCATCAGCCTGTGCTGCATTAAGGCAGCGGCCGGCGCGGCTCCGCTGGGTTCCACCAGCATCTTCATCCGCGTGAGCAGGAAGTTCATCGCGTCGCGAATTTCAGCGTCGCTCACCAGGAAAATATCTTCCACGTGCTTCTGAACGATGGGAAAGGTAATGACGCCCGGCTTGGTGGCGCGCAGGCCGTCTGCGATGGTCTCGGGCAACGGAATCCCGGTGCGCTGGCCGGCTTGCAACGAGAGTAGCGTGTCGTTACCAAGCTCGGGCTCGACGCCGAAGACGCGGATGCCGGGACGAATGGCGTGAGCAGCGATGGAACTGCCCGAGATCAGCCCGCCGCCGCCGATGGGGACCACCAGAGCGTCAAGATCGCGAACTTCGGCGAGCAGCTCCAAAGTGGCGGTGCCCTGGCCGGTGATAGTCCAGGGATGATCGTAGGGAGGAACAACCGTGGCGCCGGTTTCTTTCTCGATGCGCAGCGCGATGGCTTCGCGATCTTCGGTGGCGCGATCATACGTGACGATGCGGGCGCCGTGGGCACGCGTAGCAGCTAGCTTGGATGCGGGCGCGTCGGCGGGCATGACGATGGTGGCGGCCGTACCTTTTGATTCAGCGGCGATGGCGACGGCCTGACCGTGATTGCCGGAAGAATAGGTTATCACGCCGCGCGACAGGTCGTGCTGGGGGATGGAGAAAATGAAATTCGACGCACCCCGGATCTTGAACGCGCCTCCGCGCTGGAAGTTTTCGCACTTGAAGAAGACTTGAGCGCCGGCCAACGTGTCGAAGGTGCGGGAAGTGAAGACCGGCGTGCGGCCCACGATGCCGCGGGTGCGTTCCGCCGCTGCATGGATATCAGAAAGCTGGATTTCAGGCATGGCTGCGATCAATAGCCCGCCTGTTTATCCACGATGAATTCGAGCGGCTGTCCGTTGCGGAAACGTTCGAAGTTTTCGACGAACTGTTTCACGGCCAGCTCCATCCAGCCGGTGGTGTGATCGGCGCTATGCGGCGAGAGCAAAACATTTTCCATGCGATAGAACGGATGATCGGCGGGCAGCGGCTCTTTTTCGAAGACGTCGAGCGCGGCCCCGCGAATGGCGCCTTGGTTTAGCACGGAGATCAGCGCCGGTTCGTCGACGACGGCTCCGCGGCCCACATTGATGAACACGGCCGAGCTCTTCATGAAGTGGAATTCGCTGGGGCCAAGCATGCCCTGGGTCTCGGGCGTGAGCGGCGCGGCGGCCAGCACGTAATCGGAGAGGCCGATCATCTCGTTCAATTGCTCGCGCGTGAAGGAACGCTCCAGCACCGGGTCGGGGTCAGCGGACGGAGTGCGGCGGCGAAGAGCCAGCACCTGCATGCCGAGCGCGTGGGCCAAGCGTGCCGTTTCCCGTCCGATGCCGCCGTAGCCGATGACGCCGAGCGTCTGATCGCGCAGAAATCCGACGTCGAACTGCTCCCAGCGCGCGGCCTGCTGCTGGCGAATCAAGCGGCGAAAGTCTTTCGCGAAGTGAAGCATCGCGCCAATCGCAAATTCGGCCAGCGCGGGACCGAACACGCCGCGCCCGTTGGTCAGGGGAGCGGGGCTTTCGATCAGCTCCAGGGACAGGACTTTTTCCACTCCTGCGGACAGCGCATGGATCCACTTCACACGTTGTGCGAGGGGCAGGATGGCCCGCAGCGCCGCGCCATCGTGAAAACCGTTCAGGATCACGTCGGCTTCAGGAGCGTGCAGTTTGAGGAAATCGAGATCGTTTCCAGTGAGCACGGTGACGGGCTGCGGCAGACGATCCAGGAAGCGCAGGAACGGGTAATGCGGGCTTGAAATGACGAGAAGCGTGATGGGTTCCATGAAAACAGGAAGATAACACAGGCCTGCTAAGATCAGTGGCGTGGCGGCTCCAGACCAACTGCGCGACCTCCCAGCGGTAGACCAGGTGCTGACCGGGCTGAAGCACCTGGAGGGGCGCTTTCCGCGGAAATTGGTGGTGGAAGAAGTGCGCCGGGTGCTCGAAAAGGCGCGCGAGGAGATACGAGCGGGACGCCAAGCGAACGCCGTGCCGATCGAGAAGCGCGTGGAGCGCAATCTGATGAAGCTGGAAGCGCCGTCGCTCCGCCGGGTGATCAATGCTACGGGCGTGGTGCTGCACACCAATCTGGGCCGCGCTCCGTTGGCGCCTTTCGATCCCGTTTTCGGCTATTCGAATCTGGAATACGACCTTGCGGCGGGGCGGCGGGGGAAGCGGGATGTACACGCGGCGGAGCTAATCGAACGGTTGACGGGCGCGCCCGGAATTGCGGTGAACAACAACGCCGCAGCGATCTATCTGGCGTTGAAT
Source organism: Bryobacterales bacterium (assembly GCA_963725455.1). Lineage (GTDB taxonomy): Bacteria > Acidobacteriota > Terriglobia > Bryobacterales > Bryobacteraceae > Palsa-89. The sequence continues at coordinate 28,012 of CAVRZH010000143.1, forward strand.
GAACTGGCGGCGGGATTTGAAGTCGTGGTGTCGCGCGGCGAGCTGATCGAGATCGGCGACGGATTTCGCATCCCCGACATCATGCAGCGCTCGGGCGCGATGTTGCGCGAAGTGGGAACGACCAACCGGACCAACATCGAGGATTATCGCGAGGCCATCAACGAGCGAACGCGGCTGTTGCTGCGGGTGCATCCAAGCAACTTCCGCATCGAGGGATTTACGGCGAAGCCCGAGCTTCGCGAACTCGCGGACCTGGCGAAAGAGCGGGGCGTTCCATTGTACGAAGACCTGGGCAGCGGCTGCGTAGCGGATTTACGGGCGTTCGGCGTGGAAGAGCCTTTGGTTGGGGACAGCATTCGCGCCGGAGTGAACCTGGTGTCGTTCAGCGGGGACAAACTGCTGGGCGGCCCGCAGGCTGGAATTTTGGCGGGCGATGCGGGGCTGGTGGCGCGGCTGCGGCGCAATCCGATGTTTCGCGCCCTGCGTCTCGACAAATTGATTTATCAGGCGCTCGAGAACACGCTGCGCAATCTGGTGTTGGAGCGCTGGGATCAGATTCCGGCGCTGCGCATGATCGCGCAATCGAGTGAAGACCTGCGCCTGCGATCCGAACGGATGGTGAGCCGGTTGGAAGGCTTGCGCGCAGCGATGATCGAAGGCAGCTCGGTGATTGGCGGCGGATCGACGCCCGGGCAGCCGCTTGAAAGCTGGCTGATCGCGCTTGATTGCGCGGACGTTGTGGAAGCGGAGCAGCGGTGCCGCCTGAGCGATCCCGCAGTGGTGGCACGGATTGAAGATGGCCGGCTACTGATCGATCTCAGAACCGTGTTCGCGGAGGAAGAGCAGCAGTTGGCGGACGTGGTCAGAGCTGCGATAAAAGCATAGCCAGCAGCGCCGTGCGGTCTGCAATGCGATCGAGCAGTATGCTCTCGTTTACCGCGTGCGCGCCTTCGCCAACGCCGCCCAATCCATCCAGCGTGGGAATGCCAAGCGCCGCTGTGAAGTTACCGTCGGAGCCGCCGCCGGTGGCAGATTCTTCGAGTTTCACGCCGAGTTCCTTAGCGCAGGCGCGTGCCGTCTGAAACAACTTTCGAATGGCGGGCGAGCGCTCCATGGGCGGGCGATTCAGGCCGCCCTCCACCTGAATGGAACAGCGTTTGTCGACCGGACGGAGGGATCGGAATTTCTTGTCCAACGCCGCGGCGTCCTTCAATTTCGCGATGCGAATGTCCACATCGGCGCGCGCTTCCGCGGCCACCACGTTGGTACGCGTGCCGCCCGAGATCACGCCCGGGTTCACGGTGATGCCCTGCTCCAAATTGGTGAACGCCGCGATTTTCGGGATCTGGCGCGCCAGTTCGACCACCGCGCTGGCGCCCGCTTCATAATCGACGCCAGCGTGCGACGCGCGGCCTTTCACTGAAACCGAGTAATCGCCGACGCCTTTGCGCGCGGTCTTGAGTTTGCCCTTGAGCCCTGTGCCCGGCTCCATCACCAACACCACGGCGCTTTGCCGCGCGGATTCTTCGGTGAACTGGCGCGAGGTCTCACTGCCGACTTCTTCATCCGAATTTACCTGGAACACGATGCTGCGACGCACCGGGATTTCGAGCATCCGAAGCGTGTGGATGGCGAAGACGAAGAACGCGATGCCCGATTTCATGTCCAGCACACCCGGACCCCACAAGCGGCCCTGCTCCTCGCGGAGCGGCATCTGCGCCAGCGTTCCCAGGGGCCAAACGGTATCGGAATGCGCCAGCACCAGGATCTTGCCCGCGCCGGACTTTGCACCCGGCAGCTTGAACTCCGAGCGCAGGTGATTTCCAAAACGGCCGCCAGGCAAGGTCTTCACCTGGGAGGCTCCCTCCAGCCGATCGGCCAGAAGATTCACGAAGCGGTTGACAGCCTGCGGCTGATCGCTCGGAGACTCGCACCGGGCCAGCTCACGGATCAACGTCACGATGGCGGGCTGTTTCGCCTCCGCAAAAGCAAGGAATGGATGCACTGCCTGTTATAATAGCCACTTCGCATGCCTCTACTCGACATCCAGGAGATTCGCGATATTTTGCCGCATCGCTACCCGATGCTTCTGGTGGATGCCATCCTGGAGCTGGAACAGGAGCGGATCGTCGGCATCAAGAACGTGACGGTGAACGAGCCATATTTTGCCGGCCATTTTCCTGAGTATCCGGTGATGCCCGGAGTGCTGGTGGTGGAAGCCATGGCGCAGGTGGCGGGAGTGCTGGTGCTGAAATCGCTGCCGGATCGCAAGAACAAGCTGGTGCTGCTGGCAACCATCGAAGGGGCCAAGTTCCGGGGTAAAGTGCGGCCGGGCGATCAGCTGCGCATTGAGATGAAAGTGACCAAGCGCAAGAGCGCGATCGCAAAAATGCACGGGCAAGCCACGGTGGACGGCGTAGTGGTGGCCGAAGCCGAGCTGATGTGCGTGCTGCAGGATCGCGAGCCGCGCGTCCCTGAGACCGTGGCCGAAGAGCCGGTGCCGGTCCTTTAAACGGCGCATGGCCATCCATCCTGGCGCCATCGTCGATCCACAAGCCCAAATCTCCGCCAGCGCCGACATTGGGCCGGGCTGCATCATTGGCGCCGATGTGGAGATTGGAGCAGGCACACGCCTGATGGCGCATGTTTACGTGGAGGGCGTGGCGCGCATCGGCGAAGATAATATCTTTTTCCCTTATTCGACGGTGGGCGTGGCGTCCCAGGATTTGAAATATAAAGGCGAGCGCGCCGAGACGCGCATCGGAAGCCGGAACAAAATCCGCGAGTTTGTGAGCATCCACCGGGGTACCGCGGGCGGCGGCCTGGTGACTGAGATCGGCGATGACAATCTGCTGATGGCTTACGCGCACGTGGCGCACGACGTGCGGATCGGCAATCATACGCAGCTGGGGAACGCGGTGACGTTCGCGGGACACGTCATCGTGGAAGATTGGGCGGTGATTGAGGCGTTCAGCGGCGTGCATCAATTTTGCCGGATCGGCAAACACGCGTTTGTGGGCGGCTACAGCGTGGTGACGAAGGACGTTCTGCCGTACTCGATGACGGTGAGTCCGAGGGAGTCGAAAGTTTTTGGCGAAAATAAAGTCGGATTGGAGCGGCGCGGGTTCAGCAAGGAAGCCATCGAAAGCCTGCACAAAGCGTTCCGGCTGCTGACCAAATCCGGGCTGAACACCACGCAGGCTGTGGAGCGGATTCGCGCGGAAATTCCCGAGTGCGCGGAAGTATGCGATCTGCTGGCATTCATGGAACGGTCCGAGCGTGGTTTCGTTAAATGAGCCGGTACGGCATGATCGCGGGCAACGGCCGGTTTCCCGTGCTGGCGCTGGAAACGGCGCGGGCGGCCGGGGACGACGTGGTGGTGCTGGCGATCAAAGAAGAAGCGTCGCCGGAGGTGGAGCAACTCGCTGGACGCTGCCATTGGATCTCGCTGGGGCAGCTTTCGCGCCTGATCGAAATCCTCAAGGAAGAAGGCATCACCGAAGTGATGATGGCCGGGCAGGTGAAGCACGCCAAGATCTTTTCGTCCATCCGGCCGGACTGGAAACTGGTGAAGCTACTGGCGAGCCTGAAGCAGAAGAATACGGACGCGCTGATCGGCGGCGTAGCACAGGTTTTGGCCGAGGAAGGTATTCACCTGGCGGATTCCACTTTGCTGCTGAAGCCGCTGCTGGCGGGTTCGGGGGTGCTGAGCAAGCGCAAACCGTCGGGGGACGAGGAGCGCGATATCGCGTACGGCAGAAGGATCGCGAACACGCTGGCGGGCATGGATGTAGGCCAGAGCGTGGCGATCTGCGACGGAGCTTGCGTGGCGGTAGAAGCGATGGAAGGCACGGACGCGATGCTGGAGCGCGCGGCGTCGTTGGTGAACGGCAAGGCATTGTGTCTGGTGAAGGTCTCGCGGCGGCGGAGGCACTTGCTGTTTGACGTTCCGGTGGCGGGTCCGGGGACCATTGAGGCCATGCAGAAAGCCGGTGCAACTGTTTTGGCCGTGGATGCGGGGCGAACGCTGCTCTTGGATCGGGAGGCTATGCTGGCGCGAGCGAACGAATGCAAGATCGCGATTTCAGGCTACGAGCCCGAAGCGTAAGCGGCGCGTTCACGCCGCGGGATTGGGGATTGGCGGTGAGGTGCATGCTTCGTTGCCAGGAATGCGCCAGGCGGATGAGGTCGACAGGCGCATGATAAGTTAGATTTTGAGCAAAATTCGAGTTGCCGTCATCGGCGCGGGTGTGTTCGGACGCCACCACCTGCGTGTGCTGAACCAATCCTTGCATGCGACGTTAGTGGGTGTGGTGGACGCGGACCCGGAGCGCGCTGCTCAAGCGGCTGCGGAGCACAACTGCCTGACGTTTGCGACGCTGGGCGAGCTTCAGGACAACGTAGATGCGGCGGTGGTGGCGGTGCCCACTTCACTCCACGCCGAAGTGGGCTGCCAGCTGCTGGCGTCCGGCATCGATGTGCTGGTGGAGAAGCCCATCGCCGCCGATCTTGCTTCCGCGCGGCGCTTGGTGGACACGGCGGCGGAGCATGAACGTATCCTGCAAATCGGCCACCTGGAGCGCTTCAACCCAGCCGTGGCGGCCCTCAAGAAGATTACGAACATCCCGTTGTTCTTCGAAATCCACCGGCTGAGCCTCTTCAGCCCGCGCAGCCTGGACGTCGACGTGGTTCTCGATCTGATGATCCACGATCTGGACATCGTGCTGGACCTGGCAGGCACCATGCCCGAGGAAATTCGCGCGGCGGGGATTTCCATTTTGTCCGATAAGGTGGATATCGCGAATGTTCGGCTGGCGTTTCCGGGCGGATGCGTCGCCAATTTGACCGCCAGCCGGGTTTCCACGGAGCGGGTCAGGAAGCTGCGTCTCTTTCAGCCGCACCAATACATTTCGCTCGATTACCAGAAGCAGGAGGCCGTGGCGTTCACGGTGAGCGGCAATCAGCAAATTGGATTTCAACCGCTGCCCGCCGTAAAGGAAGAGCCACTCCGGCTGGAGGTAGAGGCGTTTCTGGAGGCCGTGGCGAATCGTACCCGCCCGCTGGTGGCCGGTGAGGATGGACTGCGGGCGCTGGAAGTTGCGCGGGCGATTCTTGATAAAATCGAAGAGCACGCGAAGTTGGTCACCAAGCGGCTCCAATCACTTAGTTAGCAACTACTTTGGCAACGGCAGGGGCGCGACGAACGTCTCTCACTCCGCAACATGACGGCAGCCCGCAACATGACGGCAGTATGACATCAGGCACGGATTCGGGCCCTAATTTACTACTGGACTGGCGCGAGTCCGCGGACTCGAACCGGTTCTGGCGGGCCGCTGTCGGTACGCTGGTCATCCATGCCGGTATCTTTACGCTGGTTTTTTGGCTGGCAAGTTTGAGCGGCCCGGCGCTGAAGGAAGGCCCCGAGATCATTTCCGATCTGCATCAGACCGTTCATCTTTATTTGCCGCAGGACCTGACGCAGAAGGCGCCCAACAAGGGCAAGGTGGCCAAGGAAGTAAACGTGGAGGATCTCAAGCCACGTCCCGCGTCCCAGGAGCGTCTGCCTCCCGCGCCGGCCGTGAAAAGGTTCCGGCCACCCAATCCGCAGCCACCCGGACCCCAGCAGGCGAATGTCGCGCCGCGTATTACCGAACCTCCCAAGATTGAGACACCGGTCACGGCCCAGAATGTTCCGCCGGCGCCGCCCGCGCTGGCTGGAACGCCGAAAGCTCCGCCTCCGCCACAGATTCAGCCGGTGGAAAAGCCCAAGCTCGCATTTGAAACGCCGGGACAAAGCGGCCCCAGTGAGTACAAGGGTCAAGCCAAGCTGCTGCCGCCGAAGGCTGACATACAAGATGTGGTTCGGGACTTGGCGCGCGGCGGCGGAGGCCAAGGCAACGTAGTAGTGGGCGATCTGGATCCACCGCCGGACTTGGCTCCCAGCCAGCGGATGCCTGGTCAGATGCCGCGGTTAGGCAGCAGCCTGGAACTGCAGAGCGACCCAAAGGGCGCCGATTTTAAGCCGTACCTGATCCAGGTTCTGGCGCTGGTGAAGAAGAATTGGTACGCCGTTATTCCGGAGAGCGCCCATTTAGGCAACCACGGCGTGGTGCAGATTCAGTTCATCATCGATCGGAACGGAGCGGTACCAAAGTTGGTGATCGCGACGCCCTCCGGATCGCAGTCCCTGGACAAAGCAGCGGTAGCCGGGATCGGCGCGTCCCAGCCGTTTCCTCCGTTTCCGAAGGACTTCAACGGGCAGCAATTGAGATTGCAGCTTTCGTTTAAATACTGACTACTGCAACACCACCAGCCCAGCCCGGGCGAAGCCGAACTTGCGTGCTTGTTCGTCGATGACGCTCACCTGGCAGGTATAGCGGCCGGGAGGGATGTTGGCGAGAGGCATCTGGAACTCAAATGCCAGCGTGTTCGCGCGTCCCGATTTCGGTTTGGTGACGCGAACGGGCGCTGATTCAAACGCTTTTGATTTGCCGCGGAACATCATCAGTTCGGCAGAGACGCTGGGCGATGCGATGGTTCCGGGATCGTAGACTTCGAAATAGACATAAAGCTTCTGATTTTTGCGGAAGACGCGCGTGATGTCGGGGATCAGCTTCGTGCCGTTATCGACCAGCGGATGCTCGGCCAGCAGTTTCTTATTCACGCCCGCCGTGCCGATGCTATCCGATAGAGGCTCGCGCTGGTTGCTCCAGACAACGGAGCTCATTTTTACCGAAGACGATTGCTTGCTCAAATCCGGAACGTTGAACTTCATCTCGAACGTTCCCATCTTGCCGTTCTGATTTTCGCGAGCCAGGAAGCGAAGATTGTAGTCGCCCGGAGGCAGGGTGACGCCGGTGTCATATTCCACGTGGCGCTGCGCGAGTTGCGCGGCATTTTGCTCGGTGAGCTTTAGTTTGATTTCGTCCCGAACGCCGCCCAGCATTTTTCCGTGCGGATCGCGGATTTGGCCGATGAAATCCAAATCGGTGGTCGATTTCGGGGAAAGATCGAGCGAGGAACCGGCGATTCGTACGGTGATCGGGACGAAATACTTATCGCGGCCCGTTTGGAAGTAGTCCACTTCCATCGCCAGCGGCAGATCGGTGAACGGATCGTCGAGCGTGAGGGCATCCTCAAGTTGACGCTCCTTGTCGCTCGAATTGATTTTGCCCCAAACCTTGCCTGCGTAATAACCCTTGCGATAGTCGATCTTGGCGGATTCGGGCAACGACGCCACCTTGACCGATATCTTGCGGTATTTTCCGTCCTGTGCGCCATTAGTGCTGTAGTAACCGAGAACATAGTAACTGCTGATGTCGGTCTGCACCACTTTGATCCCCAGCGTGAGGTCGTTACTGTCGAGCAGAGCTTTTCCACCGGTGTCGGCCGCCAGTGTGTAGATGGTGTCCTGCGTGTCGTGAAAAGAAGTGCGATTGGAGGTGTAGGTACTGCCGGTGAAGACACCGGTCCCCTTCGGCGAGGCCTGACCAATGACGGCCATGTTTATGTCCTTGACCCGTACGTATTGCTGATGAATTCCGTCACGCGGTCTGGGGTGTCTGGAACCCGCCTCCAGAAGGAGATCAATCGCGCTGCTCCTTGGTCACTGGCACCGTTGGCAAAGCCTTGTCCACTATTAGTCTGCAACCAGCAGACGAGGCACTCCCCCGCTCACTGTGAACGCAATCGCCTGCGGTCTGAGGTCGTAAAACAGGGTGCTCACGCACGGAGCGACCCGAACGCTCAAGAGCCCCACGTCCCACACCTTCACCGTGCGATCAGGGACTCCTCGAGGCGAGGAACCGACCGTCGTGGGAGAAGGCTACGCTGCGCAGTAAGCGTCCGAGATAACCATCCTTGCCAACCCTGGTAGCCTGCGAAGCGGATCAACCCATCCCTTCTCAGGAGTCTACCCGATGAGCAAGGCGCCCGACCCAAGAGCTTCATGCACTTTGGCGCAAGAGCACATTCGCCGGCAGGAAGCCAGCGGTTTGACAATCAAGCAATTTTGCTCCCAGGAACACATGGCCAGGTAGAAGTTCCACTCTTGGAAACGACGATTCCGGCTTGCCGACGTTGCGGAGCAGCGTCCAGCATTACCTTCCCCGTCGTCCTTTCTACCGGTCACGGTTCGCCTCCTCCAGCATGGTCCCACGGAGATTCCGCCGATCGAGGCCGAACCTGTCCCCCAGAACGAGTATGGACTGCGAATTCCAACCACAGACCCGCGCTGGTTGGCAAGGAGCTGCGCCGTCGTCGGATCACCGTGCCAGACCGTGAAGAAGATGAAGAAGAAGTCGGACCGGGTGCGGGGACCGGGTAGAGACGACGTATTGAGATCGGGAATGAGC
>CAVRZH010000144.1:0-53572 GCA_963725455.1 Bryobacterales bacterium
CCTTTGGCAATTCCGAAGCAGTTGTCCTCAAACGCGGCGATGCCTGCCTGCCGGAACAGTCCCCAGAAACGCTGCACCGGACCGGGGCGCTCCAGATAGAGGCTGGGCGAAGCGGGAGTCATGGCCACTCTCGATTCTAATCCCTCTTCCCGCACTTAGAAGCACTGCCCGCTTGTTCTCTCATACAGATGAGGAAGTCGCCGAGCAAGACCAAAGCTTACCAGGGGGTCGGCTGCGGACTCTGGCGTCCGCACCGCGCTACGCGGTTACCGCGGCAGTACGGAATTGTTCGATCTGGCCGATCTCATCCGCGCTCAGCCGGAACTCAGCGGCTCCGATCACGCCATCCACCTGCTTGGCGGAACGCAGCCCTACAATCGCGCCGGTGACGGCCGGATGCCGCAGCGTCCAGGCGATGGCAACTTCACCCGCCGTGCGCCCGTGCCGCTTGCCGATGGTCCCAAGCAGATCGGCCAGCTCCAGGTTGCGCGAAAGCAGCGGCTCTTTGAAATTGGGTGTGCGCTGCCGGAAATCGTCGGCCGGCATAGCCGCGATGCGTTCGCGCGTCATCGTGCCGCTCAGCAGCCCGGACTTCATGGGCGAGTAAATGATCACCCCGATATTATTCGCCTGCGCGTACGGCAGAATCTCCTTCTCGATATCCGGCGAGATGATCGAATACGGCGGCTGTAGCGACGTGATAGGCGCAATGGCCTGCGCGCGCCGCATTTGGTCCGCGTTGAAATTCGATACTCCGATGTATCGCACCTTACCTTCCTGCTGGAGTTTCGCCATCATCGTCCAGGCCGCCTCCACCTGGTTGTCTGGCTCCGGCCAGTGGATCTGATACAGATCGATCACATCCATCTTCAGCCGGCCCAAGCTCTGCTCTACCTCTTTGCGGATGGACTCAGGCTCAATAGTCCGCTTCGGCTCGCGCGTCTCATCCCACACGATCCCGCACTTGGTGAAAACCAGAGGTTTTTGCGCCCGGCCCGCGAGCGCCCGGCCCGCGAGCGCCCGTCCCACCACTTCTTCGGAATGCCCCAGGCCATAGATGGCCGCCGTGTCGATCCAATTAATGCCCTTATCCAGCGCCGCATGAATGGCATCTACCGATTCGTTGTCATCTTGCGCGCCCCAGGCGAACTGCCAGCCTCCGCCGCCAATGGCCCACGCGCCCACGCCGATGGGCGTGATCTCCAAATCGCTCGCACCGAGTCTTCGCTTCTGCATTTTTATATTTTGGCAGCTTTGCCGGTTTTCGATTCGGCCCTTCGCCGATTCATGCGCCGCACGCGTTCTCGTTGCCGTGCGCGGCCCATCGCCGGATGATCCCGCACACAGCGCCGGCGAAATCGTCCATCTCGGTCGGCTTATGGATGAACTCGCGCGCCCCCAGTTCCAACGCGTGGGCCTTTTCGGCGTCGTTCAGAGACGAGCTAAAGACCACCACTGGAATCGGTAGAGATTTCCATCGTTCCAGGAGCGCGGTTCCGGTGATGCGGGGAATGTTCAGATCCAGGATGATCAGCGCAGGCTGAAAATGAGCGTCGCTTAGCATAGTAAGCGCCTGTTCACCGTCCCGGGCAATATGGAGGTTCACCGGCACAGAGGCGTCGGCCAGGATCTGGCGGATCAGAACCGCGTCACCTGCGTTATCCTCCACTAAAAGAATCTCCATCATGGCTGCATAGTCCACGCTCAGCTTTTTTGGGACTCCTCCTGGCAGATTCCGTTACGTGAGAATCGGCCTTAGAAGGCCCACTATTGTGGTGTCTGCCAAAAAACCCGCTAATAATGCCGCTGTTAGCCGTCGCCACTGGGGTGGTACTAGCTCGATTTGTTCCTTTTCGCGTCTTGGACTTCCTGTGGGCCCTGCCGTTACTCGGCGCGCTCACCTATCTGGCCTGGAAGCACTCCCGCCGGGCCTGCGCCGCCTGCTTATCGCTGATCTGTTTGTTTTGTGGGGCATTCTTAAGTGTTTTGCACCGGCCGGGCAACCCTCCTGAAATCGACGCGGGAGCTCGCGAAACCGTTGTCCTGGATGGCTGTGTAGTTACTCCTCCCGCGTTTTCAGAAGGCGGAAGTGAGCAACGTGATCAGTTCGTTTTGGAGCTTGCGCCTAAAGCCAGGGTGCGGGTAAGCCTCGCGATTCGGGACCGCGAGACACCACCGGACCTCAGGTATGGCCAGCGGGTGGAACTGGAAGCGCGTGTGCGCCGCATCCGCAATTTCCAGAATCCAGGCGAGTTTGACTACGAAGCCTTCTCCGCGCGTAGCGATATTTATTGGACTGCAGCCGCCACCGGCGCAAGTTCCGTGCTGGTAAAGCCCGGCCGCTGCGGTTCCCGTTTTTTCGCCGCGATCTTCGCACTGCGCACGGGAGCATTACGGCGTATTGAGCGCCTCTACTCCGGCAATCCTTATGCCACTGCCATGATGGAAGCCACTCTGATCGGCGAATCCAGCCACATGGAGCGCCTGTGGACCGATCATTTTCGCCGCACCGGCACCTATCACATGCTGGTGATTGACGGCTTGCACATTACGATCCTTGCCGCCTTCCTGCTGTTTCTCCTGCGGCTTTGTTTCCTTCCGGAAATCACCGCGCTGCTGATCACAGCATCCAGTGCGTGGATCTACGCGCTGGTTTGCGGATGGAACGCACCTGCCATCCGTGCCGCCGGCGGATTTACGCTGTACGTAGCCGCGCGTTACTTCTACCGGCGCGGCCGCTTGTTGAATCTGCTGGCCGCTGTCGCCCTGGTTTACTTGATCTACGATCCCAGCCAGCTCTTCGGGGCCGGATTTCAACTGTCGTTCCTCGCGGTAGCTACCATCGCTTTGCTGGCCGTTCCCCTACTTGCAGCCACCTCCACGCTGTATGCGCGCGGCATCGTTGGAATCACACAACCGAGCCGCGTCCCACGCCTTCCACCCCGCGCCGCTCAATTTCGATTGGAGCTGCGCTTGTTAGCCGAAACGGCCAGTTACTATCTCCCGCTTCCCCGCTCCTGGTGGGAGCGGGTTCTTGGGGTCACGGCGCGAGTCTTCTTCTATGCGTACGAGCTCGCGGTCATTTCCGCCGCGATCCAAATCGGTCTCGCGCTGCCCATGGCGATTTATTTCCATCGCATCTCGCTCACCGGAATCTCCGCTAACATTCTGGTTGTTCCGCTGCTGGCGCTGGTGGTTCCGTTGGGCTTCCTTGCGATTCTAACGATGTGGCATTGGCCCGCGCTAACGGCCGGATGGCTGCTCCAAGCGGGCGAACGCATCGCCGAGTGGCACACGCACATCGAGCCTGACTGGCGCGTGCTTGCCCCGCCACTCTGGCTGGCGCTGCTCTTTACCGCCGCGCTGCTGCTGCTGGCCTGGACACTGCGCCGGTCCGTACGCCGTTCCGTGGCCGCGTTCGCCGCCGTGCTGGTGCTCTTTGCACTGATTTTCTGGCATCCGTTCCCGCCCGCAGTCCAACCCGGTGAACTGGAGCTCACTGCCATCGATGTAGGACAAGGCGACAGCCTGCTGGTATGTTTCCCCGATTCGAAACTGATGCTGATTGACGGCGGGGGAGTGCTGTCGTTCGGCCCGCACCCAACCTCCCGCCTTGACATCGGTGAGGACGTAGTGTCGCCCTATCTCTGGAGCCGTTCCATCCGCAAGCTCGATGTGGTGGCGCTTACGCACGCACATGATGATCACGCCGGCGGCTTGCCCGCTATCATCGAGAATTTCCATCCCTCCCAACTTTGGACCGGCGCGACGCCTTCGAGTGCGGCCTGGTCCGCGGTAAGCGACAAAGCCCGAGCCGAGAAAGTGAAAATTGTGGCGCTCTCGAGCGGACGCAGCTTCGATTTCGGGGGTGCGCACATCGACGTTATTTCTCCGCCCCCCGACTACGTTCCAGCCGCCAGTCCGATGAATAACGACTCGCTTGGTCTTCGTATCACCTACCGCCAGCGTTCGCTTCTGCTCACGGGAGACATGGAAAAACCCATGGAACGGCGCGCTCTCATGGATGGGGAGCCGCTCCGCGCCGACATTCTCAAGGTGGGCCACCACGGCAGCAACTCCTCCAGCACCGATCCGTTTCTGGATGCCGTTTCGCCCGTCTTCGCGCTGATCTCCGACGGTTTTGAAAACTCCTTCCGGCATCCACACCCCAAGGTGCTGGAACGCCTGGGAGCCCACCGGGCCGGAATTTTTCGAACCGATCTTGACGGCCTGGTCACCGTCCGCACTGACGGCCGGCGCATTTCTATAGAAACCTTTCGCGTTCGCTAGCATTGCCTGATCCCTTGACGGTCCCGCGCGCATCTATGCACCACTGGAGTTCATTCATGAACGTTTCCAACAACACGGTTCTGATTACGGGCGGAACCAGCGGTATCGGTTTCGAGCTTGCCTCCCAGCTCATTCCGCTCGGCAACACGGTGATCATCACCGGGCGCGATCAAGCCCGGCTGGACGCAGCGCGGAAAAGGCTGCCGAAGGTCCATACCGTCTTAAGCGATGTGAGCGACCCCCAGGCGATTCCGCTTCTGTTTGACCAGGTGACCAAGGATTTTCCCGCGCTGAATATCTTGATCAACAACGCTGGAATCATGCGCAAGATCAACCTGCATGACACAACCGCGGACCCGGCCGACATCGCTGGTGAGATAGAAACGAACCTCAGCGGGCCGATGCGCATGGTGCAGCAATTCCTGCCGCACCTGAAGGCTCAGCAGGCCGCGGCCATCGTGAACGTTTCCTCCGGACTAGCCTTCGTCCCTTTCCCTATATCTCCGGTCTATAGCGCCACCAAAGCGGGTCTGCATTCTTTCACGCAATGCTTGCGGGTTCAGCTCAAGAACACCAGAGTCCAAGTGTTTGAATTGGCCCCTCCGCTTACCCAGACACCCTTGCTGGCAGGAGATTTCCACGCAGCCGACATGGAGGGTATCCGCGCGATGGATGTCTCTGAAATGGTGAGACAAGCCATCCGGGGACTGCGCAAGGACCAGCTGGAGATTCGGCCCGGCTTGAGTAATATGTTAAAGCTGATGAGCCGGATCGCGCCCCAGTTCATCTTGAACCAACTCAGCAAGCCCGTGGATAGAATGCTGGCTCAAACAACCACCTAGCGCGCAAGCACATTGCTCGTTCCCTAATCGCCTCAAGCTGCGTCATAAAAGTATTGGTACTATAAAATCACCTGAGGTCGAACATCATGGCATCCCCCCGTTGGTTCCTGGGCTTCCTTCTTCTAGTCAGCCCTCTCTCTGTAACGCTCTCTGCACAGTCCGAAGCGGACGTGAATGCGAGCTTGAAGAAGTTCACCCAGGTCTACGAGGCGGTGGAGGCCAATTTCGCCGACAAAGTGGATGCCGATAACACGGTGTTTAAGGGCGCGATCCCGAACATGCTTCGCACCCTCGATCCACATTCGAATTTCTTCGATCCCAAAGCCTATGAGCTGATGCGGGAGGGCCAGTCCGGCCATTACTTCGGCGTCGGGATGTACGTCGGCTCGCCCGAAGGCAAAGTGATCGTCATGTATCCGTTCGTCAACTCTCCGGCGTATCGAGCCGGTTTGCGGCCGGGGGACCAGATTATCGCCGTGGACGACGCCAATACGGAGCGCTCCACCGTGTCGCAGGTTTCCGCCATGCTGAAAGGGCCCAAAGGCACTCCGGTGACCATCACCGTGCGGCGCGCCGGGCATGCCGAGCCGGTGCATTTCTCCCTGGTTCGCGACAACGTGCCGCGCGGCACCGTGAATTATGCCTTCTGGCTGCGTCCCGGCATCGCCTACATGCGCGTGGAAGCGTTTAACGAAACCACCAGCCACGAAGTGGATCAAGCGCTGGCGCGCTTTCCTGAGAGCGCCATCGACGGTCTGGTTCTCGATCTGCGGGACAACCCCGGCGGTCTGGTCCAAGAGGCCGTGAACGTGGCGGACCGGTTCCTGCAGAAGGGCCAGCTAATCGTCTCCCACCACGGGCGCGCATCGGCTGAGACCAAGTTCATTGCCAAGCGCGGCGAACGCGGGCGCCAGTACCCGATCGTTGTGTTGGTCAACAGAGGAACCGCTTCGGCGGCCGAAATTTTAACCGGGGCGCTGCAGGATCACGATCGGGCATGGGTTTTCGGCGAGAGCACCTTCGGCAAGGGCCTGGTCCAGGCGCCTTTCCCGCTTTCCGGCAATAGCGCTCTGCTGCTGACCATCGCGAAATACTATACCCCCAGCGGACGCCTCATCCAGCGCGACTATGAGCACACCGGCCTGTTCGAATACTTGAGCCGCGAAGACGGCAAGATCAATCCCAAGGACATGAAGAAGACCGACAGCGGCCGCGTTGTATACGGCGGCGATGGTATCACTCCCGACGAGAAATACGATACGCCGCACTTGACGCCGCTCGAAGCGCAGCTCACCGACGAGCTGGTGTTCTTCTTTTACGCGCCGCAGTACTTTGCCGCTCATCCCACGCCCATGATCAAGGATTGGGTGGCGGACGATGCCACGGTGGCGGACTTCCGTGCTTTTGCTGAGAAACGCGGCGTGGTCTTTACCTCCGCCGAGTTCGATCGCGACCGGTCCTGGATTCGCGACCGTCTGCGCGAGGAGCTCTTCATCACTGCCTTCAGCAAGGAAGATTCGGACCGCCTGGCGTTCCGGAACGACCCGGAAGTGCTCAAAGGCATGGGCTCGCTGCCCGCTTCTAAGGCCATGCTGGATCGCGCGCACGAGATCGTCGGCTCGAAGAAGGTAGCTTCGGCCGAGCGACCCCAGTAAGGCGGCTACGCACTGCGTGCTCGCCGTCTGCGGTTAGGGATTGGGGAACCAGGCACGTGATACTCTTGGGACCGATTCGCCCAGATCCCGCACAATGAACCGGCATCCCCAACCCCAAATCCCGGGCCGCAAGCATGAAATGCGCCGCCGCTCCACCCTAACTGGGCTGGTCAATCGCCTTATCCCGGCGTCCCTCTATGGCGGTGAGACGGCGCTCCCGCTGTTGTCGGGGATCGACGAAAAAATCGGCCAGTGCCGCCGTGCCAACGATGCTCTAGCCGTTCTTGAAAGCTCAAAGGCCGCGCTCTACGCTCGTCTGTGCGGCCGCTTCGACATTTCCGTCGCCCAGGCGTTGACGCTCAAGATTCTCAATCTGTTCCTTGCCCGGTTTCACTTCCGCGCGCGCAGTTCATCGGTGTTGTCCCGTCCCTTCGGGCTCGTTGTGGACCCTTCCAACATGTGCCAACTGGCCTGTCCCGGCTGCGTTCATTCCACGCGCTCGGAAGATTTCAAGCTGTTCGATTGGCCCCATGGCACCCTGTCGCAGGATTGCTTCTCGCAACTGCTGAAGCTTTACGGCCCGTACGCCATCGGAGTTTATTTCTGCAGCTACGGCGAGCCTTTGCTCAACCTCGCCACGCCCAAGCTGATCCGCCGGGCGAAAACCTATTTGATCGGCACCGCGCTTTCCACCAGCCTCTCGGTTCGTAAGTTCGACGCCGAGGCTTACGTTGAGTCTGGCCTCGATTTCATGGTTCTTTCCATCGACGGCGCCACACAGCCGGTTTACGAACAGTACCGCCGCAACGGAGATATTGAGCTGGTGTTCAGCAACATTCGCCAGCTGGTGAGCGCCAAGCGCAAGCTGGGCAAGCGTACGCCGGTGCTGTCCTGGAACTTCCTGGCGTTTGAACATAACGCTCACGAAATTCCCCAAGCTGAACGCATGGCGCGCCAATTGGGCGTGAACCGATTTCGCGTGGTAAACCCATTCGATGTCGGCTGGGACGATCCGAGCATTCGCCCCGCGCCGGTGAAAGCCAAAGTGGAGCGCCTGGATTGGCTCTCCATGGCGAACAGTCCGGAAAACTGGAACCCATTCCCCGACGATCTGGACCGGTCCCTCATCGCGCGCGCATTTGATAGCGCCTGGAAAGGGCAGGCTCCCGACGATGCGCCGCCCAGCGCCGGGCATACCTGCCACTGGCTGTACAAGAACATCGTGATGGATGCCGGCGGACGGATCATGCCCTGCTGCGGCGCGCCGCGGCCCGACACCAACCTGGTATTCGCCCGCTTCGATGGCAAGAATGGCGATCCATTCAATACCGGCAGGTACCGTGAAGCGCGCTCCTGGTTTTCCGCCGGCTCTCCGCCTCTCGACGCCGCTTCGGCGGCCCGTGCGCCGCACTGCGCCCGCTGCGAGTGGGACCATACGGCCGTGAACGTCGGCGGTCCCGAGATTCTCCGCTACTTCCGCGCCGCCGATGCCGCTTTTTTCGATCGCCGGAGCCTGCGGATCCTGTCCGGTTGGTGACCCGGAATTCTCGCATGGTACTCTTGAACCGATGCCTTGCGCGGCCCAAATCCAAAAACTGCCTCAACCCCGCACAATGTGCCTGCGTCCCCAATCCCCAACCCCCAATCCCAGCGGCAAGCGCGGTAGCGCGCGCCGCCCCACATGCTAACCACCGACATTCTGTCCTGGAAAAAGCTCTCTGAGCGCCAGCAGAAGCCCGTCCATCTGATTCTTTTCATCACCGATCATTGCAACGCCAAGTGCGGCACCTGCTTCTACTGGCAGAATCTGAATCAAGGCGAGGCGCTGCAGCCCGACCATATCCAGAAGATCTCCGAAGCCATGGGCGAGCTGGTCTGGCTGGACCTTTCGGGCGGTGAGCCGTTCCTGCGCAAGGACATCGACAAGATCTGCCACGTTTTTCTGGATAACAACCAGGCCAAATTCATTAACATCCCCACCAACGCGTTGCAGACCGACGTGATCCGTAAATCGGTGGAGGGGATTCTCGCGAACCCCAACAAATTCCGACTGAACATCGCGATCTCGCTCGACGGCATCGGCGAAGTGCATGACCGCATCCGCGGCGTTCCCGGCAATTATAAGCGCGCCATGGCCACCATGGAGGCACTGCGCGAAATTCGCTCGCGCGACAAGCGCCTGTCGTTGAGCGTGGTTTCCACGGTGATGAGCAGCAACATCGAGGACATCAAGCAGCTGCTCAATCTCGGCGTCACCCAATGGGACCTGGACTATCATTCGCTCAACATCCTGCGCGGCAAATGGATGGATCCCACGCTTTCGGCGCCCACGCCCGAACAATACGCTGAAGTTTCCAAGCTCCAGTTACACCTCTGCCGCCGCTATTTTCACGGCCGCTGGGGAGGCATCGGCGGATGGACCGCCACGGTTGGCCGCTACATGCTCAACCGTTATTACATGCAGGAAATGCAGGGTCATCCCAAGAACATCTCCTGCAATGCGGGCGATGTCGAGCTGCGTTATCGACGCCAACGGCGACGTCTCTTTCTGCGAACTGCTCAAGCCGGTGGGAAATCTCAAGGCCTATAATTGGGATTTCAACCGGCTGTGGCACGATTTTCAGGCTACCCAGCTTCGCCAGAAGGTTCAGAGCGGTTGCCACTGTACACACGAATGCTTCCAGACCAAAAACCTCATCTTTTCCCCCTGGCGCCTGGTATAGAACAACCGCTTGCTGATCCGCGCGGCTCAGAAACGCTGCCAATACCGAGCCGCGAAGGCTGCCGAGCCGCGGCCGTGAGGAAGCGGAGTGTTTAAACCGAAATTTAAGAAGCTGGTGCGGCCGCTCATCCCGTCCTTTGTCATGCGCTGGCTGGATCCGTTTCATACCGAGCTGCTGGAGCATCTCACCGCGGCCGCCCGCAAGCTGCCACCGGGCGCGCATGTCCTGGACGCGGGCGCGGGCGAATGTCCCCACGCTCCCCTTTTTGCGCATACCCGCTACGTCCGCCTGGATCGCGGCATTGGCGACAAGACTTGGGATTACACAAAAATCGAGGTCCTGGGCGATATTTCCGACTTGCCTTTTCGCGACGGCTCATTTGACGCGGTCATCAACATCCAAGTCCTGGAACATTTGAAGGAACCCAGCATCGGGGTCAATGAAATGGCCCGTGTGCTCAAGCCGGGCGGCGAATTGATCCTCACCACCGTCATGTGCTGGGAGATCCATCAGCACCCCAACGATTTCTTTCGTTACACGCGCTACGGCCTCACCTACTTGTTCGACAAAGCGGGCCTGGAAAGCCGCGTGGAAGCTCTGGGCGGCCTGTTCTGGCTGATCGGTTTCCGCCTAATGGCCATCCTGGGCTTCTTCCAACGCAGCTGGCGCTGGCTGATTTTCGTCGTGCTCGCGCCTATCTTCGGTTTCGCGATTCCCGTGGTTTGTTACTTCCTCGATCCGGTGGATCGCCGCCGCGACTACACGCTCGGCTACTTTTGCTGGTGTCGCAAACCGTGACGCCGGCCGTGACCAGCTCGCTGATCATAATTACCTTGAACCGCGCCACGCTCCTCAAAAGCACACTGGAAGGCCTTTCGCGACAATCCCGTAAAATTGACGAGATCATCGTGATCGATAACGGCCCAACTCGCGACACCGAGCAAGTGGTGTCCGCATTCCTGCCGTCTCTAGGTGTCCGTTATGTCCCCGAGCCACGGCGCGGATATGGGCACGCCCGCAATCGCGGCCTGGCCGAAGCTGCCGGCTCCGTTATTTACTTCCTGGACGACGATTGCGTTCCCGAACCGGATTGGTCGGGCGTCCTGTGGAACGTGCTCCACTCTGGCGATGCCGATCTCGCCAGCGGCTCCCGAACTCCGGGCCAGCCCGGTCTCGCGGCCCGGCTCGAGTATCTGTCTACGGACGGCCCGGTTTTATCGCCCGGTCTTGCCGCCGGTCCCGCGCGGCATCTTTCCACTTCGAATTTAATAATGCGCCGCGAAGTAATCGAGAAAGTCGGCTGCTTCGACACCACGCTCACCATGTGCGAGGATCGCGACTTCACCACCCGCGCGCGCAAACTGGGTTTCCGGCTACGCTACGAACCCCAGGCCCGCGTAACGCACTATCCCGCCATTCACAGCCTTTCCGATTACCTTGGAAAGATGCGGCATTACGGTACTGGAACATCCGAGTATTTCCGCCGTTGGCGCGAGGAAGAACCCATCGCGCGGTTTTTCCCCGCCAGCCCCTCCGCCCGCCTGCTCCTGCTGCCCGCTTTGGCCGCGGCCGGAACGGCCTATCTGGTGGCTCGCAACTTGCCGCAATGCCCCGACGCGCTGCCGCTCAGCCCGCTGCTATTTGTCGGGCAAGTGTGGTGGCAATGGGGCGGATTCGAAGCCATGCGCCAGGAGCGGCAAGCTTGCTGAATCGCAAAGTAGTGGCTCTTGGGCGCAAGCTGATCCCGCGCTTCGTGATCGATCAGATCAACCCGTTCGATCGCTTCGTTGTAAACGCGGTCCGCGAATTTTCGGCCAAGCTCCCACCCAATTCGCTGGTTCTGGATGCTGGCGCGGGCGAAGCGCAATACCGTCCAGACGTCGCGCGCGCCGGCCATCAATACCGCGCCATCGATCTCGGAGTCGGGGAAGGCGATTGGAATTACGGAAAGATCGACGCTTGGGCCCGCGTGGAAGCGCTGCCCTTCCCGCCCGCAACCTTCGACGGAATGTTGAGCGTGGCGGTGCTGGAACACACGCCCTTCCCGCGCCAGACCTTGCATGAAATGGCGCGCGCGTTAAAGCCCGGCGGCCAATTGATGATCATCGTTCCCACCATGTGGGAAGAGCACCAGATGCCGCACGACTATTACCGCTTCACTCGCTACGGCGCGCAGAATCTTCTCGAAGAAGCCGGATTCGCGGTGGATCAAACCCGGGCGCTAGGCGGCTACTTCTGGTTCATGGGCCGCAAGTTCATCGACGTGCTGGAATTTTTCGAGCGCGGCCCGCGCGTGCTTCTCTGGCCCTTTCTCGCCATCCCGTTCGGCTTCCTGCTGCCCATGCTCTGCACCCATTTGGACTGGCTGGACCGCGACAAATACTACACCATCGGCCAGCTCTGCTTTTGCCGCCGCGTCCGCGAACCGGGCACGCCCGACGGACCTGGTATCCTGCCCTGAATCGCGCCAATCCCCAACCCCCAATCCCAGGAACGGACAGGGCGGCTTTGTAAACCGGCCTATTTTCAATCCAAGACTTGGGTCGAAGAATTGCCTTAACCGATCCATGCCCACCCAGCACATGCGCGAAGTCTTATCTCAACCTCTGACCGTGGACGATCTTAATCGCAGGGCCAGCCAAGGTTGGAAACCAGTGGCTGTCATTTGGGAACGGCAGATGGGGGACGACGAGCCTCCTACCGCCGATATCGCCCAACCTGTGCCCTATGGACTCAAGATCGCCGAAGACTGTACGGCTCTGGAGCAAGATGTGCAGGAGCGCGAAGCTCTGCTGGTGATGCTGGAGATGATCGTCCAGGACAAGCCGCTCTCGGAAACCGCCGAAGAGCTGAACCGGCGCGGTTTTCGCACCCGGCTCAATTCCAAGTGGACCCCCGGCTCAGTGTTCGACATGCTGCCTCGCCTCATCGAAGTGGGTCCACGCGTGTTCAGCACCCAGGAGTGGGTAGTCCGCCGGGGAAAACTTATGAATGTGGGGTAAGCACGCGTTCGTAGAAAGCCGTTAGCCGATGCCGGTAGTCGGCTCCGGCCGTTTCCAGAATGTCGTTGTGGCCGGCGCCTGGAATCACCCAAAACATCTTGGGCTCCTGCGCCGCCGCGAATAGCTGCTGTCCCAGCCGCAACGGAATCACTTCATCGCGATCGCCCTGCATGAAAAACATAGGGACTCGAATCCAACGGATTTTGGGCAGTGAGTTAAAGCTACGGACCAGTAATGGTCCGATGAAGGGAACCAAGGTCCCTGCCACATCGCTCGCCGAAGTGAACGGAGCTTCTAAGACCAGCGCCGCGCAAGGCCGTCGCGAAGCCAGATCGATGGCGACCGCGGTCCCCAGTGACTCGCCGTGAAGGATAATTTGCTCCGCGCGATATCCTTTGCCCAGCAAGTAGATGAAGCCCGCTTCGCTGTCGCGATACAAGCCTTGTGCGCTCGGCCGACCGCTACTCTTTCCATAGCCGCGATAGTCCAGCATCAAGATTGACGATCCCGCCGCGACGATTTCCTGAATGCGTGGCGCGCGGTTCGTGATGTTTCCCGCATTACCGTGCAAGAAAAGCGTCACCAGGGGCGACCCCGCGCGTTCCACCCACCAGCCATGAATCTTTATGTGATCCGAGGTTTCCATCCACACATCGGACGCTCCCACCAATTGCTGCGTACTCCAGTCACCGCTTGGATATTTAGAAGGATGATAGACCGCCCGGTTGGCCAAGTAGTAGAGCATCGCTCTAGCGACGAATAGTGCGATTGCTATGCCAATCGACAGCAGGACGGGATGGTTCACCTGGGAACGGCGCGGTCGTTCCGTAAAATCGCTCCGTCCTTCATCACGAAGATCACGCTCTGTGTCGCCTTAATGTCCTGGACCGGATTCCCCGGCACCGCGACGACATCGGCCAGCATTCCCGGTTTCAGCGCGCCCACTTTATCCTGCAGCCCGAGCAACTCCGCCGCGGACGTGGTGCCCGCCATCAAGGACTGCGCCGGTGTCATACCGTCGGCCACCATGAACGCAAACTCCAGCGCATTTTCGCCATGTGGATAAACAGCGGCATCCGTCCCCAACGCAATCTTCACGCCCAGCGCCAGCGCGCGTCTAACCATGACGTCCTGCTGCTTCACGGCGCGCGTCGCTTTGGCCTGCACCAGCGGCGGAAATTTCGATTCCGCCAGTCCCACGCGCGTAGTGAGCGTGGGAACCAGGAACGTTCCGCGATCGTGCATCATGCGCATGTCTTCGTCGTTCAGGAATGTGCCGTGCTCAATGGAATCGATGCCCGCGAGAATCGCTCGCTTGCTCGATTCGGCGCCGTGCGAGTGCGCGGCGGTCTTGCGATGTAGCGTATGCGCTTCATCCACCAGCGCGTTCAATTCGGCCTGGGTCAACTGCGGGACATCCACGTCGTCGGTCGGCGAGAGCACGCCGCCGCTGGCGCAAGTCTTGATGATGTCCGCGCCGTACTTAACGTTCCAGCGCACCGCGTAACGCGCCTGCTCGGGCGAATTGATGACGCCGTCCTCAGGGCCGCTCTCGTGGCCGAACACCCCGAAGCGAAAGCCCCCTTCGTCGTCGCAATGGCCGCCGGTGGATCCCAGGGCGTGCACCGAAACCAGCATGCGTGGCCCCGGCACAATTCCCGCATTGATCGCATTGCGCAACCCGACGTCGATGAAGTTGGACGAACCCACATCGCGCACGGTAGTAAACCCGGCCATCACGGTCTTACGCGCATTGGCAGTGGAGCGAATGGCATGTTCGGAAATAGGCCGTTGCAAGGAGAGCAGCGACGCGCCGTTGTAATCGGGATCGAAATCATCGGACAGGTGCGTGTGCGCATCTATGAATCCGGGAAGCAGTGTGGCATCGCCCAGGTCGATCACGGTTGCGCCGGCCGGAGCGCTCGCGCCGCCCACGGATTGAATGACGCCGTTTGACACCACCACCATTCCCGGCGTCGTCAATTGCCCGGTGGCTCCGTCAAACAGCCGGGCAGCCTTCAGCACGTAAACGTTCGATTGAGCGGGCAGGACGGCGGCGAAAGCCAGCCCGAGCAAGAGGAGTTTCATAGAAGCAGCGTAGCAGACGGCAAATGCATGCAATCACCCAGTGTGACGCGTGTGGTTCAATGAAGGTTTGTAAGGAGGCAGAACCCATGAAGGTTGGTGTCGCCGGGCAAGGCGCTTTCGGTGTGAAGCACATCGAAGCGATCCAGAATATTCCCGGCATTGAGATTATTACGCTGGCGGGCGGCAGTCCTAAAGCTACCGAAGAGGTGGCCAAGAAGTTCAAGATTCCGCACTGGACGGGCGACCTGGCCGAGAGCCTGAAACAGCCCGGCCTGGAAGCAGTGATCCTGGCCACGCCCACGCAAATGCACGCCGATCAGGCCGTGCAATGCCTGAAAGCCGGCAAACACGTGCAAGTGGAGATTCCGATGGCCGATTCCCTGGCCGATTCCGAGCGCATTCTGAAAGCGCAAAAAGAGACCGGGCTCATCGCCATGGCCGGCCACACGCGGCGCTTCAATCCCAGCCATCAGTGGGTCCACAAGCGCGTCAAGTCCGGCGAGTTCAAGGTCCAGCAGATGAACGTGCAGACCTATTTTTTCCGGCGCACGAATATGAACGCGGCCGGCCAGCCGCGCAGTTGGACGGATCATCTGCTCTGGCACCACGCCTGCCACACCGTGGATCTGTTCGCTTACCAGACCGGCGAAAACATTTCCGAATGTTTTGCGCTGGAAGGCCCGCACCATCCGGAATTGAAGATCGCAATGGACATGAGCATCGGACTAAAAGTCCCCTCTGGCGCAATCTGCACCTTGTCGCTCTCGTTCAACAACAAAGGGCCGCAAGGCACGTTCTTCCGCTACATCGGGGATACCGGCACGTACGTTGCTTATTACGACGACCTGGTGGACGGCGAGCAGCAGAAGATCGATCTCAGCAAAGTGGACGTTTCGATGAACGGCATCGAGCTGCAGGATCGCGAGTTCTTTGCCGCGATCCAAGAAAAGCGCGAGCCCAACGCCAGCGTGCAGCAAACGATTTCAGCGATGCGGGTGTTGGACAAGCTGGAGCACATGCTCAAGTCCAAAGTGGGTACTCACGCGTAGACAACCGCTTGCTGACGCGCGCGGCTCTGTAAGCAACTGAGCCGCGCGCGTCAGCAAGCGGAATTACGCGTGCATCGCTTTCGCGGCCGGCTGCTGGTGCCCGAGAATTTTGTGGGGCTTATAAGGTTTCTCGAGTGCCGCTACGTCGTCCGGGCTCAGCTTCAAATCCACCGACGCGATCAAGTCTTTCAGGTGCTGGGCTTTGGTGGCTCCGATGATAGGCGCCGTCACGCCCGGCGCCTGCAGCACCCACGCGCAGGCTACCTGAGCGGCGGAAACTCCGCGCTGTTTGGCGACCGCGGCCACGGCGTCCGCCACCTGGAAATCGTCTTCGCTGTAGTACATGTCCTTGGCGAAGCTGTCCACCTGCGAGCGCGCAGTGGACCCGCCATCACGCTGCCGCGTCCCCGTCAAGAAGCCGCGCGCCAACGGGCTCCACGGGATAATGCCCACGCCCTGATCCAGGCACAGCGGAATCATCTCGCGCTCTTCTTCGCGATATACCAGGTTGTAATGATTCTGCATGGCGATGAAGCGGTGCCAGCCATGCTCCTTGGCGAGATAGAGGGCCTTGGAAAACTGCCAGGCCGCCATGCTGCTGGCGCCCAGATACCGCACCTTCCCGGCGCGCACCAGCGAATCCAGCGCGTCCAGCGTTTCTTCAATCGGCGTATTGAAATCCCAGCGATGGATCTGATACAGATCGATGAAATCCATCCCCAGCCGCCGCAGCGAATTCTCACAGCCTTCGATAATATGCTTGCGGCTCAGTCCTTTCTTGTTCGGGCTCTTGCCCATCACCCCGCATACTTTGGTGGCGACGATAATCTCATCGCGCGCAGCCATCTCGTTCAGATACTGGCCCGTGATCTCCTCGCTCAAGCCCGCCGAGTAAACGTCGGCCGTGTCGAAGAAATTGATCCCTGCGTCCAGCGCGATCTTGAAATGCTCCCGCGCGTCTTCCTTGTTGACGTGCCAGCCCTTGGTGCCCAGCGCCCAATCCGGCAGATCGCCGCCGCCGTAGCTCATGCATCCCAAACAAATGCGGGACACCGTGATTCCAGTCTTGCCCAGTAATGTATATTGCATGGAAACCATCATTTTAACGTGACGGCCCGCGAGTCCGCGCGTGCTATAGAATGGCTGCGTGAAACACAGCACCGATCGGATTCTCACTACTCACGCGGGACGCCTGGAAGCCGCCAGTATGGCCGCAGTCATCCGCAAACAGGTGGATGCCGGCATCGACATCATCAGCGACGGGGAGCTGGGTAAGACCGGCTTTGGGTTCGCTTACTATGGCCGCAGGCTCTCAGGGCTTGGCACGCGCAAGGTGAATCCCGGCGAAACGGGTTGGATGGGCGGCAATACCGGCGAGCGCGCTGAGTTCGCCGAATTTTACAAAGCCTTGAACTTCGAACGGCTCCTTCCGCCCGAAGTCACCATCTGCAACGGTCCCATCGCCTATATTGGCGAGCAGGAAGTGGCCAACGATATCGCGGCGTTCAAACGATCGCTGGCCGAAGCGGGCGCGCGCGCCGAGGAGCTGTTCCTGTGCGTACTGGCGCCGGGCTGGCTGGAGCACTTCTTTCACAACGAATATTACTCGAACGACGAGCAATACATCTTTGCGTTGGCCGACGCGATGAAGCACGAATATAAGGCCATCGTCGACGCGGGCTTCATATTGCAGCTGGATGATCCGGCGCTGCCCGACACCTACGACATGATCGTGCCCACGCCCACCATCGCCGAGTACCGGAAGTTCGCCGAAGTGCGGATCGATGCGCTCAATCATGCGTTGGAAGGCCTGCCTGAAGATCGCGTGCGCTATCACATCTGCTGGGGAAGCTGGCATGGTCCGCACACGCACGATTTGCCGCTAAAGCACCTGGTGGATCTGATGCTCAAGGTAAAGGCCGGCGCTTATTCGGTGGAAGCGGCCAATCCGCGGCATGAGCACGAATGGAAAGTGTGGAAGGATGTGAAGCTGCCGGACGGCAAGATTCTGATCCCGGGCGTGGTCAGCCATGCCAGCAACGTGGTGGAGCATCCCGAGCTGGTGGCCGATCGTATCGCGCTCTATGCGAGCCTGGTGGGCCGCGAGAACGTCATCGCGGGCACCGATTGCGGCCTTGGCCTGCGCGTCCATCCGCAGATCGCGTGGGCCAAGCTGAAAGCGCTATCGGAAGGCGCGGCGCTGGCCAGCAAGCAGCTCTGGGCACATTAGGGACCGCTTGCTTACGCGCCCGGCTCAGTAGAATTCCGCGCGTTACGGAGCCGCGACCGTGAGGGAGCTGGTTCTGTTCTCTACCAAGGAAGACGGCCTTCATCGTTGAAGTATCCGCCAGTGGGTCCATCTGCGCCGATGGTGGCATATTGGATGGCCGCAACCGCTCCCTGCGCCGCGCTGCGGGGGCCGCTATTGCCGTTGATGTCGGTGGCGCAATAGCCGGGGCAGATCGCGTTCACTTTGATGGGCGTATCTTTCAGTTCTTTGGCGAACTGAATGGTCATGCTGTTCAGCGCCGATTTCGATGTGTTGTAGCCCAGCGCCAGGAAATCCGCGAATGGCGAATTCAGGTCGCTCGAAAGCGTAAGCGACCCCAGGCTGCTGGACACATTGACGATGCGGCCGTGATCCGATTTCTTGAGCAGCGGCAGCATGGCCTGAATCAACGCCACCGGACCGAAGAAATTGGTCTCATAGACTTCGCGCACTTTGGCGAGATCCACGTCGCTCGGCTTAAATCCCCATTCGGCCACGCCCGCGTTGTTGATCAGAATATCCAGCCGCCCGAATTCCTTATCGATCCACGCGGCGGCGTTCTTAACGCTGGACGCGTCCGTTACATCCAGCTTTACAAACCGGGCATCGGCGCCTTCCGCCTTCAGCTTATCCACGGCCGCCTGGCCACGCGTTTCATCCCGCGCCCCAACCAGCACTTTAATGTGCCTGGCACCCAAACCGCGGGCTATTTCGTATCCGATTCCTTTGTTGGCGCCGCTGATGAGGGCGACATCTCCTTGAAAGTCTTCCACGTTTGGCATACTTCGCCAGTCTAACTGATTAGGAGCTTGTAAACCCCGAGGGCGAGAAAGTCGTCTACACGCGGCGAAATCACATTGAAGGAGCTTCCCACTCATGCTAAAGAAGATACTTGCCGTCACCGCGCTCGTGGCTTTGACCTCCGTGCTGACTCCAGCCCAAACCACCGGTACGCCGCCTACGCCGCCCACACCGGCCCAAATCGTCACCAACCAGGTAAACCGGCTTACCACGCTGCTGGATCTTACCTCCGCCCAGCAAACGTCGGCCACCGCGATTTTTACCACCGAGCAAACCACCTTGGCCACCCTCAGGACTAGCATGCAGACTGCGCGGGCGGCCCTGAAAACCGCCATCACGACCAACGATACAGCCACCATCGGCACTGAGTCGACGGAAATCGGCAGCTTGACTGGCCAGGAAGTGTTGGCCCAATCCACCGCCGCCGGGGCGTTCTACGCGATACTGACGGCCGATCAACAGTCCAAATACAGTACGCTGGGGCCGCTGGGCGGCGGGCCGGGTGGTCCAGGTGGCCCTGGGGGCCCGGGTCCCCGTATGGGCGGATCGCATTAAACATTCTTTGTAACCCATCCCGAGCTTTGTAAACCCCTATCGAGCGCGGAACGTCTACACACCCTATGCAACTGTCGGCAACGTCCGAAATGGAGCGAGCTATCCGTCCGCACGTTGCCATTCTCGCCGGAGACTTCGAAGCCCTGGTGAGGTTGTATCGGGCCAAGGTGTTCCGTTTCGCGCTGGCTTCTTTGCGCGACCTGGATGCCGCCGAAACTGTGACTCAGGATTGCTTCCTGCGCGCCTATCAAGCGCGCGAGCGCTTCCGGCAGGAGTGCAGCCTGCACACCTGGCTGATGCAGATTGCCGTGAATCTGATCCGCGATCACCAACGCAACCGGCGCTTTCAGTTTTGGAGACGCGCACGTTTAACTGCGACGCCCGCCGATGTGGCAGGCCGCGTGATTGCCGATCGAGCGCGTTCTCCGGAGGCTCAGGCGCTCATCAATGAACGAGTGGCGGCCATTTGGACCGCGGCGGAACGGCTTCCTGGCAAACAGCGCACGGTATTTCTGCTACGTTTTGTGGAAGACATGGACTTACTCGAAATCGCGGTAGCCACGGGAATGAAAGAGGGCACCGTAAAAACTCATCTTTTCCGCGCATTGCGCGCGGTTCGGGAACGGCTGGGTCCATCCATGGGAGAAGCGATATGATTGCGCATCTGTCTTCAGAGCAGCTGGCGGAACACATATTGGGCGAGCCAAGCCCGGTGGTGGCGCAGCATGTCGAGGGTTGCCCGGCCTGCCGCGCGGAAGTAGCGGATTTTCACGAAGCGCTGGGCGAGTTTCGCGGCGCCGTTCGCGGTTGGAGCGAGGATCAGGCGCAGGCGGCTCGGGCGGTTCCCGCGGGCGTGGCGGAGCCGCGTTCCTGGATTCCATCGCACCAGCTGGCGTGGGCTTTACTGCTGGCGACGGCGTTCATCATCGCGAGCTTCGTGTTTCCGCGGCACGGGAGAGAGCCAGAGCCGCCCAGCGACGCGGCGCTGCTCAACCAAGTGGATAGCCAGGTGTCGCGCACCGTTCCCTCGTCCATGGAGCCTCTGATGAAGCTGGTGGTGCAGAAATAATCATGACCAGGGCCTGTCTCCTTTTGCCCGTTGCCATCTTGGCCGCGGGCATGCTCTCGGCGCAGCAGCAGCCTCCGCCCGACGATGGTGGGCCGTGGGGGCACCAGATGTCGCATGACAGGTCGCGCGAGGTGGCGCAAGGTCCGCCGCCGCCCATGCGGCCGAATCGTCCGCCCATGGAGAGGGCCTTTCAGGGCGGGCCGCCGGGACGCTGGTGGACGGACCCAGCCTTGATCCAGAAACTGGGGCTCACCTCCGATCAGCAAAAGCGCATCGATGCGTTATTCCAGCAGAACCGTTTGAAGCTGATCGATCTGAGCGCGGGGCTTCAAAAGGCGGAGGCCATTCTGGAGCCGCTGCTCGCCGCCGACCGTCCGGACGAAGCGCAAGTTCTGGCGCAAATCGATCGGATCGCGCAGGCGCGGGCTGAGCTGGAGAAGGCCAACGCCCGCATGTTGCTCGGCTTCCGTGGTGTGCTCACGCTGGATCAGTGGAAAAAGCTGGAAGCCGAAGAGCCGCCCCGGCGCGGAGAACATCCCTAAGTACTAAGAAAATTCTTCCAGTGACGAGCGCGCGTTAACCGTTCTGTTTCTATGCATTTATCTTTGGCAGCCGGCGTGCCTTTTGATGCGGTGAGGAAGGATTATGAAACTCAAAACTATATTTGCCGCTGCCGCGCTGGCCGTTGGAACCTCATTCATTACGCCCGCCGCTTTTGCGCGCGTGGATGTTGGTATCAGCGTTGGCACTCCTCCGCCGCCACCGCAGGTTGCGCCTGGTCCAGTGGGAGTGGCGCCCGGTCCAGGATATGTTTGGACTAACGGTTATTGGGATTGGAACGGCGGTTCCTGGGTTTGGGTAGGAGGAAATTGGGTGCTTCCGCCGCACGGCCATCATATCTGGGTTGCACCGTATTATCACCCATACCACGGCGCTTACCATTACCATCGCGGTCACTGGCGCTAAGGCCTTTTCGCGATCGGCCGCGCTCATGTTATCTTCGTGAGTTGCCCGCCACCGAATACGGCCGTTATTTCGAAGATCTGGAAACCGGGCAGAGCTTTCGGCACTGGCCCGGCCGCACCATCGCCGAGTTCGACGACACGCTGCTCAGCCTGCTGAGCATGAACCAGCATCCGGTGCATATCGACGAACATTTCGCCGCCGCAACGCAGCATGGGCAGAGGCTGGTGGAAGGACCCATCGTCATCAGCCTGGTGATCGGGATGAGCCAGTCCGACATAGGCGGCCGCGCCACAGAGACGCTGGAATATTCGGACGTTCGCCATGTGCTTCCGGTCTTTCATGGCGACACCATCTACGCGGAATCGACCATCCGGGAAAAAATGGACCTGGCGGACGGCCGCGCTGTCATTCATGTAGAGCACCGGGGGATCAACCAGCGCCAGGAGACGGTGCTGACGATGGCTCGTAGGATCGTGGTGCCGCGCCGATCCTCAACCTTCGCCTAGCCTCAAATCTCACAGCCTCAAACTTCCTAGAGCCGCGCCGATAAGCGGGTCGTGGGCAAGATACTTCTCGCAGCCGGCATCCTGGCTTCCATATGGGTCTGTGCACTGGAAGCACAAACTGTGACGACCACTCCTGGTACGTTGACCTTTACCTACCAATCGGGTTCCAGCACACTTCCGAAGGCGCAAACCGTAGCCGTGAAACCGAGCGCGGGCAAACCCACGTTCACCACGTCGACGCCGGCCACTGACTTCTGGCTCACGGTCAACATGGATAGCGGCACACTGCCGGCCTCCATCAGCGTGGAAGTGAATCCAACCAGCCTGGCGGTGGGAACCTATACGTCGGCGCTAACCATTACGGTTTCCGGCATCGCCTCGCCCGCGGTGGTTACAGTAAATCTGGAGGTTACTTCCCCTCCCTCTACGCTGACGTTGAGCCCCACTAACTTGGTTTTTGCCGCACCGCCGAGTCCATCAGTGGCGCAGACCGTCACCATGTCGACCAATGACTCACCCATCTCCTTTACCGCCACTTCCGGTGCAACCTGGCTGTCCGTTTCTCCGGCTGTAGGCATTGTGTTACCGGGCGACTTGCAGACCCTAACCGTGAATGTGGATGCCAGCAACCTGGCTCCGTCCATAACGCCTTACACCGCCAACATTACAGTAGTGGCTTCAGGAGCCAGTGTCACAGCGAAATCGCAAAACATTCTGGTCAGCGTGCTGGTGCAAAGTGTCACGCCGAGCATCCTGAGCGTTTGGCCGCCGATACTTCCTGAAAATGCCGGGCCGCAAACCATCACCATTCGCGGGACCAGTTTCTATTCGGCCACCGTGGTGGCGGTGCAGGGAGTGCCGGCCACTCTTGTCACCACGGTGCTCAGCCCCACTGCTTTGCTGGCGGTGGTT
Organism: Bryobacterales bacterium; assembly: GCA_963725455.1. GTDB lineage: Bacteria > Acidobacteriota > Terriglobia > Bryobacterales > Bryobacteraceae > Palsa-89. Next base: position 22,728 of record CAVRZH010000144.1, read on the forward strand.
CCGGCTTCGCTACTCACGGAAGGCGGAGTGCTCAATATCGTAGTGGAGAATCCCACGCCGGGAGGTGCTTCGGCCGCCCAGCCGGTGACCGTCGCCAATGTCCCGACCATTTACGGCGTGTTTAGCGCGGCCAGTTATGCCAGCGCCACGATTAGTCCGGGCGAGCTGGTGACGATGTTCGGCGCCAATATCGGTCCCGCGATTCCCGCTACCATGTCCATCGTCTCCGGCTACGTGAGCACCACCTTGGGTAACGAAACCGTGACCATCGGCGGTGTTGCCGCGCCAATCCTGTACGTCAGTTCCAACCAGGTGACGGTGCAGGTTCCCTATGAAGTCGGGACCGGAGCGGGGCAACCCGTGGTGGTTACCAACGGAGCCAATTTACCCGCCAATGCCACCGTGACCATTGCGGCCGTCGCGCCTGGAATCTTCACCGCGGACGGCTCGGGCGAGGGCCAAGCCGCGGCGCTGAACACCGGCGCTACTTCCGGCCTGGTGACCATCAACAGCAACACCAATCCAGCCAACATTGGCGACACCATCAGCCTCTATCTTACGGGTGAGGGCAACTACAACCTGCTGCCGTTATCGGGAAGCACCAATACCGGCTACATCATTCCGGCCACGCTCATGCCGCTTCCGCAGATGAACCCGCTTCCCACCGTGAATATCGGCGGCGTGGACGCTAGCGCGGGCGTTAGCTACGCGGGCGTGGTCCCAGGCTCCATCATCGGCGTCTTGCAGATCAACGTCGTGGTTCCGCTCGGCAGCGCCACCGGCCAGGCGGTGCCCGTGACCGTCACCATCGGCGGCGTCACCGCTCAATCCAACATCACGATCAACGTTCACCCATAAGAGAGGCAACAAACCGCCGGCTCACGCGCGCGGCTCAGAACGGTGGCCCGTTTGCAAGCATTTACCGAGCCCCGACCGTCACGCAGCCGGTGCCCACTCTCGATGGGTGGTAAATAAGATTAATCAAAAATCCCTTGGCCGATCGCGCCTGCCATGCTAACTTAATCGAGTCCCAATTTCCCAAAGGAGGAGCCCCATTGCACTCTGACCATCTGTTCGCAATTTCCGCGGGTTGCCTCCCAACCTTCCTGGTTGGTTAGTCTGATTCGTTAGTCTCCCGCGTCAACCGAAATCCCGATGAAGCGCTCTGTGCGCAGAAGGAGGAATTTTATGACCCAGATCAAAGTATTTCAAGGCACCCGGTCCGTGGATGCGCCACGTCTGTGCGATTCCTGCTCCAATGGCGTGGTGATGCGCGGCCCGGCCGACAGCGAAGAGTACGTACACTGTTCGCTGATGGAAAAACCCATTCAGATGCGCGTCACGGAGTGCAACCGCTACATCGATCGTACGCAGCCGTCGCTGTGGGCGATGAAAGAGATCGCCTGGGTGTTGCAGTCGGACTCCAAGCGGCAAAAGATCGGCTTCGTTACCGCCAGGGAGTGGCGCAAGCTGAATGAAGACGAGAACCTGGTCCCAGCGTACTTCGATTAATCACTCGATCACTCGCTGGCGATCCAATGGGTGACCTTGGGCGGGCCTTCGCCCAGATGAAAAGCGAAGGCCTGCGTTTCTGTTTCCCGATCGGAGACCGTCACGCGTTCGTGCTGGCGCAGGTGCTCGGCCCAGCTCTCTACCACGAACGTTTCGATATAACGGCCAGGCGTCGCGGCGTCTTCGAAAAGTCCCCAACGAACGGCTCCATCCCGGCGGCGGATGCGGCGCATATGCTGCATGGCTTGCGCGAACTCGCGGGACGTGGCCGGATCAATGGTGTATTCCACCGTTACCAGCACCGGCCCGTGATCTTCGTGCCGCTCCACTACTAGGATTGGTTCGGGCCAATGTCCCGACGGGCTGGTGTCCAACTCGCGCAGCCCCGCCAGCCTCATGCGAGAGGTTGCGGCGGCGGCGGCGAGCAGAGCAATACCCGCGGCCAGCAGCGTGGCGCGCAGCCCGATACGCGTGGCAATGGCGCCCCAGATCACACTGCCCACGGCCATCGCCCCCTGGAACACCAGCAGATAAACCGCCAGCGCGCGAGCGCGGACCCAGGATGGTACCGACGTCTGGGTCGCGGTAGTGAGCGTTGAATTCACGGTCATCCACGCCACGCCGGTAACGATGAGCGCCAGAGCCACCGCGGCGAAACTGCTGAGATAGGCCATCAGCACGTTCACCGCGCCAAACAGCGCTACGGCGGCCGTCACCATGGTGTCCAGCGTAAATATCTGCCGCAATCGATGGAGCATCATCGCGCCCAGGATGGAGCCCACGCCCAGGCAGCCGAGCAGGACGCCGTACCCGGTACTGTCGCGATGCAATTCCACTTTCGCCACCAGCGGCAGCAGGGACCAGAGAGCACTGGCCGAAATGATGAAGCCGCCCGACCGCATCAACACGGAGTGCATAGGCGGCGCGAATCGCACATAGCGCATGCCCGCCCACATGGCCGCTCCCACGGTTTCCGTCGAGAGCGGCTGAGGATGCTGCTCCGGCTCGCGACGCCACAGATAGAGCACGATCATCACGCCGACGAATGAAATTGCGTTCAAGATAAAAGCCGCGCCCGCGCCGATGGCCGCAACCACCGCGCCGCCCAGCGCCGGACCCACCGCGCGCGCCAGATTGAAACCCATGGAGTTGAGCGCGATAGCGGCCGGCAGCTCCGCCTTCGGAACCAGGTCGGGCATGATGGCCTGCCACGTGGGGCCATTCATGGTGGCGCCGAGGCCGAGCGCGAAGGTCAACCACAGCAATGTCCAGGGGCCCGTGGAGTGGATGAGCGTCAGCCCACCCAGCACCGCAGCGGCGGCCAGCATCAAGCCCTGCGTGACGATCAGCAGCTTGCGGCGGTCAAACAGGTCGCCCGCGGCGCCCGCCGGAACGCCCAGCAGGAACACCGGAAGATTGGTGGCAGTCTGGACCAGAGCAACCAGCAGAGCCGAGGGCGCCAGCTCGGTCATCAGCCAGGCCGCGCCCACGTTCTGCATCCAGGTGCCGATGTTCGACACAATCGATGCGATCCACAGCCACCGAAACCAGGTGTAGATCAGCGGGGTCCAGGTGCTGCTGCGCGGCGCGGGCCCGGCGCTATTCATGCCTGAGGGCGACCAAAGGATCCACGCGCATGGCACGGCGAGCTGGAAGGAAACAGCCCAGCAGGGCCGCCAAAATTAACGCGCTGGATGCGACCATCAGCGTGACCGGGTCGGAGGGTGAAACGTTGACAAGCATGGACGTCAACAGCCGATTTACCACAAGCGAAGCGGAGAGTCCGATCGCCAGGCCGATTGCCAACGGAAGCATGCCCTGCAGCAGGATGAGCCTTCGAATATCGCCGGCCGACGCGCCGATCGCCATCCGGATTCCAATCTCCTGGGTGCGCTGGCTCACCGACTGCGCGATGACCGTGTACAGTCCGACGGAGGCCAGCAGCAGAGCGATCCCGGCGAAAATCAGGAACAGAATTCCGTAGAAGCGGCTATCCCAATAGATGTCCAAGTGATCCAGCAACGCAAACGGGCCGAAAACGGGCAGATTCGGATCCAGCAGCTGAACCTGCCGCCGAAAAGCGGTAGCGAGTTGGTGGGGAGGAACGCCGGTTCGCGCGAACACCCACATCGCGGTGATCGCTCGTTGCCGGTAAGGCACGTAAAGAACGGGATCGAACTTTTGCCGGGTTTGGTCGTTCTGGATAATGTTCGAAGTAACGCCAACCACGCTGAGCCACGGGCCGGGCTTTTCGCCGTCGAATAAACGAAGACGTTTGCCGAGGGCGTTTTCTCCCGGCCAAAACTTGCTTGCCAGCTGCTGATTGACGATTGCCACTGCAAGCGAAGAAGCTACGTCGTGATCGTTGAACTCGCGCCCCGCGAGCACCTGGGCTCCCAGTGTCCGGAAGTAGCCCGTGCCGGCCGTCATCACCGGAATTTTTGGGCGGCCACGTGCGCCGGCTGGTTGATCGCCCGGCAGCTCATACTCCAAGCGGGGTGCGCGCCAGGTGGGAAGCGCACCCGCGATGGCTACGGACTCCACGCCAGGGATCGCTTCCAGGCGCGTCGTGAGCCGGTCATAAAAGGAAATTTGTTGCTCGGGGCGCGAATACCGTGCCGCAGTCAGCCCCACTTCCGCGGTCAGAAGATTCTCTGGATTCACCCCCATATTCGCATTGTGGATTTTCAGAAAACTCCGGATCATCACGCCCGCTCCAGCTAGCAGGACGATCGCCAGCGCCATCTCACCAGTAACGAGAAGCGCCGACAGATGTTTTCCGCGTCCTCCGCCGGTGGCGCCTCGGCCACCGTCTTTCAAAGTCGCGTTGACGTCGAGTTTCGAGAGCCTGCCGGCCGGCGCAAGCCCGAACAAAATTCCCGTGCCGATCGAAATCGCGATGAGATAGCCCAGAACCCGGTGATCCATGCTGTAATCAACAATCAACCAGGACTCCTTGCTAGCCATCGCGAGTGCATAAGCCCGCACGCCCCATTTGGCGATCCACCAGCCCAGCAGGCCGCCCAAGCCCGATAGCATCAAGCTCTCGATCAGGAGCTGCCGGATGATTCGCCAGCGTCCGGCGCCCAGTGCGATGCGGACTGAAATTTCGCAGGACCGGCCGATAGCGCGAGCCAGCATAAGGTTCGCCAGATTCGCGCAGGCGATCAACAGCACGAAACCAACCGCGCCCCACATGGAGCCGTAGATCATGGACGCGTCATTGCCCAGGAAGAACTGGGGAAAATCTCGCACATCCAGATGGGTGCGCTGATCAGTGAGCGGATATTCGGTCTCCAGCCGCTGGATGATGGCTCCCACTTCCACTCTGGCGCTTTGCAACTTGACGCCGGGAGCCAGGCGGCCAAAAGCGAACCAGGTGTCGGTGTTCGCACGGTTCTTCACGGCCGCGGTTTCTACCAGCGGGACCCAGATGTCGGTGGTCTGGGGGAAGGAAAATCCTTCCGGCATGATTCCGATAATGGTGGTGGCCGCGGCGTTGATTCGCAGCACCCGGCCGATGATGCGGCGATCCCGTCCGTAGCGGCGCTGCCAGAAGCCGTAGTTCAGGATGGCCACCTGGGCCGAGCCTGGGACTTGATCGGACGGTTTGAAATCCCGGCCCATGATGGGCTTCTGGCCAACCAGCCGGAAAGTGTCGGCGGTGATTTCGGTGACGTTGATATTCTCCGGAAATCCGGATTCATCGGCCACGATGCTTCCAATCCCGTGCGTGACACCCATGCCATCAAACGATTTGGCTTGCGCCCGGATGTCCTCATAATCGGGATAGGAAATGCAGCAGCCGCCGTTGCTGATATAGAGCAGCCGGTCGTTGCCCTGCACCAGCGGGAAGCCTTTGAAGAGCACCGCATTCGTCACAGTGAAGACCGCGGCATTCACGCCGATACCGAGAGCCAGCGTAGCGACGGCCACTGCCGTGAAGCCGGGATTGCTGGCCAGAGTTCGAAAGCTGAGACGAATCTCGGCGGGCAATGACATGGGTTCAGTTTATAAGTTTTGCTTGGGCAGAAGATGCTTTTGCACTTTGCCGAGCGCGTTGCGCGGCAGCTTGTCCACCAGAATGAAAGAACGCGGAATTTTGAACGACGCCAGCTTCTCGCGGCAGATAGCTTCCAGGTCGGCAAGATCCATTGCACGCGTCGTCACCACGTAGGCCACCGGAACCTCGCCACGTACTCGATCGGGTGCGGCCGCCACCGCGGCTTCCGCCACACCGTCCTGCTCCTGGAGGAACTCCTCAATCTCGCGCGGATAAATGTTGAAGCCGCCTGAAATGATGAGATCGCTCTTGCGGCCGGACAACGTGTAGTAGCCGTCGGGCGCGCGCGTGGCGATATCGCCGGTGCGGAAATAGCCGTCTACGAAAGCCGATCGCGTGGCCTCCTCCCGTCGCCAATAGCCCGCGAAAATATTGGGACCTTTGAGATGCACTTCGCCCACCTCGCCGTATGCCACCGGGCGGCCATCGGAATCCAGCAACCGTACCGACACGCCCGGCAAGGGAAGGCCCACGCTACCGGGACGGCGCTCGCCGGTGTAAGGATTGCTGATGTTCATCAGCGTCTCACTCATGCCGTAGCGTTCCAGCACCGCGTGGCCGAAGCGCTCGCGGAACTCTTCGAAGATCTGGGCGGGTAAAGGCGCGGAGCCGGAGACGAAGAGCCTGACGAAGCCGCCGATTTCGCGCGCTTGATCGGGCGGGAAGTCCAGAAGCCGCACGTACATCGCCGGGACGCCGAAAAATAGCGATGGCCTGAAATCCAGGAATTCCGCCGCGGCCTTTTGATGCTCGAAGCGTTCCAGCAAGCGCGTGCGGCAGCCGCTGATGAGCCAGGAATGCAGGCCGTTTCCCAAGCCATGGACATGAAAGAGCGGCAGGGTGAGCAGAAAACGATCGGCGCTGGTGATTTGCCAACAGGTGATCAAATTCAGAGCATTGGCCGCCATGTTGTTGTGCGTGAGGATGGCGCCCTTGGAGACGCCGGTGGTGCCAGACGTGTAGATGATGCCGGCGGGCGCATCGCCGTCGAGAGCAATGTGTAGCCGCTCATTTGGCAGCGCCGCAGCTTCGCGCGTGAGATCGGAAGGATTCCAAAGAGGCGCGGGGCTTGAAAAATGAGTCGCTGATACCACGGCCACGGGCTCCGCGTCGCTCAGGATATGCGACAGCTCGCGCTCGCGATACAGGATGTTGATCGGCACAAAGATCACGCCCAGCTTTACGCAGGCGAGATACAGGTCGATGATTTCCAGGCAATTGGCAAGGTAGACGCAAAGCCGGTCGCCGGTCTTCAGCCCACGCTTGGCGAGCAACTGGGCCAGCCGGTTGCTGCGTGCGTCGATGTCGCCGAAAGTGTAGCTGGCGCCTTCGAACTCGAGAGCCGCATGGTCGCGCCGGCCGATGAATGAGAGATCGAAAAGGTGAAGGAGATTCAAAAGCTGAAGGTACCACGGCTGCTCCCCCATAATTGAGGTAGGAGGCGAGAACAAGAAATGGAGTCGCTTCGAACCAAGTGCTGCATCGTGGGCGGCGGACCGGCCGGCATGATGCTGGGATATCTGCTGGCGCGGGCTGGCGTTGAGGTATTGGTGCTGGAGAAACACGCGGACTTCTTTCGCGATTTTCGCGGGGACACCGTGCATCCCTCCACGCTGCAGTTGATGTACGAACTGGGCCTCTTGGAGGACTTCCTCAAACTGCCGCACCAGAAGCTGACGTCCGTGAATGCCCGGGTGGGGGATTTCGATTTCCGCGCCGCCGATTTTAGCCGCTTACCTACGCGCTGCAAATTCGTCGCGCTGATGCCGCAATGGGATTTTCTGAACTTTCTCGCAACTCGCGCCAGGCAGTTTCCCTGCTTTCAGCTTCGGATGCGGTGCGAGGGTGTCAACCTGCTTCGCGACGGCGCCAAGATCGTCGGAGTGGAAGCGCGCTCGAGCGAAGGGCCAGTCTACATCCAGACCGATCTGGTAGTGGGATGCGACGGCCGGCACGCCACCACGCGTGAGTCGGCCCATCTGGAAGTGCAACAGTTTGGCGTGCCCATCGACGTGCTGTGGTTCCGCATTTCTCGGCGAGCCGGCGATCCCGAGCAAGTGGCCGGAAATATCAACTATGGAAAGGCGCTGATCGTAATCAACCGCGGCGATTATTCGCAGGCCGGGCTGATCATTCGCAAGGGATCCTTCGAACAAATCAAGAGCGAAGGACTGGGCGCGCTCCAAGAGACTATCCGGCGCATCGCGCCGTATCTGGGCGATCGCGTGGGAGAACTGCAGAGCTGGGATCAGATCAAGTTGCTGACGGTGCAGATCAACCGGCTGAAGAAGTGGCATCTTCCCGGTTTGCTATGCATCGGCGATGCCGCGCATGCCATGTCGCCGGCGGGTGGCGTAGGCATCAATTTGGCCATCCAGGATGCGGTGGCGGCGGCAAATATGCTGGCCGAATCACTACGGAACGGAACCGTGACGGAGGAGCTGCTGGCAGGGGTACAACAACGGCGCGAGTTTCCTACCCGCGTGACGCAATGGCTGCAAGTGAACGCCCATAAGGGGCTGGCACGAGCGTTTGAAACCGACGGGCCCATCCAAGCTCCCTGGCAACTGAAGGTGGTGGCGGAACTGCCGGGCCGTGCCTGGGCCATGGGATACGTGGTGGGTGTCGGAGTTCGGCCGGAGCACGTCGCCAGCGCATCGCAAAACACGCCGCGTCAGCAATGGTCGCTTAAAAAGGCGGCAGTTAACGCGGGAGCGCTGCTGGGAGCGATGGTCGCCGCGGCGCGGGCATTGCGCGCCGTCTAAATTTTCGACTTCGTGCTCTTCTTCCGCATCCATTCGACGAAATTCTCGGGCGCGGCCATGGTGGACAAGCGGCCCTGGCGAACCAGCGCCCAATCGTCGAACAGTTTCGATTGCTTGATCTCGGCCAGCGTCACCGGCGGATCGATGCGCCCCAGGAACTCGAAGTCGGCCACCGCCGATTTCGGATTCTTGGGATCCTCCCGGCCCTCCTTTACTACTTTGGCCAGGCCCACCACGGCCGAAAGCCCCCCCGAGTGATAGATGAACACTTTGTCGCCCGGGCGCATCTCGCGAATGGCGCGAACGGCCTGCGGATTGTTCACTCCATCCCAGACGGTGGTCTTCTCTTTCTCTAATTGATCGATCGAATACGTCTCCGGGTCAGTTTTTGCGAGAAAGTATCTCATCTGAATCAACCTTACTTACTGTAAGAGACCTTCGCGAAAGGAGCAAGCGAACAGATGCGGCTATTGGCTATCGGCTTGTTGGCAACCGCCTTGGGGACGCCTGCGGAGGATGTGAAGGTGATTATCGCCAAGCCGGTGGACGGCTCGGTGGCGGCGCCGGTAGACCCGGGAAAATACCAGATCGGCCCGGAGGATCTCCTGTTCATCCGCGTCTGGCGTGAGCCGGACTTCACGCTGCCGGTGGCTGTAAGGCCGGACGGCAAGATCACCATGCCGCTGATCGGCGAACTGCGGGCCGCGGGGCAGAGCCCGTTGCAGTTGACGGCGGTTCTGAAGCAGATGCTGACCAAATATCTCAATAACCCGGATGTGAGCGTGTTCGTCACCGAAGTCCGCAGCAGGAAGTTCTATATCGACGGTGAAATGAACCGGCCGGGCTCCTTCGCATTGGTAACTCCCACATCCGTTCTGGAAGCGCTGAGCCGCGGCGGCGGTTTTCGCGAATTCGCCAACACCAAGAGGATTCGCGTGCTGCGGGGCGGCGAGATCCTGCACTTCAACTATAAAGACGTAACCAAGGGCCGGCATCTGGAGCAGAACGTCGCAGTGGAGAACGGTGACCACATTATCGTGCCGTGATTATCGTGACATGACAATGCTCACCGAAGAACAAACGTCCCCAACCCGGCGCCCACTCGACCTGGACGACTACCTGGATATTCTGCGCCGCAACCAGGCCTGGATTCTGGGACCGTTGTTCCTGGCGCTGGTCCTTTCGGTGGTAGTCGCCTTTCTCTGGCCGGATACTTACATTTCGGTTGCCACCATTCGCGTGGCGCCGCCGCAGGTGCCGGAAACCTTTGTGCCGGCCAACACTAGCCAGGACATTGAGGGCCGGGTGAACGCGTTGGTGCAACTAATCCTCAATCGCGCCACGCTCACCAACATCATTAACACGCATGGTTTGTATAAACGAAAACTGGCCCGGATGCCGCTGGACGATGTCATCGAAGAAATGAAGCTGAACGACATCCAGGTGCTGCCGCTGCGCCAGAGTTTGAACGCTGGGCAACGGGAGACCGCGCAGTATCCGGCGTTCGAGATCCGCTACGCCTATAGTGAGCGATTCACGGCGCAGAAGGTAGCTGCCGATCTGGTGGCGCGGTTTCTCGAAGAAAACGTCCGCGAAGTCTCGCAGCAGACCGTGTCCACCACCGAGTTTCTTCAGGACCGCTGGGAGGAATCGAAAAAGAAACTGGATGAGCTGGAGCAACGGCTCAGTGTATTCCGGGCGCAGAACATCGGCCGTCTGCCGGAGGAACAGCAGAACAATTATCAGCAGCTGGCGGCGCTCCAGGCGCAGAAGCTGAACCTGAACATGTCCATGAATCGGGTGAACCAGGAGCGGCTGCTGTACGAAAATCAGGTGCGGATTTATCGCGAACAACTGGCGTCGCTCAAGGATACGAACGCACCCGCGCAGGCCGCGCAGCAACAAAGCGATGACAAGCTGGCGGATAAGGACCATGAAATCGCGCAGTATGAAGATTCGCTCGGCGCCGCGCGAGAACGATACAAGGAGAATCATCCCGATGTGCAGCGCCTGGTGAACCTGTTGGCGGCGGCGCGGGTACAGCGCCAAGCCATTTTAAAGCAGGAAACGCGCAAGCCGGACAATCCCCCGCAGCGGCCGCCCACCCCGCAGTTTCTGCGCGAACAGCGCGAGTTGGAAGCGGATTCGGAGCGGGCCAAGGGGCTTCTTCTCGCCAAGGGCGTGGAGATGGAAGACTATCGGAAGCAGAGCGCCCAACTGGAAGGAATCATCCACGGTTACGAGGCGCGGATTGAAAGCACGCCAGTGGGGATACGGGAATACGATGAGCTGATTCGGGACCGGGATCTGGCCAAAAAGGATTACGAAGATCTGGACCGGCGGGTGAATAGCTCCGCCCTGTCCACCGCGCTGCAGAATCGCCAGCAAGGCGAGCGGCTGGAGCAACTGGACCCTCCGTCGCTCCCGCAAACTCCGGCTCGTCCGAAACGCCTGTTGATGGTTGCGGTGGGCGCCAGCCTCGGCCTGGTGCTGGGTCTATGCGTAGCAGGTTGGCAGGAGATGCGCAGCCGCGCGCTGCGAAATGTGAAGGATGTCAGTGCCTGCTCCGCTCTCCCACTCTTGGGCAGCATCCCGTTGATCGAAGGGCGGGCGGTGCTGCGCCGGCGCAAGCGCGTGGCTTGGCTGGCATGGTCGGCCAGTGGACTGGCGGGGATGGCCGTGATGTCTGCTTCGGTTGCTCATTACTACATCAGCAGGCTGTAGGACGAAAAGCGGAAGGACGAAAGGCGAGAGGAATCCCATGACCAGAAACGCCGCTGTGGGCGCCGCGCTGGCGGAAGCCCCGTTCAAGCTGGACTTGGAACTGGTGCCGGCGGTCGAGTTTTGCCCGGAAGGTCCGAGCGAAGAGTTTCAGACGCTGCGCACGCGGTTAGAGCAACTGCAATCGGCGCGCGCTATCCAGACCGTGCTGGTGACCAGTCCATCGCCCGGCGAGGGGAAATCTTTCACCGCCGCTAATCTTGCCCTGGCGGAAGCGCAGTTGGCCGACAATCCCACCCTGCTGTGCGATTTCGACCTGCGCCGGCCCACCTTGCACGGCGTGTTTCGGATGGACCGCGGTCCCGGTATCAGCGATTATCTGCTGGGCAAGCGAGATCTGCATGAAACCCTGCGAAGAATTGGCGATTCGGACCTGTTCGTGATGCCCGCGGGCGAAGCGGTGAGCAACCCATTGGGACTGCTGCATTCCAAGGACATCCGGCGGCTCATGGAACGCTTGCGGAACACTTTTCGCCGCATCCTTCTGGATAGCCCGCCTTTGCTGCTGGCCTCCGACGCCAATTTGCTGGCCGCGCTGTCCGATGGAGCGTTGCTGGTCACCCGCATCGGCTCAACTACCATGGATTCCATGTCTCGCGCGATCGGAACTCTGGGGCCGGACAGCATTCTTGGCATCGTAGCCAACGGGACAAGCAAAACCGGGCGTTAGCCGTACCGGACCCGGTACGGGCTCTGTCCCAAGCATGCCCGGCCGCCTGTGCGCGCCGCGCCCGACTGTAGCACTGTCGGCACACTGGTTCGCCTTTCCAACATCAGCTAAAATAAAGCGTTCGTTTGTGGCCGCCGCTCGGGGCACACTCAGGCGCAGCATTCAGGCTTGGCATTTCAGGCTTAGCTCTGGGGGCAGCGATGAAGCCGCTCTGGAAATGGCGCCGTCTTGCGAGGTACGCGCAGAGTGGAAAGGAATCCGTCTAGATGATGTTTCACAGGCCTGGCCGCCTGCGAGTCTCCGTGCTCTGCTCCGCTGTATTCCTGGTTAGCATGGGCGTTCGCGAAGCCGCGGCCCAGCAACAACCCCAGCAGCCGCCTAAACCGCCGAATCCCTTTGAAAACGTGCCGCAGGCTGCGCCAGAAACTCCCAAGCCGGCCCAACCCGCGCAGCCCGCACAGCCCACTGCGCCGGCGGCAGCGCAACAACCGTCGGTAGCCACCCGGCCCGGCCAACCGCCGCAAAATGTGGTTGAAGCCATCGAGTTCCGGGGCGCCCGCCGCGTTCGCCAGGATACCTTACAAGCGCTGATCTACACCAAAAAAGGCGACATGTTCGATGAACAAAGCCTGCATCGGGACTTCATGGCGCTCTGGAACAGCGGGCGTTTCGACGATATCCGCATCGAGCGCGAACCCGGCAAGACAGGCTGGATCATTCGTTTCGTGGTGGTGGAGCGGCCGGTGGTGCGCACCATCAAGTATGAAGGCAACAAATCCATCAGCGTGTCCGACATCCTGGATCGTTTCAAGGATCGCAAGGTCGGCCTCGTCGTGGAATCGCAATACGATCCCAACAAGGTGCAGCGCGCCAGGAACGTGATCATCGAACTGCTGGCCGAACACGGCCACCTCTCGGCCAGCGTAGATCCGCAAGTGCGCCGTGTTCCTCCGTCGTCGCTCGAGATCACGTTCAAAATCAACGAGGGGCCCAAGGTCAAGGTCGGCAACATCGACATTACGGGGAATACGGTGTTCACCGACAAAGAAGTGATCCGCGCGATGAAGAACCTGCATCCTTTCGGTATCCCGTATTCAATTTTCTTCGAGGATCTGTTCGCCAAAACCTACGATCCAAGCAAGTTGGATGAGGACAAGAGCCGGGTGCAGGTGTTCTATCAGGAACACGGTTATTTCACCGCGCACGTAACGGACTCCATGGTTACCATGCGTAAGACCGGTGGCGAAGGCATGCACATTCCCTTGATTCATCCCAATAAGCCGGGCACCGCGGCCGACATCAACATTACGGTGGAAGAGGGCAAGCTTTACCACCTGAACACCATCACGTTCTCGGGCGTCAAGTTTTTCCGAACGCCCGAAGCTTTGATGACGCCCCTGTTTGGCATGTCCAAGGGCGACGTCTTCTCCACCGCCAAACTGCGCAAGGGCCTGGAGAACATGCGCAAGCTGTACGGCGACTTCGGCTTTATCGATTTCGTGGCTGAGCCGTCGTTTGACCCCATGCCGGATAGCGGCCTCATGGATATGTCGCTGTCGGTGGATGAAGGGCACCAGTTCTTCGTGCGCCGTATCGATTTCTCGGGTAACACCACCACGCGCGACAAAGTGATCCGCCGTCAGTTGCTGATCGACGAAGGCCAGATCTTCAACAACCGCCTGTGGGAGCTGAGCATCCTGCGCCTGAATCAGCTCGGTTATTTTGAGCCGCTTAAAGCCGAGGACGCGGCCGATATCAAGCGCGACACCAAGACCAACACCGTGGATATCACGCTCAAGGTGAAGGAGCGCGGCAAAAACTCCATCCAGTTGAATGGCGGCGTTTCGGCCATTGCCGGCAGCTTCATCGGCGCTTCTTACTCCACCAATAATTTTCTCGGGTTGGGCGAGACCCTGAGCCTGAGCTCACAATTAGGCACTCGCCTGCGCTCGGTGCAGTTCGGGTTCACCGAGCCGTATTTGTTCGACCACGCCGTGCAGACCGGGTTCACGCTGTATATCCAGCGTTACGACTACAATCAGGCGCAGGAAGCTTCCATCCTGGCCGGCACCAACCTGATTTCCTATTACAACGCGCTGGGCACGCAGAACCTGTTGAACTACATTCAGAACGGTTACGGCGGCACGGTCTTTGTATCGTATCCGCTCAAGCGCAGCTTCGCGCGGCTCGGGCTAACCTACGGCTACAACATCTCCAACGTGAAGACGCTGACCACCGCGGCCTCGAATTATTTCGATTACATCGATTTCGAGGGCGTGGGCGGCCCAAATCAGTTGAGCGGTATCCGTACCAGCACAGTCACTCCTTCCTATACCTACAACAGCATCAACAATCCGATTAATCCTTCGGGCGGCAGGGAGCTGTTTGCGTCGCTGGCGTTTTCCGGCGTCGAGTTGGGTGGCAACGTCAATACCATTCAGCCCACCTTCGACGCGAAGTATTTCCGTCCCGGATTGAAAAAAGGGCACGTCATCGGGATGCATCTATCGGCGCGCATCATTAGCGGCTACGGCGGAAGAACCGCTCCTCCCTTTTCGCGCTATTTCATGGGTGGCGAAAACGACGTGCGCGGATTCTACCCCTGGACCATCAGCCCGATCGTCTACCTGCCCAGCGACGTTGCGACGGTTTACGTCTATAACGCCGACGGCAGCGAGCGGCTCAACAAAAACGGTTCCCCGATTACCATGACGGTTCCTTCCTACCAGGTGACCTTCCCAGGCGGTGACACCACAGTGGTAGGAAATTTCGAGTACCGCATTCCGATTGTGGGACCGGTAACACTGGCGCTTTTCGCCGATGCCGGCATGGACCGCTTGCTTTTCCCCGGCCAGCTCCACCTGAACTCCGAACGTTTGGAAGAACTGAATCAGGAATTTCCGCAGGCGGGTTTCACCAATCAAGCCTTTATTCAGCCGGGTTCCCAACAGATCCGGACTTCCACCGGGCTGGAGCTTCAGGTTTTGATGCCCGTGGTGAACGCGCCTTTCCGCATCTATTGGGCATACAATCCCACTCGGTTCGAAGGCACGCTGACGGCGCCGGTAGTTGCCGACAAGTCCTACTTCCCGAATTCCGCCACGTACAATAACGCCATCAGCTCCATCGGAGCGGTTCTGCCCTATAGCGCCGAGCGCTCGGCCATGTTCCGCTTTACCGTGGGCCGGACGTTCTAAGCGCCAGGACATAAGGCGTCGAGATAGAAGCGAAGACGATTGGATAGACTATAATGATTTTCGAGATTAGGAGTCTCACTGTGAAAAGTAAGGTATTTCTGTGGCCAGTCCTCGCATTGGCTGTTACATTGACGGCCCAGGCGCAACAGGGCAAATTCGCGGTCATCAACATTCAAGGAGCCATCATCAGCACCAAAGATGGCCAGAAGGCTGCCGCCGAATTGAGTGCCAAAACCGCGCCCAAGAAAAAAGAACTGGAACAGAAGCAAAACGATATCAACGCTTTGCAGGACCAGCTCAATAAAGGCTCCAATACCCTGAGCGACTCGGCCAAGAACGATCTTTACAAAAGTATCGAGGCCAAGAAAAAGAATCTGCAGCGCGAAGTAGAAGATGCGCAGGCGGATCTGGAAGCCGACCAGCAAAAACTGCTGCAACAGCTGGGGCAAAAGATTCTCGCCGTTATCGAGAAGTATTCTCGCGACAATGGCATCACCATGGTGGTGGACGTGAGTTCGCCGCAGACGCCGGTTTTATACGCTTCGCCCAGCGTCGACATCACGAAAGAGATCATCGAGCTGTACGACAAGAGCGTAGCGGGAGGCAGCGCTCCGGCGCCCACGAACGCAGCTCCGGCTCCGAAATCGACAACTGCTCCTCGGCCGGCTCCCAAACCGGCGGGCCAGTAGTCCGGCTTTCTGGTTGTGAGTAGTACTTGCGAGTAGAGCTTGCCAGCGGTCGCAAGCTGCGCGACCGCAATAAACCGGCGTACCGGCTGGCCCATTGGCCAATCTGGATTTTCGTCTTTTTCATTGCGCCTGGGCCGTCCACGTTCGACCTGTTTGAGCACGGCTTCAATCGGCGCAATCTAATCTGGCTTGGCGTGGTAATTCTCGGGACCGGCATCGCGGCGCTGCGGGGCAGCTTGCCGGGCGTTGAGCCCCGGCCCTACATCATCCGCTTCGTCGAAGACAAGCCGAACCCGCTCTATCGGCGTATTTGCTACACCTTTGCCTGGAGTATCGTCATCACGTTCGCGGTATTGAATTTCGCCGGGCTCCTGGAAGCGGTGATTACCGGCGTGTGGCAGTTGAAGCAAATCTATCGGGACGCATATTTTCCCCTCGCCGGTACCATCTGGGCTCTGGGTATAGCGGGTGTGCTTCCCCGGGTAAAGTCGTCCACCAAGGGCGAAGGTCACGAGCGGCGCTATTTCTACGGCGCGGTGTGGGCGTCTTGCATCGCCCAGCCGGCGCTCGGGATTTTGTGGAAGCTGCTGCCGCATACTCGCGCGGCCGACGTCGCGAAGCTGGTGGTCTTTACGGGGTTACTCGCATTCTGCGGGATTTTGGCAAAGCGCGGCGTGCTCCCCAGAACTCGCCCCATCGTTCCCGGTGAATTGGCCATCTCGGATTAAGGCAATTCCCTCAACACAAGCGAATGGAAATGCGTCAAAATGATTGAGTGGCTGTTCGCCCCATGAAGCTGTTGCTGTGTTTTCTTGCGGTTGCGCTCGCGGCCCAGGCCGGCGAGTTTGTCGTTCTTTCGAACGGCTTCCGCATCCATGCCGATAGCCACACTGCCGATGGATCGCTGATACGGCTCCAAACCAGCCAGGGCGTGATCGAAATTCAGGCCAGCACCGTGGCTTCGTTCGAACAGGAAGATTACGTCGCACCCCCAGCAGCCCCTTCCACCCCCTCCCCCGCTCCGGTGCCCGTCAGCTTGACTCCCCAGGAGTTAATCACTCGCGCCGCCATTCAGGCCGGTCTGCCTCCGGCGATTGTGCATAGCATCGCGCGCGCGGAATCGGGCTATCGCGAGGACGCAGTGTCGCCCAAAGGCGCTATCGGCCTGATGCAGCTGATGCCGCAGACCGCCGCCGAGCTCAATGCCGATCCGAATGATCCGGCGCAGAACGCGGCCGCCGGCGCCAGGTACCTGCGCGATTTGCTCGAAAAGTACGAGAACGATCCGCACCAGGTTTCCAAAGCTGTGGCGGCCTACAATGCCGGACCAGCCGCGGTGGACAAATACCACGGCATCCCACCTTATCCCGAGACCATTCAGTACGTCAATCGCGTGCTGAATCAATACGAGAAAGAACTGAAGAAGACCGACTAAGCGCCTGCTAATCTGAAGTCGATGCCGTTCGATGGTCTGCGCGTAGTTTCGTTTGAGAGCCGTCGCGCCGCGGAGATTGGCGAGTTGATTCGCAGGCAGGGTGGCGATCCGTTTGTCGCACCCTCCATGCGCGAAGCGCCCATCGAGAATAATCTGGAAGCGTTCCAGTTTGCCGAACGTCTGTTCAGCGGCGAGTTCGATCTGATGATCTTTCTTACCGGTGTCGGCACGCGGTCGCTGAACAAGGTTTTGGCAGCACGGTATGGAGAGGAACGATTCGCCGACGCGCTAAGGAAGATCGCGGTTGCGGCGCGCGGTCCTAAACCACTAGCCGCGCTGCGAGAGATGAAGGTTCCCGTGGCCGTGACTGCGCCTGAGCCGAACACCTGGCGCGAACTTCTCGTTGCGCTCGATGGCCGGACCGAACGCCGGATCGCAGTGCAGGAATACGGCAAATCGAACCCCGAGCTTCTTGACGCGCTCAGTAGCCAGGGAGCCGAAGTGACGCCGGTGCGCGTCTATCAATGGGACTTGCCCGAGGATTTAGCGCCGCTCCGGGAGGCGGTCCACCGGATTGCGGAAGGCAAAGCCGATGTCGCCATGTTCACCACGTCCATTCAGATCCCGCACCTCTTCCGCATCGCCACCGAAGAGCAGCTCGCCGAGCCAATGCTAGCTGCCTTGCGCCGCATGGCGATCGCGTCCATTGGCCCCACCACCACCGAAACCCTGGAGGAATTTGGATTGTCGCCCGACATCACTCCCAGCCATCCCAAAATGGGCTTCCTGGTGAAGGAGACCGCCGAACAGGCCGCCGGGATTCTGGAACGGAAGCGGGCGTATGCCTAGGAAAGACAACCTTCCCGTCCAGCTAGGAAAATACTACGGCTTAATCTTTGTCATTCCCGCGGCTGTGTTGGTCGGATACGGGATTGGTTATGGGCTCGACAAGTTGTTTCATACCAGCTTCCTGAAGGTCGTCTTTTTGTTGCTGGGAGTAGTAGCGGGTATGATTGACCTGTTCCGTGAATTGAGCAAGGATGATCCAGCAAAATGATGACGAGTTTTACGGTCGGGTAGTCCGGCGCATCGGTTGGATCATCCTGGCGCTCGGTCTGGCGGGCGCCATCGCGGCGGCGGCATGGAAAGGCGTGGCCAGCGGGTTCGCATTCCTGATTGGCGCGGCCATCTCCTACGCCAGCTTTCGGGGCTGGCGTTACGTTGTGGATGCGCTGGGACCCAATCCCAAGAAGCCGAATCCGGCGCTGTACGTCCTGCGTCTGGGCGCCGTACTGGCCGGAGCTTGGGTTATAATCAAATTTCTTGGATTAAATCTTGCCGCCGCTGCGTTGGGGCTGTTGGTGTCGGGCGCGGCGGTAATCCTCGAAATCATCTACGAACTAATTTATGCAAGCTGAAGCAGAAGTCTGGACTACCGTTCTGTTTAACCGTTTCCTGGCGGCGCCGCTCGATTCATTCCTGGCCGCAATCGGCCATCCGGCCGCCGATCCGGCTCACCCGTGGGAAAACTGGCTGACCATGGAGATCCTGGTGGTGGCCATCATCATGATCCTGTTCGCGATCCTGCGCTCGCGGCTCTCGGTGGAACACCCCGGCAAGCTCCAGTTGACGTTTGAAGCGATTTATAAATTCGTGCTCGGCCAGACCGACGACGCGGTGGAGCATGGCAAGAAGTACGCACCGTTTTTCGGCGCTCTTTTTATTTTCATCCTGTTCATGAATCTCATCGGGGTTATTCCAGGATTTGAGTCGCCCACCATGACGGCGTCGGTGCCGCTTGGGCTCGCGGTGGCGGTTTTTCTCTACTATCACTGGATGGGTTTGCGTGAGCAGGGAGTGGGCCGCTATCTGATCCATTTCGCCGGCCCCATGCTGGCGCTGGCGCCACTAATGATCCCAATCGAATTCATCAGTCATCTCTCGCGGCCGCTTTCGCTAACCGTTCGTCTTTTCGCGAACATGTTCGCCGGCGAAAAGGTGACCATGACCTTTCTGTCGCTCACTTTCATCGTGGCGCCGGCCATTTTCATGGGACTGCACGTCTTTGTCGCAATCTTACAAGCTTATATTTTCATGCTGCTGGCCATGATCTATGTGGGTGGCGCGGTGGCGCACGAAGAACACTAACGGCTTTATCCGTTCGCAAGCGTGAGCCCGCCGTCCCCCAGGACAGGAGAGGGAACCACCTCCTCGCGAACTATTTTGTACCAGGAGAACACTCGAATGAAACGCAAACTCATCTACTCGGCAGCCACGCTGATGGCGCTGGCCAGCCCGATCTTCGCTCAGACCCCCGGGGCCACCGGTGGCGGAAGCGATCTCAAACTTCCCGCCGCGTATCTCGCCATGGGCATTGCCTCTGGCCTGTGCGGTTTGGGCCAGGGAAAGCTCGCGGGTTCGGCTTGCGAAGCCTCCGCGCGTAATCCAGGAGCCCAGGCGGGCATCCGCTTCGCACTCATTTTTGGACTCGTGCTGATCGAATCTTTGGCGCTGTACACCTTCGTTATCACCTTCGTCGCGAAAGGCTAATGTATCCCCTGGGGCAGCCTTTGCGGGCTGCCCTCTTCCCATGAAACTTCAAGGCATCTTCAGTCCCATCACCACCCCCTTCAACCACGAAGGCGAACTCTGGAAAGTTAAAGTCCAGCACAATATCGAGAAGTGGAACGCCACGGGCCTGAGCGGCTATGTGGTGGTGGCCTCCACCGGCGAAAGCGTCATGCTGAGCGCCGATGAAAAGATCCAGCTCTGGGAGTGGGTGGCGCAATGGGCCGCGCCCGAGAAGCTGCTGATCGCCGGCACCGGCATGGACAGCGTGCACGAAACCGTGGCGCTCACCAATCGCGCCGCGGACATCGGCTACAAAGCCGCGTTGGTCAAAACGCCCTCGTTCTTTAAAGGCCAGTTCAGTAAGCCGGAAACGCAGATGCTTTTCTTCCGTACGGTCGCGGACCAGGCCAAGATCCCGGTGCTCCTTTATAATTTTCCCCAGAACACCGGCGTGGACCTCGCGGCCGAAGCTGTGGCCGAGTTGTCGCATCATCCCAACATCGTCGGGATCAAGGAAAGCTCCGGGAACGTCGAGAAGCTGATGCAAATGGTGCGTGAGGCGAAGAAGGGCTTTCAGGTGCTCACCGGGTCGGCGACCACGCTGGCGCCATCGCTCGCCATTGGATGCAGCGGCGCCATTCTGGCGTTCGCCAATCCTGCGCCCTACGCGACCATTTCCATCTGGGAAGCGCACCGCACGCGCGAGCCTGAAGCCGCGCTCGACTGGCAGAATCGTATTGGCCGCGCCGCCAAGCTGGTGACGACCAAGTACGGCATCGGCGGATTGAAATACTCAATGGACCTGACCGGCTATTACGGCGGCCCGCCTCGGCTACCGCTCACGGTTCCTACCCCTGCGGCAAAACAGGAGATTGAAGAAGCGTTTGCGGATTTGCGGGGTTAATTGAAGCGTTGACGGCAGCGTTGATTTCGCCGGTCATGCGCAGCGTGTTTTCTCGAACCGAGCGCACGAACGCATCGCGCGAGATATTGGGATCTCCGAACGCGTAGGTGATGCCGCGCGACGAATTCACAATCGCTCCGAGACCGTCCTCATTGAAGCACTCCGCCGCGGCCTTCGCGCTTCCGCCTTGCGCTCCATAACCCGGCACCAGGATCAGCGCCTTCGGCATCCATGTCCGCAAGCGGCGCCCTTCTTCGGGGAACGTAGCGCCGATCACCGCACCGATGGAGCTGTAGCCCGATTCGCCCACCAGACTAGCCCCCAGCTCGTTCAAAACCCCGCCGATCTTTTCATACAACGGGCGGCCAGTTTCGGCCAGCGGCTGATCCTCAAAATCCCTTGATCCTAGATTCGAAGTCTTCAAGATCACGAATAGACCTTTGTCGTGCTTCTTGCAAGCCTCGACAAAGGGCACCAGGCTATCGCGTCCCAGATAGGGTGTCACGGTAAGAGCGTCGCAATCGAACATATCGGGCCCCAGGTACGCATTCGCGTAGGCTTCCGCTGTGGAAGAAATGTCGTTGCGTTTGCCATCGGCGATTACCAGCAGGCCACGCTGTTTCGCTACGCGCACGGTATTGTCAAAGGCCTGCATGCCCAGGACGCCATATTGCTCAAAGAAGGCCAATTGCGGTTTGACGGCGGGAACCAGATCGGCCACCGCATCGATCACCAGTTCATGAAACGCTGTGATGGCTGCGTAAACGCCGTTTGCGCGGACGAACTCCGGCATCTGATCGACGCGCGGATCCAGGCCCACGATGCAGCGGCTGTCTTTGGCGAGAATCTTTTCTATTAAGCGGTCGGCGAACAACGCCATCTTAGATGTATTGTTGCACGCCGCTCGGGTCAGAAATTAAAAAGGACTTGGCGTAACGCGTCCACGTACTCCTGTTTCGCCGCTTTGGCGACGTTTCTCGCATCTTCCTCGGCGAAGCCCGCATGATCCCAGTCTTCCACGGCCGGCATGGAATGATCGGGCGTCGCGAGGTTCTCCTCCAAGCGAATTGCGGCGATCCAGCGCTCTACGGCCGCCTTGTAATTGAATCTCAGTTTATCGAGTTCTGCGTTTTCCATATCTTTAGAAGACGTTCTTTAGCGCCCAGAACAGGAAGCCTGAGAGCAGCATGGCGATGGGAAGGGTGAGCACCCAGGCCAGCGCGAGGTTGCGAACGGTGGACAACTGTAGCCCGGTATGATTAGCGGCCATGGTGCCGGCAATGCCGGACGAAAGGACGTGAGTGGTGCTTACCGGCAGACCCATATAGTCGGCCAAGCCGATGGTGGTCATCGCGGTTATTTCAGCGGCCGCGCCTTGTCCGTAGGTCAGGTGGTCCTTGCCGATCTTTTCGCCCACCGTTACCACGATGCGCTTCCAGCCGATCATGGTGCCCAGTCCGAGCGCCATCGCAACGGCGACTTTTACCCAGAGTGGTATGAATTTGGTGGCCAGGTCGACGTGCTTCTTGTAATTCGCGAGGACCTTCAGGTCGTCGGCGGAGAACTGCGTCTTGCCGGACTTTTCGATCAGGCGGATGGCTTCGCTGACAACATACATGTCGTTGCGGAAGTTGCGAGTCATGTCGGGCGGGACGTTCTTGAGTTCCTTGTAGAGGGCCGTCTCGTTTCCGATATCGCTGATCAGGGAGCGCAATCCCAGCATGGTATTGGCATTGAAATCTTTGGTCCGGATGTAGGCCGTCAAATCGTCACGCGGGTCGGCCACCACGGCAGAGGGGTCGACGTACTTACTGACCACTTGAACGGTTTGTTGCGACACCGCCAGGAAGTCCTGCGTTTGCGCTGGGGTGACGGCGCGATTCAAGGCGTAGGTGGTAGGCACGGTGCCGATCAGGATCAGCATGATAAGTCCCATACCCTTTTGTCCGTCATTGGAGCCATGTGCGAAGCTTACGCCAGTGCAGGTGAAAATGAGTAAAGCTCGAATCCAGAAAGGTGGCGGCTCACCGTTGGCCGGAGCTTCATACAGACGCCGGTCCTTGATGAATGCTTTGCAGACCAACAGCAGCAACCAAGCCATGCCGAACCCAACTATGGGCGAAAGCAGCAAGGAGCGTCCGACGCCGGCTGCCTGGCCCCAGTCCACTCCGCTGGTGCCCTGCCGGGGATTCATCAATTGATTGGCAATACCCACTCCGATGATGGAACCCACCATGGTGTGTGAGCTCGAGGCGGGCAGCCCAAAGTACCAGGTGCCGAGATTCCACAGGATGGCGGCGATCAAGAGCGCAAAGACCATCGCGAAACCGGAGCCGGCGCCCACCTGCAGGATCAATTCCACGGGGAGCAACGTGATGATGGTGAAGGCCACGGCGCCGCTCGAAATCAGGACGCCGATAAAATTCCAAGCGCCTGACCACGCCACCGCTAAGTGGGGTTCGAGCGAATGCGTATAGATGACAGTTGCTACGGCATTGGCCGTATCGTGAAAGCCGTTTACAAACTCAAAGCCGAGCGCAACGAGAAGTGCGACGCCCAGCAAAAGGTATGGGAAGAGAGACGTACCTCGCTCTGCCTGCAAGTCCCGTGCGAGACTAACGACGGTGTAGATGAGACCAACAATAAGAGCCACCCCGAAGACGGCCATGCCGATCATTCCAGGGCTTTTCGACATCTTTTGTTGAAGTGCGGGTGCTGCGCCAGCGGCCATAGTTCTCCTTCAGCTTGCCCACTATAAACCTGCGATGTTTCATTTTGCTTAATGTTCGGTTACAACGATGTGCCGTGTGGAAAAAGCTTCAGTCAATTTTGACGTTGCGCGTTAAGCGCAAGAAACCCGGTACTCCCAGTATTTTCGCGGCTTCCGGGCAAAGCTTTTGGTCGGAAATCTGAAAGCCCGATCTTTCATAGGCCAGGCGTGCTTGATCGTTTCCTAGATATGTCGTGATCTGAACCAGCCGGCATCCGCGCCGCACTGCATCTTGAAGTGTTTCCTCGATCAAAGCGCGGATCAGCCCTCGCCGCCGGTAATCCGGCAGAGTAGCGACGCTCTCGATGGCAAAATCTGCTCCGATGTCGGGCGGCATGCACGATGCCCAAATGGGCGCAACACGCTGATAGGATGCGGACGTGTCCGCCTCCGTCCAGCCAAGATCCCGCTGGACGTTGGTCATCGCATCGCCAACCACGGACCAGGCGTCGCGAGTTTCGAACCCGCATAAAGCCGCCGCGCGCTCGCCCGCTACTTCAGCGACCAGGAAGCTCTCATAGTGATAAAGCGACCGCGGCTCGGCAACAGCCAGACGGCGCAAGAAATCCAGGCATCCCGCTTCATCGGCGCCGACGATCAGATCCCACAAGCCGCGAGCGAGATGGGCACGCGATGCGGCCAGCATCACCCAAGCAAGAAACTCCGTGTCATCCGAGTTCGCACGACGGATGCGAATGGCCATCACGCGGTCATGATGGCGGTAACGGTGGTGCGATCGATCACTTGCTGGTACGCGTCCAGCATGCCTTCGATGGGGACCACCGCTGTGGCCAGCGATTTCGCGTCGAACTGCCGCTTATCGAGAAGCTCCACGAAGCGGGGAATGTCGCGCATCGGATTGGCGCCTCCGTATTGGCCCGCGTGATGAGTACGGCCTCCGATGGTGAACACGACAGCCGGTAAAGTAATGTTGCCGGTGGGAAGACTGGTGGTGACGATATGGCCGCCCGGCGCACACATCATGTAGGCCTGCTGGAGGGGAAGAATACCGGTAGGGTCGGGACCGGCTTCGAGCTTGGGCTTGGCGCGGTCCGCCCCTACGGCTTCCACCACGAAGTCCGCGCCTGCGCCACCCAACAGTCCGCCAGAATCGCGGCCACCGGCCCACAGCCGGTTGTTCGGACCATTCGAGAGCTCGCGCACTTTCTCCACCAGCTTGTCGCCTTCGACATTGGGATCCAGGACATGAGTGGCGCCCACTTTCAAAGCAACTTCGCGGCGCGCACGAATGGGATCGATGGCAATGATGGTGGAAGCTCCGGATATACGCGCGCCCTGGATGGCGCTCAATCCGAGAGGGCCGCAGCCGACTACCGCAGCAATGGAACCGGTCTGAATCGCGGCTAGAACCTGTGACGCAGTGCAGCCCAGCCCCGCCACGGCCACGCAACTACAGACCATTTCAAGATCCACGGAGGATGCCTTGGTGAACACCGGCACCACCCATTCTTCGAAGGTGACCATCAGCTCGGCAAGTCCGCCGATGTGCGAGTTGGCATAAACCGGCGTGCCATCGCGCAGGTCGGCGATTGGAACCAGATCCTTGGGACCCTGGCGCCCCAGAAACTGGCACATGTCCGCGCGGCCACGTAAGCATTGATAGCAGGAGCCGCATTGCGGAGTGCCCGATACGCACACGCGATCGCCCACTTCGACGCGCCGCACCTCAGGACCCACGGCTTCAACCACTCCCACGCCGCCGTGGCCCTGAATCAGCGCCATCTGAGACAGTGCGAGGAAGGCAGGGGGAACAGGTCGGGGAGGAGCATCCTTGCGTACAGGAGGGAGGCCGGGCGGCGGAAGCCCAAGCACGTCGCTTGAATTGGAATAACAAAGATTGGTTGCTTCCGTGCGAACGACGATCTGCCGTCCGCTGATGGGGCGCAGTGTCAATTCCTGAAGCGTAGTGCGCCCTGGGCCGGCTCCGCGGGAAACCCATCCGCGAAATTTGCGTCCCGGCGCGGCGGGCTTGGATTGTGCCGGCTTCGACTGTCCGAGTAGAGCGCCACTTTGCGCGGCCAGCGCCACGCCTCCTGTGAGCACGCCCCTGCGGGAAAGAGCGGATTCTTTAGGTTCCATCGCAACCAGTTTATCCCCAACTGAAGCGGCGAGATACGCTGCCCGCCGAGCCGGTACTGAACCCTACCAGTACTAAGCGGCGATTTGGGTGACCAGTCCCATGGGGCCATCATCGATCAGAGGAAATGACTATGGGCGGCCACGCTGGACACGATCAGGCTGACTACGATCAGACTGGACACAATCCCGGCAACTTCTATAGCTGGCGGGTGTCGGACGGGTTTGCCATTCATCTGAGTTTGAACGTGGTCACGCAGCTGGCAGCGCAGATTTCACGTGGAGGAAGCGAGAGTCCAGACGCGTGTGGAATCCTGCTCGGCCGCAGTATAGACGCGCCATTCCGCGCGACCGTGATTGAGGATTTTAAGCTGATCCCTTCCGTCGCAGCATCCGCGCTCCCGGATGGTGACGACACGCTGTTTGAAATTGCCTGCCGGATGGCGGAGGCGGGGAGCGCGGATAGGAGCGTAATACAGCCACTGGCGCCAAATCTTCGGCCCCAACATAGAAATCGCGTTGCTTACGATAAAACGCAATATATTTCACCACGTCCGGAGTGAGCGGGCTTATGCCGGCAAAGCCAATCGTCTGATTGAATGCCAGGCACTCCGCAATCGCCGTTTCGCTCACCGAAATATATGTCAATACAATATTCCGATAGGTTCGAGCCATCTTATAAGTGCGGATGGCGGTAATCAATCTTCCGTCCGGCAGGAACTCTTTCTTGCGGTCGGACTCATCCCAGAAAACCTGTGTCAGCGGTAACAAGTCTCGCGTGGTAGGTGCCGCGAAACCATGGACTAGTTGCAGCCCACCATGCCGCCATAATTAATCTCGATGAGCGACATCGGGATTTAGAGACGCGGACGA
Organism: Bryobacterales bacterium; assembly: GCA_963725455.1. GTDB lineage: Bacteria > Acidobacteriota > Terriglobia > Bryobacterales > Bryobacteraceae > Palsa-89. The sequence goes on from CAVRZH010000144.1 coordinate 49,055, forward strand.
GCTCTGCCATCTGGCTCAGCGCATCGCCATGGTCTGGCATCGATAATCGATCCACTCTTGAAAGGCTGGGATCCACAATAATCTGCAATTTCTCAGGACGATTGTCCGAATTCCATCGCGGCGGATTGACATAGTCAATATTCTCGAAGCCAAACCGCTCTTTCCGTTGTTCTGCGGTATATTTCTTGCGAAGATAGCCCCGGAATCCCGTCTTACAAGCACGGCAATGACATGAGTAAGGTTCGGCGCTCAGCGAGAAGTTATCGAAATGAATGAAGTCTGTCTTGACCTCCGTCACAGCGTAGCGCACTATCTTCTTGAGGTAATCGAGATAATCCTGATTTGAAAAGCACGGCAGATAGCGGAAGGATTGTTGATAACCGTATTCGATCATGATGGGCTGGCCAAAGGCATCAATCTGGAACCATCCCTGAGAGCGCGGTTCCTCGGCAAGAACGTTTCGTACATCATCGTGTCCCACTGGACGTAGCGTATCGATCTTCATACCCAGCCGATGAACGATGGCCGCATTCGCACCGTGTCTTCCATCTCCGGCTTTTCGGCAGCCATGCCGAAACCTTTGTAAAGATGGGTATGAAAGACCTCCACCCCCTGATCCTTCAGATTCCGGATTACTTCTTCACTCTGCTCGCGCTCATAGTTTTTGCGGGCATTCAGGCTCTGGCCGCCACGACGAACCACGAAGAGATACGGTTCATGCGAACCGCCCGCATCGATCAGTCCATTGTCGATCCAGTCTCCTTGCCTCGCGACATTGCCTAGAGCGTTGTCAGCACTTAACCCGAAAGCTGCTTCCGTTCCAAACTTGGCGAAAGCAATTCCACCCACCACGGTTCCCATAAAATCCCTACGGTTCATTGCGTCTGTCCTCATTTCACTGCCGGGGTACAGATCGGAGAATTCAGGGAATCGCCTACTTCCCGCTCTGCATCCTAGTGACGGGCAACTAGTCAACCAAGCTCCGAATCTTCAGCTGCACTCCGAGTTACGTTTCACCACGACAAAACCAAACCCTGTGACCACTCCTGTTGACGACGATGACAAACTTTTATCTCCCAACTATTTTCTCGCGTGCAGCATCAGTTTGACCCTCCAGCTTGGAGAACCCAGAAACTATCGTAACCCCTCAGAAACTTTCGCTGCTGACAGAAAATAGCTTGGAGGTGAATAATTTGTTTTCGCTGCTCACCAAAGTTTGTAAACCGTCGTCCAGAAATATTTGTCGTGGCTTAAACTTATCTCGGAGGACAAAATTACTACCCAGCAGGCAAAGTTCACCAGGTGAGAACGTTAGTTTGGAGATAATTTTCACTGAGCAAAACTTTTTATACTATCCTCCGACAATCGACCAGCAGTACAGTTGACCGAGTCACGCTGACCAAGAAAAAGTTTTAACAAAAAGTTCTCCAACTGTCTTCCGACAACTTGCCAGTCTCGGCAATCTCGGCAGTGTCGACAATCTTTGTCGCAGAAAAAGTTTCTTGGACACTCGGCTACGCTTGTAAAACTTTTTCAGGAGAGGAATCGAATCGGAGAAGCAAAAGTTTAATTGTCGCTGTTGCAAGAAAAGTTATAGTCCTCCAAGTTTTATCTCCAGCATCACCAACTGTCGTCTCCAGGACAAATTGTCAAGAGTGTTGTCGGAGGTTTAAATAAAAATTATTTCTGGACAACACTGCTTTCTCGGAGAACACGGGTGATCGGCCTATTGCAAAGTCGCTCCAAGAAAAAACATTGTCGGCATCTGCATCTGCATCTGCATCGTCAGTATCATTGACACCAGTGACTGAACATTGAATCGAAAACTTTCCATCCACACACAATTTCGAACGATGACAGCTCAGGTCAGCTCAGCTCCAGAAATGTTTGACAATATATATTTATTAAACCATCTTCTTGTTGTCTTCGGTTTGTCGATGCGTTCAGTAGTTTTGTACAGTAGCTGGAAGTAGCTGGAGTAGGATAATTGAAAAACTTGGCGACATCGACCATTCTGCTACAAGGTTGAGTTTTTATAGGTGTTTGACAATTTAAGCTTGTTGGATGTCGCATCCGGAGAAGAGCTGGATAAGTTGTGACAAACTTGAATCTGCAGCAATCTGTAGGTCGACTGCATTGACTGACTCGAGTTGCTTTGAGACTTTGGCCGACTTGGAGAAGAAAGTTTTTATTGTCTCCAGGTTTCTCCGAGTGCCGCCGACTGTTATCGCCGACAAAGTTTCGAAGTTTGTAAATTCTCGCTGACCCGAAGTACTTTTCTGGGAGGATAGGATAACTTTGCAAAAAGTCACTCCGAGAACTCATCGTTCGACAACACCAACTGCACACTCCGAACGACGTCGAGACACCACCTCCGAAAAATGTTTCAACAATATATTTTATTAAAACCATCTTTGCTGTCTCTGGTCTGTCGATGCGTCCAGTGGTTTCGAACAGCAGCTGGGTAGGATATTTGGAGAACTTGGCGACATTGACCATTTCACTGTATGGGGGGGAGCAAGGTTGGTCTATTGTTTTGACAATTTAAACCATTGGTTGCCCAGACGAGAAGAGCTGGTTGGCTGCGACAAACTTGGGTCGACGGCAAACTGTAGGTTGGCTGGATCGGCGGTGATTGGCTTGGATGGCGTCATCGGCTTGAACGTTTTGATGGTGGGCTTGTGTGGACATTTCCACTCTAGTGTTGGAGATGCCTCAGTACCAATATAACTTGCAAAGTCGATTCTGCGTTCAGGATTGCATCGTGGACAGTGGTGACAGTTTTCCTGTTTCAGCGGAATGGCGGTAAAACTATTGTAGTCAAACATTTCAACCGACTCGGGCGTGTAGAGAAACTGCGAGATAGGGAAGCTCAACGTGCAGCAGCAACAAATGGCCATTGGACAGTAGGTCTCGACACGCTTGGTGCCGCTTACAACATTTAGGTCTGGTGACAGGTGTGCTTCGTGACTAAGTAGCAAGTGGTGAAATTGAGAATAGCCACACTCGGCACACTTCGGCTGCTCGTCGCACTTGGAGTGTATATATTGTCGCTGTCTAGTACCGACTAATGCCACGACAGCAAACTGTCGGCTATAGATTTGCTGGCTACCTTGACCGCCTTTGGCATCTTTAGCATCTTGCTGGTAGTTGGTATCCTTGGCGTGTGGAGGCGTAAAAGTTCACTGTTGCAGCAGTCGCACGACGGATTGTATGGCTCCAGATATTCCAAGGCCAATGACACCAGCCTACTCTCGTTTGAAATTTGTTTGCGCAACGCTTGCCAGGTGGCCAAGTACTTGGACGTTTGTTCGACTGGCGGCAAGTATTCTGGAGTAGTAAGATATTTCACGCTGCCCACTCTGCAATATGGTGCCTGCAACCACCAGTCGATGGCTTGACGAACTATCGTGGTATCCTTCAACAACTTGTTGCCGACAATATATTGCTGATCCGTTAGTAGCTCATAGTGATGGAACTGTCCACCTAGTAGTTGTGGTATATTTTCTGCAGTCAGCGATCTAACCAGCGTGTCTTGCAGCTCCTTCAGTGTACCGGGCATCACGACCAGTCCAGGTTTCATCCTGTCGATAATTTCCTCCGGGCTACACAGGTCCGGATTCTCGGCAGCCCACTTTTGATACTTGCGCTCATAGTCGTTCATTTGTGGCTTTTTTATAAAAACCACTTAAAATGCAAAAAGCTGGCAAAAGCTGGACGAGGTTAAAAATGTTTCTACCAACACGCTAATTCCACTTCCAGTATCGTCTTTTTTGCACAGACGGTCGTCATAATTGATCAATGTTTTTATTTGGACACAAATGACGATGCTCGACGTCGATCAGAGATTAGGCAAGTTTCTTCATCTGTGTACAATCCATCTCGATTGCCTTGTAGTTTGATTTGTGATCGACATTTCCAGCTCGACTCGCGTGTCATCATTGGCCGTCGATGTGGATTCAACAGGCAGTTATCGCGCGCTGTCTGGTAGAGAACTCGATAAAAGCCAATCCATCTGCGCACCAACCATTATTTGCTATTGTCAGCTAGATTTGCCGTTGCAACCAACGGCCCAAAGTGCAGCTGGTGCAGTTAACGCAACCATCGATCTGGATGAAGACCACGACACGCCAATGATTGTTTTTTTCACCAGCGGCACAACTATCGCATCTGTGCTGGCCAAACCAAATAAATCTCGCATCTGCAGCCAATGTTTTTTTTTCGATGACGAGTGTACCTACTTTTTTACTGGCATATTCAACTCGTGGAGCTACAACGTCCTCTTGAACGAAGAATGCTACTCCTACTACTGCTGCGATTCGCAAGACGTGCTGTACACCGTTCACGCACACTTTGCACCTGTTCAAGAGTGAATCTGCTGGCCGATCATCCTGCGCTACTCATTACTTTGACGAACTCCGAGAATTCAATTTTTCATCCCGCCGCAAGACAGCAAGCGCAACCGTGTTTCTGGATCGGCCCAGCAGGAAGTGAAGTCTATAAAAGTAATAAATTTAT
>CAVRZH010000145.1:0-62149 GCA_963725455.1 Bryobacterales bacterium
AAGCTTCGGATCGTTTCCCATCCGGCACGTGCCCATCAAATGCCGCGAAGGCAACATGTCCTCCACTGAAATACCTGTCTTCCAGATCTTCCTGGCTCCCGCTGCTTCCAGAATCTCCACCTGCTTGGTCTGCAGCCACCGCATCGCCGCCAGGTCGTCGGCGTGAGGGTAATACGTCACGCGCATAGCGGCAAGGCCCCAGGTATCCTTCATGTCCGGATCGAGCGAAACACTGTTCCGCTCCTGGGGCAGGGAGCTGGAATGCGCCAGCACGGCCATGGTGTGCGTGAAGTAAGTCCCCAGCATCTTCTTATAATCGGCGCCCCACTTGGGTGCGTCCGGCGGCATGCCGTGCAGGGCGAAACTGGCGGGATAATAGTCGAAGCGCGCGTCCAACCCTCCGCCCCCGTAGAAACCGCGCTTGGGATCCGCGCGATAGTAATCGTGGACTACGCGCGTGACCACAATACTTTTGTATTCGTTCAGCGGATGCTCGAACATACCCAGCGCTTCGCCGCCGTTGTCCCACATCAGATTTTTCCCGACCAAGCCGCTGGAGTTTGCCAGCCCGTGCGGAAAGCGCTTGGACTTGGAAAGCAGCAGCAAACGGGCGGTCTCGGCGCCATTGGCGCACACCACAACGGCTTTCGCCCGCTGGAAAATTTCGCGGCGGTTGGCGTCGAAATAAACAGCGCCGGTAGCGCGCCCATGTGCGTCCGTCTCAATTTTTCGCACGTACGCATTCGGCCGGATCTCGCAACGCCCGGTCTTCTCCGCAGTTGGGATTACCGAAACCAGCGTGCTGGACTTGGCCCGCATCTCGCACCCGAACGATTCGCAAAAACCGCAATGAACGCACTGCGTGCGGCCCTGATACGGTTTCGACAGGACCGCCATTGGCGCTGGATAAGGGTGCAGCCCGAGCTTTTTCGCCGCCCGCTCGAACAATACGCCGGACGACTTTACCGGCATGGGCGGCAGCGGATAGGGCTTCGATCGCGGGCCTTCGAAGGGATTCGCGCCACCCACTCCCGAGATTCCCAGATCCCATTCGGCCTTGGTGTAGTAAGGCTCCAGATCGGCGTATTTGATCGGCCAATCGGCGAGATTCGCGCCGGGCACATTGCCGAACTGGCTGCGCTCCTCAAAATCGCTTTCATGAAAGCGCCAATAATTCGCCGTAAAGTGAACGCTGCCTCCGCCCACCTGGCGCCCGTATTCGACGGCCTTGAGCGGCTTGGCTCGCTCGGACTCATTCTTGCGATAGGTGATCGGCTGTACCTTGGGATCGTTCGTCAGTCCGGGCTGATAGGTGTATTTGATCTCATCATGCTTGTAATCCCGCTCCGTCAAGTAGGGGCCCTGTTCCAGCACCACTACGCGAAAGCCCGCCGTCGACAGTTCCTTCGCCATCACGCCGCCGGCCGCGCCCGCGCCGATCACCAGAAAATCGACCACATCGGACGGCTGAAACGTCGCGCCGCTCATTTACTCTCCTGCGCGTCGTAATAGCCAAAGGGCGGCTGGTACGCCATGCGATTATCGAAGCCGATCAGCTTCCAACCGATCTGGTCGCGATTTCCACCGTAGCTCGGGTTGCCGAGGAACCCGTAAAGCGTGTGGATGCGGAGCAATTCGAAGAAATCGCTGGTTTTAGGATCCTGCTCGATCGCGTGGATCAATTGAATCTGCTGCTCGCCCGTAAGGGCGGCGATGCTCGCCGAAGCGGGAAACATCTCCCTGCGCTTCTTTTGGACCGTGTCCATTCCTGTTCCATAGCTGCCCAGGAGCTCCGCATCGAAGGTGGATAACGCGCGATCGATGAAATAAATTACACCCGCTTCGTGCGCGCCCGGGCCATCGGTAGACGGAATTAACTGTGACGTGATCGCGTCAATCTCCACGGCCATGGCGGGCGAGAGCGCCTGGAACGCAGGCGGGGTGGAAGATTGCGCAGCTCGGTGCGCATGTTGCTGCGCCGCGGCGATATCCGCCAGGGCAGCCATTCCAACGCATTGCGACAACCAGAGCCGCCGGGTGGATTGCATGATCCATCTTGCACAACTCGGATAGTGTTTTGCAAACCGTGGATTACTTCAGGTAATTCTGAAACCAGCCTGTTTCCTGATAATAGCGGTGCACCAAATCCCAGGGAGGCCAGCCGACGTGGTAGTTTCCAGGGTAGCGGATGAACTTAGCATCCACGTGCTGCTTGCGCAACGCGGTGTACATTTGCTCGCCCTCTTCAATCGGAACCCGCATATCGGATTCGCCGTGGACAAATAGGGTCGGCGTCTTGACGTTGCCCGCGTAGGTGATCGGCGAAAGAGCGCGCAAACGTTCGCCGGCTTCCGGATTCCATGGCGCGCCTGAGAATTCGCTTTCCTTGGTGCGGGGAATGTCGGCGGTGCCGTAATCGCTCAGCCAGTTGGAAATGCCCGCGCCTACCACCGCGGCTTTGAAGCGCGTAGTTTGAGTGATGACCCAATTCGTCAAAAAACCGCCATAGGAGTAGCCCGTCACACCGAGGCGATTCGGGTCGACCGGGTAATGCGCAATCGCGTAGTCCACTCCGGCCATCACGTCCTGATAGTCGAGTTTGCCCCAGCCATCCCAAGTACCCCACAGGAATTTTTCGCCGTAGCCGGTGGACCCGCGCGGGTTTGTGTACAGCACGGCGTAGGCGTTCGAAAGATATTGGATCTCGAAGTCGAACTCGCTGCCAAAAGCCATGTGCGGTCCGCCGTGGATGTTGAGAATCAGGGGATAGGGAGCGGTTCCGAGGTGTGGCTTTACCACCCAGCCTTCGATGCCGGTTCCGTCTTTGCTCGGAAAGTGAATCCGCTCGGCGGGGTTCAGATCCACTTCGCTCAGAAATGCGTCATTGAGCCGGCTGAGCCGGATCTCACCGCTGCCATCGGCCGCGGCAGAGAATGCTTCGGCGGGATGCGTTGGGTCCTGCGCGACGTAGGCCACGCGATCGAAATGTTCGGAAAAGCTAAACCCGGCGAAGCGGCGCTCGCCTTTAGTGATCTGCGCGGGCTTGCCGCCGGCCGCGGGCATGCGGAACAGCTGGTCGTCGCCTGCCACCTCAGAGGTGAAATAAATAGTATCGCCGGTCCATTGGAGCGCGGTTGGAATCAGATCGAAGTCGGGCGTCAGATTTTGCATGGAGCCGCCGTCTGCAAGCATGCGATAGACGTCGATTGCGGCGCCGTGCTTCTGGTGTGCTTGCAGGATAAGGTTCAGTCCCTGGCTGCGGAGGAACGCCAGATGTTTCCCATCAGGCGACCACGTCGGGGACGCGTATTCAAAGCCATCGTCGGTCAGGCGGCGAAGCTGTCCACTCAAATCGACGGTCCAGAGGTCGGCGCGCGCGTAGGAATACTCGTCGCGTTGATGGGAATCGGCGATGATGGCCAGCGCTCCGCTATCGGGGCGCCACACGGCATCGGTGACGTTCACGTTCAGATGCGTGAGCTGCTTCGCCGCGCCGCCCGCACGGGCGACGACATACAATTCAGCCGGCGGCGTGGAGTGTGGATCGCGAGGGTCAGCGAGGTAACCGCGTTGGTCGTACCGGATATTCATCCAGTCATATATTCTGCCTTTGAAACGCTGGTCGAGTTGGATTTCAAAAGCCGATCTGGGGAGCGGGTCGCCGGGTGGCGGAGTTTTCTTCGTAAAAGCTATCAGCCGATTATCCGGGCTGAAGATCGGCATGCCACCGACCCCGGGGATCTGGAACGCGTCAGCGTCGTTAGGAGCAACGTCCATGTGAAGGAACCACATATCGCCTTCGGCGCCTTGGACTTTGCGATCTGAGCGAAAGGCGAGAAGTTTTCCATCCGGGCTCCAGCGGGGAGCGGACGCATCGAAGGCAGTGCTGGTGAGCCTCCGCGCAGGGGCCGAGCCGTTGGATGGGCTGATCCAGAGTTCGGTGTGACGGCGGTTCTCAGCTTCGACAATGTTGGTTCGGACGAACACAACCCAGCGACCGTCCGGCGAAATAGCCGGAGATGAAGCCGTCTCGATACGGTAATAATCTTCAAGTTGAAGCGGACGGGCATCGGACCTTGCGGCAGCGAGGAGTGCCAACAAGCCGATGAACGCGAAATATTTCATACTTCTGAATTCCGGCTTCTGGATGCCGTCTTTATTGCGCCTCTTCGATGACCCCGTTGAGACCACGCGCCAGATGCAGGTCCGCCCAGTGGAATTCTGTCCGCAGCATTTGAGCGATCTCGTCCTTGGACTTCTTCGCTCGGTTCATTTCGCGAACGCGAGCAACCAGCCGGATGGTGCTTTGGCGGTAATCGGACATCTCCTGCTTGGTGGCGATCGGCCCATGTCCGGGAACCACCGTATCGAAATCGAGCTGCAGCGCCGAACGCAGCGTGCTGGGCCATTCCACAGCGCTTCCGCCGCCTGAGTAATCGATCAGCTCGGGAACGTCGTCACCCTTGGTGTACATGTCGCCCGCCGCCAACACTCGATCCGCGGGAAACAGCACCACGAGGTCGCCGTTGGTGTGCGAGCGGCCAAAATGATAGAGCGCGACGTTCTTTCCACCGAGATAAATGTGGGCATGGTGTTCGATCACGATATCCGGAAGACCAGGTAGGTTGGCGACCACCATTTGCTCGCGCGCTTCCTGGGACGCGACCACCTTTGCGTCCATCGCCTGGAACTTGGCGTTGCCGCCGCTGTGGTCTCCGTGATGATGCGTGTTGATGACGTATTTCACCGGCTTGTCGGTGATCTTTTTGAGCTCGGCCATGATGCCCGCGTGATCGATATCGAATTTATCATCCACCAATAGGACGCCGTCGTTGGTGATCAGCGCGGTAGTGTTGCCGGGCACAAAATCATTGTGGATCACATAGAGGTCGTCTTTCAGTTTGATGGTGGTCAGCTTGGAGGGCTGGTTTCCAAACTGCGTGTAGGCGGTGAACAACGCGCCGCCCACCAATAAGGCCGCGGACAATCGAACAACTGAGCTCTTGCGCATTAGGGGAAAGTATATCAAGTTCGCTGCAGCAGAGAACGCAAGTTGCGAACGGATTTCAAGTTTTCCAGATTCATGGTGGTCTGAATGAGCTGGTTGCAGCGCTCGCCGCCCAGGATCGGCGTCATCAGATCGCGCGCCTTGGCAACCACCTCCTCACGTGCCATCGGGTTCTCGGCGGTGCCGCGTACGGCCTTCACAGTTTCGGTGAGCCGTGTTCCATCGGTCAGCGTCACCTCCACAATGGCCTCGCGCGCGGGCAGGCGGCGCTCCAGTTCGGAATCGGGAATGAGCTGGACTTTCGCGCGTTGCTCCAGAATCGCGGGATCTTGCATGCGCGCCTTATCGTGCGCGGCTTTGAACGATGCGGTCTTGTCCACCAGCATCACCGCGATCATATGCTGCATACAAATGTCCGGCATTTCGCGGTTGGTTACCAGGGACGCTTCACTAGTGGCGACGCGGACGGTGACCGATTTTACGTCGCCTGGCTCAAAGGGACGGCGTTTGAGAATGATTTGAAGCGCATCGAGCGGAGCCTGGATCGGCGACCCGACGGTCCACTTCTTGACGTTGGTGCGCGTAATCTCATACCGCTGGCCGAGCTTGTCGATCAGCTTGTTGGGATCGGCCTGGGGCGCGTAATCGGCCAGGAAATTATCTTGACCCGATAAAACATCGTCCACCCCGGTGGCGCCCGCTTGAACCAGCAACGCCGCCGTGACGCCGTTGCGCGCGGGCATTCCGGCGAAGAGGAACGCCTTTTCGATGTGATCCGTATCGCGCTGCCAGGTTTTGATGCCCGAAGCTTGCTGGGAAGCGTAGTCGATCAGCCAGCGCATCTGTCGTTCGTTCAAGCCGGCGGCACAACCCGCGGCCGCGGCCGACCCGAAAATTCCCGCCAAGGCATGCGTGCTGATGTGGGTGGCGGTTTGAAAACCGCCGACACCGACGGTCATGGTGACGCGAGTTCCCACGTCGTAACCCAGCGCGACAGCGCGCAGGAAGCGCGGGCCATCGATGTCGAATTGCTCACCCGCAGCCAGCGCTGATGGTACGATCGAGGCCCCCGGATGGGATTCCGACGGCGCATGCGAATCGTCCGTTTCGTCCGAATGGGCCAGCATCGCGTTCGAAAACGCTGCCTCGATGGCGCCGCAGACCACATCGCACGCCGCCACCGTTGCCGTTTTCTCCGCCGAGTGGGCCCGCGCAAAATTGATCGCAAAGCGGCCGGGCGCGAGTTCGGAGCCAGAGACCATCGCGGCGAAAGTGTCCAGGATATGTCGCTTGGTATGTTCGAGAGCTTCTTCCGGTAATGCAGCCTGGCCAGCCTGGCTCATGTACGAACTGAGCCGAGCCATCACGGGGCTAAGCGACGCGTTGGCGGCTCGAAGGGGAACGGCGGCAGCAGCGCCCGCGGCCATAAGGATGCTCCGCCTGGTCAGGCTATCGGATTTCATTTCGAAAAACCACTCCGCCTTTCATTACGAATTTCACGCGCTGCATTTCGGTGATGTCCATAAGCGGGTCGCCGGAAACGGCCACCAGGTCGGCGTATTTGCCGGGCTCCACGCTGCCCACCTGCTTGCCCAAATCGAAATTCAGGCTTTCGGCCGCGTTGATGGTAGCCATTTGCAGGGCCTGCGCGGGCGTCATGCCCCATTTCACGTAATAGGCGAATTGAAAAGCCTGGACGCCGTGGCCGTTGGTGTACGCGCCGCTGCCGAACACTTCCTTCACGCCCGCTGCCACCAGACGTTTAAAACTCATCTCAGTAAGGCGGAAGCGCGTGGTGTGGCCGCCGCTGGCCTTCAGGTCGCGCCCTTCCATGTCGCCGATCAAGTCCCAGAGAGTTTGCATTACTGGACGTTGGGTGCCATCCCACAGCGGCTTCTTGAGCAACCGGATGGTCTCATCGTCCAGGCCTTCGGCGCCGGTAACGCCGACAATGACGTGCATCGGCATGTCCACGCCCGCTTCCAGACAATTCCGCAAGCCTTCACCGCCGTATGCGTGGCAGGCAACTCGCAGGCCGCGCCGATGCGCTTCGTCAACGATCGCCTGATTTTCTTCCAGCGTGAGCGATGGAACGTTGATCATTTTTCCATCGGGAGTGAACGCGCCAGAGCCGGCTGGATCGGGATAACCGCCGCCTTGGTAATCTTCGGTCTCATAAACTTTGATCCAATCGACACCATAGTGCGAGTGCTCGCGCACGGCCGCGCGCGCCAGCCACGGCGAATTCACGTCGCCCGAGAGTTGCCATGCGTTGGCGCCGAAGCTTTGGCCGAACGGAGTTACAACGGATGGTGCTGGATAATAAGTCGCGGCGCGTGGATTCAACTGCGGCCCCGCAACCTGCAGGCGTGGCCCGGGCACCTGGCCCTTGTTGATCGCGTCGCGCAGTTCGACCGTCGCGTACGTATAGGGCGATCCCATGTCCTGCAAAGTTGTGAAGCCCGCATTCAAATCTTTGAGGGCATAATTCCAGCCTGAAAACGCCGCGCGCGCATCGTTAGGCTGCTGGTCTTGCATTAGATGCACATGCCGGTCGATGAGGCCGGGCAGAACGGTAGCGCGGCTCAGATCGATGATCTCCACGCCCGCCGGAATCTTGACGCGATCGGAAGGGCCGGCGGCGATGATGCGGTCGCCTTTAATCAAGATGACCTGGTTTGCGAGCATCGCGCCCGATTTGGAATCGAACAAGCGGCCGGCGCGGATGGCGACGCCTTGAGCAGGTGGCCGCTGAATCTGCATGTGAGAGGCATCCAAGGGCCCGGCTTCTGGACGAGTCCCTTGGGCGCGGAGGCTTTGTACAGAAAGGATGTGCGCGGCACTGGCGGACAGAATGAAAACCAAGTGCGAGAGGCGAATTCTCATGGCACGATCTCGGGTAGCTGCCAGTATATACGCTTGTTCGCGTAGAGGGCGGGCCTAGCGAACGACGAAGGGAAGTGAAACGGTTTTCGCATCGATATGCTCCGTCACTCGTTGGAACACGTCAATGTCGAAAGCTTGACCGATGTGATTTCCGGCGAGGTCCTCCAGCCCGGTGTCGATAATTAGTTGATAGCCGCCCGCTCTCCACGGCTCTCGTGGTTGGAATTGCCACCGCGTCTCGTGCTCGCCGATGCTCACGGCGCCGGGCACGCTCCCGTGCATGTCTGAGACGTGAAGCATCCTTTGCAAGAGCGGGTAGTTCATGGGCGCCGGAAAACTTAATACTAAAGCCGCGGACGTGCCTGCTTTGGGAGACGTCAATCGCCATTGTTTAGGATTCGGGGGAATGCGTTCCGCCGGTCCGCCGCGAAACGTTTTGCGGAAGCCCTCCAGCATGGGCACGCCCTGAGCATCCGACCAATCGCGATCAATCACCAGCGTGTAACGCTTTCCCTCCACGATCGGTGGCCCCATAGCTTCGTTGGACGTGAGCCCGCGTTTGATACGTCCCGGGTCGAAGGTCATGGTGAGCCGGCGGAAGGTAGGATCCCAGAGTTCTTCGCCAGGCAGAAAAACGCCGGGCAGAACCTTGCCGTTATCGCCCAGCAAGTGGATGCGCCGGTCCGCCTCGCCCCGGCTCATCGACGCAGAGAAGTAAATGTACATCCGCAGTTGGTTGCTCGGAAGAACGTCTGCCGACGGGTATACTTGCTCCACGCGGGCCGAAGGTGCGGTCTCGCGGGAACGCTCGCCGAATGTTTTCTCGATGGCCGTTGCGCCGTTCGCCGGACGGAACACCGCTCGATATTCGACGCTGGGTGCTAGCGGAAAGCGAGGCCGAAAGATAAGCGAGCCCGCTTCAACGCTGTAGCTTCCTAATAGTGCGGGCACGTCGCCGCTGCCAACGTACACCGCGAAAACAGAACCCCAGCCCTTGGACGGTTGAGTGTGCGGCGGATTCCATCCTACTACCTGGAACGCGCCGTTCTCCAATTGAATGGAAACCGGTCCCGCAATTGCGATCCCCGCAATCGCGGCAAGACAAAGTATTCTCACTAACCCGACTACTCTCTCACTGCCCAACTACTAGGGAAGAGCAATGGTCTGCAGATTGAGTGGGCTCACGGCTCCCGGCGCAAAGGCCGGACCGGATCCACGCTTTCCAGTCAGGATGATCGCGTCTGAATCGTCGAGCTGAGCCAGTTGCTGGACATTCTTGAAACTGTCGAGCTTGTCATAAGGCACACCGGCCACATCGGTGACGGTTGGCGAGTCGATCGACTTGTAGGTTCCCAGGTTGTCGGCTTTCAGCTTCAACATGCCCAGAGAGCTATTCGCGATCAGGATATAGTCGTGCCCATCCTTCTTATAAGGAACCATGTCCAGGGGCTGGTTGCCCGATCCCAAATCCGCGATGGTAACGCCTTTCACCTTGGCTCCTGGTTGTAATTCGCTGACTGGGATCTTCACCAGTGGCGTGCACGTATAGGCGGCTAAAATGTATTGCTGGCCGGATATCGTAAACGGGACGAAGGTTCGCACCGGAGACTGTGTTTCGTATTGCCCATGCGACGAATGCCAGATTTGAAGCGTAGCGCCTTCCTTCGCGCTCTTGAAGGGAAACGGAATGGAGCGCAGCGCCGAAGACCATTCTTCGTTCGACAGGCCGGCGACGATCAGGTTTCCGTTCAGATAGTTCATATCGGTGATGGTCATCATCCGGGGATTCCGGCGTGCGCTCGGGTCGGACGCAGGCGCGTCCATTAAACTGACCGAGCTGTGCGGGATGTTATCGAGCGAAAGCAGAGAGACATCGCCCGAACTGTTCACGCGCGCCACCAGAGGCATGGCCTCCGGCCCCCGGCCGCGAGACGCCGACAGATAGACATTTTTGGAAATGGGGTTAACTTTCAAATCATTGATGATGATCTGATCCGGCGTCACACCCACAAGCGCGGCGATTTTGACATCCACCCCCGGAACGTCGATCCTGGCCGCGGAATGGGAAGCGGCGTGATCATTAGTATCCAACGCGACCACCGCGCCGCCGATGGAATCACCCACGAAGAGCACACCATCCGGGCCGAAGGCCAGAGCACCGGCAGATTTGAGCTGCGTATTGCCGGACGTTAGATCTGCTAAAACGCCGGCGGGCCTGCGGGCAGCCGTAACAGTAAGTGCAAGAGCGGCGGCAAGAGATAACCCTACCGCAACACGAACAAGCGTTAATGGACGAAGCATTGAACCTCCTGTGGCAAACGGTTGATGGACTTAGCGGGAACGGTTCCTGAACGAACCCAGGTATAACATTGTCCATGAGATGGGTCAACCCCATCGGGCCTTCGTGTCGGTTCAGATGTGCCCCAGCGTAGGCTCACCTGAACCGAATCCCCGGTGCGATATACTCAATGACCGCTGGAGGTTTTCGTGAGCACTGAACGATTGGTCTGGTGGGTGATCGGAGCAGCCGCCTTTGCGACCGGAACTTGCACATTGCCGGCGCAGGTGCCTCCGGACATCGCGACGAAGCTGATAGCGATCGGACGGGGTGTGTGCGTTCCTGAAACCGCGGAGCTCTATGCGCCATTGCAGCCGATGCCTCCCTACGTGGGTGTGAAGTTTACCCGCGACGTCTCGTTCGGGCCCGACGCCAAGAACGTTCTGGACGTGGCCGAGCCGGAAAAAGGCGGCGGATCCCGGCCGGTGCTGATCTATCTTTCCGGTGGGGCCGGCAACAAGCAACAGGGTGGTCCGAACGGCGCAGCTTTCTACGACAACATCATGGTCTGGGCGGTGAAGAACGGCATGGTGGGAGTGAACATGCAGCGGCGGAGCGGCGAGGCGTGGGACGATCCGGCGAAAGACGTGAGCCTGGTGGTCGAGTGGGTGAACAAAAACATCGCACAGCACAAAGGGAATCCGAACCGGGTTTTCGCCTGGTCGCAGTCCGCCGGGAACATTCCGCTCAGCACCTATGTCGCCCACTCCGAGTTTTGGGGAGCCGAGGGCATTGGTCTCAAGGGCGTGATCTTCATGTCGCCGCCAGCCTTCGACATTCTCCCGGTAACCCCGCCTCCAGTGCAGGGCGCTGCATTCGCCCCCTGCGGTTCTCCCAATGGAGGCCCTCCCGCCGCTCCGGCAGCAGGACGCGGAGGCGGCCCGGGCGGTCGCGGTTTGGGACGTGGGAAGCCTCCGGACCCCGCCACGCAACTAGCCCGTTCGAATTTGCCCGGGCTGACCGGTGCGAAGATACCTCTCATGATCTCGGTAGCGGAGCTGGATCCCCCCAGCATCGTCGCGTTTGCTGAAACGCTGCGGGATCAGCTTAAAAAAGCGAACCGTAACGTGACCTTCGCTATTTATAAGGACCACAGCCACATCTCCGAGGTGATGTCTCCCGATACGGCCGACAAAAGCGTCACGGGGCCGATTCTTAAGTGGATGAAGAGCGTCCACTAGTTCATCGCCGGGGAGATTGCTCTTGCGGCGCGCGATCAGTCTCGGAGACAGCCGTGCGCCAATAGCCCGGTAGATCGGGTTTGGTGTCACGAAGGATTTCGAGGATTGCCCGGCGATCCTGCGCTGAGATCCGCTCGTACCCCTCGCTCGTATCCTGGCCTGTTAGAACGGCAAACAGTTTGCGATAGACCTCCTGTTTGGCGATGTCCGGTAAGGCGTCGAACGCGGGGTCGTAAATCATGTAGCTGAGCGGATAACGGAACAGGCGTGTTTCGAGATCGAAATCGCGTAGCGAGCGCCCTTGCTTGTCGCGAGGTCCGAGCTGGGGAAATGTCTTTGTAAACGTGGAAACGCCCGTCATTGGTTCGCGCATGTGCGCTTCATCGGCGAAAAGCATGCACGCCGCAAGTTCCCCGGCGATGAACTCCAGGCGGTCGTGAAATTCCTGCAGCTTTCCATCCTGCATTGCGATCCGAGTCTCCCATCCCAGGCGTATGAGCAGGTTTGTGACGCGTGTCTGATGTTCCAGCGTCATCAAAGCGACCAAGTCGCTGGTTGGCGCGAGATACGCGCTGGTATCCAGCCGGCCAGCCAAACTGGTGAGATTCTGTGTACCCCTCAAATCCAGCCAATCGGGCTGGTCGGGATTCGGTGCTACTGCATTCCCGCGGTGTTGCAACCCACCCGACGTGCCGGTGACGTACCAACCGCCCCAACGAAGATCGAGCGGCGTCCGGCTATCGACAATCACCGCGGTTGCGGCGTGTCGCGGCGAGCCGTCCGGGCCGGGGATCACGGAAGTGGCAAGCAAACCAGGAACATTCAAGGTGCCGGGGATCAGGTGACAAGAAATGCATTCGTCGGAGCGGCGCAGGAAACTCGGCTGGTCGGTTTTGTCTCGGTCCATGGTGTAAAACACCACGCCTTGCTTTGGATCGGTGGCCGCAAACTCCATCACATCGCCATCCTGCACAAACCCCACCGCCACGTGGTCGTTGAAGTAGAGTGCGCGCGGCTTTTTGGGCGAGATCTTGGGGCCTTGGAAGCTGGTCTTTGAAAACACCAGTAGCTGTGAGTCGACGTTGATTCCCAGATGCGTCAGAAGACTCGGAAGATATCCCCATTTGGGATCGAAATCCAGCTTGACCGCACCCGAACCCAGCTTTTGTTGCAGTCGCGCGACTGCGTCATTGGTCGCGCTACCCGCATATTGGATCGCAGCGTGATCATACGCGATGTATGGATAATCGATGGCGTCATCGTGCGCGGCCCAGGCCGTGAAGCTGGCGGAAGTCACAATCGTCAGTGCGGCCGGTAAGATCAGCTGAACGCGCATGTCGTTTTCTCAACTCTATCCGAACCATGTGCTCTCGTCTGTGACTTAGGTCACGGCCCCGCCCGGCGAAGGTCGGCCATGGTACTGCTATTAGACGGTGGACAACACAGCCGCTTTAAAGAGCACCGCGCTTTTTGGCAATCTTCGCTCTGAAGAACTGGCGGCACTGGCGGCACTGGCGCGAAGACGCGAGTTAGGGCAGGGCGAACTATTGTTTCTCGCCGGCGAGCAAGCCGCAGAATTATTTGTAATCGCATCCGGACGAATCCGTGCCTTCCGCGTCAACTCGCAGGGGCGCGAACAAACCATCCACGTCGAACGCGAGGGAGCCACCCTGGCAGAGGTGCCCTTATTTGACGACGGGCCATATCCTGCCACGGCAGTCGCCGAAGAACCAACTACTGTATTGTTTCTCGAAAAGAGTGATGTCCGGCGCTTCCTGCTGCAACATCCCGAAGTCGGGCTGGTAGCTCTAAAACTAATGGCTGGGCGCTTGCGAGGGCACGCCGACTTGGTGGATTCATTATCCCTGCAGCAAGTAGGGCAGCGCGTGGCGCGCTTCTTATTAGCGCAGGCGCGCGATCACGGTTCACGAACGGAAGCCGGCATAGAAGTGGATGTTGCGCTGTCCAACGAAGAGTTGGCGCGGCGTGTTGGCTCGGTGCGGGAGGTAGTGTCGCGAACATTGACGCGAATGGAGCGCGACGGCTTGATCGCTCATGGGGATGGTCCTGGACATGGAAAGGGCCGACGCGTGCTGATCGCGGACGAAGGGGCTCTCGCTAGATATGCCGGAAAAGAAGAGCTTTGATGAAGGTTTCAGTCGCGCCGGCTTCATCTTAATCCTCGCCAACGGCCAGTTTGAACAGACGGTGAGCGCAAGTACGTCGACAGTGTCCAACCGGAAGATCCGATTTGAGAAGCATAGCGTCGAAGCTCTTGCTGGGGGTATGTTTAGGCGCAAGTCAAACTAAAGCCGCGCCGGCCGGAGCGTTAAATGGCCAGCAACGACCCGGCGTTTGATTCTGCCGTCGTCGCTGGGCAGTTCATACGCAGTCGTCGGTGGAGCGGCCGATGATCGTGAACCAGCCAGAGCGGCGATTGTTGGTACAATGTCGGTATTCCAGGATTGATACTAGTCCGGGAATTCATTGAGAGCAGAAGCAGGCGGGAGTAATTCAGTGGTAGAATACCAGCTTCCCAAAATAGCACTCTATTGTAAATACAGTAGATAACGTTTTCCTAAGCCCTTCCTCGACCATCAAATTTATTGAGTTTTTGAAAACGGCGTTGTGAGCGCTGCGAATGCTGTGCAAGATGCTGTTCAGGTTGAAAGGTGCTGCTCCGGCTGCGCGATAGTGTCGGCCACCTTGAGCGGCTCCTGCCCGAGGTCCTTATAAAGTTCATTAATCTCGAACAGCTCTTCTTTTCCGATGACACTCTGATCGACGAGATGCTTGATGGGAACACGAGGATCGTGGATCAGAAAGTAGCGGCGCGCTCCAGCGACATGCGTGGCGATGAATTTCTTTTGCTGCAGTGATTCGATGTGGGGCATTAGATTTTTTCTGGAGGTCAGCCCCAGCTCGTGAACGATCTCCTCGATGGTCGGATAGCAGATTCCATACCGGCTTGCCCGAAGCTGGAGGTAAACTAGAACCCGGAGCTCGGCAGCGCTGAGATGGCGGATGAGCTTTCGGAAGAGGATTGGCAGCGGCACGAATCCCTTGGTCTTCGTGTCGAACACCATCTCCGCGGCGTCGGGAAAAAACTCCCGGCGGTAGCGTAGGTCTTTCGGTTCTCGCGGTGTATCGGCCATATACTCGCCCCAGTTCGCTATAATAGGGCTGGCGGCTGAGTTTCTCTCTGAGGCCCACCAGCCCCACCTGTTAGTAGTAGTCAATCGTCAGCGTGAGGTCGCCGATAGCAATGGACACTCTCACGTGAAAGCGACTGATACGGCGTACTTGGATTTTCATACGCCCCTCCTTTCCGGGAAGATGAACCCGCTTGTTAGCGCAAGCGGGTTCTCTGCTTATAGCAGAGCCGGTTCCCGGTACGGGAGACTACGATCACAGGGGTACTGCTCCCCCGCTTTCGCCTTCATTCTAACATGGTATTCTGGTACGGAAGTCGCCGTGCATGTTGGGCTTGCCCCTTCACCCCGGCCAAGGTCAAGACGGAGCAATACTTGGTAATCCATTCAATATATCAATAACCGTTAATACCGTTAATAGGAAAGCGATGTAAGGCTAATTTCTACAACACGGCTCGGGATGGTTCTGGTAAGGCATATGGCATATCGATGGCTAAGAACTGCCAGGCTGAGAACAACCTTTTCCGGCGCAAGCCTCCTCTTTCCGGACGGATCGTGCCGCGCAAAATTATTTTCTGGAGGACTTGACAAGTTCTCCAGAAAGGAGGCTCATCAGGGTGACGGTCTGCGCCGAAGGCTTTCGCTTGCCCGTCTCCCAGCGCCAGACGGTGATGCGAGCGTGATCGCGGGTGAAGCCAAGCGCGGCGACGAAGCATTCGGGCGAGAGGCCGAGGCGTTTGCGGAGGGATTTGATCTGGGCCGGTGTCATTGTGACTGGAACTAATGGGACAGGAGGCTTCTCTCCTGTCCCGATCTGGTTCCTAAACGACTTCTTCTTTGGTAGGCATCGAAAGCGGCTGCCAGTAGATGCCGAACTTCCTGTCAAAGTAGTTTCGCTTCTCGTTGAGATCAGCGAGTTCGCGCTCCTTCTTCACGATCTCCCGGTCAAACGAAGCCATTGCGTCCTTCTTCTTCAGTTCAACCTCGTCTGTCACGGCCGCACAGATTTCAATGTCCTTGGACTCTGCGTTGTAGTGGACGAATTTTATATCGGCGGACGACCAGCCACTATCGAGGTAGGCGACGACAATGGTTGGCAACTTGTCGAACTCTTCGAAGCCGACGATGACACCGGGATAGACCTTGTAGCTGCTGTATTCTTTGTTCAGGACTTTGACTTTGGAGCCCACGCGCATCTCATCCACGCGCTTGGCATACCGCATATCGACTTCGAGCTTTACGCCGTTGATCTCAATGACTCGCTTGTTTTCATCAGTCATATCTGTCCTCCTGTTGTGGTTGCTTCGATGAGGGGGACGGTAGATGAAGCTGTAGCCACTGGCAACAACAATCGACGCAACAGTCTTGCTATTTTCTGTTTGATTGCCATTGTTGCCGAGCTGGCATTCAGCGTCAGGCGAACATTGTAGGCCTATTATCTTCTTAGACTTAGCAGCAACGCATCAACGCCCGAAGGGCTTCCGTGATATTATTAAGCTGCGAAAGCTGTCGAACATGCTGTTCTAGGCTTTTTGGCATGAGCCGCAAGTTATTGGAAAACAAAGGCAAGCGGGAGTAATTCAGTGGTAGAATGCCAGCTTCCCAAGCTGGACGTCGCGGGTTCGAGTCCCGTCTCCCGCTCCAAAATCAATAACTTACAGCCACTTCAAAAGCGCACCCTCCATAGCCCTCCATTAAGAATCACGCGGACTTCTTTCGCGCCCGACTAACCTTTGTGAGGACGGAGTCCTCAAGCTGCTTCGCGGCGGTCGCTCGATCCTTCATACTCGACTTGGTGTAGACATCGAGAGCCACACCGATGCCATGCCCGCGCTGGTCTGCGGACACCTTCGGATCCACTTTGGCTTGATGGCCTAGGCTGGCATGCGTCCGCCGCAAAACCTGGAAATTCACCCAGCCCAGACCGATCGGTTCCAACTTGGCCCTGATGTGATCCTCGAGCAAGGAAGACCGCCAGAGCGGTTGGCCAGTCTCACCCGCAAACACGAACGTTTCGGGATTCTGGTCCACCGCCTTCTCCATCCAATCGCGAAGCAGCGCCGCAGTCGAGGGAGGGATCGCGATTGTGCGTACCAAACCGTTCTTTGGGGCCGCGAACTTCCCCCGATACACGCGCCGGCGGATCTCGATCACCGAAGCGCCCGGCCTAACGTGTTCCCTCTGAATCGCTAGGAGTTCACCGGGGCGCATGCCCGCGAAAACAGCAAGCCGGAGTATTACCTTCTCCCGGAAATCGACCGCACCTAGCGCGAGTTCTACTTGTTGAGCAGACATCGATTTGCTCTCGTTGCGTTTCGCCGTCTTTGGTGTATAGAGCGCCGTGGTCGGGTTTACTGCGATCACCTTTTCAGAAACGGCCATCTCGAACATTGAAGAGAGGTCCCACCGGAGGTGATCCACAACGCTGAATGACAGGCCGGATGCCGCCCTCTGCTCCAGGAACTGCTGGAGCGGCGCCAGCGTGAAATCTTCCAATCGATGAGTGCCCAGCTCCTTTCCGATATGATGCCGGAGGCGGTTCTCCGACGTTCCAGCGGTCGATTCCTTCCACTTCCCGCGGTAGAACGGCAAGTAGACTTGTTCGAGAAACTCCGCCACGGTGGGCGGCCGGGTCGCTCCTGTCGTGCGTCCGCCGCCATTAATCTCGCGCATGAACTCCTGGCGCTTCTCGTCAGCCGTACCCTTGGTCATTTCTGAGGCCCAGCCGAGTGTGTGATAGCGCCGTTCGCGTTTTTCGTCGTAGTAAAGAACCACCCATACTCTCCTGTCTGCATGCTTGCGAAGTTGCAAGCTGCCTTTCTGAAATCTCCTACGTCTCATGGAATCTCCTCTTGAGGCGCAGGCGTTGATTCGGGTGATTCGATCGTATCACTGGGCTCTGCTCGTTGCGACATCGTTCTCCTGCTCCGACAACCACCTGTCAATCACGGCCCGCCGGATCAGTGCGCGGCGACCCGCGCGAATGTGCGGAATGACCGGAACTCCTGGAACTTTTCCCGCGAGAATATGCGACAGGTGCGACCGCGAAACACCGAGGTAATTCGCGGCGGTTTTGATATCCATGATTTCTCGATAGGCGACTGCCTGATTTCCAGCGGTCATCGTGCCCTCCTCCACTTCAAAGTCCTCGTATCCTGGTCGGAGCGTCGGCCGTCCTCGCGATTGGCTTCCGAAGTTCCCCCGCGACTACTCGCTTATCATCAATCACTTCGTTCGCTCTGATTCCATCGTTTATCCGCCCTCGCCTGATGGCGCCGGAAATACAACAAGGCGGAAAGTTGCTCATCACATTTCAATCGATGAAGTTCTTGTTAATCGAAAACGGATCGTATTCGAATCCCGACTGCTGCTTTTTCTCTCGTTGCTCCCGCAGATTTCTGAACGGATCGGAGCCGGACGGATCTGGTGACCCGTTATCTGCGTTCGTCTGCTGCGGCGGTTGTTCCGGCACTGTTGGGGAAGCTCTGTGACGCCTTCGCCTTAGCCGTGAGACGCAGACTCGGAATTGGGCGTACGACATCTCTATTCCGTCGCGGCTGGCAGCCGCCCAGACCTCCTTGAGTTTCATCCCAGCTGCCAATCCTGCTTCAATTTCAGCCCAAGCCCAGATGACTTGCCCGATCTTGGTGGCAGGCTGAGTCGATGGGAGGGAGCGCAAGTGGACCAGGTCCGATCTTGATTTTCTTCGCCGCAGCTTCGGGGTAGAGTCCATCGAGTTGGCCTGCATCGCGCTGTCACTTATAAAGGAAATGGCGGAGGGGGTGCGGGACGGTAAAATTTCGTTTTTCTGCCATGCGCAACGGTTTGCAAACAGTTTGTGAACAAAGTGCATCAGTTCTGGGTTCGCATCAGCGTGTGCATCAGTTTGTGAACAAAGTGCATCAGATTGTGACAGTCGGCGCCCTTCAAATGGCCTCTTAGGCAACAAAAAATGCGTAGTGGAACATAAAGGGTTGTCTGACGCGTTGGTTGAGTGTATTGACTAATCGACTCATTCCCGGTTCCCACTACGCGTCAGACACACGCCAAGATCGTCTGACATTTGTTCACCGGTCAAAATTGTTTTTGCGAAATCGCGTCCCGCAGGGCCTCCGCCATTTCCTCTATAAAGTGCGGAGGCAATCATGCCAAGACGAACGATCCGGTTGAATGCGGACGCCGATCAACGACTTCAAAAGGCGGCGAAACTCCGAGGCCACGCCAATCCGAGCGCTTTCCTTAGGGCGGCGACGGACCACGAATTGAAAGGGCGTGAAGAAACGATGCTCGGAGCTGAGGAACGGCTTGCCACGAGAATGGACCAGATCAGCCGGGAGATCTCCCGGCTCGGGCGCGTACAGCAAGCCATGTTTGTGTTGGTGGACAGTCTAGCCAAGATTTTGCTCACCTGCATTCCCGAGCCGGATGCGGTTGCAATGGAAGCCGCCGTAATAAGGGCGAAAGGGCGTCAAGTCCGATTGCTGAAGAGCACAGGCCAGGCGATAGTCGGCGAGTCACAGTCGGCGTTGCAGGAACTGGTGAACCGTGGCGAACGATGAGGAGCGGCGGTTTCGACTGCGGCCACGGAAGCCGGTCGCGCGGACCGAGCGCATCGCATTGGCTTCGGCTTATAAAACCTTAATGCACTACGCCCGAATGACCAGCCGACGTCGGCGATCGGGTGGACAAGGCTCCGGCCGCATTCGTGGTCATTTCCAGCGATGCGCTGTACGCGTTACCTACACGAAAAATTCAGCCGGCGGTCAGTGGCGAGCCCATGGACGTTACGTCGCACGCGGAAGCCCTAAGCATGAGGGTGATCCGAGTCAGTCGGGTTCAAGGCCACTGAAGAATCGATCGATATCGCAGCGCGACTCGATGGTTGGCAAAAGGCCAACGATGAGCGGCTGTGGAAGTTGATTGTGTCACATGGAGACCGATCTCGATACGCGAATCGACTGTGTAGCGGGGGCCCATTTACCGAGCACCCACATGTTCATGTTGCGCTACGAGGCGTGGCAGACAGAATGCAATGTCGGATATCCGCCAGTTGCCAACTCCCCAACTAAGCTGAAACAGCCGTCGGATTTCAAATGAGTGCAGTTAGTCGGCCCAAGACCTTGTTCCCCAGTGGCCTTCGCTGGACGCGAAACTCCGGGCCCTTGAGTTGCAACGAGCTCCTTTCTGCTACGCGCTCTCACGGCCGTCTAATTGCAGTGCTTCAAAGTGCGTTAAGACAAAACTGGTTGCGGAGAAGAGCAAGCGATGACTAAATCCGTGGGGGCATTCTTGGCACAAGTACGACAGGAACAAAAGATCAAAACTCGCAGTGCCGTAAAACTTATCGCTGCGTTTACTGTCGTTGCGGCCGCGGCCCTGCTCTGCGCCGGCGGCGGTGCCACGCTTCGCGCGCAGGGCTCAGACAACGACAAGTATTCGCTAACGTCGCCGGGCGGAATTGCGTTTTCCGATTTCCGGGATATGAGGATTGGTCTGTAGTCTCTTCCGCCCGCACTGAGGATCGTCGCCGATCCGGCGATGGTTAAGGCGTACAAGGAGGGCGTTCCTGGAAACGGCCGGCCGTTTCCGCAGGGCTCAATGATCGTGAAACTCCAATGGAAGCCGAAGAAGAGCACGGAAGCGCCTTTCGTAGTCGATGTGCCCGATATCTTGAAGCAGGTTTTCGTGATGGAGAAGGACAGCAAGAGATTTCCGAAAACCGGCGGCTGGGGATACGCCGTGTACAACTACTACGCCGCAGCGAACACGTTTAGCGCCGACCCTAAGGCTCTCCAAGACTGCGGACAATCGTGCCACGTCGCCGTCAAGGCGAAAGACTACATCTTCCATCCGTACCAGAAGCGTTGAGACGTAGTTCCTAGCAAACGGAAGACAGGAAAGCAAGAATCGGCGGCGAAGAGGAATCGGGTGATCAATGAACAGCGTAGAAATCGAAAAGAAGAACTTTGAGATGCCCCTCGGGACGGATTCACTATTGCTTATTTTCTCACCGTCGCCGACGTCGGCCGATCGGCTAACTTCTATGAAACGGTCTTTGGTGGGCGCATTCTGAGTAGGGGCGACAGTAACGGCACACCCGGCCACATTCAGATCGCGAATGCTTGGCTTATTGTCAACGTTGGGGGCGGGCCGATCTCCAGAAGTGGGTAGCCCACTTAGCCTGTCGCTGAGCTTGCCAGTCGTTCAGACGCAGCGGTGCCTTATTGTCGACTTTCCAACCCAGCGTACAAACGAGGCCGACGGCGCGCCATTGCACGGTCCGCAAGTCGCCCGCGTCGTCGTTAAGCAGGGATGTACCGCAGGCTCCTTCGTCCGACGGAGTCTGCAGTCGAACCGAAATGTATCGGGTTCTACTCGGCCGAGTGGGGCGATATAGAATGGCCGGCTGAGAACTGCCTAGCCGGCGTGAAGCGCGCCCTCTCTAAGCGAGAACAAATGAGCAATCTGCTCCTCCCAACGATCCATCACTCTGGTTACGGATTTCACTTCGACTCTGAGCTCTGCGGTCCACTGCCAGGGATCCGACGCTCGCTTTAGGGAGCAGAAAGTGGCGCGAGATCCACTGTCGGATTTTGTCCTGTCGGCCAATGGTCTCCGTCACAGCCACCAAAAATGGAACGTAGTTTTGGGTCATCGTAAACGTCTGTCATCGCTTAGTATGCGCGGCGTGGTCACTCTGACGACTGATAGGTTCCCGAAATGCATTTAGCCAGATCGTGAGTGAGTGAAATATTTCCTCCTGGGAAATATCCCTGGTTAACGGAAGGAGCGTCGGCCCCTAAATGATCTGGCCATTACTTACGTACTTCGTGCTTGTTGTTGTGATGGTAGCGGCCATTCTGTTTGTCTCTTACGTGTTGGGACCAAGACATTCCGAACCTGCGACGGGAGAGCCCTATGAAGGCGGGATAGTTTCGGAGGGCTCGGCGCGCGTGCGCTTTTCCGTACGTTACTACCTGGTTGCCATGTTCTTCGTGATCTTTGATCTAGAAGCGGTCTTCGTGTATGCCTGGGCCACGGCCGTCCGCGAATTGGGCTGGTCAGGCTATTGCGTGGTTCTGCTGTTCATCGCGGAGCTGGCTGCGGCGCTGGTTTATCTGTGGAGAGTTGGCGCACTCGATTGGTCGCGAGAGCCGCACCGGTCAAGGTGAGAATCTGATGCAGGGGTCATTAACTAAGCCGGATGTTACGAGTCTGGTAGCAACCCCCGACTCTAAGCCGTTCGAACAGACCGCGCGCCGCGGCGTGGTCCTGTCGCGGCTGGAGGATCTGGTCCAGTGGGGTCGCAAAAATTCCGTATGGCCCTTCAACTTCGGGCTTTCCTGCTGTTACGTGGAGATGGCCACCAGTATCACGAGCAAGTTCGACGTCTCGCGCTTCGGAGCGGAAGTGATCCGCGGCACGCCTCGGGAAGCGGATCTGATGGTGGTGGCCGGGACCGTCTTCCTGAAGATGGCGCCCATCATTCAGCGTCTTTACGAACAAATGATGGAACCCCGCTGGGTGATTTCCATGGGTTCCTGCGCGAACTCGGGTGGCATGTACGACATATACAGCGTGGTGCAGGGCGTCGATAAATTTCTTCCGGTAGATGTTTACGTGCCCGGCTGCCCGCCGCGGCCTGAGGCGTTCCTGGAAGGGTTGTTGTTGTTGCAGAAAGCGGTGGGAACAGAAAGGCGTCCGCTGAGTTGGGTAGTGGGATCGCAAGAGACCATTCGGACGCCTCTTCCATCCCTGCGCGACTTGATGCAGCCGGCGCGGCAGAAAGCGACTGTGCTGAGGGAGCCGGACGAAGTATGATCGCCTCCCAAACCATCACGCAGGAAATTACCGATCGGCTCGGCGGCGCCGCAGTGCCTCAGGACACGCTCGATCACATCCCTACGTTTTGGGTCGCGAAGAACCGCCTTCTTGGCCTGCTGCGTCTTCTCAAAAACGAAGTGGACCGGCCGTACAAGATGCTTTACGACCTCTCTGCGATCGATGAGCGCATGAGAGCGTATCGGGATGGTCAACCGGCCAGCGACTTCACCGTGGTCTATCATCTCCTGTCCTTTGAGCGAAACGAGTACGTTCGAATTAAAGTGGCTCTTGCGGAAGATCGCCTTTCGCTGCCTAGCATCACGGACATCTGGCCCGCTGCCAACTGGTACGAGCGCGAAGTGTGGGACATGTTCGGGATCGTTTTCGACGGCCATCCGCATCTCCACCGCCTTTTAATGCCAGAGAGCTGGGTGGGCCACCCGCTCCGCAAAGAGCATCCCGCGCGAGCGACGGAGATGGGCCCCTACCGCTTGTCCGCGGAAAAGGAAGTGGCGGAGCAGGAGGCGCTACGGTTTCGACCAGAAGAATTCGGGATGAGCCGGGAACACGACGGCTCGGATTTCGTTTTCCTCAACATTGGTCCGCAGCACCCTGGCACGCACGGTGTGTTGCGCATCGCTCTTCAGCTGGATGGCGAAGAAATTGTCGACGCGATTCCCCAAATCGGCTTCCACCATCGCGGGGCCGAGAAGATGGGCGAGCGCCAGTCGTGGCACAGCTACATCCCCTACACCGACCGCGTGGACTACCTGGGCGGCGTAATGAACAACCTGGCCTATCTGACTGCGGTGGAGACGCTGGCCGGCATAAAGGTACCAGCGCGTGCGCAAGTGATTCGGGTAATGCTGTCGGAGCTGTTCCGCATTATCAGCCATCTGGTCTGGTACGGCACCTTCGCCCAGGATCTTGGACAGATGTCACCGGTCTTCTTCACGTTCAACGACCGCGAACGGGCTTTCGGCATCGTCGAGGCAATTACTGGTGCGCGTATGCATCCGTCCTGGTTTCGCATTGGTGGCGTCGCGGCGGACTTGCCCAACGGCTGGGAAAACATGGTTCGGGATTTTCTCAAATATCTGCCGCCCCGCCTGATCGAATACGACCGCACCGTGATGCGAAACCGGATCTTCAAATCCCGCACGCAAGGCATCGGCTGCTTCACGGCTGAGGAGGCTATCGAGTGGGGCGTTACCGGTCCCAATCTTCGCGCCAGTGGATTCGAGTGGGATTTTCGCAAGCGCCAGCCTTATTGCGGATATGACCAGTTTGAGTTCGACATTCCAACGGCCAAACGCGGCGATTGCTATGGCCGCGCGGCGGTACGTGTCGAAGAAATGCGGCAGAGCCTGCGCATTATCGAGCAGTGCATGAAGAATATGCCCGAAGGCCCGTATAAATCGGACCATCCTTTGAGCACGCCTCCGGTGAAGGACCGCACCATGCACGACATCGAAACCTTGATCACGCACTTCTTGAGCGTGAGCTGGGGGCCGGTGATGCCGGTGGGTGAAGTGCTCGGCGCCATCGAAGCTACCAAGGGGAACAACGGTTACTACCTGGTAAGCGACGGCAGCACCGTTTCGTACCGCACCCGTATACGGACTCCTTCTTTTGCTCACATACAGACGTTGCCGTTGCTGTCACGAGGCTTGATGATCCCGGATTTGGTTGTCATTTTAGGCAGCCTGGATTTTGTATTGGCCGATATCGACCGTTGAGGAACTTGAGTGATGCTGACCGCAGAAGAGATTAACGAGATTGAGGCGGAAGCCGCGCACTATCCCAGGCGGGACGCCGTTTGTATCGACGCGCTCAAGATCGTGCAAAAACATCGTGGCTGGGTTTCCGATGAAAGCGTCCGCGACATTGCCGGACATATCGGCATGTCTCCCACCGATGTGGATAGCGTGGCCACGTTCTACAACCTTATTTTTCGCAGGCCCGTGGGGCGTCACGTAGTCATGGTTTGCGACAGCGTGAGCTGCTGGATCATGGGCTACGAGCGGATGCGGAAGCATCTCCAGGAGCGCCTGGGAATCGGGCTTGGCGAGACCACCCCCGACAATCGCTTTACGCTGCTGCCGATCGTATGCCTGGGCTGCTGCGATCACGCGCCGGCCATGATGGTGGACCGAGATCTGCACAGCGATCTGGATCCGCACAAAATCGACGTCGGGCTCGAGAAGTACCAATGATAGCTACCACAGAAAAACCGCTGACCGAAAGGATGCGTCCCGACGGGTCGTACCTCGACTTGCGGAGTTACGAGCAGGCTGGAGGCTACCAGGCGATCCGCAAGGTCCTGAATGGCGGGATGACGCAGCAAGCGGTTACATCCGAGGTGAAGAATGCGGACCTGCGCGGCCGCGGCGGAGCGGGCTTTGCAACGGGTTTGAAGTGGTCCTTCGTGCCGCTTGGCAAAGACGCGCCCAACCCGACTTACCTGATCGTCAACGCCGACGAGATGGAGCCTGGCACGTTTAAAGACAGGATGCTGATGGAGCGGGATCCACACCAGCTCATCGAAGGCGCGATCGTCGCCGCGTTCGCCATAGAGGCTGATATCGCCTACATCTTTCTGCGTGGAGAATATACGCTCGCGGCCGAGCGCCTTTCACACGCCATCGCGGAGGCCTACGAACAACATTATCTCGGCAAGAACATTCTTGGTTCCGGTTACAGCCTGGAACTCTACCTGCACCTCAGCGGCGGCCGTTATATTTGCGGGGATGAGACCGGGCTGCTGAATGCACTGGAAGGCAAGCGCGCCAATCCGAGGGCGAAGCCGCCGTTTCCCCCGGTAGTGGGTCTGTTTGGAAAACCCACCGTTGTAAACAACGTCGAGACCATTTGTTGCGTGCCCCACATTATCAACCACGGCGCCGACTGGTTCCGCGGATTGGGTCGGGCCAAGGACGCTGGGACCAAGTTGTTTGGCGCGAGTGGAAAAGTGAAGCGTCCAGGCCTGTGGGAGCTGCCTATGGGGACAACAGTTCGCGAGATCCTCGAGGAGTACGCGGGGGGCATGCGCGAAGGCGTGAAATTTCGCGGCTTGCTGCCCGGCGGGGCATCCACCGACTTCATCGTTGAAGAACACCTGGATACGCCCATGGATTTCACCGAAATGGACAAAGTTGGAACGCGCCTGGGCACCGGCACCATGATCGTGCTGGATGACCAGACCTGTCCGGTGGGTATGACCTGGAACCTGACCCACTTTTTCGCGCGGGAATCCTGCGGTTGGTGCACTCCCTGCTGGAGCGGGCTGGGATGGGCGGATCGGATTTTGAAGTCCATGGAGGATGGCCGCGGCCAACCTGGCGACCTTGACAAGCTCGCGTTGCAAGCCAAGATGTGGAATCCCGGCAATACATTTTGCGCGCTGGCGCCCGGCGCGGCGGAGCCCGTCCAAAGCGCATTGAAATACTTTCGCGATGATTTCGAGCGGCACATTAGCGAACACCGCTGCCCCTGGAGATAGGTATGGCGATCGTCTACGTTGATCACAAACCGTACCAAATGAATCCGGATGAAAATCTACTGCACGGCTGCCTTTCGCAGGGTCTCAAGTTGCCGTACTTCTGTTGGCACCCAGCGCTGGGATCGGTGGGAGCCTGCCGCCAGTGCGCCGTTAAGCAGTACAAGGATGAGCACGACGAGCAAGGCAAAATCGTCATGTCCTGCCTGACGCCGGCCAAGGATGGCACGCGCATCTCCGTCGATGATCCAGAAGTTGCCGCCTTCCGCGCGGGCATTATCCAGGGACTGATGCTGAATCATCCGCACGACTGCGCCGTGTGCGATGAGGGCGGCGAGTGTCATTTGCAGGATATGACCGTAATGACGGGTCATGACTATCGCCGTTACGAATTTGAGAAGCGCACGTTTCGCAATCAGAACCTGGGTCCGCTGGTGAATCAGGAAATGAACCGGTGCATCCAGTGCTACCGCTGCGTGCGCTACTACCGGGACTATGCGGGCGGCGAGGATTTGAATGCGTTCGCGATGCGCAATCAAGTCTTCTTCGGCCGTCACGAAGATGGCGTTCTGGAGAATGAATTCAGCGGAAATCTCGTCGAGATCTGTCCGACCGGTGTGTTCACCGATAAGACGCTGAAGCGCCATTACGCCCGCAAGTGGGACCAGCAGTTCGCCCCCTCGATTTGCGTGCATTGCGCGCTCGGCTGCAACATCGATTCCGGCGAGCGCTATGGGACGCTACGCCGCGTCGTCAGCCGCTACAACCACCAAGTGAACGGCTACTTCCTGTGCGACCGAGGGAGGTTTGGCTATGAGTTCGTCAACAGCGAGCACCGTGTTCAACAGGCTGTGCTCAAAGGCCAACCTGTTCCCGTCGAATTGGCCCAGCGCCATCTGAGCGAAAGCGTCGCGCATGGCAAGGCGATCGGAATTGGTTCGCCGCGCGCATCGCTGGAAGCCAACTTCGCCTTGCGAACTCTAGTGGGTCCGGAGCGCTTCCATTCCGGCATGGCCGACGACGAAGCAAGGCTGGTTGGGCACATGATCGAGATCCTGCGCCAAGGTTCTGTGCGGGCGCCCACGTTGCGCGAGATCGAGGAGTCCGACGCTGTTTTCATCCTGGGCGAGGACATAACGAATGTCGCCCCCAGAATGGCGCTGGCTGTGCGCCAGTCCGTGCGCCAGCAGCCCATGCAGATCGCCAATGAGTTGAAAATCCCGTTGTGGATGGACCACGGGGTGCGGGATGCAATGCAGGAAGCGAAGGGGCCGCTCTATATTGCCACCCCGTACGCCACTCGCCTAGACAAGATCGCAACGGCCACCTTTCGGGCCGCTCCTGACGACCTGGCTCGGCTGGGATTCGCCGTGGCCCATGCGCTCGATTCGCGCGCGCCGTCGACGGACGATTTCCCACTCGCGGTTGAGATCGCTAGCGCACTCAAGGCTGCCAAGAAGCCGCTGGTGATTTCGGGCGCCAGTTGCGGGAGCGAACCTGTGATTCAAGCGGCCGCGAATGTCGCCATGGCCGCGCACGCCGCGCTCGGTTTTACCGCTCCCGAATGCAATACAGTTGGCGCGGCACTCATGGGTGGAAATAGCCTAGGCGCTGCATTTCAAGCGGTGCGGGCTGGAGAGGCCGACACTGTGATCATCCTGGAAAATGATCTCTACCGCCGTGCGCCCGCTTCTGAAGTGGACTCCTTCCTTAAAAGCGCGAAGCATGTCATCGTGCTCGATCACCTCGCCAATCCGACCACCGAGAAAGCGGAGCTGGTTCTGCCCGCCGGGACTTTCGCTGAATCCGACGGCACTTTTATCAGCAGCGAAGGGCGCGCCCAGCGATTCTTCCAGGTATTTGTCCCGCGCAATGATGTTGCAGCGAGCTGGCGCTGGTTGAAGCCGGATCACTGGCAGAACCTTGACGATGTGCTTCAGCAGTTGGTTACGGCGTTACCCCAACTGGCGGCGGTACGCTACGCCGCGCCGTCGGCCTCATTCCGCGTCGCCGGGGCGAAAATTCCACGCTCGCCGCTCCGCGAGAGTGGGCGTACGGCCATGCTTGTCAACATCGATGTGTCCGAGCCCAAGCCCCCTGACGATCCCGATTCGCCGCTTTCGTTCTCCATGGAAGGCACGCCGGAAAAGCCACCCGCCGCCCTAATTCCATTTTTCTGGTCACCGGGTTGGAACTCCATTCAGGCGATTAATACTTATCAGAAAGAGATCGGCGGACCCTTGCGTGGCGGTGATGCTGGCGTGCGGATGTTCGAGCCCGCGGCTGTAAACGGTCAGTCCTATTTCAGTGCGATTCCATCCGCATTTGCGCCGCGTGAAGGTGAATGGCTGCTGGTGCCGATGTATCACATCTTCGGTTCGGATGAGCTGAGCCTCTCGGCGCCAGGGATTGCGGAACTCGCGGAGAAGCCGCATGTCGCCTTGAACACTTCGGATCTTCCCGAGGGTGTGGAGGCCGAAGTGATCTGTGGGAGCACGACACTGCGGCTGCCTGTCCGCCTCCGTCCTGATCTCCCGAGCGGTGTTGCGTGCCTCTCTGCCGGACTGCCTCCGGTGGCGGGAATGACGCTGCCGGCTTGGGGAAAGATAACAAGGAGGACGACATGACCAGCCCATATCCACTCCTCTCGATCCTTGGAATTATCCTGGTTGCGCTGACGATCGCGGCGAATCTGATCTGGGTGGAGCGGCGATTGCTCGCCCTTTGGCAGGACCGTTACGGGCCGAATCGCGCCGGGCCTTTCGGCCTGCTCCAGGTGGTCGCCGACTCGATCAAGATCTTCATGAAGGAGGATTGGATCCCTCCTTTCGCGGACAAGCCGGTTTTCATTGTGGCTCCGGCCGTGGTGTTCGTCACGGTGCTGATGTCTTTCGCCGTGATCCCAGTGGCGCCGGGCATCATCGTGAGCGATCTGAACATTGGCCTGTTATTCTTCCTTGCCATGTCGTCGCTGGGAGTTTACAGCGTGGTGCTGGCTGGCTGGTCCTCCGATAACAAGTACGCGCTGCTTGGTGGCCTGAGGGCCGCCGCGCAGATGCTGAGCTACGAAGTCTTTATGGGCCTGTCGCTGATGGGCGTGGTGGTGCTCACCGGATCGTTCAGCCTGCCCGCGATCGTGGAGGCGCAAAAGAAACTCTGGTTCTTCATTCCGCAGTTTCCTGGCTTTGTCCTATTCTTGATCGCCGGCTTGGCCGAAACGCGCCGCATCCCGTTCGATCTGGCCGAAGCCGAGAGCGAACTTGTCGCCGGTTATCACTCCGAGTATTCCGGCATGAAGTTTGGAATGTTCTTCGTCGGCGAGTATATGGGAGTGACCTTGATCTCAGCCATGATTTCGGTTCTTTTCTTTGGTGGCTGGCTGGGTCCTGTTCTTCCCGGCTGGTTGTGGTTCCTGATCAAGACGTTCTTCTTCATTTCGTTTTTCGTTCTGCTGCGGGCGTCTCTGCCCCGCCCACGCTTTGATCAACTCATGTCCTTTGGCTGGAAGGTGATGCTGCCTCTGGCTTTGGCCAACGTACTTTTGGCTGGCGCCGCAGTGCTTATTTGGAGCTAGAAAATGTTCAGCATACTGAGAACCATCTGGTACGTTTTTCTCCATTCCTTCCAGAAGAGGATTACGGTTCAATATCCCGAAGAGAAGCCGTACCTCGCGCCGCGCTACCGCGGCAGGATCGTTCTGTCGCGCGATCCCGATGGAGGCGAGCGCTGCGTGGCGTGCAACCTCTGCGCTGTGGCGTGCCCGGTGGATTGCATCGCGCTGCAGGCGACCGAGGATCAAACCGGACGGCGCTATCCGGAGTTCTTCCGCATCAACTTCTCGCGCTGCATCTTCTGCGGTTATTGCGAAGAGGCCTGTCCTACTTACGCTATCCAACTCACGCCTGATTTTGAGATGGGCGAGTTTCATCGCAGGAACCTGATCTACGAAAAACAGGATTTGCTGATCGATGGCCCCGGCAAGCACCCCGGTTACAACTACTGGCGGGTGGCCGGAGTTCAGATTGGTGGCAAGGATAAGGGCGAAGCAGCGCATGAAGCGCCGCCCGTCGATGTCCACTCGTTATTGCCGTGAGACGAACATGGAACTAACTTTTTATATTGCCAGCACAGTCGCCGTTCTATCCACCTTGCTGATGCTGACTCGCATGAACGTTGTGCACGCCTTGCTCTACCTGATCGTATCGCTGCTTGGTGTGGCAGTGGTGTTCTATGTGCTGGGTGCTCCATTTGTGGCAGCGCTCGAAGCTATCGTTTATGCAGGAGCCATCATGGTGCTTTTTCTGTTCGTCGTCATGATGCTCAATTTGGGCCAGCACGCCGCCGACACCGAAAAACAGTGGCTAACCCCAGGGATTTGGACCGGCCCAGTGTTTCTAGCGGTGGTCCTCCTTGTAGAGGTTATTTATTTGGCACGCAGTGGCATGGCCGGTCTGGGTGCTGGTGTCGTGGGTCCGAAGGAAGTGGCGATAACTCTGTTCGGTCCTTACCTGATTGGAGTTGAGCTGTCTTCCATGCTTTTGCTCGCCGGCTTGGTGGGCGCTTATCACCTGGGCTATCGCAAAACTGAAAAACCGGAGATCCAACATGACGCAAATTCCCCTGAGAGACGGGCTGATGCTAGCGGCGATCTTATTCTCGCTGGGACTGACCAGTCTGCTCGTACGCCGTAATCTAATTTTCGTCCTGATGTCGCTGGAGGTCATGCTGAACGCGGCGGGTCTGGCGTTCGTGGTGGCCGGGTCGCGCTGGCATCAGGCGGACGGTCAGGTCGTTTTCATGTTCATTCTAGCCATGGCAGCGGCGGAAGTAGCCGTGGGATTGGCACTGGTGTTGCAAATCTATCGCCGCTTCAAGTCTCTGGATGTCGACGAACTGAGCCAGATGAGGGGTTAAGACGTGATCAGCTTGTTGTGGCTAATTCCGACGTTGCCATTCGCGAGTGCGTTGGTGCTCCTGCTGTTTGGTCCGCGTTTTTCGCGCGGGTCGACCGCGGCGGTGGGAGTGGGCTCTATTGGGCTTTCGGCACTGATAACCATTCTGGTATCAATCAGCTTCGTTGGTGCGCCTCCTGCCGGCAACTCCTACACACAGGTTCTTTGGACCTGGATCCACGTGGCGGGCTTTGAACCACACATTGGCCTCTATCTGGATGCGCTGTCGCTAGTGATGGTCCTGGTCGTCACTTTCGTTGCTTTCCTGATTCATATTTATTCGGCCGAGTTCATGATCGCGGACGAGGGATACAGCCGCTTCTTCGGTTATATGAACCTATTCGTCGCATCGATGATAACGCTGTTGCTGGGGGATAACCTGCTGCTCCTGCTGCTCGGCTGGGAAGGCGTGGGCCTGTGCAGTTATCTGCTGATCGGCTTCTGGTATCGCGATCCGGCAAACGGCCTGGCGGCCCGCAAAGCTTTCATCGTGACCCGCGTTGGCGATACCGCGATGATGCTCGGTTTGTTTCTGTTGTTCACCCAATTGGGAACACTGAACATTCAGGATCTGATGCAGCGCGCCTCCGAGCACTGGCACTCCGGATCCACTTATGCGGTAGTGGCGGCTCTCTTGCTGCTGGGTGGTGCAGTGGGCAAATCGGCGCAGCTTCCCCTGCAAGTCTGGTTGCCGGATGCGATGGCCGGCCCAACCCCAACCAGCGCCCTCCTCCACGCTGCAACCATGGTCACCGCCGGCGTGTATTTGATCGCGCGCACGCATGCCCTATTTTCGCTGGCGCCCGCGGCGCAATTCGCCGTGGCGTTTGTGGGTGCGGCAACACTCATTCTCGCCGGATTCAGCGCGCTTACCCAACACGACATCAAGCGCGTTTTGGCCTATTCCACGGTTAGCCAGATCGGTTACATGTTTCTCGCGCTTGGCGTAGGCGCCTGGCAAGCGGCTATGTTCCACTTCGTGACTCATGCGTTCTTCAAGGCTCTCTTGTTTCTTGGCGCGGGTGTCATCATCAACGCACTCGATGAGGAGCACAGCATATTCCGCATGGGCGGTTTACGGAAAGAGCTGCCTGTCGCTTTCTGGACCTTTCTGATCGCGGGTTGCTCGCTGGCGGGGCTGCCGTTCATCACTGCCGGTTTCTTCAGTAAAGACCTGATCATTTGGCAAACGTGGTCGGCGGATCAGGGACACGCCGGATTTTGGGTCGCGGGTATGATCGGGGCACTGCTGACCTCGCTATACATATTCCGGGTGATCTTCCGGGTGTTCTTCGGTCAATTGGGTACGCCGGTGACCAAGCGGCCCGGCTACAGGATGACGGTGCCTCTCTTGATTCTGGCGTTCCTTTCAATCGTGGGTGGATATCTGAAAACGCCCTTGCTCCGATTCCTGCAGTCGGCTTTGCCGCAGACCGTCGAAGCTCACGCGGGCGTTTTAACAGAGACTCGCTCGGAGGCCATAGCCGGAGTAGTCTTCCTGATCGGCCTCTATTTCGCATATCTGTTTCACCTCCAGAAGCGGAGCCTGGCGGACGTCCTGGTTGCGAATCCCCTTGGACGCCTTCTGCACCAATGGTGGTTTGCGGACTGGGGGTTTGACTGGATGTATGACAAGGCCTTCGTGCAGCCCTTTATCTGGGCGACAAAGATTAACAAGAGCGATTTCGTTGACGCGTTTTATACCGGCGTCGCGCGCTTGGCTGAGGTGTCTTATCGCGCATTGAGCAGCACCGAGACGGGCCGTGTCCGATGGTACGCCGCCGCAATGGCGGCAGGGTCAGTCCTGTTTATAGCCCTGGTGATTTTCTTATGATTCTGATCTGGCTGATTGTCATTCTGTTGCTGGCTGGTTTTCTGGCCGCATTGACGGAACGCTGGAGCCCCCAGTTGCCCCGATGGATCTCGCTGATCGCGATTGGGGTGGATCTTAGCTTGACGACCGGCCTTTGGGCCGGCAGATCCGCAAGCGCCACCAGACCGTGGCTCGACGAAGTGGATATGAATTGGGTGCCAAGATTTGGCGTCCACTTCCATCTGGCCGTGGACGGTCTTAGCTTGCTGATGCTGATGCTCACGTTGTTCCTGGGCGTTATTTCCGTGCTGACATCTTGGACGGAAATCCGCGAGAAAGTTGGCTTCTTCCACTTCAACTTGATGTGGGTTCTGGCGGGGATCGCGGGTGTTTTCCTGGCGGTAGACCTGTTCCTGTTCTACTTCGCTTGGGAACTGATGTTGGTCCCCATGTACTTCCTCATCGTCATCTGGGGCCATGAGCGGCGCGTCTACGCGGGCGTGAAGTTTTTCCTGTTCACGCAGTGCAGCGGACTGTTGATGCTGATCGCAATACTGGCGCTCTATTTTATCCACCACCAGACCACTGGCGTTTACACCTTCGAATACTCGGAGTTACTGGGAACGCAACTAAGTCCCAGCACCGAGCTTTGGATCATGCTCGGTTTCTTTGGCGCCTTTGCCGTGAAGTTGCCGGTGGTGGGGTTACATACCTGGCTGCCGGATGCTCACACTGAGGCTCCCACCGCCGGGAGTGTGATCCTGGCCGGATTGCTGCTAAAGACCGGTGCATACGGTATGTTACGTTTCGTCATCCCGCTATTTCCGCGAGCCGCTC
Organism: Bryobacterales bacterium; assembly: GCA_963725455.1. Classification (GTDB taxonomy): domain Bacteria; phylum Acidobacteriota; class Terriglobia; order Bryobacterales; family Bryobacteraceae; genus Palsa-89. The sequence goes on from CAVRZH010000145.1 coordinate 33,491, forward strand.
ATGAATTCACTCCCGTAGCCCTGGCCCTGGGCGCGGTCGGGATTGTTTACGGCGCCGTGATGGCCTTCTCGCAGACTGACCTGAAGCGGCTGGTCGCATACACCAGCGTGAGTCACCTGGGATTTGTGCTCCTGGGAATCTTCGCCTGGAATCCCTTGGCCCTTCAGGGCGCGATCATGACGATGATCTGCCACGGGCTGAGCACCGGTGCGCTCTTCGTTCTGGTAGGTGGTCTGCAAGAACGCATCCACACTCGCGATCTTGAAAAAATGGGTGGGCTCTGGACGGTGGTGCCCCGCTTGAGCGGAGCCGCGCTCTTCTTTAGTCTGGCCTCGCTTGGCCTGCCGGGGATGGGGGATTTCGTAGGGGAATTTCTCGTGTTGTTGGGTTCGTACAAAATCAGCGTAACGATCACCGTGGTCGCGACTCTTGGAATTCTCGCTTCCACTTTCTACGCGCTGAGAATGGTGCAGCGTGCTTTTCAGGGCCCCAACACGCAGGCCTGGCAACTGCCCGATCTGACTCCCCGGGAAGGTCTGATGATTGGGACGATGATCGCCGGCCTGCTATGGCTGGGCCTCTATCCGCAGCCCGTGTTCAACACTTTTGGACCAGCACTGGACAACCTGCAGCGCGAGGCTCAGGCGCCGATTGCGGCCTTGCGGAGATAAACGATGAAAGCCGCCGATATAATCGCTTTACTTCCTCTTATCCTGATCGCAGCAACTGCCATTGCCGTGATGCTGGGCATCGCCTGCAAGCGTAGTCACACATTGGCGATGGGGCTGACTATCGCCGGGCTGGCCGCCGCCTTCGTGTCCCTATTTGCGGCCGAACCGCTTGCACCGCGACAAGTGACGTCGCTTCTGCTCCTGGATCGATACGCCCTGTTCTACATGGGCCTGATCATCGCTTCCTCGGCAGTGGTCGCGGTGTTCTCTTATCAGTACTTCGAAAAGCAGGGTGACCAACACGAAGAGCTGTACGTCCTGCTCCTCATCGCGACCCTGGGTTGCGCGGTGCTGGTGGCGAGCAGTCACTTTGTTTCGTTTGTGCTTGGGCTCGAGATCTTGAGCGTCGCCTTGTACGCGATGCTGGCCTACGCTACGGGCCGTGAACGGGCGCTCGAAGCCGGAATCAAGTATCTGATCCTGGCTTCGGCTTCCGCCGCATTCCTGCTTTTCGGGGCAGCCCTCATTTATGCCGACGCGGGAAGCATGGAGTTCTGGCACATGCGGGAACTATCGCTTAGCGGCTCCGGATCCGCTCTGCTGCTGCCCGGGATCGCTCTCACCGTGACGGGCATAGGTTTCAAACTGGGCGTCGTGCCCTTCCACCTCTGGACGCCGGATGTTTACGAAGGCGCGCCCGCGCCCGTAGCGGCATTCCTGGCAACCACCTCCAAGAGTGCGGTAGTGGCGTTGTTGCTGCGCTACGTTTACTTCGCAAATGCGTTGCAGTATCGCGCTATGTTTTTGGTGTTCTCCATCATCGCGATTGCCTCGATGTGCGCGGGCAATCTTCTCGCGCTGCGTCAGAACAACGTAAAACGCATTCTCGCCTACTCCTCGATTGCCCACTTTGGTTACATACTGGTGGCGTTTCTGGCGGGCGGGACGATGGCGGTTGAGGCGGTGAGCTTTTATCTGGTGGCGTACACCGTGACCATCCTGGCGGCTTTTGGAATTGTGACAGTTCTCTCCAGCGCCGGTCGCGATGCAGGCGATCTGGAGGATTACCGCGGCCTCTTCTGGCGGCGTCCGGTGATCGCCAGCGCCCTCACCATTGCGCTCCTCTCACTCGCCGGCATTCCTGCGACGATGGGGTTTCTAGGCAAGTTCTATGTGCTCGCCGCCGGAGCGGCTGCTGACGCCTGGGCCTTGATCATTATCCTCGCCGTCACCAGCGTTGCCGGGCTTTTCTACTATCTGCGCGTGGTCGTGATGCTATACTCAGCCCCGCCCGAGCACGCCGCGCCGCTCCAGATGATCTCTAGCAGTGGCGCGTTCCTCCTGGTCGGACTCACGCTTTTGCTGATTTGGCTTGGAGTCTATCCCACACCGCTGCTCAATCTGATCCGAACAACCATGCAGGTGTTCAATTGAGCCTATCCATGGAATTCCGACGGCAATGAGGACCTTCACGCCATGAACTCAAATCTCTCCGATCCCGCATTGTGGGGTCGAATCCAGTTTGGCTTCACCCTTACCTATCACTACCTGTTTCCGCAGCTGACCATGGGGCTGGCGTGGTTCCTGGTGTACTGGAAATGGCGCGCGCTGCGCACCGGCGACGAAAAGTATAACCTAGCCGCCCGGTTCTGGGCCAAGATCTTCGGTCTGAATTTCGCCGTAGGGGTGGTCACTGGCATTCCCATGGAATTTCAGTTCGGAACAAACTGGGCAGGCTTTACGCGATACGCGGGTGGCGTGATCGGCCAGACTCTGGCGATGGAGAGCATGTTCGCTTTCTTTCTGGAGAGCGCATTCATCGGAGCGCTCATCTGGGGCGAAAAACGCTTGGGTCCGCGCTATCACTTCCTGGCTGCGGTGGGCGTGGCGTTGGGAAGCTGGCTCTCCGGCTTCTTCATCCTGGTAACAAATGCCTTCATGCAGCATCCTGCCGGCTACCAGATCCAGTCCGATGGCTCGCTCGGCATTGTTAGTGCCAGTGCGTTTCTGCTGAATCCCTGGGCCTGGGTGCAGTTCCTCCATAATCAAATGGCCGCTCTAGTGACCGGCTCCTTCGTCGTCACTGCCATCGGGGCGTTCTATATGCTGCGCAAGCTGCATCCACGCCAGGCGCGGCTTTATCTGCAGGCGGGAACGCTCACTGCACTGGTCGCGTCCGTTCTGGTCGCCTTCCCAGCCGGGGACCAGCAAGCCAAGATGGTCGGCCGATACCAGCCGGTGACACTTGCTGCGATGGAAGGCAAGTTCGAAGGCGGCCGTGATGCGGGCGTCGCTGTTATCGGACAGCCCAACGTCGCCGAGCACCGGCTGGACAATCCCATCGAAGTGCCCGGTGCACTCAGCTTCCTCGCCTACGGGACATTTCAAAGCTTCGTTCACGGGCTCAATGAGTATCCGGTCGAAGATTGGCCGGATAATCTGGAGCTTTTGTATTACTCGTTCCATATCATGACGACGCTGGGCACGGTCTTTATACTTCTCATGAGCTACGCTGCTTTTCAAAGATGGCGCGGCCGGCTCGAAACCAGCACGTGGTTCCTCTGGGTTCTGATGCTCGCCCTACCCTTCCCGTATATCGCCAACACGGTTGGATGGATGACCACTGAGCTCGGCCGGCAACCGTGGCTGATCTACGGCCTCTTTCGCACGCGCGATGGCTACAGCAAAATGGTCAGCAGCGGAGACACAATCTTCACACTGATCGGATTTGTTGGTCTCTATTTCGTCCTCGGCGTGCTGTTTCTCTTATTGGCCGGACGCCAGATCGCCCAAGGCCCGGATGGTGACGTGGCTGCCGATCGTCAGGAAGAGAGGGCCCCTGGGGCCGCGCAACTGCCGGTAAACGGAAAGGAATCGTTCGTATGATTGCCACATGGTACGCCGTCGTCAGTCTCATGCTGGTCCTCTATGTGGTGCTGGATGGGCGGAACTTTGGCGCAGGGATGTTGCAACGATTTGTGGCCAGAACGCCCGATGAGCGACGGCAGGTGATCGCCTCCATCGGGCCGCTGTGGTCTTGGCATGAAGTGTGGCTGGTCGGTTTCGGCGGCACATTGATTGCGGTGTTCCCACGGCTGGTAGCGTCGGCCTTTGCCGGCTACTATCTGGCCCTGATGCTCATCCTATGGGGTCTAATTCTACGCGGCATTTCGATTGAAGTTCGTGGACACATCAACGACCCTCTATGGCAGGGATTTTGGGACTTCATTTTCGCATTCGCCAACCTTCTACTGGCCATTCTTTTCGGCGCCGCCGCGGGCAATCTGGTGCGCGGTGCTCCGCTCGATGCCGCCGGCAACTTCTCGATGGCTTTTTTCACCGATTTCATGGCGCGTGGCTATGTTGGTTTGCTCGATTGGTACACCCTCTCGGTCGCTGTCTTTACCGTTGCAGTGCTGGCGGCTCACGGCGCCACCTACCTCACACTGAAAACAGAAGGCCCGGTGCACGATCGATGCGCGCAATGGGCCAAGCGCCTTTGGATAGCGGTTGTTCCGCTCTTTGCGGCAATCTCGCTCGAATCCTGGCAGGTTCGTCCCAGCTTGGCGCAGGATGCGATGAATCGGCCCTTCTGCTGGATCGGATTTGTTTTAATCATTGCGGCGGCCTGCGCTCTATTCTCGGGGATCACGAGGGGCCTGGAAAGGCGAGCCTTCGTGGGATCCAATTTGCTCTTGATCGGGCTGCTGGTCACCGGAAGCGCGGCTTGCTTTCCCGTGATGCTTTATTCCACGCTTGCGCCGCAGAATTCATTGACCGCTTACAGCCTCGCTTCGGGCTCCAAGTCCTTGCTGCTCGCATCTTTCTGGTGGCCCGCCGGCTTCGTGCTGGCGACGCTCTATTTCCTCTTCATCTCGCGCCGGTATGCGGGAAAAGTAAGTGTTGTGCGGGACAACCAAGGGTATTACTGAGCGCCTTGCGCGTTGCGATCCTTCTGAACCGTTCTTTCGGGGTCGAAGTGCAAGAGGAAGGTCCGCAGGACCCGCACCGATGCGCGGGACTCTCAGCAGTTTGCGGCGGCATTGCACTGTTCATCCGCCAACTGCCGAATGGGGCGCGCCCCCAGGGATCGGCGTGTTTCAATCCCGAGCTTTCGCATCTTGTAAATCAGCGTAGTTCGCGGCAATCCAAGCCGACTGGCCGCTCCATTCTGCCCTCCGATCAGCCAGTTGGCTTCCTCCAATGTTTCCAGGATATGCTCCCTATCGGCTTCGGCGAGCGTCCGTGAAGCGCTTTCCGAGCTCTGCTTCACCGTCCGCTTGAAGTCCAGCGGCAGACGCAGCACCGATCCGGGTGAAAACAGCACCGCGCGCTCGATGAAATTCTGCAGTTCGCGAATATTGCCGGGCCAGTCGTGCGCTTTGAGGACCGCCATCACTTCATCGGGAATCAAATCGATCGGCTTATTGAGGCTGGTGGCAAATTTCGCTACGAAGAACTCCGTCAGCAGCGGGATGTCCTGAACGCGCTCCCGCAACGGAGGCAGGCAGATTGGAATTACGTTCAACCGGTAGAACAGATCTGCACGAAACAGCTTCTTGGCCACAAGTTCCGCGAGATCCTGGTTGGTCGCCGCCACCACCCGCACGTTCACCCGGACGGTCTGGGTGCTACCCAAACGCTCGAATTCCCGCTCCTGCAGGGCGCGTAAGAGCTTGGGCTGAAGCTCCAGCGGCATGTCGCCGATCTCGTCCAGAAAGAGCGTGCCTCCATCCGCCATCTGAAATCGCCCCTTGGTTTGTGTGCACGCGCCCGTGAAAGCGCCTCTTTCGTGGCCGAAGAGTTCGCTCTCCAGCAATGCGCTTGGAATTGCCGCGCAGTTGAGGGCCACAAAACGCTGGTTCCGCCGAGGGCTAGCCTCATGAATGGCTCTTGCAATCACTTCTTTTCCGGTGCCCGTTTCTCCCTGGATCAAGATTGCGGAGTCCACCGGTGCAACTCTCTCCACTTCCGTCAGCAATGCCCGAAATTTCGGGCTGGACCCGATCAAATCTAACGTCGTCATACCGTAGCTCCTTTATGAGGGTGAGAACTCTTCTGCATTTTTCCTCTAATCAGCCAGCATGGGCTTAGCTTTCCTTGTTTTGTATCGTGATCCACTCGCGGACGTATGGATCGCAGTTCACCAGCGCAATGCCCGCCGCTTCGCACTGAGCGAGAAAAGCGATGCCGTCCTGACCCGTCAAAGTCATATCCTTGAGGTCGAGAACGATCTGGCGATCATCTTCTTCCGCATTGATGAGCGCTTCCAGTTCGCCAACGTTCTCTTTGTCAAGCCGACCGCTTAGGGTAAATAGCACGTCCCCGTTCCCGGTTCTCTGAACTCTTAGCATTCCGCCTACCTGCTATCTGGAGTGCAAGCTGTGGACCATGCGGAAGCATTTGAAATCAAAGGCATTGTCGATCATTCTGTGCTGATGACCTTCGTCAATCTGACGAGGCTCGTCAATCCGTCGCGTCAGCTTTCTTTTGAGGGGTCTGGGCCTCTGAAGCGATTTTTGTTGATCTTAAATGCCTTGATCTTCGACTCCAATGTGGTCCGCGGAATGGCCAGCTTGGCAGCTGCCCCTGATGGCCCGTACACGCGTCCTCCACATTCGCGCAAGGCGGCCTCAATCGCGGCTTTTTCCTGAGCAGGACTCCGGCTGAAGAGGCCAGGCTGGACATCCTCATGGTCCATCGGCCTGCTGGAAAGCCAACTCTCATCCACTGAAAATGTCTGCGATTCGCAGACAATGACGGACCGTTCGATCACGTTCTGTAATTCCCGAATATTACCGGGCCAGCCGTACGACTGCAGCAAATCGAGGCTCCTTTTATCGAGCGCACTGAAATGTCTGCCCGCTTTCCGTGCATACCTGTTCAGGAAATACGTGACCAGCAGCGGGATGTCTTCGCGCCGTTTCCGCAGGGGTGGCACCTCAATTGGAAATACGTTCAGCCGGTAAAACAGGTCGCTGCGGAACCTGCCGGATTCGATTGCCGACTCCAAATCGCGATTGGTGGCAGCGATCACCCGCACGTCGACCCGAATCGTCCCGCTTCCTCCGATGCGCTGAAATTCGCGTTCCTGCAGAACCCGCAAAAGAGCGATCTGCGTTTCGGCCGGAAGCTCTCCAATTTCGTCGAGGAAGATGGTGCCTTTCTCGGCCAGTTCAAAGCGCCCCAAATGACGCTGCGTTGCCCCCGTGAAGGCGCCCTTTTCGTGGCCAAACAATTCCGATGCGATCAGGTCGCGGGGAATCGCCGCACAGTTCAAACTGACAAATGGGCGCGAAGATCGCCGCGACCGCGCGTGGATGGCGCGCGCCACCAGTTCCTTGCCGGTACCGGTCTCACCTGTAATCAGAACGCCGGAGTCGGTTGGCGCAACCTTGGAAATGCTGGAAAGTACCTTATTCAGCGGTGCGGAGCCTCCGACAATCTCCTCGAACATCGAGGCCCTGTCGATCTCCTCGCGCAGAGTTACATTTTCTTCCTGTAGCCTTTGTTCCGCCGCCTTGCGGTCCTCGATATCTGTGGCGGCGATGTACCAGCGGGTGAGGCGCCCTTGTTCATCCCGAAGCGGATTCCGGCGGGAGAGAAACCACCGATACTCCCCGTCTTTTCTCCGCAAACGTATTTCTACCTCGTGCGGGAGGCCTGCCGCCATCTGGCCCTGTTCCCCGCCCAGCGCCCGCTCGAAATCGTCCGGATGAAAAAGCCCGCGGAAATCGTAAGTACGCCATTCCTCAAAGGTCAGGCCGAAATAATCGAGCGCGGCCTGATTGGCGTAAAGGCGGGGAGCGCCGGGATCAGCCCCTAGTACATAGACGTGCTGCGGCGCGATATCCAGAATCTGCCGAAGATCGCTTTCACTCTGGCGGAGTTTTTCCTCGGCTTCCTTGAGCTGCTGAATATCGGTGCCAGTATGAACCCAACGGACAATCTGGCCGTCCTCGTCCCGGATGGGCGAGGAGTGCACCAGCATCCAGTGGTACTGGTTGTCTTGCCGAAGGTGTCGTACCTCGTATTCGTAGGGTTGTCCTCGTACGAAACCCCGATCGAAGAGTGTATAGGTTCTCTCCACATCGTCAGGGTGGATATACTTGTTCGCGGCGCCCCGGAGAACATGATCCTCCACCGTGTAACCGTAGGTCTCCACCTGCTGGCGATTCAGATAAAGCGGTACTCCTTCGGCATTACATAGTCCGACGGTGACTGGTAACGCATCGATGAGTTTTCGAAGTTCACCCTCAAGCTCTTCCGAACGCGGCTTCGGACTGGGAGGCCGTCCCGCAAAAGTCGCTTGCACGTGAGCAAGCTTTTCTCTCAAAACGTTGCCGACTTCCTGCCAGTATGCCTCCGGGTCGTCGTAATACAGAGTGAGCGCGGCATAGGGAACGCCCTTTGACACCACTGGAACGGAAAAAACCGACCTATAGCCACAGCGCTGAAGGGCAGCTTGAATTGGTCCCGTACCCGGATGAGCGGCGATATCCTTGATCCAACAGACGTCCCCAGTTCGTAGGCACACGCTCGCGGGATCCTCGTAACCATCCTGATTTAAAGCCCGCTTCAGATCGTCGAGGAAACCATGCTGGTCTCCGGACCACACGCTCGGCTCGGCAATCCTTAGCTCGCTCTCGCGGGAATAGCCGAACCACGCGAACTGAAACAATCCTGATCTGACGAACATGTTGCATACTGCATGAAAAAGCTGCTTCTCGTCGGCGGCGTAGGGGGCGTCGAAGAGACAAGATGTCAGGGTTCTGTGGACTTTGAAGAGAGTTTCGTGCTGGGGTTCGCGGCTCAAAGGGACTTAAAATAACAATCTAACAGCCAACTGAATCTGACGGGGCGGAGTCGCCAGCGTGGTGATTTGGCCCGCGGTCGGTCCCGTGAAGACGGATGGGTTGGGCAGACCAAAGTTGGCACGGTCAAAGAGATTAAAGAACTCTGCACGCAACTCCGTGTCCAGTTTCTCCGTGATCCTGGTGTGCTTCATGATCGAGAAATCGACGTTGACGAGACCCGGACCATAGATCGAGTCTCTTCCCACGTTGCCCTCGGTCCCCAGGGCCTCCAGATTGTAGCAGGTCGGGTTAAAGTACTGAATTGCCGGCCCGGCGATTGGTTGGTTCACGATGTCATACGGATGGCAACCGGCCGCTCCGGAGTAGTTCGGACGCGCTTCTCCGCCTCCCAGGCTTTGATCGTATCCATCCGCGACATCGACCGGAAGTCCCGAGGAAGCCGTGATAATCGTGGCCAGCCGCCATCCCGACACCAGTCTGTTCCGATGAAACGGCAAAGAATAAAGTGCATTGACCACAAGATTCTGCGTTCGGTTGAACGTGCATGGCCCGCGATCTAGCGCCCGGTCATATGGATCGGTGATCCCGTAGGAATTCTCGACCGGATACGTCGAGGAGCCATCGTCGAGACACTTCGACCACGTGTACGAGGCCTGCGCCAGAAATCCCGCGCCGAATTGCCGGTTGAGAGATGCCTGGAGGGAGTTATAGCGGGAAGTGCTCACCGGCACGGCATCCTCCAGGTTTGAAACGTTCGGATTGGTCAGCTGACCTGTAAAGGGATTCCCCGCTGACCCGGGAGCGCCGGCGAGCATGCCGGGGCACCACGCGGGCAATGGTGCGCTCGCCGCGCTACACGGAATCGGCAGATTCTCGTTTTCCTGGGTAAACAAATGAACTCCGTGCGAGCCAACATAACCCAGCGACGCCACCGTATGGGCGACAATCTCGCGCTGGACCGTCAAATTGTATTGGATGACATAGGGCGCGTGACTGGCGAGGTAGCTGACTCCCTGGGTTTGTTCGAATGGCGCCACAGGGATCTCGGGAAACGGAATTCCGCCGGTGGGGGGCTCATACAGAATGAAGCCGGACGGCGGTGCGGCGTCGTAGCCGAGCGCGTATGTCCGAGCTTCGACCGGTTCGTGAAAGATTCCAAAACCGGCGCGCAGGGAGGTCTTGTGATCGGCGAACGGATCGTAGGCGAGTCCGAGCCGCGGATCGATATTTCCCCAATTCGGATTCTGCGCGAACGCATGATTTACGACGCTGAAGCCGGCACTCAACGGATTTACGACAGCTTCAATCGGCGCGCCGCTGACAACCGGGTTGGTCGTGAAATCCCAGCGCAGCCCCAGATTCAGAGTGAGCTTTGGCAGCACCTTCCAATCGTCCTGGATGTAGGGAAAAAAGTCGACCTGGCGGAAACTGCGCGAGCTGCTGTAATCCGGCTCGGGTGGCGTGGCGCCGTAGTACAGATCCGCCGAACCGAGCAGGAAATCAGAGAGGGTGAAGAATGTAAAGTTGCCGCCGCTGAATCCGCCCTGTCCAAAGGTGCTTTGAACCCTCGCCACGGAAGCCCCGGCCGTTATTGAGTGGGCGCCGATGCTCCATAGAAAATCATCTCCGACTATGGTTTTAGTCTGAAGGACACGGAACGGTTCAGAGGGATCGGCGCCCACCGAACTGAGCCCGCCCCCGGGATCCACTACCGTGTTCAATCGTCCTGGGCTGGGGAACAAGTCGAGCGCGGGCACTTCGCCGGTCGTATTGCCCTTTGAATCGGTATGTACAAAACTGACGCGGAACAAATTGATTGCGGCAGGTCCGAAAATGTGACGTTCTTCCACGGTTGCGTATTGGTTGCGAGTCGTCTCGAGGTCCGGCCAAAGGGGGATCAGGGAACCGGCAAACGGATTGGTCTGATTGACCCAGTCCACCACGTAACGTCCGAAGAGAGAGTCATGCGGAGAGATCAGATAATCCACGCGCCCAAGGAAATATCTTTCTGCCGTGACCAGGCTGGTCGATTCGGGCAAGGGAGCGTAGCTTCCCAGGTCCGGGGCTGAGACAGCCGGCTTGGGATAGAGAGCAAGAATTGCCGCCTGTGTCGAGGGTACAACAGGAACAACCTGCTGCAGGTTGGCGGACGGGCAAGTGGTCGCTCCAGGCGACTTCGTTTGAGGATTTATGTCGCAGATTTCACCCTTCAGAACATAGGGCTCCGGGACATAGGCGATTCCGGTCTGGCCGAGCGAAGAAAACAGGCCCTCATAATTCGCGAAGAAGAACAGCTTATCCTTCGCGATCGGCCCCCCCAGGCTTCCGCCGAACTGATTTCTCCGGTACGGCGGGGGCCCTGCCGCCTGCCCATTCGCGTTCACATCGAAGTAGCCGCGTGAATCGAGGTCGTTATTACGAAGGAACTCATACGCCGTTCCGTGAAATTGGTTCGTCCCCGATTTGCTGGCGATGTTCACAACCGCCCCGGTCCCTCCGAATTGTGCGCTGTACGTATTGGTCAGGACCTGGAACTCCGCGATCGCGTCCACGCCAAGGGAAGTGCCCGCCACCCCCGAGCCCGTTCCGCGGTTGAAGAAGTCCGAGATGTCTGTGTTATCGAGCAGGAATGCCGTTCCTACGGGGCGCGATCCTGAAATCGCGTAGTTATTCTGATTTCCGTAGATCGGGTTCGCGGCCGATCCGCCCACCTGGAGCAGAGAGGAGGTCGATACGGATACGCCGGGCGCCAGTTCGATGAGCTGTTCGAAGTTCCGTCCGTTCAAGGGGAGGTTGTGCAGCTGCTCAGAAGTCACCAGCGTTGAGAGTGCTCCGCTTTGAGTGTCCACGCGCGAAACCTGAGCATCCACGGTCACCGCCTGGCGCGCCTGGCCGACCTTCATCGTGAAGTCGATAACGAGATCGGCGCCGACCGTCAGCACGACCCCGGGGCGAGATACGGGTTCAAAACCGGCGCTGGAAGCTTGGAGCTCGTAGGAGCCAATTGGCAGATCTACGAAGGCAAATCGCCCTCCTGCGCTGGTCACCGTCAACCGCGAGCTGCCCGTTTCCCGATTCTTCGCCGCGACAATCGCGCCGATGACTAGGGCGCCTGACTCATCGGTGACCGTTCCTGAGATGCGGCCCGTCGCGACCCCCTGTGCGTGCAGGGAGTTCACCATGAGTGCAGCACAAATGAAAGCAACAGCGGATGACTTTTTGGACATCATGCATTTCCTCCACGCAAAACGCTAAGAAGCACCGGGAGTTCTAGTCTTCAGGCAAAGTCGACTTGCCGATGAACAGGTTCACGACACAGGAAACTGCCAGGGCAGCGCTCGTGGCAACAAAAATGGACTGCAACGCGGACATCAGGCCGGCGCGTGCGCCATTGAGAAGGCTCTTAAGAACGCTGCCCGCATTTGCCACTCCGGCTGCGGCGCCATTAAGATTCGGTTTCGCGAGAGTCAGCTTCAGCGGATCGTCGAAAGCCAGTCTTAATTCCGCGGAAGCGCCCAGCGGAATCAGTTTGTCCATGTGTCCGTGATAAATCCTGAGCAGCATCGTGCCGAAGATGGCGAGCGCGATAGAGCCACCGACAGCCCGGGAAAACTGGGTGATACCGGTTGCCACGCCCATTGTCCCGGCAGGCGCCGCGTTTTGCACGAGCACCTCGTAGGTTGGCGTGAGTACTCCTAATCCGATACCGCACAGGATCACGTTGCGAAGCACTTCCGGTTGAGTGGTGCCGCCGTCCATTTGGGAGCAGAGGAACAGGCCGACGGCGGCTAGACCAGCTCCGCCGATGGCAGCGTAGCGTTGCCATCCAACTCGGGACAGCAGCCGGCCGCCGAGCAGGCTGCCCGCCATCGTGGCGAAAACATATAGAGCAAAGACCGCTCCGGTCGTCGTAGCCGAAGCCCCAAGGCCGCCCTGAAGGAAAAGCGGAAGATAAACCGAAGCGCCATAGACGGCGCCCCCCATCAAGAAGAGGTTGAAGCATACTAGCGCGATGCTCCGGTCGCGAAAAAGGCCGAGGTTCAGCAGCGGTTCCTTCACGCGCAGTTCGACCAGCAGGAAGACACCCAGCAGAATCGCCGATGCGATTAGCAGCGCCAGAATCAGCGGTGCCCTCCAGGCGCTTTGGCCGACCCATGTCAGGGCTAGCAACAGCGGCGCCAGCCAACTGCACAGGACGAAGATTCCCGCCCAATCGATGGGGCGGCTGGCCTCGCGCGGCCGAAAGCCGGGAAGGGTGAACAAGATCGTTATCATAGCGATCAGGTCGAGGGGCACGTTGACGTAATACGCCCAGCGCCACGAAAAATGATCGGTAAACCAACCGCCCAGACTCGGTCCGAAGGTAAAGGGGACAATCGAAAGAGCGGCGAGTATGCCCTGGTAGCGGCCGCGCTCGAGGGGCGGAAACAGGTCCGCCACGAGCGTGAAGGAGAGCACCGTAATCGAAGCCTGACCGAGCCCTATGAGCGCGGAACCCGCGATGAGCTGGCTCATGCCATCGACCGGAATCGGCAACGCGCCCGCCGATCCGGCTAAAACCGCGTAGGCGAGACACATGGAGGCACCAAACAGGTAGAACCATTTCCGGCCGTAGAGATCTGATAGCTTTGCGAACACCGGCATGGTAATGGTGGACGTGAGCAGAAACGCAGTTGCAGGCCAGCTGTAACGGTCGAAGCCGTTCAGGCTGGCTATTGCCTGTGGTACCGCGGCAATGGCTAACCCTGAAACCGTGTTCAATGCCAGAAGCGGCAACATGATGCCGGCAAGCGCGAAGGTCTGTTGCGTCCGGCCGCGGCACCGCGAACTCTCCTCAGCCGTTCGCGGCGACATCGCTCTGCTCATTAACAAAGTGCCGGATGGTGCGCGCGCCCAGGGATCGGCGTGTTTCAATTCCGAGTTTGCGCATCTTATAAACCAGCGTCGTACGCGGCAAGCCAAGCCTATCGGCCGCTCCGTCGGTGCCTCCGACCAGCCAGTTAGCTTGTTCCAATGTTTCCCAGTTAGCTTGTTCCAATGTTTCGAGGATATGTTCCCGATCGGCGTCGGCCAGCGTGCGGGTGGCGGCCTCTGAGTTCTGCTTCACCGTCTGCGTCAAGCCCAGTGGTAGACGCAGCATCGAGCCCGGCGAAAAGAGCACCGCGCGTTCGATGAAATTCTGTAGTTCGCGAATATTTCCCGGCCAGTCGTGTGCCTTCAGGACTGCTATCACGTCATCGGGAATTGAATCGATCTGCTTGTTCAGGCTGGCGGCACATTTCGCTACGAAGAACTCCGTCAGTGGGAGGATGTCCTGAACACGTTCCCGCAGGGGGGGCAGGCAGATGGGAATTACGTTCAGCCGGTAGAACAGATCTGCACGAAACAGCTTCTTGGTCACAAGTTCCGCGAGATCCTGGTTGGTCGCCGCCACCACCCGCACGTTAACCTGGAGAGTTTGGGTGCTACCCAAACGCTCGAACTCCCGCTCTTGCAAGGCGCGAAGCAGCTTGGGCTGAAGCCCCAGCGGCATGTCGCCGATCTCGTCCAGAAAGAGCGTGCCTCCATCCGCCATCTGAAATCGCCCCTTGGTTTGTTTGCACGCGCCCGTGAAGGCGCCCCTCTCGTGTCCGAACAGTTCGCTCTCCAACAACTCGCTCGGAATCGCCGCACAATTCAGAGCCACAAAACGGTTGTTACGGCGCGGGCTGGCCTCATGAATGGCTCGCGCAATCACTTCCTTTCCGGTGCCCGTTTCTCCCTGGATTAGGACCGCGGAGTCCACCGGCGCAATTCTAGCCACGTCCGCGAGCACAGCCCGGAATTTCGGACTGGACCCGATCAAATCGATAGTAGGCATACAGTTCTCCTATGAATGCGGATCGATCCGCATTTCGCTGGATCAAGCCAGCAAGCGCTAGCTCCCATTGTTTTGTTTCGTGATCCACTCCCGTATGTACGGTAGGCAGTTCACGAGTGTGATGTTTCCCGCCTCACACCGGGCGAGGAACATAATCCCGTCTTCGCCCGCCAGAGTGACGTCTTTCAAGTCGATGACAATCGGCCGGTCATTTGCTTCCGCTCGGATTAACGATTCCAACTCTGCGACGTGCTCGCTGCCGATTCGACCGCTAAGCGCGAAGACCACTTCCCCGTTGGACGATCTGCGAATTCTTAGCATGCTTTGTGTCAAGGGGATAGGCACGCCTACTACCATTCGTAACCTATTGAAACTATGGTGATTGGTGAGGCTAAGGCATTGTCGAACTTCGCCAAATTGGTGAAGTCTGGACAAGGATTTCGCCAGATGACGCTAGCTAATTTGGAAGGGGTCCTCGGAAGCGATTCTTGTTGATCTTCAACGTTCGGATCTTCGATTCTAGGGTGGATCGTGGAATACCGAGCTTCTCAGCGGCTCCGCCGGGCCCGTATACGCGCCCTCCGCATTCGCGTAGGGCGGCCTCGATAATCGACTTTTCCTCCGACGGTTGGGCTCGGACCAGGTCCCGCCGGATTTCCAGCCCGCTCGCGGGCGGTCTTCGGGAAAGCCAGCTCTCATCAACGGAAAAAGTTTCCGCATCCCCCACGATCACGGATCTCTCGATCACATTCTGCAATTCACGGATGTTGCCCGGCCAGGGGTAAGACTGAAGCAGGTCAAGGCTCCTCTTGTCCACGGTTTTAAAGGTTTTGCCCGCTTTCATCCCGTAACGATCGAGGAAGTACCTCAGGAGAAGCGGAATATCTTCTTTTCGTTCCCTAAGCGTCGGCACTTCAACGGGAAATACGTTCAACCGGTAGAATAAGTCGCTCCGAAAAGTACCCGCGCGAATTGCTTCTTCCAGATCGCGATTGGTTGCGGCGATCACCCGCACATCGGCTCGAATAGATCCGGTCCCCCCGATCCGTTGAAATTCGTGCTCCTGAAGAACCCGCAAAAGGGCGACCTGAGTTTCCGCAGGCAGTTCACCAACTTCGTCCAGGAACAGAGTGCCGCCAGCCGCCAGTTCGAACCGTCCAAGTCTTCGCTGCGTGGCCCCGGTAAATGCGCCTAACTCATGTCCAAATAGTTCCGATGCGATAAGGTCACGGGGGATCACGGCACAGTTCACGCTCACAAATGTATGGGAAGATCGCGGTGATCGCCTATGGATAGCGCGCGCCACTAGTTCCTTGCCCGTGCCGGTTTCGCCGGTGATCAGAACGCTGGAGTCCGTTGGCGCGACTTTGGAGATGCGGGAGAGCACCTTTTTGAGCGGCGCGGAAGCTCCGACGATCTCTTCGAACATCGACGCCTTGTCAATTTCCTCGCGCAGCGCCACGTTCTCTTCCTGGAGCATTTCCTCGGCCCGCTTGCGATCGTCGATATCGGTTCCCGCAGCGTACCAGCGCTTGATCCGCCTCTGTTCGTCCAGCATCGGGCTCAAGCGGTAGTGGAACCAGCGATACTCCCCGTCTTTTCTCTTGAGCCGCGCTTCGTACTCAAACGGCGATCCACCTTGGAGTTTGTCCGGAAGGTCCTTCGTCACCACCTCGGCGTCCTGCTCATGCAGCACCTGCCGCAAGTCAGCATTCTGCCATTCCTCCAAAGTAATGCCGTAATAATCGAGCGAGGCGCGATTGGTGTAGATGCGTGCACCATCGGGCCCCAATTCGGTGATGTGCAGCGGCGACAAGTCGAGAAGTTGCCGGGCTTCCTTCTCGCTTTGGCGGATCTTCTCTTCTGCCTTCTTGGCCGCGGTTATGTCCGTGACGGCGCCCACAAATTCCAGATCGCCGGAGGGGTGCTCCAGCGCTTGAACTACAGCATGCAGGTACTTTGTCGAATTGTCCCGTTTCAGCAGACGAAATTCCATATTGAAACTTGTCCTTTGACTGGCCGCATATTCGATCGTCTGCTGCACACGAAATCCATCCTCGGGGTGAATTCGTTCCAGCACCCGCTCCAACGCCGGCTTGACGGAACGATCATATTCAAAGATCTTGTAGAATTCTTCCGACCAATAGGTTTCGCCGCTCAGAACCCTTCTGCCGAAGGTGCCAGTGTGGCCAATGCTCTGCCCTTGAGCCAGATAAGTCTCGCTTCGCTGCAGATCAGCAAAGAGCGTTGCGTTCTCCAGCGATATTGCGGCCTGCGAAGCCAGCAACTGCAGCACGGTAACCCGGTCCGGCGTGAATGCGCGCGGAGTCAGGTTGTTCTCCATATAAAGTGCGCCGACCAGCTTGGCTTGCTTGAGGATTGGCAGGCACAGGACGGACTTCGAGTGCTTCTGCCGTACATATTCGTCCTTTGCATACACCTGATCGGCCGAGGCATTGTCGAGAAGCACGCTCTCGTGCGCCCGGATCGCATAATTCAGCGCGGAAAGGGGAAGATCGGACGGCGCCACAGTTTTCTCTTGAACTCTCACTTCGACCCCGCTGGGGCGTGT
Organism: Bryobacterales bacterium; assembly: GCA_963725455.1. GTDB lineage: Bacteria > Acidobacteriota > Terriglobia > Bryobacterales > Bryobacteraceae > Palsa-89. The sequence goes on from CAVRZH010000145.1 coordinate 50,411, forward strand.
GACAGCTTCCGCTTCGATCAGCAAATCGCCGCCCCGGGGCAGGATAAGCAGACCCCGCTCGGCCCCGGCATTCTCTACCGCAATTCGTAAGAGCTTCTCGATGAGTTTGGGAAGGACCATCTCACTAGAAATCGCCTGCGAGGCCTTGACTACAGTTTCGATGTCTAACTGCCCCGTGCGAGCGCCAATCATCGTCTGCACGCCAGGCATGGATGTGGAACCGGAAGGTCGTTCCTCGCGCAGGCGCGGGTAGCGATCGTCGAGTTGGCGTACCTTGCCGTGGGCGCCCCACCGGTCGTAGCAGTTGCGCGCGTTACGCAGATGAGCATAGCCGGCCGTTTCGAGGCCGTGCGCCAGATAGTATCGCGCCGCCGACTCGCTGGCCAGGCCCTCATACTGGACGAAGCCGTTCTCACGCGCCGAATGGATGGCCTCCTCGTAAAGACGCTGAGCATCGGCGTCTCGCTTTTCGATGCGGGCGATCTCTCCCGATACCAGCGCGAGCTTGTCCGCAAACGTCGGCAGGTAGTTCTCGGCCCACTCGCGCAGTTGTTTCTGATGCTCTCCGAGCAGTTCGCGCCACGCTTGCTGCTGTTCCGCCGGCGCGGTCTCATAGAGCGCCGCCACCGCCAGAGCGGTGTAGTAGAAGTAGTTCAACCTCGGTTCCATCAACATGACGGCACCGAGCAATGGCTTCGCTTTTTCGGCTGCTGACCATGCCTCGGCATAATCGTTCGACAGGAGCCGCGCCATCAGTTTAAGGATCCAATACCTGCCCATCACAATGGGGGCCCGGCGACTGGTGTTTTCAGCTTCAAATGCTGCCTCGTCGAACTCCGCGTCGTTGAATGTGGAGGAAGCGACAGTCCCTCCTCGCATGGTGGCGATGAATCGCTGCTCGCCCGCGAATACGGCCACGGCATCCTCGTACCGGGCCTTTTGGGCGAACTCCACCGCCATTTCCGACTCATGCCACACAAGGTCAAGTGGGTCGCCTCGCAGGAGGCGATACGTGAGGGATAGGATCAATCCATAGGCAGCCCAGACCGTGCTTCCCGTCTCAATCCCGGCGGTAATGCTCCTCCGCGAGGATTCAATCGCGCTCTCGATCGGCTGAGTGAAACCCGAGACGAATCCAAGCCTGACGAGAATGGAGGAGCGGTTCGCGATAAAGGAGTGCTTCTCGACCAAATCGTATGCGAGTTTGCTGAAAAGATAACCCTCCCGGTAGCGGGGAAAGACGAATGCAAGTAGGGAGCCCCAAAAGCCATAAGCCGACGCGGAATCTCCGCTGATTCCGTACCGTACGCTAAGGTTCACCGTACGGCAGGCCTGCAAGCAGCACAAACGGAGGTCCGAAAACTGCGCGGCCATCGAAAGGACTGAGAGCACCTTCATCGCAGCCAGCAATTCCGGATCGGTCAGCAGCGGCAGATCAATCAGGCTTTCAATCGAGCGTCCATCGAGAGCCTGGGAGACGGCGTCGGATTCGGCTTGGACCTGTTTTTCGGTAGGATGTGCGGGCATTTCGATACCAAAGCCGGACAGGCAGGTAAGCGCGCTGTCTACAGCCCGCTGGTGTTCGGACTTGATGACGTGGAGCTGGGCCTTCAAACAATAGACCGCGGCACCGTCGATGTTCGACGCGGCGCGCGGCAACAGCTGTTCGATCAGCTCTCCAGCTTTATCCAAGTTACCAGTAAGAAGTTCACATTCCGCGGATTCCAACCACAGGCTGAATATCAGTTCGTATTGGCTGTTCCAGTCTCTTTCTTCCAAAAGCTCCATGCCGGCCGCGAAATACGCACGGGCGGATGCATAGGCGGCCGACGCTTTGGCCTTCCGCCCCGTTCTCAGGTTGAGTCCGGCGACCTCGACCCTTTCGTCGTGATCGATCAGTAATCCCGTACCCCGATTCAGTTGATTCGCGACATCGAACAGGTGTTCGGCCAGGCCGTCCGCTGCCAGGCCCGCCAACAGTGCGCGCCCAATCTTGAGGTGCGTTTCCGCGCGCGCGCTTTCGGGGAGGAGCGCATAGGCCGCTTCCTGAATCCGGTCGTGGGGGAAGGCGTAGGATCCCTCCAGGCGCAGGATCAGCCCGGCCCGGGCTGCTTCCCACAGGGGGGTGTGGATCTCCCCTTCAGATAGCCCAAAAACCAGACTCAGCGTCGTGATCTCAGCTACGTTCCCGAGACTGGCGAGTTGCTGGAGAGCGGTCTGGGAGTTCCGCGGCAATCGCCGGAGCTTCTCCAACATGAGATCCACGACGTTCGAGGAATAGCCCTTGGCGCGAATGCGATCCAAGTCCCAGTTCCAGTCGGATGTGCCCCGGTCGATCCTGAGCAACTCTTCCTCAGCCAGCGCCATGAGGAACTGGATCGCGAAGAACGGATTGCCGCCAGTCTTCTCGTGGACCAACAACGCCAGAGGACCGGCGGAACTCGGATCGCAGTGCACCGCGTCTACGACGAGCCGCTCAATGTCCTCGAGTCCCAGAGGCGCCAATACGATTTCCTGCACTTTCGCTCCGGCTTCGCGGATCGCGGCCAGCGTCCGCACGAGCGGGTGAGAGGAACTGACTTCGTTGTCGCGGTAGGCTCCGATGATCAACACGTGCCGCACGTCCGGATCTGCGACCAGGCGCTCCAGCAATTCCAGAGTAGCCGTGTCCAGCCACTGTAGATCGTCCAGGAACAAAGCAAGCGGATGTTCGGGGCGAGCAAAGACGCCGAGGAAACGGCGGAATATCAAGTGGAAGCGGCCCCGCGCTTCCTGTGGTGGCAGGTCTGCCACGGGTGGTTGTTTGCCGATGACGAATTCGAGTTCGGGAACCAGGTTGACCATCAGTTGGCCATTCGGACCCAACGCATCCAGAAGGGCTCGCCGCCAGCGGTCTATCTCGGCTTCGCTGGTGACCAGGATCTGCCGCACCAGCATTTGGAACGCCTGTGCCAGTGTCGCGTAGGGCACGTCGCGCTTATACTGGTCGAACTTGCCGGCGGCGAATATCCCTCGCGGCGGGACCAGAACCTTGTGCAGCTCGTTCACTACCGAAGATTTGCCGACACCGGAATACCCGGATACCAGCACCAATTCGGTGGTGCCCTGCGCCACCACCCGATCGAACGCCGCAAGCAGCCCATCCACCTCGCGCTCCCTCCCGTATAGCTTCTCGGGTATTAGCAATCGGTCTGGCGAGTCATCCGCGCCCAGGGGGAATGGATCGATACGGCCATGCAACTGCCATTCCGTCAGACATCGGCGAAGATCGGCTTCCACACCCGCCGCGGTCTGATAGCGCTCCTCCGCATTCTTGGCGAGGAGTCTCATAGTGATGGCAGACAGCGGCTCGGGAACCTCGCGGCGATCCGCGGGCGCAACCGGCTGGCGAGCGATGTGGCAGTGAACCCACTCCAGGGGATCGGCAGCCGCGAACGGTAGTACGCCCGTAAGCATCTGGTACAGGGTGACACCCAAAGAGTACAGATCGCTGCGCGTATCCATCGAGCGATTCATGCGCCCGGTCTGTTCCGGAGACATGTAGGCAAGTGTGCCGGCAATGATTTCCGGCGGCGCGGGCGGCTGGCGCTCTCGTGGCAGCCGGGACGCGAAGCCAAAGCCAGTAAGCCATACGCGGTCGGCCTCCCCGCTCGGTTCCAACGCGACGAGCACGTTGCCGGGCTTGACGTCTTTGTGGATCAGGCCGCGCCGGTGGGCATGGGAGAGCGCCGTCGCCAGGTGAATCGCAACGCGCAGGATACGCCCCAAATCGAAAGGCTGATCCCGGCCCCGCTCAAGCACCCGGTCGAGCGGCTCGCCGCCCGGGTCGGCGAGAACCAGGACTGTTCGTCCTTCATGACGCGTCAACGCGAGGGGCCTGGCTGCCCAAGCGGCATCAAGTTCGGCGGCGAGCGAGTATTCGTGCTCCAGGCGTCGCAGGGTGTGGGGCGGTGGTGGTTCCGCGGTGGGAGCGACCGCGAGAAGTGGCGATGGGTTGCCTTGCTGGCGGGCCCGGTAAAGCGTGAATTCGGCGCCGGGCCGGATAGGCTCCAAGACGTAATCAGAAACAGTTGCCATTGAGGGCGTCCCCGCTCAGAATGTAATCCGACCCATCAGTTGAATTTGGCGCGCGGTTCCGGCGGTGGTGAGAATTTGGCCTGCGTTAGCGGCGAAATTACCTGCCGCATCCTTGAAGACGGCATCCCCGGCGCCTCCCAGGAAAAACGGACTCTGCGTATTACTCGGAACACCAAAATTGGGATGATTGAAAAGGTTGTAAGCTTCTACTCCAACCGTAATTTTGTGCTGTTCCGGGAGCGCAAAATCTTTGTGCAGGGACGGGTCAAATTGCGCGAACCCTGGCCCCCGCAGGATATTTCGCCCGGCATTGCCGAACTGACCTGCCGGCGGGACCGCAAAAGCACTCGGATCAAACCAGCATGACGGCGTGCCCACTCGAGCGCCATTCGGACACGCACCCGCGTACGGATTGCCGACCAGGTCCGGACGCTCCGCAGTCAGAAGCGACTGTACATCGGCATTGTCGAAGGCAAGTACCGGGGTAAATGGGAGACCGCTATGCACGTTGGCAACAGCCGAGACCTGCCAGCCACCCAGGAGACCTCCGGTTCCAGGCAGATCGTAAACGACATTTGCCACGAAATTATCTCGAATGTCAAAATCCGACGGGCCTCGGTCTCCCTTGCGGTCGAAAATGTTTTGAGATGCGGGAGGATCGTTGACAGATTCGAAGCCAAAATCCACCGAAGCATCATCGATGGAATGGGCTAACGTGTAAAGCACCTGCCACGACACACCATGCGAGTAACGTTGCGAAACAGACAATTGAAATGAATTATAGAAGGACTGCGCATCGGTGAGCTCTCCTAATAATGGTGACGCCAGGTTCGGATTGTATCGATGCCCTAACGCCGGCTGGAAGGGGTTCTCCTCGGCTTCGCGGGTGAGGTGATTGCCGCGCGTGCCAAAGTAGCCCGCGCTGAGGATCATGCCGCGCGCGAGCTCCCGCTCCACGTTGAGGTTATATTCGATCGCGTACGGAAACTTCGGGTGGTAAGTTGCCGAGAAAGTATCGAGCGGCTGAGTCACGACAGCATTTTGGGGTTTTAGAAACTGCGGAAAAACGAATTCCTCCAGCCCGAAGAAAGGCGGTAGAAACCGGTCGAGACCGAACAGCATTGCCGGGAGTTGGTCGCGATAGATGCCGAATCCGCTTCGCACCACGGTTTTGCCGTCACCGAAGACGTTCCATGCAAAGCCTGCCTGGGGTGACAGAAGATCCAGCGGTGTAGAGGCAAATATCTTGCCGACAGTTGGCGCGGAATCCGTCGCCGGGTTGGCAAAAGCGGAGAGACGTCCGAATGCCTCGGTCGGATTGGAGTAGAAATCGTAGCGCAATCCGACATTCACGGTGAATCGGCTGTTGACGCGCACGAAGTCCTTCACAAAACCAGACGCGAAAGTTTCACGATATCCGCGGTCGGAATTCGCGTTCGAAGGATTGACCCCTACGTACGCCAGAGGCGAGCCCTCAAGAAAGAATTCGAGCGCAGGGTTGTTGCTGGATGCCGGCAGCCCATACGGAGTCAGGTCCTCGAACTCGTACAATCCGTTCCCACCAAAATTAAACGGCCCGTTGCTTTGGATCCGCCGAAAATCGACGCCGAACTTCAAGGTGTGACGGCCCATGGTATGCGACAGTTGGTCCTGGACCTGATATACGGTTGAGAAATCGCCTAGAGGAAATCCTGGGAAGTTGCCTATCAGGCTCATACCCGTAACATCGATCATTCCAAGCGGCTGGCCGGGAACTAAAGAAATAGAGAGGCCCGGGTGGGTATTGTCGATCGAAGTGGATGCGGTTGTCCGGTTGACACCCACGCGCAATTCGTTGATCCATTGAGGTCCAAATGTCACCCGGTCTTGAATAGTGCCATATTGATTCCGCCCCTGATGAAAAGCCGGGAATCCCGGCGCATAGGCACCCGGCGGCGTTCCGACGTAGGGGACCAGAGAAGAACTGTCATCTATGGTGTAGCGCGCAAATAGCGAATGGCTGTTCGAAAAGCTGTGGTCGATACGAACCATCCCATGGTCCTCCCGGGTGTTGCCTTTGTTGGCGGTAATCAGTTCGCCGGTCCCATCTCCATTGTCTGGTCCATTCGCGGGAGGCAGCAAATTGAGAAAAGGTTGTATCAGAGGATTCATCGGAATGGCGACACATCCGCCAGGAGTGGCGCTGCTGCAAGCTGACGGATTACCGGCGGAGGGAAGCAGTCCCCGATGGGCGAGAGCATCGGGTACCGTAGCAATTGCAGTCGTCGACTGTACCTCACGAAATCCCTCATAGTTGACAAAGAAGAAGGTACGATCATGTTTCAATGGCCCGCCGATTCCAGCACCGAACTGATTGCGGACGAACGGGGGGATCGGACTGGCAGCCAGGTCGAAATAGTTCTTAGCGTCGAGTGACGCATCCCGATGCAATTCCCACAAAGAGCCGTGAAATTGGTTGGTGCCTGATTTGGTCACCATTTCGATGACCGCGCCACCATGCCCGCCGTACTCGGCGTTGAAGGTTTGGGTCAAGATCCGGACCTCGCTCAATTCATTCAGACCGAGAAAGAATCCGGAAGCGCCCGCGGGCGAATAGCCCCAGACCGGATCGGTGGCATCCATACCGTCGATGAGAACGTTCGTCATATTCGGACGGATGCCATTAATTGCCACTTGCCCGGACTTACCACTCGAAAGCAACGATGGAGCGCTGCTGGGATTAGCAGCGACTCCAGGCTGTAGCGTCACCGCACTGAAAAGATCGCGATTATCAAGTGGCAGGTCCGCCAAGCTTCGTGCTGGAACGGCTCCCTCGACAGTAGACGTCGTGCTGTCAATGCCAGCAGCGTTCGCGGTGACCGTGGTTTCCTGCGAAAGCCCGCCGATGGTTAGTTGCGAATTGATCACCGCTTCGGCCGCCGAAGTGAGATCAATTCCCTCGCGAACCTGCGATTGGAATCCTGGTTTCTCTATGCGGAGAGAATAGGTTCCAGTTGGCAACCCCGCGAAACGGTACTCCCCACCGATATCAGTCAGAACGCTCCGTTTCAATCCAGTGCCTTGGCTGACAATCGTAACGTTGACGCCGGGGACGAGGGCGCCACTTGGGTCGGTGATGATGCCGGAAACCGTCGCAAGCTGGGTTTGCGCCCACGCACATACTGAAAAAAGCGCCGCCAACGCCGCTGACAGCATGCAAGGTCGGTACGATGCTCGTTTCGCCCTGGAGGCACCCCGGTGCAGTTGTTCGTCACGACGGACGGCGACCGACTCAATGCTGAGCGCCCTTGACCGAACCTGGCGGAGCGTCTCGCGATGCTGCTTAAAATCCTCCACGGTGAAGTCGTAGACTTCGTGCCCCTTGAAGAAGGCGTCGAGCCGCATCCACATCTCGAAACCAAGGAGCCGCCGGAGCTGTGCAGCTGTGAGGGCACGCGACCGATATGCCTCGAGTGCTAGGCTTTCGAGCGCCGCACGAGGCAGATCCTTCCACTTCGATGCAAGCCCTACGGCGATGTCCGCCGGCGGCCCTATCGTTATCTGCATGGTTGGCCGTTCCTCCTGTCAATTGTCTCAGGAGCAACTCTCTTCGGCTAGCATACCGCCATGCAGGTGCGCCTTCCGCGAATGCGATTGGAAATCGCGTTGCGGCCCGCCAAAGCGCAAGCCTTAGGATGACGAAGTTATCAAACGCTCAACTACGGAGATCACCGGAACCACTGTTACGCAGCGCAAGGTTTCGCTAACCGGTGGGATCCGTTATATCTAGCGCGGAAATGGATTGCGAATTGTAAGCCCATCGATTGCCTGGCCGTCTCGCATGTCCTCCGTATAAAGCGTGCTGGCGCCGGCATGGATCGCAGCCGCGATGATGAGTGAATCGAAGATTGAGTACCCGTATCGCTCGGCAATATGCACGGCTCTCTCATGGGTCTCGACCGTAAGTAGCAAGGGCTCAGGACAGAAGACGCGAAGTAGGTCAAGGGCGCTGCGAACTTCCTCCCAACTCTTGTTGAGCTTGCGCCGCGCCACAGCGACGAACTCGTTAAGGACCTGAACTGATAGTGCTCCACCCGCAGCCAGCAAAGTTTCGGCCACCTGACCGCGCCTATCGTCTTTGCGGAAGGCGTATAGGATGACGTTGGTATCGAAGAACGGCTTATCGTTCATTGATCTCTTCGCGATTGAATTTGAAATCTGCAGGGAAAGACCACTTCATTTGACGGAGCTGCCCGAGTGCCCTCTCTTTGGACCGGTCACGGGCCACCTTGAAGTCGCGCTTCCCTGCGATGGAAATCTCGATTTCGTCTCCCTCTTTGAGATCGAGCGCTTCGACAATCACAGCTGGAAGACGAACGGCCAAACTGTTGCCCCATTTGGAAACCTGCATAGAAGATATACCTGACCCATTGTATATCCACGCGAGCTTTGAGGCAACCAAGCGCGAGCGGAAAATGGCACTACTCCGCACCCTCCAAAAACCCTCCATTAACACACCAGCCGAAACGGACCCTTGTTTTATTGGCGTTTTCCATACCCCGAATCAACGCCTTGCGCAGTTATATTACTGAAAACAAAACACTGCCCATTTTCCCAAGCTGGACGTCGCGGGTTCGAGTCCCGTCTCCCGCTCCAAAATCAACATTGTCCGGCCCGGACACATGGGTAACAGATCGTTCCTAAGCATAGGTAACACTTTTGGCCCGAAGGGATTGTTGAGGGGCTGCAGAGTTTTTTCCTCCAGATCGATATAACCAAGATCGTAATCCATGAAGCTGACGAGCCAGATGCCGTCGTCGACTTCCTTGACACCGACGGCTTGTCCGGCCAAACAAGTGCTCAAGTTGATTTTCTTGCGATAAAGACACAGCCGGCCGCAGTTGGTGACGACGACCGTCTTGTCGTGAAATGGGTAGTTGAGTTCCTGAATACCCTGCTAAGGGCGGCAGGAAGGAGAATACATCGCGAACGCAAACGGGTCGAAGAGAAAGCCTCGACCAACACGCACGCGTAGCGTCTGCCGTGCGAGCGGCTTCGTTCTCACGCGCGACTCGTACATTGGTGCCGTTGAACCGAACCCGAAGTCTGAATGTGGTGGAGTTTGCTTCGCGGCCGAAGCTCATGCGTGATATCCAACATTATCGGAAGTTTGTTTGAGGTGTCCTACTGATCGAGACGCATTGTCTTGACGGCCGAGACATTCTGTCTTACCTACTCTTCGGTTGTCGTCAAAGTGCTTTGTAGAATCATTAACTTATGGTCGCGCTGCAGCTGGTATTGAGCATGCATTGCAAATGAACATGAGAAGCACGATTCTGCCTTTGGTGTTCGTTTCATCGCTGGCCTTCGGGGCACCCCCGAAATTGTCGCCCGAGTTTGAACATGCTGATCCAAATTCCACGGTCGATGTGATTGTGCAGTACAAACAGGCGCCGGGTCCTAGTCAATTCGAACGTATAAGGAACAACCATGGTGGCCAGCTTCGTCACGCATTGAGCCTTGTGCGCGCGGGCGCATTCGCCGGTATACCCGTTTCACATCTGAGCGAAATCGCTAACGATCCGGAAGTGGAATATATTTCGGTTGACAATCGTGTGACGGGCGCTCTGGATAATACCGCCGGCGCAGTGAACGCCGCGGCCGCATGGAGCAGCGGCCTTTCGGGAGCCGGAATTGGTGTTGCAATCATCGATAGCGGCATTGCGGCGGAATACTCATACGCGACGGCTTACTCGCAAAGCTTCGTGCCGGGAAACACCAGCACGGCAGACCAATATGGTCACGGCACTCACGTCATTGGAATTCTCGGAGTTCCGAAAACCACCCTCGGCGGGAGAACTTTTGAAGGTATCGCAAATCAGGCTGCCAGGATCAACCTTCGCGTTCTGGATCAAACTGGCAACGGCACCGATAGCGCCGTAATCGCCGCCATCCAGGAGGCGATCACACTGAAAAGCAAATATAACATCCGCGTGATTAATCTTTCGCTCGGCCGTCCCGTTACCCAGAGCTATAAAACAGACCCCCTGTGTCAGGCGGTGGAGGCTGCTTGGAAGGCAGGCATCGTCGTGGTCGTGGCGGCCGGCAACAACGGCCGGGACAATACCTACGGCGAGGATGGCTACGGCACCATCACGGCCCCTGGCAATGATCCTTATGTAATTACCGTAGGCGCCATGAAGAGTATGAATACGCCTAGCCGGACCGATGACCAGATTGCAAGCTACAGCTCTAAAGGCCCAACCTCGATCGACCACATAGTGAAACCGGATCTGGTAGCTCCTGGCAACCAGGTGATCTCGGCGTATGCACCCGGCGCCTATCTCGAAACGAGCTACCCGGCCAATGATCCGGTCCTTGGCGGATCGGCATCTCCATACTTCTTCACCCTGAGCGGCACGAGCATGGCGACTCCGGTCGTAAGCGGGGCGGTAGCGCTGATGCTTCAGCAAAGTCCCAGCATGACTCCGGACCAGGTTAAAGCGTGCCTCATGAAGACAGCGTACAAATCCTTCCCCGTTAGCAGCATCGCGACTGATCCGACTACTGGGATTCAGTACACGTCTTACTACGACATCTTTACCGTCGGCTCCGGATACCTGGACATCTCCCAGGCGATATTGTGTACAGATACAGCAAGCGGACTGGCCCTTTCACCGACCGCTTCCTTCAACGCAGCTACCAATGCAGTCACGCTCACGGGGGTTACGGGTAGCAGCGTGATTTGGGGAAGCAATGTGATTTGGGGTACCAGCGTGATTTGGGGAACCAGCGTACTGAACGGCTCAAGCGTTATCTGGGGAACCAACGTGATTTGGGGTACCGCGAGCGCAGCCGCCACAAACGTGATCTGGGGCACCAACGTGATCTGGGGAACGAGCGTGCCGCAAGGCGAAACCTCCACCATCGCCATCTACGGCGAGTGACAAGACTAAATTGCCGGAACCGCTGCGATAATAAACGTCGTGCGATCAGAGACCAAGTTGACGGCAATCGTTCAAATGGCCCGAGTCGGCCTTGCGGCAGAGCAGCGGCCTGCAGCCAACGGCCTTGCCGCGGATGGGCCACCCTGTTCCCTATGAGGGCCTACTTGCGCCTTTCTTTTTCTCGGTCCAGGAGCGGCTTCTTCGCGGTGGCGACGATCCCAACCGCACGCAGCTTCGCGATCCAGCCGATGAGCTTCACCAGAACCGGTTTGGTGAGGGGGAACTGGACCGTCCCCTTTCGCAGCTCATAGCCGCTGAGTTCATCTTCGAGCGCCGCGAAAAACGTACCAGAGGCGGCAAACAGCGAATAGTGCTCCTTGAAGCCGGCGAAATACGGCATCGGCTTTCCGTGCAGCTTGTATCCAGGCATGCGATATGGCAATGTACTCGTCAACTGATTTTGGAACGCTTTGTTTCGTACCACTCATTCTATGCTTCGTCGGGCGATTTTTCCTCGCCATTGTCTCATGCAAGATGAGCCCGAAGGGGAGACTTGTTTCTCACACAAGATGAGCCTGAAGGGGAGATTCCGCATGCTGGGGATTGATCATCAGCATGGACGACGGAGGGAAGCAGAGCCTGGAGCAGATCCGGGCCTTGGTCGAGGCCACCGAAGAGGTGCGGTTCCACAGCCAGGACCGCGGGGAGTTGTACGAGTGGGTGGACCGGACATTTC
>CAVRZH010000146.1:0-42838 GCA_963725455.1 Bryobacterales bacterium
CCGGCTTCGATAGACCCGATACTTCCCGCCCGTCCGATGGCGTGCGCGCCATTAATTGTGGCGGCGGCGATGGCCTCCGCGGCGGTCATGTCCATCGCATTGCACGCCAGCCAAATGCTGGTCTGCATGTTGGGCGGATGCAAGGCGCTCCCGAGCGCCACCAAAGCGCCATTATCGATCAACATCCGGGCCGGCGCGGGCCGCCGATCCTTCTGTCCAAATCCGATACCTGGCGATAGCGTAGCGATGGTTTGCGATCGTGCCAGCAAAACGGCGTCGCGCTCGGTAACTTCTTCTATACCGTCCACCCCGGCGGCTCCCATTTCCATCGCCAGCGCAATGGCGCCAGCGCCGACTTTCACGCCCAAGCCCAGTTGGCGCGCGCAGGTGAGAAAACGGCGGGCTTCCGGATGGCCCCCGATTTCGGCGAACTCCGCCAGCTTGCGGCGGCGTACCGTAGGCAACAAACGCTCGCCGGCCTCCACGCCGCTCGCAAGAAACGTCGAAACCAGAGTGAACGGAAGCTCCCGCAACGCCGCGTGGATGCGCAGGATTTTCAATTCTCCGGCCTCGCTGAGATCCGAGCCGGACTTTGCTTCGATGGCCGTTGTCCCGCATCGCACCGCTTCTTCCAGCACCCGCAGCGCGAGTGTCCGTAGTGCGCGCGGCGATAGCTGCTGTTCCGCTCCCCGCACCATCTGGACGTGGCAATCGACGAAACCCGGCAATACCACGCAGCCGCTCGCGTCGATCTCTTCGGCGCCACGCGCCAAGGCAAGATTCTCCAGCCGCCGGCTGGGTCCAACTTCGCGGATGAGGCCGTCCACGATCAGTACCGCGCCGTCTTGAATGATTCCCAGGTTTCGGAGATCGGACCCGCGCCGGGGACCGCTCGGGCCGCGCAATGTCAGCAACTGCCGCGCACCCCGGACCAGCGTGACCTTCCGCATTCCAGGACTTGCCGTCTTCAGCGTACACCAGGCGCGAGAAAAATCGGCCCGATTCCGAACTACACCGCATGCTAGTGTATTGGCGTGAAGAAGCCACCGCCCGGCAAGCGCCCGCTCAAGACCTTGGAGCGCGTACTCTCCAAGGCGGGCCTGGGATCGCGCACCGACGCGCGCCAGTGGATCGGCGCCGGCCGCGTCCAAGTGAATGGAAAGCTGATCCGGACTCCCGATCATTGGGTGGATCTCGAACGCGACAAAGTCACGCTCGACAACCGGCTGGTGAAAGAGAGCGAGAAGATCTACCTGGTGCTCTACAAGCCCACCGGCTACATCACCACGTTCAAGGACCCCGATGGGCGCCCCACGGTTTACGATCTCATCCGGCCCGTGATGGCCGCGGGTCGCTGGGTGGTTCCGGTCGGCCGGCTGGATCTGGACACCAGCGGATTGCTGTTGCTCTCAAGCGACACACGCTTTGCCGAACGGATCACCAATCCGGATTACAAAATTCCCAAAACCTATCTGGTGAAAGCCTCCACGCTGCTTTCGGACCAGCAGGTTCAACAATTGCGCGACGGCGTGATACTGAGCGATGGGCCCACCCAACCGGCCCAGGTAGTCCGGGTTCGCGATTCGGCCAAGTACTCGTTCATCGAGATCACTATCCACGAGGGCCGCAACCGGCAGGTGCGACGCATGCTGGAAACGGTGGGAAGCAAGGTGCTGAAGCTGGTGCGCATCCAGATCGGCGGAGTACGCATCGGCGATCTGCCGATCGGGCATTATCGCGAGCTTACGCCCGCCGAAGTGGCCTTGCTGGCCCAGGATTTTGGCAGGGGAAATGCGGGCAGAGAACCCGCCAAGGGCTTGGGCAAAGGTACTGTAAACCGCAAACAGCGCGCCAGCACAACCAGGTAGACGATCGAGAAGGCCGAGCCGCATCCCACCAGCGTGACCAGCGCGCCGTGACGCGCCACCAGCAATCGCACCATCCAGGCCACCGCGCCGGCGGACAATGCTGCCAGCGCCAGCTTAGCGATATCACGCAGCAGAACCATATCGCGCGAGGAAACACCCAGCAGCCGTCCGAAATGGATGGCCATGACGGCCCGTTCGGCCGCGGCAACGGTTACCACCACCGCAATCACTCCCCGCAAGCCCAGGCGCGCGGTGAACAACCAGAGCGTCGCGGTCAGGGCAGCGGCCAATATCAGGCGCAGCCGCAGCAGGAAGTACCTTTCCCGTTCGAACGCGCGGTACAGGGGATCCAGCAAGATAATGCCCAGCGGCAGCAGCGTGAGATTCACGGCGAATATCGGCCAGCTATCGGCAAAACGCGTGGTGAACAACACCCGGATAAACTCGCGCCCCGTCACTATCAGAAAGACATACACCGGGAAGTACACGGCCGCCAGCTTTCGCGCCGCGCGTGCCAGCAGCCCAACAATCTCGCGGGATTCGTTGCGCTTCTGGAGGATGCTGACGCGCGTGATCAGCACCGAATTGGTGGCCTCCTGAATCAGCCGCATCAGCGGCAACTGCAGCGTGCCGAGCGAATACACCGCAAACCAGGCCGGTCCGAAATGATTCGACACGAAATAGTTGTGCAGATCCGTCTGCACCATCATCAGAATCGCAGCGGCGCCCAGGGGAATGGCGTAAGACAACTGCTCGCGCAGCATCTTCCAGTCAAAGGCGCGCCAGAATCCGGCAAAACGCGACTCCAGATAGCAGACCAGCACGATGGTCTGGACCAGCCCGTGCAAAATCGCTGCGGCGAGCAGCGACCGCAAGGTTCCGAAACACAGGACCGCTCCTACGAAGATCAGCGCGCGCGAGGCTTGGATTCCGACGATAAAAGCTGCCGCCAGCCGAATCTCATCGTTGGCCACCGGGACCATATCGAGGAAGGCTCCCGTAATCCAGAACAGAATGGTCACTCCGATCCAGGCCGAATAAAGCGCCAGCCGCGCGTCATGGAAAATCGCCGTCAGGATCGCAGGGTAAAGAACCAGCGCGCCGCAGGCCAGCGCGCCCACTGCGCCATGGAACAGCACGATGTTCAAAACAGTTTCGCGCTGCCGCGCCTTCTCCCGGGGCAGAAAATAAAAGGCGCTCATTCCGACCCCCAGCGGCAGCACGATCATGGCCGTCGTAACCACGAGGAACGCCTGCTTGAACAAGCCATACTGCTCGCGGTCCAGCCGGCGGACCAGCAGCAGAGGTAACGCCATGCTAAAGATGAAGCCCAACGTTTTAGCGCAGGTCAGCCACGACACGCGCCAGGTCAAAGATGCTCCGGTCTCGGTTCTCCTGATCGCTCCATCGCTCAGCATCATTGGGGGCCAATCGATCCAGGCGAACCAATTACTTCGCCTTTTCGCGGGCGAGCCAGGTGTTGCGGTTCACTTTCTGCCGATCGACGCCGGTCTGCCCGCCGCGCTGGGAATTCAGTACGTCCGAACCCTGATTACTCTCGTTCTTTATCTCGTACGGCTACTGTCTAACATCCGCCGAGCCGATATTTTGCACATTTTTACACCCGGATATTCGTCGTTCTACCTCTTCCCGGCTCCGGCTCTGTTGCTCGGGCGCCTGCTCGGGAAGCGAACCATCCTCAACTATCACGATGGACGGGCCGAGGATCACCTTTCGCACTGGGCGCTGGCGCGACGGCTGATGCGCCTGGCCACCACGATCGTGGTGCCTTCGGATTATCTGGTGGATGTTTTTCAGCGTTTTGGGTTCCGCGCCATGCGAATTCATAACGTAGCGGAAACACGATCGCTGTCCTATCGCGCCCGGTCGCGCCCCGGCCCAGTCTTCCTCCACAATCGCGGTCTCGCCGACGAGTACAATCCGGCTTGCACCCTGCGTGCGTTCGCCATCCTTCAGCGGCGCTACCCGGAGGCACGCCTCACCATCGCGCACGACGGCCCCTTGCGGCCCGCGCTCGAAGCTTTGACACGATCGCTCGGCCTGCGGCAAACCCAATTCATCGGTTCCGTTTCGCCCGCTGCCATGGGCGCGCTGTACGATGCGGCCGACATCTATCTCATGAGTCCGAACGCCGATAACATGCCGCTGTCGCTGTTGGAATGTTTCGCTTCGGGATTGCCCGTGGTTTCGAGCAGCGCGGGCGGCATTCCCAATATCGTGGAAGATCAAGTGAACGGGTTGCTTTTTCCGCCCGGCGATTATCAGGCGATGGCGGCCTGCGCGCTGCGGTTGATCGAGGAGCCAGGGCTGGCACTGCGTCTGGCCAGCCATGCCCGGTCCCAACGCTCCAAATATTCCTGGTCTGCCATCGGGCCGCAATGGCTGGGTCTGTATCAGCGCCTGCTCGAAGTTTCGAGAAGCTCCGTGTAAATCTCTTCCATGCGCCGCGCCGACACCGAGATCGAAAACTGCTGGGCGGTCGAGCGCGCTCTGGCGGCCAGTTGCTCGCGCAGCACTCGCAGTTCCACCAGCGTGTCGAGAATACTGCTCAATTGACCGGCATCGCCCGCGTCGAACAACATGCCGTTCTCGCCGTGGCGAATCAACTCCATGTTTCCGCCCACCCGCGATGCCACCGGGCAACACCCGCAGGCCATCGCTTCGAGCAGTGAGTTGGATAGCGCCTCGGAGCGCGACGGCAGAACGAAGATGTCGATGGCCCGCAGCCACCCGGCTACATTTCCCGTCCCGGGTACGAAGGTGCAGTCCCCAGCCAAGCCTCTCGCGCTGGCCTGACAACGCAGTTCATCCAGCATCGAACCGCTCCCGACGATCAGCAACCGCAAGCGCGGGCGCCTGATGCGGGTGAACGCCTCTAACTGAGTAAACGCTTCGATTAAAGTTGCGATGTCCTTTTCCGGCCGCAGCGCGCAGACCACCCCGATGGTAAGCGAATCGCGCGGCGTTTCGCGCGGCGCAAACTCCTCCAGATCCACTCCGTTGTAACAGAGCCGGATCTGTTGATCAGCTACGGCTTCGTCATCGCGCAAGTGTTGCCGCACAAATTCGCAATTCACCACGATGGCGTCCGCCATGCGATCGGTCACTCGCATCAGCCTCCGGTATTTTTCCGGGATCAGCGAACGATGCGATCGCTGGCTGGACAGCACCACCGCGCCGGATAGGCAGCGTGCCACCGGGACGGCGAACAAAGTGAGTGGATAGTCGAAGGTGTGTACCAGCCGGATGCGGTGGCGCCGGAGATAACTTCCAAGCTTCCAGGCTTCGGCCAACGCGCCGGACGAGCGGAAGGCGTCCACCGGAAAGTGAACGATGGGCACACTTGCGGCGGCGAGTTCGGCATGGCGGACTCCCTGGGGGCGAAAGCATCCGACGCGCGGGGAAAATCGCGAACGATCCAGCGTCTTCGCGATTTCGGTCATCTGGCGCTCACTGCCCCCGAGATCCAGCTCGCGGGCTAGCAACAACACCGGCCAAACCATGAAATCTACAGGCTTAGTCTATCGTGCCGGCACGCTCATACTTTTCTCCGGCGATCCGATAAGCAAGGCGTCAGGAGAATATCATGATCAACGGTATATCCAGCAGTTCGCAGGCTGCGCAGGCCTATCAGACTCAGCAGCAACAGCAAAGCAGTCAAACTCAAAAGAACAGCCAGAATGATCAACAACCGGAAGACACCGTGGTGCTGAGTAAGAAAGCCACCGAAGCTTCGCAATCCGGCGACACGGATAACAGCGGCGACAGCAACTGAGGCGGGCGTACGCGGACGTGATCCGTCCTATTAACGGCCGACGCCGGCAACTGTAAAAATGGTACCAGTCTTGCATGGCATTGGGTCATGCCGGCACACTGGGCTCAGCAAAATACTTCGGGACACCACAAACTGCGTGACTACGCGCAGACGCCCCTCAACGTTTATTGGGAAATGACGCAGGCCTGCCCGCTCGCCTGCCGCCATTGCCGCGCTGAGGCCGTCGCCACGCCTCACCCCGAGGAGCTCACGCTCGAAGAGGGCCGCTCGTTCCTACGACAGATCCTCGAGTTTGGCGCCCCCCTCCCCCAACTCATCCTCACCGGCGGCGATCCTTTGGCGCGCACCGATCTTTTCGAATTAATCAATGAAGCGCACAGCCTCGGAATCGGTGTCTCCATCACCCCGGCCGCCAGCCCCACCCTCACTCGCGATGTTTTGGCCCGTCTCCAGCAGCACGGCGTCGAAGGTTTGGGCCTCAGCCTGGACGGATCCTCCGCCCAGCGGCATGACTCCATTCGTGGCGTGCCCGGCACATTCGATCGAACCATCCAAGCCATGCAATGGGCACAGGAAATCGGCATGCCGCTGCAGGTGAATACTCTGGTCTCCGCCGAAACCGCCGACGATCTTCCCGCCATCTACAGTCTTCTTCGGCCTCTAAACGTGGCGCGCTGGAGCCTCTTCTTTCTGATATCGGTGGGGCGCGGCAAGGTGCTGCAACCTCTGTCGCCGGAACAAGGCGAGCGCCTGATGGGGTGGATCTACGAAACATCCAGCGCTGCTCCGTTCACCGTGGCTACCACGGAAGCGCCGTCTTATCGCCGTGTTGCTTTGAACCGGATGCGTGCGGATGGCCTGGCGGGGGACCAGATCAAAAAGAGCCCGGCGTATCGTGGATTCGGCATCCGGGACGGACACGGCATCGTGTTTGTTTCACATACCGGCGACATCTGCCCGGCTGGCTTTTTGCCGCTGGCGGTTGGCAATGTTCGCCGGGACCGGCTGGCCGAGGTGTATCGCAATGCTCCGGTGTTTCTGGCCTTGCACGATCCCGAACAGCTCCACGGACGTTGCGGGCACTGCGAGTATCACGCGCTATGCGGAGGGTCGCGAGCCAGGGCGTACGAGGCCATTGGCGATCCTTTAGGCCAGGATCCATTCTGCATCTATGAACCGCACGCCTGCGGGCCAGCGCCTATTCATAACGCAGCGCCTCCACCGGCGCAATAGAAGTGGCGGCCTTCGCCGGATACAGCGTCGCGATCAGGCTGACAAAGATGGCAGCGGCTGTGATCCAAATGCCATCCTCCCAGCGCGGGTTGAACGGAACATAGCTCAGCGAGTACACGTCCGCGCTCAAATGCAGCCAGTGGTAACGATCGGCGAGAATCGACAGCGAGTACCCGAGCGTGAGGCCGATCGCGGTCCCAACGGCTCCGATCAACACGCCCTGCAGCATGAAGATTCGCCGGATCTGCCCGCGCCTCGCCCCCATGGACATGAGGACAGCGATATCGCGGTTCTTTTCCATCACCATCATGATCAGCGTGATCAGAATATTGAGAGCGGCCACCAACCCGATCAATCCGATGGTGACGATGGTGACGATGCGCTCCATGCTGAGAGCGTTTAAAATTTGGTGATACTGCTCCATCCAGGTGTTCGCGGCCATGCTGGGGCCGGCGATCTTTTCGGCCAGTCTTGCGACTTCCGGAGCTTTGTAAATGTCGTCGAGATGCAGCTCGATGGAGTTGACGACGTTCCCAACGCCGAACACCTTCTGCGCTGCGTCCAGCGACGTAAAGGCGAAAAATGAATCAACGTCGTAAAACCCGGACTCGAATATCCCGACTACGCGAAAACGGAACGGCGGCGGGATTTGCGGTCCAAATGGAGTCAGCTCAATACCTTGCGGGCTAATGATGTTTACCACGCTGCCTAACAGCATCCCAGTGCTTTGCGCCAGGCCTGAACCAAGGATGATGCCCGGAAAGCCGCTCGTGTCTTTCAGCTTTTCAAACGAGCCTTGCTTCAAATGTTTCAGCATGTCCGGCGGATCGTCGATGGGAATGCCTTTGAGTTCGGCGCCTCCCGCCTGACTGCCACCGAGCGGCCCGGAAAGGAAGACCTTGCCGTAGAGATTCGGAGCGACACTGACTACATGCGGAAGCTGGCGCAACTTGGGATCGAGCTCCCGCCAGTTATCAATTCCCTCGCCTGGGTCTTTCGATAAAACCATTACGTGGGCCGTGGCGCCCAGCAAACTGCGCTGCAGCGTATCGCGAAAACCATTGTTGATCGCGATCCCGATCACCAGCGCCATCACGCCCGCCGCGACGCCCGCGATCGAAATCACCGTGATCACCGAAATGACGGCCTGCTTGCGTTTGGCGCGCAGGTAACGGCTGGCGATAAAAAGCTCGAACGTTTTGGTGCTCATGGCATGGTTACAGCGGGCGCAGCAGCGGAAACAAAATCACGTCGCGAATGGTGCGCGAGTTGGTCAGCAGCATGGTCAGCCGGTCGATCCCGATGCCTTCGCCGCCGGTGGGAGGCAGGCCATACGAAAGAGCGCGTACGTAGTCCTCATCCATTTGATGCGCCTCGTCGTCGCCCTGTTCCCGCATCGCAAGCTGCATTTCAAAGCGGCGGCGTTGCTCGCGCGGGTCGTTGAGCTCGGTAAACGCGTTTCCCAGTTCCATCCCCATGCAGATGATTTCGAAGCGCTCCACAAATTCCGGCTCGTCCGGCTTGTTCTTGGAAAGCGGCGACACCTCGATGGGGAAGTCGTAAATTATGGTCGGCTGAACCAGCGTGGATTCGATGTCTCGTTCGAAGGCTTCCACTAACGCGCGGCCTTTCAAACTGGGATCGCCGACCGCTTCGCGCATAGAAACTCGCCGAATATCCCCGAAATCCAGCCGCTCGCCTTGATACTCCACCACGGTGCCGCCGGTGGCGGCGATCGCGGCCTGGCGCAGCAGATCGGCGGACAGATCCATCATGCCGTGATAGTCCGTGTAGGCCTGATAAAACTCGAGCATGGTGAATTCCGGATTGTGCTTCTTCGAAATGCCTTCGTTACGGAAGTTGCGGTTGATTTCGAAGACGCGCTCCAAACCGCCCACCACCAGGCGCTTCAGATACAGCTCGGGCGCGATGCGCAGATAAAGATCGATATCGAGCGTGTTGTGGTGCGTGGTGAACGGCCGCGCCGCGGCCCCGCCGTAAATGGACTGGAGCATCGGCGTCTCCACTTCCAGGAATCCGCGCGACTCCAGTTCGCGGCGCAGCGACGATACGATCTTCGCCCGCGTGACAAAGACCTTGCGGACTTCCGGATTCGCGATGAGATCCAGATAGCGCTGCCGGTAGCGCGTCTCCACGTCTTCCAGTCCGTGCCACTTCTCGGGCATGGAGAGCAGCGTTTTCGCCAGGAAATACAAGTGTTCGACGTGGATGCTCAGTTCATTGGTGCGCGTGCGAAACAGGTAGCCTTCCACGCCGATCAGGTCGCCCAGGTCGAGCAGTTGATACAGCGCATATTCCTTTTCGCTTACCGCATCCTTACGGACGTAAACTTGCAGTTGTTCTCCATTTTGCATCAGGTGCGCGAAGCCCGCTTTGCCCATGCGGCGCACCGTCATGATGCGCCCAGCCACGCGAACCTGGACTCGCGGTTCTAACTGTTCGGCCGGTTTGTCGCCATATTCGGCCAGAATCCCCGGAATGGTATGCGTGAAATCAAAGCGATGGCCGTAGGGCTGAAAGCCGAGGGCCTCGATTTCGGCGATACGTTGAATGCGTTGCTCGTACAAGTCGTCTTCGAGAGACAATCTTCACTCCTCGATAAGTTTCTGCGGCGGAGAACCAGAGATGCCGGGCGGACGCCTAGCAAAAAATATGCGCCCGTGCCACAAGTATAATTGACCGTTGGACTCGCTCTCCATCGTCATCCCCGCCTACAACGAAGAACGCCGGCTGCCGGAGACTTTACGGCAGGTTTTGGACTGGCTTGCGCGCGGGACTTTTTCGTTCTGTGAAGTGATCGTGGTGGACGATGGCTCGCGCGACGGCACTGCCCAGGTGGTGGAGGATCTGGCCCGGGAACACGCCTGTCTGCGGCTGGTGCGAAACCCCGGGAATCGCGGCAAAGGCTACGCGGTTCGGAACGGAATGCTGGAGGCGCGGGGCGAATGGATTCTCTACACCGACGCGGATCTATCGACGCCCATTACCGAGATCGAAAAGCTGTGCCGGGCGGCGCGCGAGCAAAGCGCGGGAATCGCGATCGGTTCACGAGCCATGGATCGGGGCTTGGTGGAAGTGCATCAACCGGCGCTACGTGAGCTGTCGGGGCGGTGTTTCAACCTGGTGATGCGCATGGTGACCGGGTTGCCGTTCCAGGACACTCAATGCGGGTTCAAATTGTATCGGGCGGACGCGGCGCGGGAGATTTTCTCGCGGCAGAAGCAGGACGGATTCAGTTTCGACGTGGAGGATCTGCTCATCGCGAAGAAGCTCGGCCTGAGGGCGGTGGAGGTGCCGGTGCGCTGGGCCAATGTGGAAGGGACCAAGGTCCGGCTGAGCCAGGGAATCAAGTCGTTCGTGGATCTGGTGAAGATCCGGATGGACCATCGATAACGCTAGTCCAGATCGAAAGCGGTTTCGTAGTTCCTCTTCAGGCTCATATCCTGGTCCTCTTTACGCAGGAAGCAATTGCCGATAGCGAGCGTTTCAATCTCGGTGCCCATGAAGCAGTGGAACGCGTCCTCGGGCGTGCAGACGATCGGCTCGCCGCGTACGTTGAAGCTGGTATTCACGATGACCGGACAACCGGTGCGCTGTTCGAAAGCCGAGATCAGCGCGTGATAGCGCGGATTGGTGTCGCGATGAACGGTTTGAACGCGCGCGGAATAATCCACGTGGGTGACTGCTGGAATATCGGAACGCGGCACGTTGAGCTTCTCGATGCCGAACAGTTTCCGCTCTTCTTCCGACATCCTGCGCCGCCGCCGCTCCACCACGTCGGCCACCAGCAGCATGTAGGGGCTATCGGCGTCCAATTCGAAATACTCGCTGGCGCGCTCGCGCAGCACCGACGGCGCGAATGGGCGGAATGACTCGCGATATTTCACTTTCAAATTGAGCACGCTTTGCATAGACGGCGAGCGGGCGTCGCCCAGGATGGACCGGGCCCCCAGCGCGCGCGGGCCAAATTCCATGCGCCCTTGAAACCAACCCAGGGCTTTTCCCGCCGCCAGTGCATCGGCCGAATGCGCGGTGAGCTGGCAGTCGCAGAGTGTTTCAAAACGCGCGCCAGCCGAGCGAAGCCGCTGCTCGATGTCCTCCTGCGAAAACTCGGGTCCCAGATATGCGCCGTGCATTGCATCGCTACAGGTGCTGACGCGGCGGGGCCGATTGTGGAATTGGTAATGCGCGGCCAGCGCGGCGCCCAGCGCGCCCCCCGCGTCGCCCGAAGCCGGCTGAATCCAGATGTTTTTGAAATGCCCGTCGCGCAGAATCTTGCCATTGGCCACGCAGTTCAGCGCGACGCCGCCGGCTAGACAAAGATTCGGGGCGCCGGTTTCGGCCGCCAGCGATCGCGTAAGCCGCAAGATTACTTCTTCCAGCGCGGTCTGAATGGATGCGGCGATGTCCATGTGGTGCTGCGTCAGCGGCTCGGACGGCTGGCGCGGCGGCAGGCCGAACAGGCGATGGAACCGGGGATTGGTCATCGTCAGGCCGGCGCAGTAGTTGAAGTAATCCAGATTGAGATGGAAGGAGCCATCCGGCTTTACGTCGATCAAATGATCGAAGATCTGTTTGGTGAACCGGGATTCGCCATAGGGCGCCAGGCCCATCAGCTTGTACTCGCCCGAGTTCACTTTAAAACCCGTGTAGTAGGTGAAAGCCGAATAGAGCAGCCCCAGTGAATGTGGAAAATGGATTTCCTTGAGGATTTCGAGGCGATTGCCGCGGCCGTGAGCCACGGACGTGGTGGCCCATTCGCCCACGCCGTCCATGGTAAGCACCGCGGCCTCGTCATAGGGCGACGGAAAAAACGCGCTGGCCGCGTGGCTCATATGGTGTTCGGTGAACAGAAGTTTCGCGGCCCAGTCCACTGTGGGATCGAACTCCTTCAAGCGCGATTGCAGCAAGTCCTTCTGGAAAAGCTTTTCCCGAATCCATAGCGGGACGGCCATGCGGAAGGAAGAAAATCCCGACGGCGCAAACATGAGATACGTTTCGAGCAGGCGTTCGAACTTCAGGAACGGCTTGTCGTAGAAAACTACGGAATCGAGATCGGCGGAATCGAGGCCGCCTGCTTCCAGACAATAGCGGGCGGCCAGGGCAGGGAAGCGCGCGTCGTGCTTCTTGCGGCTGAATCGCTCTTCCTGGGCCGCGGCGACGATTTCGCCGTCCACCACCAGCGCGGCCGCGCTGTCGTGATAGAACGCCGAGATGCCCAGGATGTTCATCGGGCTAAAACAGGGTGTAGATGAACGGTGCGATGGCCGAGATCTTGGTCAGGATCAGCAGTCCGCCGAGGACGATCATCATCAGGAAGATGGGTAGCAACCAGAATTTCTTCCGCTCGCGCATAAAGGACCAAAGCTCGATAAGAGTAGACACGGCTGGTTCCGAACGGACCTCCTAAAATTGTCTCGACATGCTTTCCGGCGGCGGCCCGGGTGGTTGCCTCAAGATCCAATAAGTGGTCGCTGCGGGAGTGGGCCGCAAGCGCAGAAAATCCTTGCCCATCCACCGCAGCAAGCAACCGAACGGCGTGAACACCAGAAAGAACAAAACGCCGAGAACCAGCGGATTGACCACGTTATGGAGCAGCATCCCCAAGGCGGACCAGGCGCGGTTCAGCGGCGCCAGCACCTTTGGAGCGGCCAGCGCTACCAGCAGAAAGAAAGCGCTGAAGGGCAGCGCCCAAACTCGGACGGCATGGCCCCGCAAGACCGGCAGCAGTGCAACCAGACTAAAGAACGCCGCGAAGACCAGGCCAAAGGTGCGGTTGGAGGACGGACGCGCCGCGTCTTCCATTGCCGCGCTCACAACCGCGCCCAGTGCCCCGCGATCAGAGTTTGCCCGCGCGCTCATTGCTTCCTTCCCCGGCCAATGGCAGCGGCTCAATCCACTGGGCCAGTAGTCGATTCAATTCCTCGTTAGGATGCCCGTCCCGCAGCCGAAAGCGTTTGTCGGTCATCTCCGGATGGTCACAATCGACAAACGGGATGCCGTGCGACCGGGCAAACTCGCGATAGTCATGGCGGTCCTCGGGCCAGACATCGAACAAGATGATGGTGAACTTCCCGCCCGCCGCGAGCACGGTTTCGTTCATCTTTGCGAGTAACGCTTCCGTGACGGCGCGCTTATTCCGCGTTCTCGGGTAACTCTCGATCCGCAAGTAATAATCCTGCGCCAGGGCCGCGGTGCGCAGCCAGCGGCTGGCCGGCCAGACCATTTCACCTCGCGACTGGCGTCCTTCGAGCGTGCCGCCCGCCATTTCCGCATAGGGAAAGAACAAACCAGGTGGAGGTTGTTTCACGATCCGAAGCCAATCCGGTTCGGCGACGTTCCTCTGTTCGTGAAAGCTGTTGAACAGATAAAACACCGAGCAGGGGCCGCGATCGTGTTTCGCTAGGGCCAAGCGGAGCGCTAAATAGGACTGATAGGTCCCATAATCGGCTGTGCCGAAGTTGGAGATGGCAAGCTCGGGATGGGCCTTCTGTACCATCCAGGCGAACGTCTGTTGGTTGGAAAGCCCGTAACCCTGTACGTAAGAGTCCCCAAAAAACATAACGCGCGGCTTGTCGCTGGAGGGATTTTCGGGATTCGGCGCCGGCTCTCCGTCGGCGGTTGCGCGGCGGCCCTGGCTCCAATTCGTGTAGCGGAACGGAACGTTTCGCTGGGGATCCACCATATCGAACTGGCCTTCCCGGTTCTTCCATCCCAGTTCCGGGTCAGGAGCGTATTCGAAATCATCGCGCGAGATGCCGAGCGCCTGCCACCAGCTTGGATAACCGCCCAGCCAGAGGATACCTTCCGCGCCGGCCAGCCCGATGGCCAGGCTGATCAAACGCGCGGCGATGAGGATGGATCTCCTAGGCCGCTTTTGGGTTTCCGCCACTGTGGGGGATATCGGCCGAGATCGTTGAAAGCATTAGAGTTGGCCTGCGGGCCCTCACCCCCCGCCTCCGTGCAGCGTCTTCTCGGCCCAGAGCGTTGCTTCGATATACGCATCCCCTGCGGACGCACCCGGAAAACCGCACGCTCGGGAGAGTTTCTCCACCTCGTCCCAATCCCCTTGCTCGTAGCACCGGGTAAGGCGATAGATCTTCCCTAGTACGTCGTCCGCGGGCGCGGTCCCGAGCAGCGCCTGCGTGATGTCCGTCCCCAAACTGACCGACAATAGCGCCTCATTGAGCGGCCGGTCCAGCAGGGCGTCCAACAGCGAGAACATGCCCATCAGAAAGGCTTCGTTTTGTTGCGTTATGCCCGCAAGTTGGACCAAGCGCTCGCAAAACCTTGCCCGCACGATGGAAAGAGTAGCGAGTTCGCCCGGTTTGTCGGTAGCCAGCGTGGGCAAAGCGGCGAGTGCTCCCCAGCGCCGGATCTCGTCGCTGCCCACCACCATCAAAGCGCGCTCGATGGATTGAATCTCATTGCGACGGCTGAACAACGCGGAATTAACGTAACGCAACAGTTTGTACGTCAGCGCGACATCGGCGCGGATCAGATCTTCCAAACGCTTGAAATCCAGGTCCGGCTTTTGCAACTCACTCAGCAGACGCAAGCAGTTGAGCTTCGCGGCTGGCACCTGCTGGCTTTGAATAACACTGGGCCGGGCAAAGAAGTAGCCCTGAAAATAGTCGTACCCGGCGGCGCGGCTCCACTCAAATTCTTCGTACGTTTCCACTTTTTCTGCGAGCATCGCGATGCCCCGCGGCTTGTATTTGCGCAGCAGGCGCTCCTGCTCGGTCCTGTTGGTCACCCGCACGTCCACCTTGATTAATTGAGCCAGATGAGTGAGCGGCTCAAATTGGGGGCTGGCGACAAAATCGTCCAGTGCAAGCGTGTAGCCCCGTTCATGAATGCTCCGGCACAACGCGAGCAGATCCAAGTTTGGCTCCACCGTTTCCAAGATTTCGATCACGGTGGCTTCGCGGGGCAAACTAAGATAGAGGCCGTCGCTCAATAGGCGATGGTTAAAGTTGAGAAACGCTTTCTTGCCGCACAGGACGTTCTCTAGCCCGATGGAGAGCAGGGTGCTCGAGATCACCTGTTCGGTGGCGCTATATGCGTCGGTGCCGTCGAATTGATCGCGCGACCGCTGGGAACGGTACAGCAACTCATATCCGTACAACTCACGCTTGCGGTCAAAAATCGGCTGGCGCGCGACCAATGCATCCACAATCGCTTCTATCGTCAGAACCAGGGCAAAGGGTGAGGCCCGCTAATAAATACCGGCCGCTTTTCTTCGTCTTTTTTTTGCGCCTTGTCCAGGGAATCGAGACCGGATGCGATCTTGGCATGCGCTTGATCAAATCTTCAATTCTTGCAAGGAACAGCTTCAGAATCGGCGATGTATTCGCTTGGTTATGTCGGGATCTCGCCCGCCAGAGGCCGGCTGATCACCGACCATAGCAAAAAGTTTTGTGCATCCGCGGGCAGCAGTGCGACGCTGCGCGTGGACGCCACCAGCGACATCGCCATGGCAGATGGTCCGCCTCATGCTCCGGCTTCGCCTCGATTCCCGATCGATTCTGGTAATCGTCGACAACCGCGCGCAAAGCAGGGGTCGCATTCGACACGCTGAGAAGCTTTTCTCCCGCGATTTCCTGGCTGGTCAAGAAACCAATCGCGAAGGTTGGCTTGCTGGGCTTGGCCGCACGCCGCGCCGCTTCACCGGCGGCACCTGCCTGAAGCAGCGCCAGCCGCGCATGATCGAGAAAGGCCTTCCCAGCCGCGGTGAGTTCAACACCGCGCGCGTCGGGAGCCAGAAGCTGGGCGCCCGCCTCGTTCTCCAGATCCGAATCCCCGGGTGAGAGATGGTTGCGCGATGTGCAATTTCTTTGCAGCGGCCACGGTCAGGCCGCCGGCCTCCGCAACTGCTATGAAATAAGGGAGATGTCTGAGTTCCATGTACAAGCCATACCTATGAGGTAGGACGCTCACTTTCCATAGTATTTGTAAATGAAGCAACGGCATCGTAAAGTCTGATTGTGAAGCGTAGGAATCATACGACGGAAGTATATCTTGGGCCAACCCCAAGCGAGTTGTTCAGGTCTAAATCATGAGCAGTTACACAGCGGGAATCTTGCCGACGCGGTTTGTGGAGGCGGGTGGCATTCGCTCGTGCTGAGGTGGACTCCATCATGCCAAATCTTTCAGGCAAAACCGCTCTCGTCACTGGAGCGTCCCGCGGCATAGGGCGCGCTTGCGCGCTGGCGCTCGCCAAAGGAGGCGCGCAGGTTCTGATTCACTATGGTCACGGCAAAGCGGAAGCCGAAGCCGTCGCCTCTCAGATTCGGGCCGAAGCCGGAGGCCGGGCTGAGATCATCGGCTCGGATCTCGCGACTCCCGATGGCGCACACCACCTGGCTAGGGAGGTCCGGGCGATGGTGGGCGACCGGCTGGACATTCTGGTCGCGAACGCGGGCGTTTCAAAGGCGGCCAAAATCGAGGATACAACGGTTGAGGATTTCGATCGCCTCTACGCGATCAATGTTCGGTCGCCTTTCTTTCTGATCCAGCAGACGCTTCCCATTTTGGGGAGTGGCAGCAGCATAGTATTCGTTTCGTCGCTCGCCGCGCATGCTGTGGTGGGCACGCTAGGAGCTTACGCGGGCACCAAGGGAGCCATCGACACGCTGGTGAAATACTTCGCCTCCGCTTTGGGCCCGCGTGGAATTCGCGTCAACGCCGTGGCTCCCGGCGTGGTGGACACGGAAATGTCGAACTTCACGAAGACCGATGCCGGACAAAAGTACGCTCTGAACATGCAGGCGTTGCAGCGTTTGGCGGGGCCGGACGATATTGCTCCAGTGGTCGCTTTCCTGGCATCCGACGAAGCGCGCTGGATCACCGGCGACACTGTTCGAGTGGACGGCGGCTCGAAGCTTTGAAGTGGAGCGGGTGCTCGCTAAGATATGTCAACGGGAGGATTCAGATGGTCTTCGTTGCTAGCGGACGGGATCGCTTATAACGGGGCATCGTACGCCGCGGCCGCAATCTCCCCCAAGGCGTCGCCCACCTTATCTACAGCGCCTGGGTCGTCCATCGCGACCGAAACCAGGTTGACGTAAAGCGCCAGGATCAAGTGCTGGCCGCTCGCCGTGTCCATGTAACCGGCCAGACCCTTGCCCGCGATCATCACCTTCTTGTTCAGCGCATCATACACGGTATACGTGCCGGTTTTCGCGTGTACGTGGCCCGCCGCGGCCGAATTCACCTGAATCTTCACCAGTGTGCCGTCCTTTCCCATTACGGGCAGGGAGCGATAAAAGATGTCGTAGTCTTTCTGCTTCGACATATGGAGCAAGTAGTGGACCATGAAGTCGGGCGTGAAGTACGCGTTGCCGCCTGCTCCATCGCTCTGCGCCGCCTCGCGCAAATCAAGACCGGCTTTGGTCAGGAATGCGTTCTCCAGGTCAAAGCCCGCCTGATCGATTTCCTTGTTCTTATGAGCTAGCAACGCGCCGAGAAGAAATGGCGTGCAACTGGCGTGCAGATTTTGGCTGACCTTCAGCGTCACTTTCACGTCCTCCTGGAGCGGTGGCGAGACGTGTTCGGCAACAATCTTGTCAGGCGTGTAGTTCACGGCCAGCGTCTTAAAATCGATTTGATCTGAAGCGGCAGCCAGCATCGCCCGCACCCCCTGCTCATGGAGCGCTTCCACCAAAACGGTTGCGGCAAAACGGCTCGGCTCGGGAACCGCATAGGAAACCATCGCAGGTTTGCCATTGAGAGCCAGGGTTCCGCTGAGCGTTACGCTGCGAGTTCCATCCAGGTTGCGTTTTTCATTCTCGTATTTCAATGACATCGGGGCGCCGGCCTTGCCGGTGGTGGCGTGATTGATGAAGCTGATGTAGCCGGTCTGCGGCGCGATTTTCAATTCAACCGGCGAGTTTTCCGCGGCTCCCGGGCTGACGACGACGTCCACCACATTGTCGTTGACCACAATCGGCGACATAACCACACCGGTTCCCAGTTCCCGGTCGCCCTCCGGAAACAGCGTCGCGTCCACCAGCACTCTTCCCTTTACTTTCTTGATCCCTTTGGCGGTGATTTGCCGGGCAAACTCGCGGATCACCAGCAGCGGATTCCCAGGCAAGCCCTTGCTGTCCGGACCTCCGTAGGAATGATCCTCATCCTCGAATGCCAGCGTGTTATCAGGCTGGATGCGGTTCGACAGGTTCAGGTCTCCGCCCGCCACCAGCACCAGGTCGCCTTTCAGAGTGCCGTCTTTTTCAATTGGGCCGGTGCGGTAGATCCTGGTATGAAAGCGATAATCCGCGCCCAACAGCTCAAGAGCGGTGCCCTCGGTAAGCAACTTAGTTGTAGAACCCGGCACGAAGAGTTCTTGCGAATTCAATTCATAGACAACATCCCCGGTCTCCGCCGAAATAAATTTGAGACCAAAGCGGGCATGAGCGAACTCGGGGCGATCCATGATTTTCTGGATGCGCTGCTGGAGTGACGCACCGGACTGCGCCCGCGCGCTGCTGCCCGGGAAAATACAGGCAGCGGCGACCGGGAAGACGAGGGTCAGCCAATGAGCATGTTTGGCTCGCTCAATCATTTTTTATTGTGTCCCTCAAGGCTTGCTCAGGCTCTTCGGAAGGTCCAGAACCGGGTTGGCCTGGAAGAAATGAAAGGGCCGGATATAGAACGAATGCCACAACGTCGGCATGATTGGCCAGTCTTCGGTTCGCGTGACGTGATGGAACCCGAGCGTGTACCAGCCCACGATGTCCGTGTTCGTGATGGGCCGGTTGGCCTGCGTCCAGACTGCCAGCCCGTCGTTCCCTTTGGAGCTGATCGGATACACGCCGGCCGCGTAGCGTTCATTTTCGTTGTACGGCGTGACCCAGAATTGATGTTCGGAAAACGCGCCCACCTTCTGAGGAGGATCGTCGGGGGACAGGATGGACTTCGCCGTCGCTCCGGGCATCACTTCATAGCCCGTTGGATGGTTGAGCGGGCCTTTTACGGATGGATTCACGAACATCCACATGGACGGCTTATCCAGTTGAATGTCCAGGATGGCATCTTTCTCGTGGGCCGCAACACTGGGTTGGACAACCCAGATGGATTTACGCATGGGGTCGTTTTCAAGGCGCCGCGTCACCAGGCGATCGGTCATGAAGCTGTTGTTTTCTCCGTCGACATCGAAGTCCAAGCGATACGAGAAGAAGTGATCGTGGTCCACGCCCATGGTATGCGGCCCGACGAATTGGCCGTATTCGGTCTCGCCGTTGTTTTCATGATCCGGAGCCTTCTCCTCAACCGTGGGCTTGGTCTCGATCACGCCTGTGGCGCCCACGGCAACCTCGATGGTGCCGTCGGGACTGAACCGCCAATCCAGGATGTAATCGTAGTTGCCGATTGTGGCCGCCGAGCGCAGAACCAGTTGGCGGGTGGGACGGCCATAGATTTCGCCATCTTCGAAGTGGCGCCAGGCAGGGTTTTCCGGGTCGCGCTCAAACAGGCAGGCCTCGTTCGAAGTGAACTTTGGCGCGCCGTTCTCACTGGCCGATAAGCCGTCGAACCACGTCGCATCCGCGGGGCAATCGAGACCGGGACGAAGCGGCGCCAGGAAACCGGTGGCGTAGAATTCGCCCGCATCCACGAAGACGCGATTGTTCCAACCGTTCCCCGGATCCATGTAGGGGACGAACAGTTCGCTGACGCTGGCTTCATAAAGAATGGAGCGGGGCCGGCCATGGTCGACAAAGCGCACCAGGTTGAGAACCGTGCCAATGCGCTGATCCAGACGGACGCGGAACAGCCAGTTCTGCCAGGAGATCTCGCCGTTCTCGAACTTGTAGCCGGGTCCGGCGGGTTGTGAAATCGAGATGGGCGTGGTGTGCGGGCGGGGATTTTCGGGAATCCCTTCATAATCGATGTTCGAAGTGGGCACCGGGAAGACGCCCGTATCCACCACCTTCAGAACCTTCCTCGTTGCCATATTCACTTGCAGGCTCAGTCCTTCGATGGAGCGTCCCCAGCTGTGATAGACGCCGTGCCTCTGCGCGCACTCACCGAAGCCCATGCGCTGGCTGGCCTGTTCGGGAATGGATTGATAAGCGCCCGGGAGAACGATGCACGAGATGGTTCCCAGATCCGTGATGCCGCGCTTCTTCAGAGCTTCCACCACACGCGGGTCGCTCTTGATGGCTTCGTCTTCACCGAACAGCTCGCTCCCAAGAATAGGCGCTTGCACGCCTGGGAGCTCTTCAACGCTGAGAACTTTTTTCCCCACGATGTCCACCCGCGCGGCATACGTTTTTTCTCCGCGCAGCAGGACTACGTCGGCCTCGCGCGCGAACGGTTGGCCCGGTCGATAGCTGAGCACGGCCGATTTCGCCGGGGGATGGAGCAGCACGCTGGCGAAGAGGGTAGTCGGTGTGACCTGGCCCGCTTGTTGCAGAACGTCATAAACGGTCCAGTATTCGGACTTGTTCAGGCTGTCGAGAGGGTGGCTGGGAGATTGGGCGCACACTTCAGCCACGATGCAGACAAATAGAGAGAGAAAGCGCATTGAGTTCTCCTCGCTTGGGATCACAACAGTATAGCCTGACGGCCGAAGCGAAGCGATCACACGTCTCTCAGGGAGAACCAGTCAGGCCTGCGGCATGAAGCTCGCCTTCCGATGGTCCGTCCACCAGGGCCTTCAGATCATTGATCGCCCCACGCAGCCCGCTCGCAAGAAACTTGTTCGACGATCAACTCCAGCGTGCTAAAAATATCTGAGCTTTGGGCTCAAACATGCCCCTGAGAACGCTCATTGTGGACGACGAGCCGGTGGCGCGCAAGGTGTTGCGCGAGGAACTCGGCTCGTTTCATGACGTCGAGATCATCGGCGAAGCGGATAATGGCGCCTCCGCCCTGGAGAAAATATCCACGGACCATCCTGACCTGGTGTTGCTGGATCTACAGATGCCGACCATGGGCGGGCTGGAAGTTATCCGGAATCTAAGGCGCGGGACACATCTGCCGGTGATCGTCATCGTCACCGCTTACGACCAGTATGCCCTGCAGGCGTTCGAGGCGGGAGCGATCGACTATTTGTTAAAGCCCGTCGGCGGGGAGCGTCTGGCGGAAGCAGTGGAACGGGCCAAGCGGCTTACTGAAAGGGAATCGGCGGAGAGGCTGGCGCAGCTTCAAGAGATCGCGGACCAGTCCAAGATTCCCCAGCCGAGGCGGATCGTGGGAAGAATCGGCGAAGAATATTTTCTCCTGAGCGCCGAAGAGATTTACGCCTTTCAGGCCGATGGCGAAATCGTGTGGATTATTACCGCACGGAAGAAATACCTGGCCACCCAGACCCTCAAGGTCCTGGAGCAGCGCCTTCGGCACACAAGCTTTCGAAGAATTCATCGCAGCGCTTTAGTGAATGCGGAACACATCCGAAAGATGAGTGCCTTGAGTAGCCAGCGATGGCTAATCACTCTCAGCAACGATCAGGAGTTTATCGCAAGCAAACGGCAGGCCGGAAATATTCGCCAGCTTTTGAACGGGTAGCCAAGCGTGGGCATTGCGCAATCGTCGTCCGCTCATAGTGCGAATTAGATCGTTCATCTTGGTGATCAAGCCGACCATGAAATTGTTCTTGGTGCTTTAGTTGCAAGCAGCCACAATCGACAAATATGAGAAAGAGCCTCCTCGCTATCGCTTTTGTTTTTCTTGTACTGTGCGGCGCTTTGCCGGTCGCGACCTACGCGCAGTCGAGCAGCGCCAACTCAGGGACGGTTCGAGGATCCGTGCTGGACCCCTCCGGAGCAGCCGTTATGGGCGCGACCGTGGAAATCCAGAACCCCGTTTCCCGCTATGACAAAAGTGTCCCGACCGACGCCCAGGGGAACTTCGAATTCGATAATGTCCCTTACAACAACTACCATCTGAGCGCTTCGGCGAAGGGATTCCAGGGGGGCGAACAGGACGTCAACGTACGTTCTCCTCTGCCCGTGGAAGCGAAGATCCCCCTGACCCTCGGCACCGCAAATCAGAGTGTCACGGTGACATCGGGGACGGACTTGGTGGAGACTGATACAACCACTCACACGGACATAGATCGAGGGCTCTTCGACAAGCTGCCTCTGGAAAGCCAGTCTTCGTCGCTCAGCTCACTAGCGACCCTCGCTTCTCCAGGAGTTTCGGCCGATTCCAACGGCCTTTTTCACGGCTTGGGCGATCACGCCTCGAATTCCTTTTCCGTCGACGGGCAGTCGATAACGGACCAGCAAAGCAAGGTCTTCTCCAACCAGCTTCCGGTCGACGCCGTGCAATCGATGGAAGTGATTGAAGGCGCTCCGCCCGCCGAATATGGCGGGAAGACCAGTCTGGTGCTGGTGGTAACTACGCGTTCCGGCCTCGGATCTACGACACCGCATGGCGATATTACGACATCCTATGGGACCTTTGGAACTACCAACGACGGCTTCGATCTTTCCTATGGAGGGCAAAAGTGGGGCAATTTTATTTCGGCCAATGGTTTGGACACGGGCCGATTCCTGGATGGCCCGGAGTTTCAGGTATTCCACGATCACGGTAACGAGGAGAACATATTCGATCGGGTGGATCTCAAGCTTTCTGACCTGGACTCGATCAACCTGAATCTCAGCTTCACGCGATCCTGGTTTCAGACTCCCAATTCTTACGACGCCGAGACCGCGTCGGCTTGGAATGGCCTGACAGTAAATAACGGCGGCATCGGTCCGAACGGTTTACCTGTCGGGCCCGCCGATCAACGCTCGAAGATCAATACGTTTAACATCGCGCCTGCCTGGACCCATCTGCTCAATCCCAAGACAGTTTTTACTTTCGGCGCTTTTGTCAGACAGGATCAATACGATTACTACCCCAGTGCCGATCCATTCGCCGACTTGACGCCCGATCCCGGTTTTGCGGGCGTCGGTCAGAGCGCCAGTGTGGGTCAGTATCGCCGGCTGATGAACGTGGGAGCCCGCGCCAGTGTCTCTTATGTGAGCGGAATTCACAACATCAAGGTCGGACTTCAATATGAACATACTCTACTGACGGAAAGGGATACCTTCGGCCTGGTGGATCCGACCGGAAATGCGCCTTGTCTGAATGCTGACCTCACTCCGGACACGAACCCTCTGCTGACCAACCCGGCGAACTGCACGGGCACGCTGCAGCAAAATTTAGGCCAGGGAATTTTCGCGAATGGTGATCCCGTCCCGGCGTTTAACCCGCTTCTTGCCTGCTATGATCTGACCAGAACGGCGCTCCTGCCTGCTTCTGACGGCTGTCCGGGCAGCACCAGCGGCGAGTACACCTATCGTGGCCACGCCGACATCCGGGAATTCGCCTTCTACATTCAGGACGCCATCAATGTCCACAACTGGACCTTCAATCTGGGTCTGCGCATCGATCAATATGATGGCATCACAAAGGCCTGGCAGCCGGAGCCGCGCCTGGGTATTGCCTACAATATCAAGCCAACCAACACGGTTCTGCGAATCTCTTATGCCCGGACCATGGAGAGCCCTTTCAACGAAAACCTGGTGCTCGCGAGTCTCGGCTGCAACGATCCGGTGATCGCCGCTTTCCAGAACTTAGTTCCCGGCGGCGCTTGCGTCACGACGTCGCCGCTCTCTCCCGGCTACCGCAATGAATTCCACGTCGGCCTCTCGCAGGCCTTCGGCAAGTATCTGGTCCTGGATGGCGAATACATTTGGAAGTATACTCACAATGCCTTCGACTTCAGCGTGCTGGCGAACACTCCAATCACTTACCCGATCGAGTGGACCAACTCGAAAATTCCCGGATATGCAATCCGCCTCACCATGCCTAACTTCCACGGGTTGACGGCGTTTATGGTGACATCCAGCGTGGCGGCGCGCTTTTTCAGCCCGCAAGTCGCCGGCGTGGGCGCCACACCCGTTGGCTTTGGTGTGTTCCGCATCGATCACGACGAAACCAATAATGCAACTGGCCACCTGCAATACCAACCGTCGCAGAAGCTGCCGTGGTTCAGCTTCAACTGGCGTTTCGACAGCGGCCTGGTGGCTGGTCCGGTGCCCTGCGCGGGAGGCGAAGCTTGCCCTAACGGGCCGGGCGGCTCGGATAGCGTGGTGTCCGTCCTCAACCTGACGCCCGACCAGCAGTTTGAAGGCGGCCTTTATTGCGGGCCTGTTCACGCTACGCCAACCACGCCGATCAGCCCCACCGGTCTGTGTCCAGCGAACCTCTACGGTTCCTCACTGGTATCCATTCCTGCTCCAGGCACCGAGAACAACGACCACAACCCACAGCGCATCGCGCCCCGGAATCTCTTCGACATCGGCGTTGGACACGACAACATTTTCCACGGCGACAAGTATAAATTCAGCGCGCGCGTGACGGTGGTAAACCTCGCGAACTCCTATGTGCTATACAACTTTCTTTCCACGTTTAGCGGCACGCACTACGTGAGTCCGCGCACGATTACCGGAACAATCGGCTTCCATTTTTAGCAGATCAGTGAGCCGGTGCTCCGAATACCGTTATGGTCTCCACTTGCTGGCCGCCCGCCGCTGCTGCTCTCACGTGGGCTTGTTTTAGTGCGGTCTCGCTCGCGCTGTTGGTGTTGTCCGGCATGGACGCCACCGGCCGATGGTTCGCTGCGGCAAGCCGCATGGCTTCCGCCTTCGGATAGACGAATTCATGACTGGACCACAACCGGACCGTTGAACGTAAGAGACCGGCCGCGGAACCGAGCGCTAGGAAGACAATGCTTCTTATAGCAAACCCGTCATTAGCGATATCAGCGAATGCGCTGCCAATTCAGGATCTCGCGGTTTCGCTTCGACGCAACCTCAGGTGTCAGATACCGGCGTACCAGGCGTAGCCGCCTTCTGGCGCCGAGGAGCCCAAACCGTGGCCGAACTGCTTCAGATCATCGGTTACGGTCAGGCTTGTGATGAACTTGACGTTCTTGTATCCCAACTGGCGCGGAACGCGCAGGCGAAGAGGCCCGCCAAAGCTCACCGGCAGTTCGCTGCCATTCATCCCATGGGCGATGAGAGTTTGCGGATGCAAGGCATCAGCCATATCGATGCTGTCCCACCACTCAGGATCGATCGAAAAGTAAACAACATATTTGGCCTTGGGCGAAACACCAACCAGGTCCAGGACGTGGGAGAGCGGGACGCCGGTCCATTGAGCGATATAAGACCAGCCCTCTTCGCAAGCCAAATGCGTGATCTGGCTGCGCGAAGGATAGCCCTTCAGTTCCGCGATTGAAAACGATTTGGGGCGTGCCACCAAGCCATCGACGGTGAGCCGCCAGTCGGCAAAAGACCCCGCCTCCAGACGCTTGAATTCTTCGCCCATGGGCGCTACCGGATTCGCGAAGGGAGGGTTTGAAATCTCGCTGGGAGCAAACTCACGAGCCAGGGAGTGTTGCGTCAGTATCCGCTGCGCCGCGTAGGTCAGCGTTTCGCCCGTGCCGTAGAGAACGGAGTGATCGGGAGGAATCAGTCCAAGATGTTCCCCAATTCCTTCAACTGCCGCCAGGCCCGATACTCCCGCCACGGCCGCGGCGCCGGCCTGAATTAGCCTGCGGCGTGTGAGATCCTTCATGCGTGCTCCTTATCCGCGCCAGCGCGGCCAGTGATCATGGCGCGCATGCGATTCCTGAACCCGGCTACACAAATCATCAGGATGTGGACCAACAAAAATAGGAAAAGGAACACCGAGACGAAAAAATGAATGGTGCGCGCGGACTGCTGGCCGCCCAGCACACTCACCGCGCCGGGAAACACGGACGCGATAGCGGGCGACATCGCCAGGCCGGTCCAGATGACCAAGGGAAAGAGGGCGAAAATCACGAATAAGTAGGTAATCCGCTGAAGCAGGTTATACGACCAAGCTTCGTCCGCGCTGGGGCGCTTCAAGCGCAGATGGCTCGCAAATTCATTGGAAAAAGTCCGCCAGGAAAGATCAGCCCGCTTGGGGAGCAAGTCTTTCCGCAAATGTCCGCCAAACCAACTGAAGATTACATAGAGCAGGCCGGTTATTACGACGTACCAAGCCGCTTGAAAATGGAGGTATCGGCTCCAGCCGTTCTGGTCCGGCAGAACGTAGCCGTAGCCAGTGGGCACGGAGGACCTGGACGCCGGGATCGGCAATTTGAACAGCGGATGAGTATTGATGTTGCCGGCCTCGCCCCAATAAAAACGCGGGTGCGAGATCAGGATTTCAACGCCGGTGACGAGCAGGGCGAGAAAGCACAGGCTGGCGATCCAATGGGTGATGCGGACCAGGGCTGAGTGCCGTGCGGGAACCGTCCGCGTTGGGAGCGGTGCGACGGAGGTGGCAGCCCAAGCGGAATCGGGCAGAGGAAACGCCGAATCGCGCATACGGAATGCTACCAGGAGGCCCCTATGCGGCGCAAGCCCGTGCCGGTACGGCGGAGCGGTTGCCCCAGCCGGGTCGTGCAGCGACTAGGTTTGAACCCTCACAACTGGTTCGATACGCTGAAACCGGACCGCCCCCGGACCGTCTGTTACTATGACAATCGTGCGCGTAAAGGTGCTGTTTTTCGGCATGTTGAAGGACATCGTCGGCCTGGGAGAAGACCATATCGAAGTCGCCGACGGCTCGCGCCTGGAGTCCGTTTTCACGCGCTATGCGCGCCAGTTTCCGCGCCTCACGGATCTGGAAGGCAGTATCGTCCTGGCCTGTAATCATGAGTTCTGCGATCGTTCGGCCGCCATCCGCGAAGGAGACGAAATCGCGTTTCTGCCACCGGTCAGCGGAGGATCCGGCCGCTACACCCACGAGATTTGTGACGAAGAAACCGGGTGCTTCTTCGCTCTCACCCGCGAGACGATCGACACCCCTTCCATTGCGCGGCAATTATTGCGCGGCGAAGACGGCGCGGTGGTGGACTTCGAAGGAGTGGTCAGAAATAATACCAAAGGCCGGGCCACCAAATTTCTGGACTACGAGTGTTACGAACCCATGGCTATAAAGATGATGGCGGAGATCGGGCGCGATATCGCCGGTGCGTTCGCCATCGGCCGCATCGCCATGGTGCATCGCCTGGGCCGTCTCGAAATCGGCGAAGCCAGCGTCGCCATCGTGGTCACCGCGCCGCATCGCAAGCCCGCGTTCGAAGCGGCGCTCGAAGGCATCAACCGGCTGAAGCGCATGGTGCCGATCTGGAAGAAGGAGCATTTCGCCGACGGAGAGGTTTGGGTGGAAGGGGAATGGGACGATTCCGTCCTGAAAAAGTGATCCGCCCGTTCGTCTGTCTCATGGTTGCCGCTATCGGATTGTGCGCGCAGGCGCCTGAGGGCACAATCAGAGTCAA
The DNA here is from genome assembly GCA_963725455.1 of Bryobacterales bacterium. GTDB lineage: Bacteria > Acidobacteriota > Terriglobia > Bryobacterales > Bryobacteraceae > Palsa-89. The sequence goes on from CAVRZH010000146.1 coordinate 27,230, forward strand.
TGTTCGCCTGGTGCGCATGCTGGTGACCGTCAAGGACGCCGCCGGCCAGCTGGTCGGCTCGCTGAACAAAAACGATTTCGCGGTCTACGACAACGGTGTGAAGCAGGACATCGCCGTTTTCGATCGTGAGACCGAGCAGCCCCTGTCCGTCGCCATGCTGGTGGACACCAGCGCATCCACCGGCATCGAGATGCGCTATGAGCTGGATTCCGTCAGCCGGTTTCTCCGCGTGCTTTTGACCGAAGGCAATCCGGCCGACACCGTGGCGCTCTACAGTTTCAACTGGCAGGTCACCCTGCAGAGCAGTTACACGCGCCGCTTCTCGCGTGTAGACCAGATACTGAAGCAGCTGAAATCCGAAGGCGGCACATCGCTCTATGACGCGATTTTCCTGGCCTCGCGCGAACTCGAATACCGCAACGGAAGGCACGTGATGGTGCTGGTGACGGACGGCGGCGACACTACCAGCTCCAAGGATTATCACCAGGCGCTGGAGTCCGCGCAATTGGCCGATACGATTATGTATCCCGTGCTGGTGGTGCCCATCACCAATGATGCGGGCCGCAACGTCGGCGGCGAAAATGCGCTCACCACGCTGGCGGCCGGCACGGGCGGACGCGTTTTCACGCCCAGTCTGGGCGCGCAGCTGGATCGCGCGTTCGACGACATCCTGCGGGAGCTGCGCACGCAGTATCTGATCGGCTTCTATCCCAAGGACGTTCCCCCCAGCAAAGACCGCTTTCATACCTTGAAGGTCAATGTGCAAGGCCGGAATTTGCGGGTCAGCACGCGCAGCGGATATTATGGGGAGGCCAATGAGGGTAGATCGGGATTTGGACAGTGACGCGGAGCGAGCCGTGAGTAAAGCAAAAACGAAGGCTCCCGAGCAGACCTTCGAGGAAGTGAAGTACCTGCGCTACCTGATCGACAAAGCGATCCCCGTGCGTATCCGTCTCAGCAGCAATGAAGAAGTGGTGGGCGTGATCGAATTCTACGACGTGCACTTTATTCGGGTCACGCGGACCGGTGCTCCCAACCTGTTTCTCTACAAGCACGACATTAAATATCTGTACGAAGAACCGGAAGCCTGACCGCGCAGGCCGGCGTCACGACACAACGGCTCGCAATCTTTATGCCTTCTTATTTGGAAATTAGCGAGGAAATCGCCCGCGAGGCCGGCGCCTTGCTGCACGGCTATTTCGAACGCCACATCGGCTTCGAGCTGAAGGGCGAATTCGACCTGGTGACGGAGGCCGACCGTGCTTCCGAAAAGCTGGTGATCGAGCGGTTGCAAAAGCATTTCCCCACGCATTCCATCGTGGCTGAAGAGAGCGGCGGGCACGCGGGCGAATCGGCCGAGTATTGCTGGTATGTCGATCCATTGGACGGCACTACGAATTTCGCGCATGGCTTCCCGATGTACAACGTAACCCTGGCGCTCGAAAAGGCCGGCGAGCTGGTGGCCGGAGTGATCTTCGATCCCGAGCGCGGCGAAATGTTCACCTGCGAGCGTGGATCTGGTTCGCAGCTCAATGGCACGCCGATTCACGTCTCGCGCGTCCAGCAGATTGACGATGCGCTGGTGGCCACCGGCTTTCCCAGCCGCAAGCGGCACCAGAACGTCAACGTGCATTTTTATTATCAACTTGCGATGATCACGCACGGCGTGCGGCGCGCCGGGGCCGCGGCGCTGGATCTGGCGTATGTGGCCTGCGGCCGCCTGGACGCATTTTGGGAATTTGGCCTGAATCCGTGGGACATGGCCGCGGGCACTCTGCTGGTCACCGAAGCGGGAGGCAAATGCTCGGATATGCATGGCGCGGCCGCCCGTTTGCGAGGCCCGCATTTATTGGCCGACAATACTTCGGTGCACGCGGGCATGCTGGAAGTGTTCGGCGAAGTGTTTCGCCGCGAGTATCGCTACTCGATGCCTGTCATCGAATAGACCGCGGAGGTTCGGTTGCGGTGCTCAGTGCGCGAGGTGCAACCAGCGCTTGATATCAGGCGTGAACTCGCGGAAAACATTGATGCCGGCATCCACTAGGATGGTGTCCGATCCGGCGATGAAGATGGCCGACCCAGTATGGTATTTGTCTGGCCACCACATGCGGGACACGGCCGCGGCGCCGTAGTCGCCCAGGAACTCGCTATAGGCCGGCATCATGCCGCCGCTGTCGTTATGCCGCCAGATGGTATGAAGAAACGCATCTCCGAGCCGGCCCTTATAACTTGTCCGGGTAGACCGAAAATAGCGCGTGTCCTCGTGATCGATGGCTTGCACCGGGAACATGATGCTGCGCTGAACCACATACTGGCCGAGGTGTGAACCGTAGCGGCCAAAGAACGGGCCCCAGCCCTCGCCCCACTCGCCCGGGCGGTCCCGCAGCTGATCGAAGCCCGCACCAATACCCGCGAATACGACGTTCTCCGCGTCAAAAAGATGCACCCAATCGTAGTGCATCTTCTCTTTTACTGTAAGGCCTTTCCATCCGGGGGACTGCGGCCCGGAAGTCTTGGCATTGCCAGTCGGCGTGTTGTCCGCAGGACTATCGGGGCTCGCCGTTTGCCCGGGCTGCTGTCCTGCTGGTAGCTGCTGACCCATCAGCAGACCCGAAACAGTCAAGGACACCACAAGGGCTAGAAGGATCATCAGAACTTGGACGCGTAATCCGACAGGGTCGTTTCGGCTCGGGGTCATTCCGGGCGGATGTCGAGCCGGTTCAGATAGATCTCGAGCTGAGCGAATTGACTCTGTAATCCCGCCGCATCACCCCGCCGCGCAGCTTCTTCAATCCAAGATCCCATTTCAGTCAATTTGGGAATGCCGTAGCCTCCTCCACTCCCCTTGAGCCCATGGCCATAAACCCGCAGATAGTGGTGATCTAAGCCAGCCAGCGCCGCCTTAGCCGCGGGCAGAGCGGCGCGGCAGCGATCGACGTACTCCGCCACCATGCTGGCAGGGATACCCGGCGGAGCTTGAATCGAGATCTTCTCCGAAGTGTGTTCTGGCTGCAATATGATTGCGCCTCGCGTACCAGCGAACAGTACCTTTCCCTTCATTCAGCTAGAGCGCTTTTAAGGACCTCGCTAGGCCCCGTTTTACCGCCAGAGGTTCTCTCCGGTCCGATAAGCAAGACATAGCCACACTGGCGCCCTTATCGGCAAGTTTTTAGACAAGGACTCATAATATGTCGTTCGCACACGGGACTCGCTGGGCAGCCGCACTGCTTTTTTTGTCGATGGCCTCGGTTCGGGCTGCCGGCACACAACTTCTGCCAGGTACTGTACCGGAGGCTGTAGCCGTTTCCAGAGCGATAGGGAAGGTCCCGCCGGCCACTCGCATGAGTCTCGGGATCGGACTGCCCTTGCGAAACCAAGAAGAGCTCAATGATTTTCTGAAGCAGCTTGCCGACCCCGCAAGCCCGAACTTCCACCGGTTCCTGACGCCAGAACAGTTTGCCGAGCGCTTTGGTCCCACCGAAGCGGACTACCAGGCTCTTGCGGCTTTCTTCGAGGCAAACGGCTTTTCTGTGACGGCCACGCACCCCAACCGCACGATTCTGGATATCAGCGGCACCGCTGCCGACATCCAGAGCACGTTCCACGTGAACATGCTCACTTGGAGTCACCCGACGCGGGGCATATTCTTCGCGCCGGATCGCGAGCCGTCCATCGATGCCGGCACAACGATCCTGGATATCACAGGCCTCGATAACTTCGTCATCCCGCGACCCATGGATTTGAAATCGCGGCCGCTCACCAGCGCCATCCCGCTGACCACGGGGTCGGGGCCTTCCGGCCTTTTCACGGGCGGCGATTTCAGGGCCGCTTACGCGCCCGAGGTAACACTCAATGGCTCAGGACAGTCGATCGGCCTTTTCGAACTCGACGGCTTTTACGCGAGCGATGTGAAGGCTAATTTTTCCCAGGCGGGTTTGTCGCCGGTGCCGACACAAACGGTTTTACTGGATGGCTTCAATGGCACGCCCGGCAGCGCGAACATCGAAGTGACGCTGGACATCATGATGGCGTCCTATATGTCACCCGGTGCATCCAGCATCATCGTTTACGAAGGTACGAATCCGAACGACGTGCTGAACCGCATGGCCACCGACAATCTGGCGAGCCAGTTGAGCTCGTCCTGGGGATGGAGCCCGACCAACGCCACCACCGAACAAATCTTTAAGCAAATGATCGCGCAAGGACAGTCGCTGTTCCAGGCGTCGGGCGACGACGGTTCGTACGCCGGCGCGGTTATGCCGCCGGCCGATGATCCAAACCTCACCGTGGTGGGTGGCACCAGTTTGACGACGGCTGGCCCGGGTGGCGCCTGGCAATCGGAAACCACGTGGCCAGACTCAGGCGGCGGTGTGAGCACCACCTGGCCCATTCCGAGCTATCAGTCGCCTAGCAGCATGACCCAAGCGGGCGGCTCTGGAACCATGCGGAACCTCCCGGACGTGGCGCTCATTGCCGACGTTCAGATTTTCCTGATCTGCAATAACGGGCAAGGGGTAGAGGTCGGAGGAACCAGCGCCGCGGCTCCTCTGTGGGCCGGCTTCCTGGCTCTGGCGAATCAACAGGCGGCGGCGAATAACGAAGCGCGTGTGGGATTCCTTAATCCTTTGATCTACGGAATCGGCGCGGGATCCAGCTTCACGAGCGATCTTCACGACATCACCACGGGCAATAACGGCCGCTTCAACGCGCTGGTGGGCTATGATCTCGCCACCGGATGGGGCAGCCCCTCGGGTCAGCCGCTGATCAACAGCCTAACCGGAACGTCGAATGCGCCGGCGTTCAGCTTGTCTTCGTCTCAATCTACGCTTTCCATCACGGCGGGAGGCAGCGGCAGCAGCACCATCACGGTGAGCGCGCAACAGGGTTTCGCGAACGCGGTCAGCCTGACCATTGCGGGCTTGCCTTCAGGCGTGACGGCATCGTTCAGCCCCGCCAGCGCCATGACCACCAGCACGCTGACCTTTCTTGCAAGCAGCTCCGCGGCCGCTTCCACATCGGCCATTACCATCACCGGCACGTCCGGCAGCCTGACCAGTATCGCGCGTCTGACGCTCACCATCACAGGAACGGCGGCGTTCACTCTCTCCCCGGCGCCCGCCAGCGTGAGCGTGATGGCGGGTGGCTCCGTCACCAGCACCATCACCATCACTCCGCAAGCCGGGTTTAGCGCCACTGTCGCCCTGGCCGTGTCGGGCCTGCCTCCAGGCGTCAGCGCTTCCATGAATCCTGCAAGTGTGACCGGGACCAGCACCCTGATTCTCATCGCGAGCAGTTCCACGACGCCGGGATCGTCCTCGATTACCATCACTGGAACATCCGGGAGCCTGCGCGCCACCGCGGCGATCACTCTGACGGTAAGCGCTGCATCCGGCTACACCATTGCAGCCGCGCCCGCGAGTCTCAGTATTTCGCAGGGCGGCAGCGGGACGGCGACCATCACCGTCACTCCCCAAGGCAGCTTTAACAGCGCAGTCACCTTTTCAGCCACTGGTTTGCCCGCCGGTATTACAGCAACGTTCAGCGCGGCGTCGGCGATACGCACCACCACTCTCACGTTCAAGGCCGCGGCCAACGCAGTGCCCGGAACTTCCACTGTTACCGTGACCGGCAGTTCAGGCAGCACCACCAGCAAGACAGCGATTACGGTCACTGTTGTCGCACCCGCGAGCTTCACACTTTCGGCGACTCCGGCCAGCGTAAGCGTCAGCGCCGGCGCAAGCAGCGCGAGCACCATCGCCATCACCGCTCTGAACGGTTTCAATGCTACGGTCGGGCTGGCAGTGTCTGGGCTTCCCGCGGGCGTTACCGCGGCTCTTAGTCCTGTGATCGCGGGCAAGAGCACAGTTACTTTCACGGCGGCCAGTACAACGGCGGCGTCTTCGGCTCCGGTAACAATCACGGGCACTTCCGGCGCCCTTACCGCCAAGACTACCGTCGCGCTGACTATCACGCCGGCCCCCACGTTCATGCTGTCGGCCTCGCCCACGGCGCTGAGCATCGCGCAAGGTACATCGGGAAACAGCACGCTCACGCTGACTCCGCAGAACGGGTTCACGAGCGCAGTCGCGGTCAGCATTTCCGGGCTTCCTTCCGGCGTCACGGGTTCGTTTAGTAGCGGGTCGACATCCAATGCGATCCTCACGCTCACCGCGGCGCCTTCGGCATCGGCCGGGACATCGACGATAACTATCACCGGCAAATCCGGCAGCCTGACTAAGACCGCCACAATCAGCCTCACCATCCAGGCCGCCAGCGCGACCAGTGGAACGGTGAACATCTCGTCGGCCTATAACGTGATGGGTGTCGTCACTGACGGCGCCATTTTCCTGAGCGGCAGCGGCCTGGACGGAGGCGGCCGAGCGTATTCTTCAAATCTTCTCGGGACGGTGCAGGCCGTGGGCGGCGTTTCCTACAGTCTGGGAGCCCCCAATGCGCCCGGGGCGGTGAGCAGCGCCACCATCGCTCTGCCTGCGGGAAGCTTTTCTACCCTCAAGCTGCTGGCCGCGGGAGTGAACGGCAATCAACTCTCGCAGAAATTCACCGTCACCTATACCGACGGCAGCACATCCACGTTTACTCAAAGCTTGAGCGATTGGTGCACCCCGCAAGGCTACGCGGGCGAATCGAACGCGATCCTGATGGCCTATCGCGACAACAGCAACGGGACGCGGGATACGCGTCCGATGACGCTCTACGGGTATACATTTAATTTGACGACCGGCAAAACCGCGAAGTCCATCTCTCTCCCGAGCAATCGTAACGTGGTGGTCCTCGCCATGAATCTAGGGAAGTAGAGAGGCAAGCAACGACGCTTGATACAATTTTTATCAATGCGAACCACCTGGCGATCGCTGCTCCTTCTCTTTACCGCCTTATGCCTTTTCGCTCAACCCAGCGCGGACTTGACAAAAGCTCTCAACTCGTCACGCCAGCGGATCGATTCGATTGACGACCAAATCGTCAGGCTGCTCAACGAGCGGGCGCAGGTGGTTCGCGAAGTAGGGGTGATCAAGAAGCAGTACCACGCGCCTGCCAGCGCTCCCGGCCGCGAGGATCAGGTTGTACGCCGCGCCGCCGGGCAAGCGCAAGCTCCTCTGACGCCCTCCGCCATCGAAGCGGTCTTCAGGGTGATGCTCCACGAAATGTCTTCCATGGAAGCGTCTGAAATGGACAAAGGATCCAAGCTTCCCTAGCGCCGGCTCATTGACCGCGCCAACCTCACCAGAATAAGATAGCCTGCTAAAGACTATTCTTAATAAAGAATGTTCCCGGTGCGAAAGGTAGCATGACCATGTTGAGTCTGCGGCGGAGTCCGCGCTGTTTGTTTTTGGCCCGCTTAGCAGCCTTGGCCCTTACCGCCGGCGCACTGTGGATGCATCCGCTGTTGGGGCAACCAGGCTATAGCCCCGCCGACATCCAGGCAGGTAAACAGCTTTACGGCGTCAATTGCTCCGCTTGCCACGGACCCAACGGCGACTTCGTGTCGGGCGTGGACCTCGGCCACGGAAAATTCCGGCGAGCTTCCACCGACAATGAACTGGTCGCCATCATGCTGCAAGGCATCCGGGACACACCCATGCCGCCTGCAAACCTGAGCGATCAGCAGGCGCACCAGGTTGTGGCGTATCTGCGATCGATGGCCGCTGCGTACGACAGCACCGGCGCCAGCAAAGCGGATGTGGCGCAGGGCAAAGCATTGTTCGAGAGCAAAGGCTGCTTCAATTGCCATCGCGTGCGCGATCATGGCTCGCGCGTCGGGCCGGACCTCACTAATATCGGAGCGCGCCAGAAGAGGGATGACATTGAGCGCTCCATTGTCGATCCCAATGCGGAAGTGCTGGCCGAAAATCGCTATGTTCGTCTCGTCACGCGCGACGGAGTCACCATCACGGGAAGGATCCTCAACGAGGATACTTTCACGGTGCAGCTCATCGATAGCCAAGAGAAACTGGTTTCGCTGCAGAAATCCGACCTGCGTGAGTTCGAATTCCTGAAAAACTCCCCGATGCCTTCTTATCGCGACAAACTGAGCGGCAACGAATTGTCGGATCTTGTCGGCTACCTGGTTTCCTTGAAAGGACTCTGAAACTCCTCAATGCTTCGTCCCTCGTTTGCGCTCCTGCTTGCCGCGGCGTCTTTGTCGGCGCAAGTATCTTTCGATCGCCTGGTGCACGCCGGCGCCACGCCGCAGGACTGGCTCACTTACTCGGGAAGCTATCTCAGCCAGCGCTATAGCACCCTCAACCAGATCACCCCCGGCAACGTCAAGGATCTGGAACAGAAATGGATCTTTCAAGCGCGTTCGCTCGAAAAGTTCGAAGCCACCCCGCTGGTTGTTGACGGCGTAATGTACACGGTGCAAGCGCCGAACGACATCGTTGCGCTGGACGCCGTCACCGGCCGCATTTTTTGGATTTACTCCTATAGTCCCGCGCCGCAAGCGCGCCTGTGCTGCGGGCGCGTGAATCGTGGCCTTGCGATCCTGGGCGACACGTTATTCATGGGGACCATCGATGCGCATATCGTCGCGGTGGACGCAAAGAACGGGCACTTGCTGTGGAACACCAAGGTAGCCGGCCCGGAGGCTGGTTATGCAATCACGCTCGCACCGCTGGTGGTGAAAGACAAAGTAATCGTTGGAACGGCGGGCGGCGAATACGGCATCCGCGGATTTCTGGCCGCCTTTGACGTACATTCCGGCAAAGAAGTATGGCGCTTCAATAATATTCCGGGGCCCGGCGAGAAGGGCCATGAAACCTGGGCGGGCGATTCCTGGAAACATGGCGGAGGTTCGGTCTGGATGACCGGCTCCTATGATCCCGATTTGAATCTCACATACTGGGGCATCGGGAATCCGGGGCCGGATTGGAACGCCGACATGCGCCTGGGCGACAACCTGTACAGCGATTGCGCGGTTGCGCTGGACGCCGACACCGGCAAGCTCAAGTGGTATTTCCAATTTACGCCGCATGACAATTTTGATTTCGATGCCGTGCAGGTTCCCGTCCTGGCCGATCTGGATTGGAAGGGCGCGCGGCGCAGGGTGCTGCTGTGGGCCAATCGGAACGGCTTTTTCTACGTGCTGGACCGTACCTCGGGCGAGTTCCTGCAAGGCACACCGTTTTCGAAGGTCACCTGGGCCAAGGGACTGGACGAAAAAGGGCGGCCGATGCGTGCCGCAAACATGGTGCCGACGCGAGATGGGACGAAAATCTATCCAGGAACACAAGGCGCCACGAATTGGTACTCGCCGTCCTATAGCCCGCATACCGGTCTGTTTTACATTCCCACCTGGGACAACTATTTTGCTGTGTATGTTAAGGAAAAGATCGATTTCGCGGAAGGGCGGCTCTTCGCGGGCCCCTTGCCAAAATCTCCGGTACCATTGATTCGTCCGCCGCAAATCGAGAATCGCAAGGAAGAGGACGGCTACGGCGCCATTCGGGCGTTCGATCCACAAACCGGCGAGCGTAAGTGGGAGTACAAGATGACCGACGTTACCGACAGCGGCATCCTGACTACTGCCAGTGACTTACTCTTTGTCGGCGGGCGCGAAGGTTACTTCATGGCGATGGATGCGCGCAATGGGGAGTTACTGTGGAAAGCGGTGGTGGGCGGCCAGGTATCGTCGGGGCCGATGAGTTACTCGGTGAATGGCAAGCAGTATGTCGCCATTTCGGCGGGAAATTCATTGTTCGTATATGGATTGAGGCAGTAACATGCAACTACGAATTACAGCCATCGGGATCGCGCTGTTGGCGCTGTCGCTTGGGCCGCAAGCTGGAATGGCGCAGTGGTTGAACTACCCGGCGCCCGGTGTTCCGCGCACTTCCGACGGAAAAGTCAACCTGACTGCCGCGGTCCAGCGAACGGCCGATGGCAAACCCGATTTGTCGGGCGTCTGGTCGCCGGATAGCCTGCGCTATCTCACTTACCTCGGCGCGGATGGAACGCCCATGCCGATGCGTCCCTGGGCGAACGCGCTCCTGCTGCATCGCCAGGCCACCGACGGCAAGGAAGACCCGGATGCGAACTGCACGCTCCCCGGTGTGCCCAGAATCGATTCGGTGCCGAATCCCTTCAAGATATTGCAATCGCCGGATGAGGTGGTGATTTTGTATGAGGCCTTCACCACTTTTCGCCAGGTCTTTATGGATGGCCGCGCGCTTCCCGAGGATCCGCAACCCGCCTGGATGGGGTACTCGATTGGCAAATGGGATGGGGACACACTGGTGATAGAGACCTCGGGTTTCAACGACAGCACGTGGCTGGATAACGCCGGCACGCCCCACAGCGACGCACTGCATGTCACGGAACGCTATCACCGCCCCAATATCGGGCATCTCGATATCGAGATCACCGTTGACGACCCCAAGACGTTCCTGCATCCCTTCACGGTCACCGAACACGAGCACCTGCTTCCCGACACCGGATTGCTGGAGTTCATCTGCAGTGAGAACAATAAGGACCTGAAGCACCTGGTGGGTGAATAGCCATGAGAACATTTCTGAGCGCGTCCGCTTTTCTGTTTTTCGTAACAACAGCGCACGCCCAATGGCTCAACTATCCGACTAAGAACGCACCACGCACGAAAGACGGCAAGGTGGACATGTCCGCGCCGCTGCCGCGAACCAAGGACGGCAGGCCGGACATCACCGGGATCTGGATGCCGAACGGCTTGAAGTACTTGATCGACATCGCCGTTGATCTGGGACCCAACGGGGTTCCATTTCAGCTCTGGGCAGCCGCGCTTTACAAGCAGCGCCGCGCCGATCGCGGCAAGGACGATCCGAACAATCTGTGCCTGCCTTCGGGCGTCCCGGAAAAAGACGCCGTCACATCGCCGTTCAAGATTATGCAATACCCCGGCGAGACATTGATTCTCTATGAATCCCGCACCATTTTCCGCGAGATCTTCACCGACGGCCGGCCGCTCCCCAAGGATCCGAATCCAACCTGGCAAGGATACTCCATCGGCCGCTGGGAGGGGGATGATTTCGTCGTGGAGACCAACGGCCTGAACGACAAGATTTGGATGGACACCAACGGCCATCCGCTCACCGAGGCCGCGCACATCACCGAACGTTACCGCCGTCACGACTACGGCCACATGGACATTCAGATCACCATCGACGATCCGAAAGCTTACACCAAGCCGTGGACCATCACTGAAAATCCGAGCCTGCTTGCCGACACTGACTTACTCGAATCGGTATGCGAAGAGAACAATAAGGACGCCCGGCACATTGTAGGCAAATAGAGCAGCTATTTCAATTTGATATTTCGCTCGGCCAGAATGGTTCCGGTGGCGAGTTGAAATTGCGCGATAGCTTCGCTGAGATCGGCTTGGGAACGGCGCTCCTGGCTACGCGCGGTAATCATAGTCGCCTGCCGCTGCTGCACCAGGAACAAGGTTGATGTGCCGGCCCGAAATTGGCGCTGCTCGCTTTGATATTGCTCTTCGGCCGATTCGCGCGCCACTTGCGCGGCCTGCAGCCGCAACTGCGCCATCTGTACCGTCTCCATGGCGGTACGAACGTCCGATTGAATATTCTGCGCAGTCTGCTGCATTTGATTTTTGATGCGCCGCGTCTCCGCCAGCGATTTACCGAGGTTGGCGTCGGCGGTCCGGTTCCGAATGGGCAGAGAAATATTTAGCTGCACTTCGGTGGTCGGAAAATCTCCGGCCCAAATTCCCGCCAGCGATTTCCCGTAGTTGCCCACCAGCACCGGAGGCACGGCTGAACTTCCAAACGACACGCCAGACAACGGCGCCAACCCCGCCAGTGCCGACAGTTCATTCAACTGCGTGGTCAGCGGACCGAAGGCCGCGGTAAAGGGATTGGGACCGGGAGGGAGCACCGTGCCGGCCAAACCCGCGCGGGTATAAAGCGCCGTCAGATTCACCTGCGGCTTGGTTTGATCGCGATAATAGCGAACGTCCTTTTCGTTGATCTCGCCGTTGATCTTCACCTGGGCGATTTCCGGACGATTGGCCATAGCTTCCGCGATGGCGTCCGACAGCGGAGTAAGCGGGGCGTTTACATCCGCGGGCGTGATCGGGATCATGGCGCTGGACCACATGGAATCGCTACGATCGGGCAGCACCAGCTCCTTCAGTGTATTCTCCGCGCTGGTCAGCGCCGCTTGCGCCGCATAAGCGCCCACTTCGAAATTCGCCAGCTGCGTTTGCGCCGCCACTACGTCGATGGGTGCGAGCAACCCCTGCGTTTCCTGACGCCGGTTGCTCTCGTCCTGCTGGATTCCGATGCGCACGGCGTCCAGCTGTACTTGCAGATTATTGTACGCGTACTCCAGCTCCCAGTAGGCCTGCTCGGCTTGCAGCACCACCCCCATGACGCGCTGGCGGAATTGCTGGTCTGTCAAGGATCGATTTTTCTTCGCTACATCAATCTGATGACGGTTACTGTCATACAGCAGATTGCGCCAAAGCGGCTGCGTGTAGGAAAAGTTGAGCGCCGTCTCATACTGCGGATTCAGCGAGAGGAAGGTGTTGTTGGAATAAGCGTCCTCGGACGACAAATCCGTCTTGAACGTTCCTCCGTACCAGGGCAACGGCTGAGTGACTCCTGGATCCGCCTGCCAGGCTTTGTTTAACAGGCTGCCCGTGGACGAGCCGCCCAGGGCGGAAGCAATCGGTGTGGTTTGTTGTTCCCAGTAACTGGTCACATTGAGCTGCGGATCATAGGCTCCCCGTGCCGCCGTCAACATGTAGTCCGATTCCAGTTGATCGATGCGCGATGATTCGATGTCTTTGTTGTTCGCGAGCGCGAGCGCCAGCGTTTGATCGAGGGAAATCTCCATCTTGGTCTCCACTCCGGTGCGCGGCGGCAAAAGGAATGGCCGCACCGGCGGTACCAGCGTGACGTCGTTGGGACGCGGCGAGGAGAGCGTCGCCTGCGGCAATCCCTGGCCGGCTGCCAGAGAAACAGTACACACGAGGAACAGATAAGTTCGCATCAAGCCCGTTCTCCTCCCTCGAAGTGCATGGGCTGAGGCGCCACTTCCAGGCCGGAAATCACTTCGTGTTTTGCGGCACGCTTGCGGGAGAACCTGCGGAACATCGGTAACTGCTTCATATCGTCGAATAGCGAATAAAATACGGGAACGGCGAGTAAAGTGAGCAACAGACACAGCGTCTGTCCGCCCACCACCAGCACGCCGATGGACCGGTTGCTGGCGCTGCCTTCGCCGTTAGAAAGCACCAGCGGCAGCATGCCCGCTACTAGCGCGGTGGTGGTCATCAGGATGGGCCGCAGCCGGTCGCGATTGGCCTGGATGATGGCCTCGTAACGGTCCATTCCGGTGGCTCGCAATCCGTTGGTGTGGTCGATCTGCAGAATCGCGTTTTTCTTCACGATTCCAAATAGCAGCAGCAGCCCCAGCCCCGACATGATGTTTACGGACTGGCCGAACATCAGCAGCGACAGAATGCCGAACGGCACCGCCAGCGGCAGCGTCAGCAAAATTGTGAAGGGGTGCAGGAACGATTCAAACTGCGCCGCCAGCACGATGTACATAAAGATGAACGTCAGTGCGATGGCGACAACAAAGTAGTATGCTGTGCGGTTCAGTTCCTTGGACGTGCCGAGCAGCTCCGTGCGATAGCCGGCGCCCATGTGCAGATCGTCCGCGAGCTGATTGAGAGTGGAAATGATTTTTTGTTGCGAGCCGCCCGGCAACACATTGGCGCTCAACGTCACCTCGCGCTGGCGGTCCAGACGCCCGATGCTGGAAGGAGCATCGCCGCTCTTGATGCGGACCACCTGATCCAGCGGCACCCAACCGCGCGTGTTGGTCGAAAAAACCGTGAGTTGGCGCAGCCCTTCAGCGCTGGTGCGGAACTGCATGTCGGCGCGTAAACGCACATCGTACTCTTCGCCGCCGGAGGGGAAGGAGGAGACCACCTGGCCCGCCACCATGGTGTTCAAGGCTTGCGCGATATCGCTGACGCGCACGCCCAGGTCCGCCGCGCGCTGCCGGTCGATCTCCACGCGCAGTTCGGGTTTGCCATATACCAACGATGTGTCGGCGTCGGCCACATTGGGAATTTGCTTTAGCTTCGCAAGCAGGGCTTGCGAATATACGTTCAGCTTGTCGAGATCCGGCCCGGTGAGCGTAAACTGTACATCCGCCTGCCCTCCGCCGGGGCCATCCGCCGCCTGCCCGACGCTCGAGCGCAGATCCTTTGGATAATGCGTCAGAATCTCGCGCGCTTTCGCGATCAATTCATCCTGCGAATCCTTGCGATCGTCGCGCGGCACCAGCTTCACGTAGATGGAGGCGCTGTTCGATTCGCCCGCGCTTGACCCGGTAAACGAAGCGGAACCGACACCCACCGACGTCAAAGTGGCGGTAACTCCGGGCAGAGCGCGGATGTCGCGCGCGATGCGTTCGGCAATCGTTACCGTCGCGGCCAAGGAAGTTCCCTCGGGCGCCCGAACGCTGGCTTGAAATTCGGACCGGTCGTCGGCCGGGATGAAGTTCTTGCCCACCAGCATGAACAGAGGAACCGTGCTTAGCACCACCGCAACGCTGATGGCCACCATGGTCTTGCGATGCGCCATCGACCATTCCAACATGCTGGTGTAATGGGAATCGATGAAACGGAAGAAGCGCGAATCTTTGGAACTTTTCTTCTTTTCGCCTTCGTGCTTGGGGAGCACTTTGACGAACCGCGAAGTGAGCATCGGAGTCAGCGTGAAGGAGACCAGCAAGGAGACCGCAATCGCGAATGACGCAGTGAATCCGAAGGACGACATGAAGCGGCCGACGATGCCACCCATGAATCCGATGGGCAGAAACACAGCCAGCAGCGAAAAAGTGGTGGCCATCACGGCCAGGCCGATATCTTTGGTGCCCTCAATGGCCGCCTGATACGGCGACATGCCCTTCTCTTCCATGAACCGGTAAATATTTTCGAGCACAATAATGGCGTCGTCGATCACGATGCCTACCATGAGCGTCAGCGCCAGCATGGTGATCTGATTCAGGTCGAATCCGATGGCGGCCATCAACGCGAAGGTCGAGATGATCGAGGTCGGAATCGCCAGCGCCGAGATCAAAGTGGTGCGGATGTTGGCGAGAAACGCGAACACGATGGCGGCGGCCAGGATGCTGCCTTCGATCAGGTGCTCTTCGAGCGAATGCACCGTCGCCTTGATGAAGATGGACTGATCGTTGATGACTTGAATGTGGATATCTTTGGGCAGCACGGCCTGAATCTGTTTGATCCGATCCTTGAGCGCGTCGGCTGCCGCAACCGTGTTCTGCCCGGATTGCTTCGAAACCACCATGGTCACCGCGGCGTCACCGTTCAACCGCGCGGCGGTAGTGGCTTCTTCTTGTGAATCCTCCGCATGGCCGATGTCGCGCAGCTTCACCACGTACGACCCACGGGTTGCAATGGCGATTTCGTCAAATTGCGCGGGATCCACCAGCCGGCCCAGAGTACGCACGGCCAGCTCGCGCGCGCCGGCATTGACGTTCCCCGCCGGCATCTCCATATTCTGCTGCTTGAGTGCGTTGGCCACATCGGAAATAGCCAGGTTGTAGGCGCGCATCTTA
>CAVRZH010000147.1:0-61211 GCA_963725455.1 Bryobacterales bacterium
GTTATCCTGTACGCTGCCGTTACGTATTGCTCACGCCGCGCTCCCGAAGATTCCAGGAAGAACGCCGCGCCCGGAACCGTACATCGCGTCCACCGCAAACTTGAACTTCGTTTTCGCGATGAGATCCATATCGGCGAAAGCGCACACGGCTGCGATGTACGCCTTCTTGAGATCGACTTCCTCAACTGCCGCTCGGTTACCCTTCGGCGCGGCGGCGGCGGCGAGTTCTTCTTCGATTTTTTTCATGATCGCCGGCGTAGCCGACCCGCCGAACTTGCCCTTGAATTTCACTCCGTTCCAGTTCCACGGATTATGACTCGACGTCACCATCACTCCGCCTGCCGCCCCTTGATGTTTCACCGCGTACGAAACTGCGGGCGTCGGGGTGTAATCGTTGGCCAGCTTCACAGGAATTCCCGCAGCCGCAACGACCTCGGCTCAATCTCGGCTGCAACGGAGACGCACCGGTAACATCGCTCTGCTTCGGAAATCAGAATCAGGGGACCGCTCACCAGCATAATTCCCAGCCTATTGCGGTAATAGGGTTGAGTTCCCGGGCGATCTCGGAAACCGGGTGGCGGCCGATGCCCCGGCCAAGCAGGCTCAAGTCCACCATCAGAAGGGTGCCAAGCAGTATCGCCAGGCCGGTGAGGTGGACGATTTCGAGCGTCGCTATCAGCGCTGCCGAGTGGCGGATCGTTTCGCCCAAATATGTATGCTGCAACCATTCGAAGAGCGGCAGCAGAGCCACGTTAGCCGAGATCATATCCGGGCGCGTAAGCGATGGCACGCCCCGCCGCTATGATCGCGATCCAGAAAATCAATGAGAGCAGGCCGGCGACGCGCGCGCGGGGCGGCACGGCGGACCGATGGTCCCACTTTGCGACGTCGCGATAGATGGTTCCATGGAAGATGAGCGCGTTCAGTCCGGCCAGAGCCAGGAGAACCAGCTTGATGCGAAACGCCGGGCTATGATACATTTTCACGGCTTCCGACGCGAACAGCAGCCCTCCGCTCACCAGCATCAATCCGAAGCCTCCCAGTGTAGCCGGCACGATGCGAGCGACCATCTGGGGCACGGGCACGCTACGCAAGCCAAGACCCAGCAGCCGCAGATCCAGCAGCATGATGGTCCCCGCCACCAGGACGATGCCCAGCGTGTGGATGGTGTCGAGCGTGGGGAAGGCCCAATTGGACTGGCGCAGCAGCGCGTTCAATCGCGTGCCGTCGATCCACTGGCAGATGCTGAGCAGAAACATAGGAGCGCCCGAAAAGAACAAGCGCCAGAAACGAACGGTATCATGCAAGCCGTCCAAAGTCCAACGCCGACCCTATTACGGCCGCGACGAAGGGCAGTGGATTATCTTGTTTCCGCGAGGGCGAGTAAGTCGCTTTTACAGTTCTAAGTCTCGGAAATATTACGGACGTTCGCGGACCGTGCGCAGTTATGATCGGCTTCATGCCGGTACAGGGCCAAACGCGATTTCTCAGCCTCTTCCCACGCCGACCGGCAAAATCGGCGTGCTTCATTAGCGCGCACTTCTTCGCCGGATGTCACGAACAGAGCCATTTCGCGCACGCTGGCCGAATAGCTGCTGGCCGCGTCGGAATACTCGCGGAGCAGGCGGACACGTTCCTCGCAGATCGTCGACGGATCGCTCGGCATCCAATTGTACGTTCCCCCGATTGTATCAGGCTGTATGGATTTGAGAGATAACGTAAGCGATGATCGGGGTTACTGCTTACTCAGGCGCCTTCGTCCCCAGGTGCAGCAGATCCTTGTTGTTCTCCAGGCAGACGTATTCCTGAATTTCCCAACCTGGCTTCCACTTCACGTCGAAGCGGGTGGTCCAAGGCTTGGTGTAGTTTTTCGGATCCTCTATGGTGGCCTCATAATGCAAGGTCCCGTAATTCGGCCGGCTGAATCGCTCCACCACGTGAAGCTGATCGCTGGCCGGATGCCCGACATAATCCAGCCACGTGCGCCCGTTGAAACCAACGCTATCCACTACCAGAGTGTCGTTACCTTCGTAATGGCCGACAGATTCTCCCAGCCAGCTCGGATTCGGATCCGCCGAGTGCTTGGCGTTCAACAGAATGACGCGATACATGTGCGAAGCGCCTTCGTAGAGAATCACCACGCGGTCCGGCAGCTGGATAATTTGAAACGGATACGGAGTGCCTGTGTAGCGCGGCACGCCGGCGGGCAGGCAATAACCTTCCGGATCGTCCTTGGAGTGGTTGGCTTGGCGCTGGTCATATAGTTCCCGTCCGGCGGGTGTAAAAGGTACATCGATGTTCTCTTCGACGTACTTCTTGCTGGCCCAGTCCAGAACCCAAATGGGCGCCCAGACACCTTTTCCGCCGAGATCCACTTTGCCGTCGGGGAGCCGAGGCGTGGGCTGCAGCGCCGCCTGGTCGGAAGCGTGCGCGGGCTTGGCGAGAACAGTCTGTGCTGGCGCAAGCTCGGGTGTGATGAATAGAGCCGTCAGCGCGGCTGCGGCGAGAATCGTAGACTTCGTGGTCGATTGCATGTTGGTACTCCGTGCGTCCGTCGGCACTATCGTATAAAGCGAGATTCTGATATGTCAAGTTGGCCGGGAGCGAAAAAATCGACCGGTCAGATGGCGTTTAGTCGAAGCCGAACGCTGGGACCCAGCTTCGCACGTTCGAGCTCCGGTCGAGTCCACTGACGTATCAGAATAAACTCCAGAAGTTGTTGACAGCTTATTTATCGCGTGTTAGGATTCCTCATGCGCTCACTACTAGCAGTTGTGCTGCTGCTTATCCCCGTCTGTCTCAGCGCCCAGGAAAAAAAGGGCAACCCATTTGCTTCTCCGAAGAATCTCAAGATTCTAACTAACGACACTCCCGAGCAGCTTCAGATGACGATGCGTGCTTTCGCCACTGCGCTCGGTCAAAAGTGCTCGTTCTGTCACGTGCAAGGCGATTTTGCGAGTGACGATAACCCCAAGAAACAAACTGCCCGCATGATGCTGGGGATGGCGCGTGAAATCAACGCTAAGTTCCCCGATGGGAAACGTCACGTGTCCTGCTACACTTGCCACCGGGGTATGGAGGAGCCTGCCACGGAACCTCCCGCCGCGCAGTAGTTAGCTCTGGCCGGATTCTTCGGCGCGCGGAACCATTTCGATTTTTAGCCAGCGCTCACGGGTACAGCAACCTGTGAGCGCTTTCGTTTTTCTGAGCCTTCTCCCACGCCTCACCGTTACAGCCCGCCGACGATTCTGCATGCAGCAACAATTCACCGAATCGTATACTCGCGTTGATATGCCTGATGTATAATTGCTGAGGCCAATCAGGCAGACGGAATTCCCACAAATCACACTTACGAGAATAAGGAGAGACGATGGTTAGTTTGGCAGATGCACGACGCGTAATCGCCGCGGCGGAAAAGAAGGCTGCGGAAATCGGACAGCCGATGAACATTGCTGTGGCTGACGAAGGCGGCAACCTGGTGTCCCATGTCCGCATGGATGGAGCATGGATCGGCAGTATCGATATTTCCCAGAAGAAAGCGTATACGTCGCGCGCGTTCGACATCGCGACCAAGGACCTGGCCACCCATTCGCAGTCGGGCCAGCAGTTCTTCGGGATCCACGCTTCCAACGACGGCAAGATCATGATCTTCGCCGGCGGCATTCCGTTGAAGAAGAACGGAAAGGTTGTGGGCGCTATCGGTGTCAGCGGTGGTTCCGGCGATCAGGACCACTCCGTTGCTGAAGCGGGCGCAGCCGCATTCTAAATTAATTTAGCTTTGACCAAGAAGTCGAAAGGAGAGTCATATGGCAAGTAATCGAGGTGTAGTGTATCTAGGGCCGGGCAAGGTCGAGGTCCAATCCATCGACTATCCGAAATTGCAGAACCCGGCGGGCAAGAAGATCGATCACGGCGTCATTCTGAAGATCGTAACCACCAACATCTGTGGAAGCGATCAGCACATGGTGCGCGGCAGGACCACGGCGCCGTCGGGCCTGGTGCTGGGACACGAGATCACCGGCGAAGTTATCGAGAAGGGCAGCGACGTCGAATTCCTCAACGTTGGCGACCTGGTCACCGTACCGTTCAACATCGCCTGCGGGCGTTGCCGCAATTGCAGGGAAGGGAAGACCGGCATCTGCCTCACCGTGAATCCCGCGCGTCCCGGCGCCGCATATGGTTACGTGGACATGGGTGGATGGGTGGGCGGCCAGGCGGAATATGTTCTGGTGCCCTACGCCGATTTCAACCTGATCAAGTTCCCCAACAAAGAGAAGGCATTGACCAAGATCACGGATCTGACCATGCTTTCGGACATTTTTCCGACCGGGTACCATGGCGCCGTAACCGCGGGCGTGGGAACGGGATCGGTGGTGTATGTCGCGGGCGCGGGACCGGTGGGGTTGGCCTGCGCGGCGTCGTGCCACTTGCTGGGCGCCGCCGTAGTGATCGTGGGCGACATGATTCCGGAGCGGCTGGCGCAGGCCAAGAGCTTCGGTTGTGAAATCATCGATCTCAAGAAAGACGCGTCGCTGGCGGATCAAATCGCGCAGATTGTCGGGACTCCGGAAGTGGATTCCGCCGTCGATTGCGTGGGGTTTGAGGCTCGCGGGCATGGACACGACGCTGGCAAGGAACAGCCGGCTACGGTGCTCAACTCGGTGATGGAAATCACCCGGGCGGGCGGCGCCATCGGTATCCCGGGCCTGTATGTTACGGGCGATCCGGGCGGCGTGGATGCCAACGCGAAGGTGGGCAACCTGCAGATCCGCATTGGATTAGGCTGGGCCAAGTCGCATGCCTTCTTCACCGGCCAGTGCCCGGTGCTGCATTACAATCGCCAACTGATGATGGCCATTTTGCACGACAAGGTGCATATCGCCAAGGCCGTGAACGCGACCATCATTTCGCTGGACAAGGCGCCGCAAGGCTATCAGGATTTCGACAAGGGCGTGGCGAAGAAGTTCGTCATCGATCCGCACGGAACCGCCGCGAAGGCTGCCTGAGGCTTCGCGAGTTTAGTTCGATTCAGCCGGGTGAGGCGATGCCTCATTCGGCTTTTTTATTATGCTTTTACGACAGGCCGACAATGCGCCCCGTCGCCGTGTCCAGATCGACGTCGTAATAGCCGGGCCGTGTGGAGAGGCCGGGCATGGTGGCCATGGTTCCGAGCAACGGATAGAGGAAGCCTGCGCCGACACTGGCGCGAATGTCGCGCACCGGCACCGTGAACCCGCTGGGTGCGCCCTTCAGGTTGGGATCATGGCTCAAGCTATATTGCGTCTTGGCCATGCAGATGGGCAGCTTGTCGAAGCCTTGCCGGGTGTAGAGTTCTACTTTCTTCTCCGCTTCGGGCGAATACTCCACGCCCGCGCCGCCATACATCTCCTTGACGATCTTCTCGATCTTCTCCTTGATGCTCAGATCCAGCGAATAGAGGAAATGGAAATCGCTGGGCTTTTCGCAGGCGGCAATCACGGCCTTTCCGAGCTCCACGGCGCCCGCGCCACCCTCCGCCCAATGGTTCGAGACAACCGCATCCGCGGCCCCGGCTGCGATGGCCAGCTTGCGCACTAACGCCACTTCGTTGTCGGTGTCGTCCTTGAAACGATTAATCCCCACCACCACCGGAATTCCGAAGGAGCGGACGTTCGCGATCAGCCGGATCAGATTGCTGCAGCCTTTTTCAAGCAGATCGAGATTCTCCGCCGTATACTCGTGCGCGAGCGCCTTTCCAGCAACCACTTTCGGACCGCCTCCGTGCATCTTCAGCGCACGAATAGTGGCTACCAGCACCGCGCCATCGGGCTTCAGACCGCTGTAGCGGCACTTGATGTTGCAGAATTTCTCGAAGCCCATGTCGGCGCCGAAGCCGGCCTCGGTGAGTACGTAGCCATCGGAGCCAACCAGTTTCAGCGCGATCTGATCGGCAACGATCGAAGAATTGCCATGCGCGATGTTGGCGAACGGTCCGGCATGCACGAACGCGGGCGTGCCCTCAATGGTCTGCATCAGATTGGGCATGATGGTGTCCTTCATCAGGACCGTCAGCGCCCCGCTGCATCCGATGTCGTCGGCCGTGATGGGTTCGCCGGCTTTATTGCTGCCAATGACCATTTTGCCCAACCGGTCACGCATATCTGCGAGATCCGTAGCCAGCGCCAGAATCGCCATGATTTCGCTCGCCACTGCAATGTCGAACGCCGTGGCGCGCGTGAAGCCTTTCTCCTCTGGTCCCTGGCCGATGGTGATCCCGCGCAGCATTCTGTCATTCGTATCCAGCACCCGCCGCCAGGTGATGGTATCCGGATCGATGTCCAGGCGAGCAAAGCGGCTACGTTCTTCGGGTGTCAATTCGTTGGGATCGGTCTTCGATATTCCTAGCTTGCGCAAGCGGCGCAGCATGACAGGCGAAAACTTGCGGCTGCCGTCTTTCGACGGTGGGCACAGCCGTTCAAACATCTGTTCATCGGTGGCGCTGGATTCATGAAACATGCGCGCATCGATGGCAGCCGCCAAAAGATTATTCGCCGCAATGATCGCGTGTATATCGCCGGTGAGATGGAGATTGAACTCTTCCATCGGAATAATCTGGCTGTAGCCGCCGCCGGCCGCGCCGCCCTTGATTCCGAACGTAGGGCCCTGGCTGGGCTGGCGAATACAGGTAAAAACCTTCTTCCCCAAGTGCGCGCCGAGCGCTTGGCTGAGCCCGACGGTGGTGGTGGTCTTGCCTTCGCCCAAAGGTGTGGGCGTGATCGCGGTGACAACGATGTACTTTCCGTTGGGCGAATTCTTCAGACGGTCGCGGATGGAAAGGTGAACCTTGGCTTTGGTCTTGCCGTAAAGATCCAATTCTTCGGGAAGGATACCGGCTTCGGTCGCAATCTGGTCGATGGGAAGCGGCGTGGCGGCCTGCGCGATGTCGATATCGCTGGGCACACGCGTCAGGATGTTCTTTAACTTGTGGGGCATGGCAACCCACTATTCTAGAACACGAGAGGACGGTGGCTACGGTCTATCGCGCGGAGTGATCGCCGGTATAACCGGAGTTATACTATCTTCATGAAGACTGCCGTGTCGGTTCCGGATGAACTTTTCCGCCAGGCGGAAGCGGAAGCCAAGAAGCTGCGTATGTCCCGCAGCAAGCTTTACGCTACTGCGCTCTCGGAATTCCTGGAGCGGAAACGGTCCGAATCGATCACCGAGCGCCTCAACGAAGTGTATTCCAAGCACGAATCCAAGTTGGACCCCGCGCTGGAACGCATGATGTTTGAGACGTGGAAGAAAGAGCGCTGGTAGACCAAATGCCGGGTGTGCAGCGCGGCGAGATTTGGTGGGCTGACTTGCCGGAGCCGCGCGGTTCAGAACCCGGATTTCGCAGGCCGGTGCTCGTCGTGCAGGCCGACCCATTCAATCAAAGCCGCATTCGCACGGTCGTCGTTGCCGGGATCACCGGCAATTTGGCGCTTGCGAATGCACCCGGCAATGTTCTGCTGCCTCGACGGGTCTCCGGATTGCGCCAGGACTCGGTCATCAACATGTCCCAACTGTTGGCGCTAGATCGCAGCTTCTTTCTTGAACATGTCGGGGAGATTTCGCCCCGCCT
Source organism: Bryobacterales bacterium (assembly GCA_963725455.1). Lineage (GTDB taxonomy): Bacteria > Acidobacteriota > Terriglobia > Bryobacterales > Bryobacteraceae > Palsa-89. The sequence continues at coordinate 7,607 of CAVRZH010000147.1, forward strand.
GCAAGCCTTGGTAGACGATGGACTGCGCGTGGTCTTGCAACTCGCCGCCGTTACTTCTTAGCCAGCGATTCCTCGGAAGGGCGGGATGGCTGAACGTCACCAATCGAGATCAACGGCTGCGGATGCTCCGGACGGCTGTCTTTGTTGAGCAGGTAATTGATATAGGAACTGGTGCCTTCGAGTGCCCGGTTGCGCGGCGGAATATAGGTCTTTAGTTCGTCCACGCGGTGCGCGGCTTCGGCACGATCATAGACCTCAACCCAGATGCATTTCTTCTCGGGAATTACTTCGCACTGGCCATTGAACGTGCCGCCGCACGGGCCGTTGCGCATATTCTTGGGGCATGTCATTGGGCAGACGTATTCCATCAATCCCAGAACGCAGTTGCCGCAAGCCTGGCATCCGAAAACCGGTTTCTTAAAAGCGAACTCGGCGTCTTCCATCGCCTTGGCGAGGCCCGGGTGGTGATCCATCCAGCCAAAAATGCCGGTGAGCGGCTTGCGAACGAATCCGGGCCAGTTGGCGGGTTCCAGCAGGTCGAACACCGGCTGCGTCCACTCGCGTTTCTTCGGTGCGGGCTTCGGCCCCTCGTACATATAGAAGCCACGCTGGTCGCCGTAGCTGATCTCTTCGGCCAATTCCTCCCAACGCGGGGCGAGCTCCTCCGCCCGCTGGATGATCAATCGAATGCGGTCCGGCTCATGCGTGCCGCCGATGTAGGCGCCCGCGTAACCCAGCCCGCGCAGGATGGCCGCCATCTGAGCGGCGCGCTCCAATCGCGCGGCCAAGCCTTTGTCCGCCGCTTTGGCCTCTTCCTGAATCCGGGCCAGCAGCTCGGGTGAAACCCAGCATCCGGGCGGATCGCCTTTCGACATACGCTCGGCCGCTTTGGGCGGCAAAACATAGACGTTGCCGATCACGGGGAACTTCAGATTGCGCTCATCGAGATAGCGCTTCATCTCGCGATACTTACGCGAGTCGAAGCCCAGCTGCGTAATCGCGAAGTCGGCGCCCGCCGCGATCTTCTTTTCCAGCTTCAGGTACTGATAGGCGCAATCTTCTTCCAGATACTTGAAGGGCGACACTGCCGCTGAAATCAAAAACGGCCAGCGGCCCGCGGCGCGCTGTTCGGCGATAGTCTCCACTAACTGCACCGAATCGCACGCGTAGCCGACGCTGCCTAGCGGCGCGCCTTTCGGATAATCGCCCGTGATGGCGAAAACGTTCTGGATTTCAAGCGCGATCAGATCATCCAGAAACTTGGCGACATCCGCGGGAGTCTTGCTCACGCATGTCAGATGGACATTGGGAGTTAGACCGCGCTCTTTGGCGATGGCCGCCACGCGCACCGGATCGTGCCCGGCCGATCCGCCCGCCCAACTGGTGATTCCCGCGCCCACCACTTCGGAAATCCCGGCGATCCCGGCGGCGATATCGCCGAGCTTCTCCTCGGTCATCGATGCGCTGGCCACCATTTCGACCATGTAGCAGAAACGGCCGGAGGTGACTGCGTCTCGAAGAGGATTTGCGGAGGCCATTACTATTTGCCCAATTCTTTGCGGACGATACGCGTGCCTTCCACCATGGCTTTCAGTTTGGCGAACGCCACATCGCGCGACAAATGGAACAGGCCGCAATCCGGCAGGATGAAGATGCGCTCGGGCGGCAGAACTTTGAGCGCCTTATGGATACGCTCGGCCACCATTTCCGGCGTTTCGATGTCGTCCGTTTTTACGTCGATCACACCGACGCCCAATTCAAATTTGGTATTGAACTCCTTGAACAGGTCCAGATCTTCGCCGCCGCGCCGCGCGAACTCCATCGTCAACTGGTGCACGTTGGCTTCCATGATGGCCGGGAACAGATACCGATAGCTGCCTTCCCAGGATGGCTTGCCGTACCGGTTGCCATAGCAGATGTGCACCGCGATCTTCGCGTCCACGCCCTCTACCATGGTATTCAAAACCTTCACGCACCACGGCAGATCTTCGGGAAAGCCTGAATAATAAGGCTCGTCGATCTGGATGTAGGTGGCGCCCGCTTTCACCAGCGCCTTCAATTCCAGGTTCATCACTTTGGCGATATCGGTGGCCAAAGCTTCTTCGCTCGGGTAATACTGATTGCGAATGCGCTTGCTCAGGCAATGCGGGCCGGTGATGTTGATCTTGGTCTGGCGCTCTGTAAACGTTTGCAGAAAGTGGAAATCCGGAACCAGGCCGAGCGACGCCATGGGCAGCTTGCCTTGCACCACGCTGTCGTAGAAATCGTAATAAAATTTCTTGGAAGACCGGTCAATCTGCACTCCGGGAAGCCGTTCCACGAAGTAGTCCACCATGTTGTCGCGGCGGGGCTCGCCGTCGGTGACGATGTCTAAACCAGCGATTTCCTGGTCCTTGATTGCGGCCTTGGCCGCCGCGTCATAGATTTCATCCAGATCGTGACGGCTGATTCGCCGGGCGAAATATTCGGTCTTCAGGCGCTCCAGCCAGCCCGGCATGGCATAGCTGCCGACCATCGTTATAGGGAGAGTGGGAGTCATTTATTCTCGGCGCGTGGTATAGAGAACGGAAGTGCGCGATCCTTTGCGGTAGTGGAACGGAGCGAAGCGCACGTTGTATCCGGCGCGTTCGGCCACCTCTTTTAGTAAAGCACCATTCACCCAATTCAGCAGTGAGCCATCCAGCTTTCCGGGGCCGTAAAAGCCCAGGCGGTACTGATCCAGGTCCGTCACAAAAATATCTTGTACCTGCAAATATCCGCGCGGATGCAACAACGGAAGCGTGTTCAAGAAGCTGGCGAGCGCTCCCGAACTCAAGTGAAAACGAAAATCCGTGGGCGCGTCCTTGAGGATATCTTCTATTTTCTGGGCGTCTAAACCCTGGGGAAAAGGGAAGTCTGGCAGATCCTCCACCAGCACCAGCCGCTCTTCCAAGCGCACGGCGCTCCAGACATCCATCCAGAAGGCAACGCCGCGGGCGGGATCGCCCAGGAATTCGGTGCTGCCGGAGAGTAAGCGGGTTATCGTGGAGCGGAGTTTGTCTGGAGGGATGTCGAATTCGGTGGAGAGGCGCACCACATCGGCCATAGGAAGGTAGGCCCGCACCTGGACGAAGTACAGCTTGCCGTCGCGGCGCACAACTTCTTCGTCAGGCAGGTTGTCGTAGACGTTGGTGGAGTGCACCTGCATGATCTTATGCCGCAGAAACGACAGCGTTTTCAGCGGATTGGTGGCATCCAGCACCAGGAAGCTACACAAATCGGCATGTTCCTCGATGGCCGGCTTGGACATGTCGAGTGTGGCGAGCGAATAATCACCCAGCAGTACGCGCAGCTTCGGATAATAGTCGGTTCCGCGCTCCTGATCCAGCGCCCGAAACTTAGTGAGCCACATCCCGCAGCGCACGCCGGTCCCAACGCCGATCTCTAAGAGGTAAATTTCCGGTGGCAGCTGATTTTTGGATTCCAAATCCTTCAACAAGGTCCAGAAATCCGCGACGCTATCGGCGATCGCCTCCGGGTTGTGTCCATCCGAAGCGCCGCCCGGGAGCGCCTGCTCGTAACCCTTGCCGGTAGCCGCCTCCCAGTCGTTCACGCGGCTCCAATACAGCTTGTTGAACTCCCACACGATGCTGGAGCGCATGGATTGGAACTTTTCGAGCGGCAGCCGGTCCTGGTTCTGCGGCTCCGGCGCGTTGCTGTGGGCCAGGGCTCGCAGCAGGGCCGCCCGCAGGCATCCCGGCACCACCTGCCGGACGTCGACGTGCACGTCCATGATGGGTACCTGCTGGCCCTGATCGTTATAGCCGTGCGTCGCGATCACCACTTCGCGAAAGTTCTGCTTGTATTGAATCCAGTCCAATTCGATCTGGAGGCGGGCAAACTGAGCTTTCTCGATGTGGCCTTCCTCCAAAAGCGTGTAGACCGTTCCAATGACGTCTTGGGCGCTGGTGGCGGCCGACTTGCCTTGGAGGTGATTGAGTTTGACAATCATATTTCTTGCGAGAGCGTCAAAATTATATGCTAGCCCCAAAAGCGTGCAGCTCGGCAGGTTGGCCTTCCAACCGCGAGTTGCATGCACACTGCAAGTGGCTCGGCCATTTTATCTCATTCGAAGTGGTTGGGGCTCACTTTCAGGGAGAATGTGGGCGCCGATCAATCCGGATGAATACCGGTCGGTCTATAGAACCGCCAGTACATCTTGCTCGCGGAGACCGGCGGGAGTAAGCGCGCCGATCTTAACTTCCAACAACTGATTCGGCTGGCGCTGAGCGCCTAGTTCGACTTTAAGGAAATTATCTGACAGCGCGCCATCGCGCAAAGTGACAACCGAAAGGGTGCGGCCCAACATCCGCCGCCGGAATTCGAGATTCTTTTGGGCGGCCAGATCCCTGAGAATCCGGTTGCGTTCGCGGCGCGCTTCCATAGGGACCTGCTCGCGCGCCGCCGCCGGTGTTCCCGGGCGTTCCGAATAGGTGAAGACATGCAGGTACGTGAACGGCAGGCGCTCGATGAACGCGCGAGTCTCTTCGAACTCGGCGTCGGTCTCACCGGGAAAGCCGGTCATGACATCGGCGCCGATGGCCGCGTCCGGCATCCACGCGCGGGCTTTCACGATGCGGTCTTCATAATGGCGCGGCCGGTATTTGCGGTGCATGCGGCGCAGCACGCCATCCGAACCCGACTGCAACGGGGCATGCACGTGCTTGGCGATGCGCCCGGACGAAGCCACCAAGCCGAGCAGATCTTCGCTCCAGTCCATCGGCTCCACCGAGCTGAGACGCAGCCGCCCGATCTCAGTCTCATTCAAAAGGCGGCGAAGCAGATCGGCCAGGCGCAGGGAGCTTCCCGCCTCGCGTCCCCAGCGGCCGAGATTGATCCCACTTAGCACCACCTCCCGATAGCGCGCCGCAAGATCGCGCACTTGTTCGACCACCTGATCGGCGGGAGCGCTGCGGCTGCGCCCGCGCACGAAGGGAATAACGCAGAACGAGCAGCGGTTGTTGCAGCCGTCCTGGATCTTGAGGTTGGGGCGCGTGCGATCGCCGGCGGCGTTTTCCACCGGCCGGGCCAGGAAATCGTGCTCAGCGAATATGTCGCCTACGTGAATTTGTCCGTGGTAGTGCTCTTGAGCGAGTATTTCGGGAATTCTCACCTTATGCGAGTTCCCTACCACCCAGTACACGCCGGGTAATACAGCCAGCTCCTCGGGAGCGCGCTGTGCATAGCAGCCAGTGACCAGGATGCGCGCGTCCGGATTCTCCCGATGCACGCGATGGATAGTATTGCGGACGTCTTCATCGGCGCAAGAGGTGACGGTGCAAGTGTTTAGCACGACGAGCTGAGCCTCGGACGAATGCGCGGCGGGATTCAGACCCTCCCTGAGCAGTGCCGATTCGATGGCCGAACCGTCCGACTGCGAGGCCCGGCATCCGAAATTTTGGACGTGAAAACTCGGCACGCTCCGATTCTACCAGCCAGTCACAGGGGCTGATTTTATGGGGAATTTCGTAAAGAAAATGGGGAGGGTGTCGATGGACGTTTAGAAAAGAGATATGGTGGACCGCGTTCTTTCGCAGGAGGAGATTGACGATGTATTTCGCAATCTCCGCGAAACGCCTATCGATGAAGACCCCGCGCTGCGCGCCGAGCCTTATGACTTCCGGCGACCGGACCGGATTGCCAAAGACCAGCTTCGCGCCATCCACATGCTCCACGAAAACTTCGCGCGCAGCCTGGCTTCCAGCCTCTCAGCCTATTTGCGGGCGTACGTAGCCGTGAATCTGGTTTCGGTGGAGCAGCTCTCTTTTGTCGAATTCTCACAGGCACTCCCTTCGCCCACTTGTCTGGTGTCGCTGGGAATGCAGCCCTATGAAGGAAACGCGGTGCTGGAGATGAATCCGGCGCTGGTGTTTCCCATATTCGAGATGCTGCTAGGCGGAGCCGCCAAATCGCTGACCAAGATCAACCGGGAGATCACAGAGATCGAGCAAAGCGTACTGGACGGCCTGTTTCGAATTACGTTGAACGACCTGAAAACCGCCTGGCATGCGGTAACGCCGCTCGAGTTCGAGATCGAATCGCACGAAACCGAGCCTGGGCTGCTGCGCATCCTGGCGCCCAACGAAGCGGTGGTAGCGGTCAGCATGGAAGTGCGGATTGGCGAAAACGCCGGAATGATGAACATCGGCATCCCGTCGATTGTCGTTAAGATGCTGCGCAACAAGTTTGACCAGCAATGGTCGGTGCGCAAGAGCCAATCCACCGAACAGGAGCAGAGCCGGATTTTGCACTTGATCCGCACGTCGCGGCTGTGGCTGGATAGCCGGTTGCGCGGGCCCACGCTGAACGTGGCGGACCTGATGGATTTGAAAGTAGAGGACGTGCTCGCGCTGGATTTCAGCGTGGGGCGGCTCCTGGATCTCACAATTAATGGACAACACAAGTTTGCTGGCCGCATCGTGACGGCCGGAAACAAGCGCGGCTTTCAGATCGAGGAAGCTGTGAAACCATGAAGCAGAACTCAGAAGCCAGAATTCAGAATGAAGTCGACGTTCTGAATTTCGACTTCTGACTTCTGAATTCTTCCCTAAAACTGAAAATACACGAACGGCACGGCGACCTCGGTAAACCCGATCAATTCCACGGCCAGCAGCAGCAGAGCGCAAACGGCTCCATACGCCCAGGCCGGCCCGAGCGAAACTTCCTCAAACCACTCCTTCTTCTCTTCGAGTACCGCCAGAACCAACGTGCCGAGGGCCAGCACCTTCAACCAGCGAGGGATCAATTGCGATCCATGCGGAACAAAGAACATCTGATGCAGCACGTACAGGCTGTCCTGGAATGTGGTTGCACGGAAGAAGACCCAGCCGACCATCACGAGCCCGAAGGTGATCAGAGCCTGGAGCGGATAAAACACGGTCCAACGCGCAGGCTCGGCGCTTGTTGTTTGGCGGCCGCGAAACATTCGTTCGACGCTCAGTAGCGCCCCGTGATAGCCGCCCCACACCATAAAGTTCCAACTCGCTCCGTGCCATAGCCCGCCGAGCAGCATGGTTAGCATCAAGTTGCGGTACGTTTGCAATTTGCCATGCCGATTACCGCCCAGGGGAATGTATAAATAATCGCGCAGCCAGCGCGACAGCGAAATGTGCCAGCGATGCCAGAAGTCGGTGATGCTGGAAGCGAGATATGGGCGCCGGAAGTTCACGGGGAAGTGAAAGCCTAGCAGCTTCGCCATCCCGATGGCCATGTCGGTGTAGCCGGAAAAATCGAAATAGATCTGGATGCCGAACGCGATCACCGCCGACCACGCGGGCACCATTCCGGGCTGCTTGGAAGCGTCCTTGAAGTAGGCATTGGCAATTTGGGCGAATTGATCGGCCATCACCATTTTCTTGGCCAAGCCTAGAAAAAGCAGCAGCAAACCGCGCAGCACGTCATCGCTGGATGGGCGCTGCCAATGGTACAGGTCGCCGAAGAATTCGCGCGCCCGCACGATCGGCCCTGCAACCAGTTGCGGAAAGAACGAAATAAACAGCGCGTAATCGATGGGGTTGGTGATCGGTTCTTGTTCCTTGCGGTAAACATCGATCACATAGGACATGCTCTGGAAAGTGTGAAAACTGATTCCCAGGGGAAGAATGATGCTCAGTGCGAAGGCATTCTCCGGCCGGTGGAAAAGGTGAGCAATGTTCGCGGCGAAGAAATTGTAGTACTTGAAGAAACCGAGCAGGCCCAGGTTAGCCGATAAGCTGACTACTAAAGCGACTTTGCGCGATCCCGGCGACTCAGTCCGCGAAATCCAGCGCGCAGCGGTGTAATCGATGGCGGTGAGCGAAAGCAGCAGCAAAATGAACTTCGGAATGAAGCTCATGTAGAAGAAGTAGCTGGCGGCGAGAAGAATATATTTCCGCCACGAGCGTGGAGCGGAGTAAAACAGGATGAGGACGATGGCGAGAAATAAGAAGAATTGCGGGGTGTTGAACAGCATGGCTTAAGGCTTGGGCGGACCCAGAACGCGGCGGACTTCGGTGGCGAGAACGCGGGAGAACTGCTCCATTCCAGGCCGGTTCAAATGCCATCCATCCCAGAACAGGTCGGGATGTTCCAGACTGGTTGAACAGCCGTTCGTCGAGCACGATTACATCCGGCTGCGACGCGATCTGCCGCACCGCGCTGTCTAATTTGGGTGGAGCGTCAGGCGGCGAGATGGGCGCCCGCGGCACACGCATAAAGATGAGCTTGGTTCCCGTTCCGCGATAATAATCGATCATCCGGCCATACCAATAACGCAGATAGGCGGTCTCGCGGCCTTGGTCGGGCGGAAGCGTCGGAAACAATTCGTTTTCGACGTCCTGGCGCCGCTCCGCGGAAACACGGTCGGGAAACTGGATCTTTTTATTCTGCCAATCGATCTGCAAGCCGGTCAGACTCTCGTCCACGCCGCCGTAGCCGTAATACCAGCCGGCCGAATCGCTATCGTAATAACGCACCTTCGCGATACGCGCGATGGGATGCTTCAAAAACTCGATAAAATCGCGCCTATAAATCGTTCCTTTGAAGATGATTCCACCAACAACCTCCCATTGAAGTTTTCTGCTGCGATAGGTCCACGGAAATTCGAGCAGGTCATGCAGTGAGAGACGCGCGATCAGATAGTGCAGGTCTGTCTCGCGCTCGGACTGGTAATCATAACTATCTGGCTCGTTATAGTCGTCGGTGGGAATCACGATGGCCGCATAATTGTGGGCGTTCGGATCCACCGCGCGGAGCGCGTAATACCAGGTGCGGGGTGACGTGCCGCCCAGCCCGATGGTGGCGAATGTGTAACCGGTGCCGGGTTTTTCCTCATGCACCACACGCGGCAACAACGACATGCGGGAATGCCCCACCGCCAGCACCTGGTTGCGATTGGGCTTGGGCCGCCGGATCTCGTTGCGCAGCTGGATCTCCATGTATCCGGTAGTGGAGTCCGGCTCCACGATAGAGGAATAAAGCCCGGTGTGAAACAGAAGACCCTCGAAGGCGGCGAAGAAAGCAACAATCGCGAGAATGCGGGGCCACAGGCGCCGGGTGGAAGCCGTCTGGGCCGTGGTTTGTCCGTCGACGGAGGACGGTTTTGTCGGAGTACTAGCCAACAAGCCATCCAGTATAGCGATTCTATTGCCATCCGAAGAATAGTGGTTAATCGAAGAAACCCGCCTTATGCCGGCGAGCGTCTTTGGACCGGAAATGCTTCCTGGCCGTGTCGGTTGGACACACATTCGGACATTCGGAAGCCTGAGGTGTTTCGTCTTGGGCCTGTGCTTTTTGTTCGGCACCGCGTTTGCCGCTGCGCAACCTTCGGTCGCGGCGATCGAGAACAACTACAGCTATATTCTGCCCGGTTCGCCGAATTACGGCATCGCACGGCGCTCGCTGGTTACCATTTTCGGGAAGGACCTGGCGAACGTGTCCAGCAATCCGCAGTCGTTTCCACTGACAACGTCCATCAGTGGCACCAGCCTCACTGTACGCGTGGATGGAGCCACCACGCATCCCATCCTTTACTACGTTACGCCCGGACAAATCGCCGCCATACTGCCTTCAGCCACGCCGGCGGGTGTCGGCATCCTTACCGTAACGAACAACGGCGCCGCCAGTAAACCTGTGGCGATCCAGGTGGTGCAAACGGAATTCGGAATTGACACTTTGTATGGTGCGGGGTACGGCCCGGCCGTCGCGCAGCATGCGAGCGGACAAATTCTCGGGCCGACGAGTTCCGCCAATCCGGGTGAAACCATCGTTCTTTGGGGCTCCGGCGTGGGTCCGGATCTCAATAACGACGAGATGAGTTATCCGCAGAGGCAGAATGATCTGACCAATCTTCCGCTGGAGGTGGATATAGGCGGAATTCCGGCGACCATCAGCTATCGCGGCCGGTCACCGTACCCAGGGGTCGATCAGATCAATGTTACGGTGCCAGAGAGCGCGCAACCAGGATGCTGGGTATCGATGGTGGTTTGGACGGAAACGCACATCAGCAATTTCGCAACGCTCCCGGTGGCTGCGAACGGGACCACGTGCTCAGATCGAAGCACCGGGTACACGGGTACGGAATTGGCGACATTGTTAGATCAACCTTCAATCAAGATCGAAACTGTGGCGATTGGGAACTCTCCGTCCCTGGTATATAACCCTCTTAACATCACTGACAGTTTCAACGTATACACGCCAGCGGAATTCGTCGCTAGTTTCTTTTTCCCATCGATCTTTGACTCTTTGGTTGCTCAGGAGGGCTTCGTTGTTCCGCAGTATTGGGTCGGCTTGGCCGGGATTTCGGCAGGGAGCTGTGTGACCATGCAGGAGCAGCAGAGTTCTTCACCTCCAGCGTCGTTGGACGCGGGACCGATCGGATCCACGCAACAGACTGGAACGTCTCCGCCCGCCTACTCAGTGCAAGTCAATAATGGCGCAGGAGGCGAGCAGGTTGGCCCGTTCCGCGCCGAGATCGAAGTTCCGTTTTGGCTTCTCATCGCCAGGCGCTCCCCCCAACTGGCTCGGCGGGCTGAGTCTGACCTGGACCAATGCTGCTCCTGATTCGTTCGTGCAAATCTATGGCGCCTCGTCCGGAAATGGCTTGTATACTGCGTTCATCTGTTCCGCTTCAGCCAGCGCCGGAACGTTGACGGTTCCCTCAGTAGTTTTGGGAGCCATGGCGCCGTACGTACAATTTTCCGAGGATGGCTACACCAACCCTTACTACCTGAACGTGACCAACTACACTTACCCACAATCGTTCTCGGCGCAGGGAATCGATTTCGGAACGACCTACGGTTTTGAGACTAGCCCATGAAAGTATTCTTGACCGTTATCGTCCCATGGCTGTATGACGCGGCTCTTCTTCCGTTGTGGCGGGGCGTTCCGGAGCGCCGGCCGGTCCCGTGATCAGCCGCGCGCCCCGATTGAACGTCAGGTAGAGAAAGCCCCATTGCACGAACACCAGCACGCGATTGGAAAATTCCACCAGATACATCAAGTGGACAAACAACCAGGTGAGCCACGCCAGCAGGCCGGACATATGCAACGGGCCGATTTCAGCCACGGCCGACGCGCGTCCAATCACGGCCAGGCTGCCTTTGTCGAAATAGTGAAATGGCGGGTGCGAACTATCGTTGCGCCGCCGATCGCGAATTAATCTCGCAACATAGGCGCCCTGCTGCATGGCCACTTGCGCCACGCCCGGCAGCGGCTTCCCGTCCTGGTCGAAGTGGGCCAGATCGCCAATCACGAAAATATCGGGATGCCCGGGCACGCTGCAGTCAGGGTTCACGATCACGCGGCCCTGTCGATCCAGGGTTGCACTGGCGCGATGCTCCAGCACTTGGGCGAATGATGACGGAGCCACCCCTGCCGCCCAAATCACCGTGCGGGCCGCAAAATTGCTTTCCTGGCCGTCCGCTGCCTTCACGGTTACACCGTGATCGTCGACGTGAGTGACAAACACGCCGGTGCGCGGCATGACATTCAGACGCCGGAGTGAGGCCTCGGCCTTCGCCGACAGATCTTCCGGATAGCTGGGCAGCACCCGCGGCGCGCCTTCGATCAGAAAAATGCGCGCGCTTTCCGGACGAATGGAACGGAAGTCATGCCGCAGGGTATCGCGAGCAATTTCGGCCAGCGCGCCCGCCAACTCCACCCCGGTGGGCCCTCCGCCGACAATCGCAAACGTCAGCCACTGGCGCTGCTTTTCCGGGTCAGGCTCGCGCTCGGCCGCCTCGAACGCAAAGAGAATCTTGCCTCGGATGTTGGTGGCCTCTTCAATGGTCTTCAGGCTGGGTGCGTTACGCCGCCACTCATCATGGCCGAAATAAGAATCGGTGGAACCGGTGGCGACAATCAGCGAGTCAAACTCTACCGTTTGGCCGTCGGCCAGGATCACCCGGTTGAAGTCGACGTCCAGATCCACGGCGTCGCCGAGCAGCACGCGGGTATTCTGCTGCCGGCGCAGTACGGCGCGCAGCGGCGATGCGATCTCACCAGGTGAGAGGGCGCCCGTCGCTACCTGATAGAGCAGCGGTTGGAAAAGATGGAAATTGCGGCGGTCTAGTAGCGTAACTTGAACCGTCGCTTTCTTCAAGGCCTTTGCGGCGTAAAGCCCGCCGAAGCCACCGCCCAGGATCACAACCCGATGCGCACTTTCCACGGCTCCTCCTCAAAAGAGTTGGATGCCGGCCGAACCGTTATTGGTGCAGTCACATGAAATTTCGCGTGCGGACTGCGATAGTCTGAAGGAAGATGCTGGCGCGTCGGCGGCTCGTTTTCTGCTTCTTTGTCTTCTGTTTGTGCGTTCTGGAAGGCTTTCAGCAGACGCCCGCGTTTGCGCAGTCGCCCTGTGAAGGAACGCCTGCGTACTCTCCTTGTGAGATGCCGTTTGAGCTTCCCGCCGCAATTTTGGCGGCGAACCCCAATCCATATGCAACGGTCACGCTCGAGGTCGAGTTTCGCTCCCCAACCTTCCGCACCTATTTAATGCCGGGCTTTTGGGATGCCAGCCGTAACAAGATCATGGTCCGGTTCACGCCCACCGAAAGCGGACAATGGACCTACCACGTTACCAGCGGCGTGCCCGCGTTCAACGGCAAGGAGGGCATGTTCAACGCAACCGCCTCCGATTCGCCGGGTTTCGTCAATGTCGCCAACGTACACCACTGGGCCACCGACAACAAGCAGCCGCATCTTTGGATGGGCTACGTGGCCGACCGTTTTGCGTTTGAAGCCCCGGCTGAATTCGATCGGCAGCTCAATGCAGCCGCCGAAAACAAATTCAACCATTTTCGCGGTTCGATACTCGGGAACGCGAAAGATCGCGCGCTGGTGTATCTTGGTCCGGATCGGCCGAATCCGGCGTATTTCGATGAGCTGGACCGGCGCGTTGGGGAAATTCATAAGCGCGGAATCACGACGGATCTGATGCTGGCTGCGGATCCGGATTGCATCACCGGCCTTTTCGGGGACCGCCAGGCGCGCGAGCGCTTCATTCGTTACGTCGTCGCACGCTATGCGGCTTTCAACGTTACCTGGCAGGGCCTGGGGGAATTTGAGGACTATAGCAATGGCCGCGAGCTGCTGAAAGAATTGGGGCTGGATCTGAAGATGCTGGATCCCTACCAGCACCCGCGATCGTCGAACGCGAAAATAACCTCGTCGCCCTTGCTTCCCGACGGGTGGATGGATTTTGTCATCGAAGGTTCGCAAGACGACGCCGCCGTGTCACGTGATGTCTTGGCCTCGGTCGAGCACCAGTTTTATGCGGTTCCGTTCGTCGGCGTCACCGACGCGCTGCATTTGTGGAACTCCACGATGGATGGCGAGTATCCCGAGTTTCGAGGAGATAACCCCAGCGTCGCGAAATATTGGTTCGACTTCATGTCTGGTACCCGGCATTGGGAGCTGGAGCCGTACTTCGACGTCGACGGCGCGCGCGCGGTGGCGCTCGACGATGTAGAGTACGTGAACTATGTGGAACATCCGGGCCCGCCCGTCGAAGTGACGGTGATGAAGCACGGTTATGACGTACAGTGGTTGAATCCGGTGACCGGCGAATCGCTGGAGCAAAAGAAATACAGCGGCGAACATTTTACCGGGGAAGCGCCGGACGCCAGCCATCCCTGGGTGCTGTATATCGCACGGGAGGGGCACAAGGAATCGATGTTGAAGTCGTATAAATTCGAGTCGCAGCCGGTGCCGGTCCAGGAAATCGAGACGGACTTGAAAAAGATTCCATTTGAAATTGCCGCGCCGCCCGGCAACATGCTGGTGGTAGGCTTGCCCACGCCGTTCTCGGTGAAGCTGACACGGGAATCTCGCGCCACGCGCGCGATGATGTTTCTCTGGACCGCTGAATCGGTGGCTGACGGCCGGGGCGTCAGGGTATTAGGTACGGGTTCGGCCGGGACTTTTATCGTTCCCTCATCCGTGGCGGCTAATTTCCCTGCCGTACTCAGTGTCCATCTATTGGCTTTGAATGCCCACGGCAAGGCTTACCAGACAGACCGCGTCTATCAGCTGGAGAAATGACGAGCCTGAGTGGATCAGTGATTCTCTCCATCGACACCACGTCCGAATTTGGCAGTATCGCACTCACTGAGGCCAACGTAGTGGTGGAGGAGATGGCACTCCACGCGCCGGAAGGCTTCGGCCATGTGCTGTTTGGGCATATCCAGCACCTGCTCGAAAAGAACGGGATCACGGTGCATCAAATGGAATGCTTCGCTGCCGCTTCGGGGCCAGGGTCGTTCACGGGTGTGCGGGTGGGGCTGGCCGCCTCGAAAGGATTGGCTGAAGCCACCAGCAAGCGCGTGGTTGCGGTATCGAACCTACGTGCGCTGGCGTCCTTCGGGTCGGCGCCCCTGCGCGCTACGGTGATCGATGCGCGCCGCGGAGAGGTATACGCGGCGGTTTATAACAGTGAGCTCGAACTCGTGATGCCCGAAGCTGTGCTCAAGTTCGAGGCGTGGCTTCCAACGTTAGACAAGCTGCACTCCGGCACATACGAATTCGTCTCAACCGCTCCCATCGACACGGCCATTCCCGTTGTCATTGCCCCCCGCGCGCTGGCCGCTGCGATCGGCCATATCGCGTGGGACGATTTCACCGTGGGCCGCTCCAGCGATCCCGCCGAGATCGACGCAAACTACGTGCGCCGGTCGGACGCTGAATTATTTTGGAAGGAATGATTTTAGCGGCCATGAGCCTTGGTCCAGCATTAACCTGCGCTGCTTCGAATTCCCCCTTTCTCTTCACTAATTCTTTATCCCTTTCTAAGGACTTCTTCAGGCTCCCGATCCTAACCTCGTTAATAGGAGGGCGGAATCCATGTCGCTTGCGCTGGAGAGAATGATCGCGCCGTTGACCGGAGTCCCGGTACGGCCGTCTCGCGAAGAAACCGACTCCAAACTAGACATCTCAGTGGTCTTTACCTCGGTTGACGCGACGCTGGCGGCATTAAAGGAAGCTGGGAATCTGGCCAGTAGCTTGGGCGGCCGGATCACCCTGCTCGTGCCGCAAATCGTTCCGTATCCTCTGCCGCTCACCAGCCCACCCATATTAGTGGACTTCAACGAGCGGCGGTTACGGGTGATTGCCAGTCACTGCCGGGTGGAAACGCGCGTTTCGATCTATTTGTGCCGCGATCCGTTGGAGACTTTACAAGCGGTTTTGAAACCTCAGTCTTTGGTGGTTGTTGGGAGCCGTAAGCGCTGGTGGCTGACCCGGGAGAAGCGCCTGGCTCGGAAACTTCGTCGCTTTGGCCACCAGGTGGTTGTTACAGAAAGGGAGTAAGTCATATGCTCGACCTGCTTTACGTCGCAGTGGGCTGTCTGTTCTTGTTTGTCTGCTGGGCATTCACCAAGGCCTGCGACAAGCTTTAGGAGAGGATCATGGACTACATCATCGCCGGCATTACCTCGCTCGGTCTTTTTGTTTACCTGCTGTATGCGCTGCTCCGCCCGGAGAAATTCTGAGCGCCGGGGAGGGAAATCATGACAAGTAACGGAATTTTGCAAATCGCACTGTATTTCGCTCTGATCCTGCTGTGTGTGAAGCCGTTGGGCGCCTACATGGCCAACGTCTTTGAAGGTAAGCGTACCTTCCTGCATCCAGTAATGCGATGGCTGGAGGTGCTGACGTATAAGGCCGCCGGCGTTCAAGAGGACGTCGAACAGCGCTGGACTCAGTACACTGCGTCTCTGCTGGCGTTCAGCATCTTCGGTTTTCTAGTGGTGTATCTGCTCCAAAGGGCCCAAGCCTATCTGCCATTCAATCCGCAGAATTTTGGCACGCCCAATGTGAGTCCGGATCTGGCGTTCAACACTTCCGTCAGTTTCCTCACCAATACCAACTGGCAAGCTTACTCCGGCGAATCAACGCTGAGCTATTTCGTGCAAATGGCGGGACTGACCGTCCAGAACTTTGTTTCTGCTGCGGCCGGGCTGGCCATTGCGATTGCGGTGATCCGGGGATTTGCGCGGCATGAGATGCGGACCCTGGGTAATTTCTGGGTCGACATGGTTCGTGGAACGCTCTACGTTTTGCTGCCGATATCGTTTGTTGCCGCTTTGTTTCTGTGCTCGCAGGGTGTGATTCAGAATCTCAAGCCCAACACCACTGTCACCACGGTGGAAGGCGCGAAACAGATCATCACGCAGGGGCCGGTGGCGTCGCAGGAAGCCATCAAGGAACTGGGCACCAATGGCGGAGGCTTCTTCGGCGCCAACTCCGCGCATCCTTTCGAGAATCCCTCGCCCATCACCAACTTGTTTGAGATGTGGCTCCTTCTGGTAATCCCGGCGGCCTTGACTTACACCTTCGGCAAAATGGTCGGCGACACCCGCCAGGGCTGGGCTATTTTCGCGGCTTTCACGGTGATGTTCCTGGTGGGCGTGTTTGTCTGTTACGGATTTGAGCAGGCGGGAAATCCCAATCTTGCCAAGCTCGGCATCCAGACTACGGCCACCTCCACGCAAGCGGGCGGGAATATGGAAGGCAAAGAGGTTCGCTTCGGAGTTGTCAACTCCGCTCTGTTTACTACTGTCACCACGGATACCAGTTGCGGGGCCGTCAACAACCAGCACGACAGCCTTCTGCCTATCGCCGGCCTGGTGCCTTTGCTCAACATGATGACCGACATCGTGGTTTTCGGCGGCGTGGGCGCGGGTATGTACGGCATTTTGATTTACTGCATCATCGCGGTATTCATCGCCGGTTTGATGGTCGGACGGACTCCCGAGTATCTAGGCAAGAAGCTGGAGCAGAAAGAGGTGAAGATGGCGATGCTGGCCATCATCGTTACTTCCGCCTGCATCCTGGTGTTCAGCGCTCTTTCCACGCAGGCCGTGTTTGCCGCCAAGGGCTACTGGAATCCGCCGGGCGCGGCGATCGCCAACATGAACAACAACGGGCCTCACGGCTTGTCCGAGATTCTTTACGCCTATACCAGCGGAACAGGCAACAACGGAAGCGCGTTCGGAGGCCTGAGCGTCAACACGCCCTGGTACAACCTGAGTATCGGTCTGGGGATGTTGATCGGACGCTTTCTATTTCTGATTCCGATTCTCGCCGCCGCCGGAAGCCTGGCCGCCAAGAAGAAAGTGCCGGTCACCAGCGGCACCTTCCCAACGCACGGTCCGCTTTTCGTTGGCCTGCTGGTGGGTACGGTGGTGATTATCGCGGTTCTCACCTATTTCCCCGCGGTATCGCTGGGGCCAATAGTAGAACATTATCTGATGCAAAGCGGCAGGCTGTTTTCGTTGATTACTTTGCCGCTCGGGAGCTAGTTTTATGTCCACAGTTTCGACCCCTCCGAAAGTTACACCCAACATGCCTCCAGCGGAAGATCCAACGTCGCTGCTTCCAAAGAAGCTGGCTCGATCGCGCCCCTTGTTCGATCCCGACATTGTCAAAAGTGCGATCCAGGCGTCGATCCTCAAGTTGAATCCGGTTACGCTGGCCAAGAATCCGGTGATGTTCGTGGTGGAGGTGGGCGCGCTGCTCACCACCCTATTCGTGATCCGGGACGTGTTCGCCGGAGCCGCCGGGCTGAAGTTCGGGGTGCAGATCGCGCTCTGGCTTTGGTTCACGGTTTTATTCGCCAACTTCGCCGAAGCCATGGCTGAGGCGCGCGGCAAGGCGCAGGCTGACAGTCTGCGTAAAACTAAGACCGACGCACTGGCCAAGCGCATCACCGAATCCGGCAAGATCGAGGAGGTAACCGCTTCGGCTTTACGCGCGGGCGACGTCGTATCCTGCGACGCGGGTGAACTGATCCCCGGCGACGGCGAGGTGATCGACGGCATCGCCACCGTGGACGAATCGGTGATCACCGGTGAGAGCGCGCCGGTAATTCGCGAATCGGGTGGCGACCGTAGCGCCGTGACGGGCGGCACGCGCGTGTTGTCCGATCACATCAAGATTCGAATCACATCCAATCCAGGTGAAACGTTCCTGGACCGCATGATCGCCCTGGTGGAAGGCGCTGAGCGCCAAAAGACCCCGAACGAGGTGGCGCTCAACATCCTGATCGCGGGCTTAACTCTAATCTTCCTGCTGGCGGTGGTGACACTCCAGCCCTACGCGGCTTTCAGCGTATCCCAGGCGGGCGCCGGAGCGGTGCCCAGCGTGGCCGTGCTGGTTTCCTTGCTGGTGTGTTTGATTCCAACCACTATCGGCGGATTGCTGTCGGCCATCGGAATCGCCGGCATGGACCGCGTGATGCAGCATAACGTGCTCGCGATGAGCGGCAAGGCGGTGGAAGCCGCGGGTGACGTGAACTCGCTGCTGCTGGATAAGACCGGCACTATCACGCTGGGCAATCGGCAGGCGGTGGAGTTCCTGGCCATCACTGGCGTGACCGATGAAGAGCTGGCCGATGCGGCTCAATTGTCGAGCCTGGCCGACGAAACGCCAGAAGGACGGTCCGTGGTGGTGCTCGCCAAGGAAAAATACGGGCTGCGCGGACGCCACATTCCGGAGCATGCGGCGAGCTTCATTCCATTCTCGGCCTATACGCGCATGAGCGGTGTCGACTTTGAAGGACGAGAGCTTCGCAAGGGCGCCACCGAGGCCATTTGCAGCTTCGTGAAAGAACGGGGCGGCGATGTTCCCGGCTACTTTCAGGAGATGAGCGACCGGATTGCGCGCAACGGCGGCACTCCCCTGGCAGTGTGCGACGGCAGCCATCTGCTGGGCATCATCCATCTGAAAGACATCGTGAAGGGCGGCATGAAGGAGCGCATTGCGCAGCTGCGCCGCATGGGCATTCGCAGCATCATGATCACGGGCGACAATCCGTTGACCGCCGCCGCTATTGCCGCCGAAGCCGGTGTGGACGATTTTCTGGCGCAGGCCACGCCGAAGGACAAGCTCGAATACATCAAGAAGGAGCAGGCGGCCGGGCGCCTGGTGGCGATGACCGGGGACGGCACCAACGACGCACCCGCGCTAGCGCAGGCCGACGTCGGACTCGCCATGAATACGGGCACCATGGCCGCCAAGGAAGCGGGCAACATGGTGGACCTGGATAGCAATCCCACCAAGCTGATTGAAGTGGTCGCTATCGGCAAGCAGCTGCTGATCACGCGCGGCGCGCTCACCACGTTTTCCATCGCCAATGACGTCGCGAAATATTTTGCCATTATCCCGGCGATGTTCATGGCCACCTATCCGTCGCTCGCCAAGCTGAACATCATGGGACTGCACACGCCACAGAGCGCGGTACTGGCGGCCGTGATTTTCAATGCGCTGATCATCATCGCGCTGGTTCCGCTGGCTCTGCGAGGCGTGAAATACCGTCCGCTGGACGCGGCCAGCCTGTTGCGGCGCAACCTGCTGATTTACGGAGTCGGTGGAATCCTGGTGCCGTTTCCAGGCATTTGGGCTATCGACCAGTTATTGGTTTTGTTTCATTTGGCATAGCGGTAAGAGACTGAGGAGCGAACGATTATGTTGTCACAACTTTGGCCGGCATTGCGAATCAATATCTTCCTGATGATCCTGCTGGGCGTGGGTTATCCACTCGCCGTTACGGGAGTCTCGCAATTGATATTCCCGCATCAGGCCAATGGAAGCCTGATCACGAAGGGGAATCAAGTAATCGGCTCGGAGCTCATCGGGCAAAACTTCACCAAGCCCGAGTACTTCCAGCCCCGTCCGTCCGCCGCTGGCAACGACGGCTATGATCCCACCGCATCTGGCGGATTTAACCAGGGTCCGACCAGTCAGAAGCTGGTGGATCGGGTGAAAGCGGCGGTCGACAAGTTCCATAAAGACAATCCGGATTATCAAGGGCCCATTCCAGCCGACTTACTAACTGCCTCCGGCAGCGGCCTGGATCCGGACATCAGCCCTGCGTCGGCGCAAGCGCAAGAGCCGCGGGTGGCCAAGGCTCGCGGAATTTCGGCGGATCAAGTCAACCAACTAGTGGCCCAATATATTAAGTCCCCTGATCTGGGATTACTGGGTGAGCCGCGCGTGAACGTGCTTCAGTCTGAATCTGGCGCTAGACCAGCAATTTCCAAGGAAGTAATTCGCGAAGAGGGGGCGAGTGACCATCGGTAGCTCCGCCGCCCGTATAATCGATCAATGCAGCGGAGCGCTCACAAAATTCTGACCACGCACGTAGGCAGTTTGCCCGCACCCGAGGGCTTGACGGGAGAAGCCGCCGTCCGGCAACTGGTGGAGCAGCAGCGCCAAATCGGCTTGGACATTATCAACGAGGGCGAGTACACCAAAGGTGGCGATTGGCTGTCTTTCACTGACGATCGCTTCGGCGGATTCACCGCTGGCGAACGCAAGGGACCGCCCATTGTCACGCTCGGCAAGGATCGCGAGGAGTTCGCGGATTTTTACAAGTGGGCCTCCGAACGCGGCACGCTGTTCTTTGAGCCTGGCGATCAGATCAAGAAAGTGCGGCGACATTGGATTTGTACCGGCCCCATCACTTACACGGGCCAGGCGGTTCTCGCACGCGAGATTGACTTACTCAAGGCCGCCGCGGGCTCCGGGGGCGAGTTGTTCCTGACGAGCACCGCTCCGGCCAGCCTGGAAGTCTATCGCTCCAACGAATATTACTCGAAGGAAGAAGACTTCCTCTTCGCTCTGGCGGACAGCCTGCATCAGGAGTACAAGACCATAGTGGAGTCAGGCATTATCCTGCAAGTGGACGACGCCTGGCTGCCCGCGCT
This sequence comes from Bryobacterales bacterium, assembly GCA_963725455.1. Classification (GTDB taxonomy): domain Bacteria; phylum Acidobacteriota; class Terriglobia; order Bryobacterales; family Bryobacteraceae; genus Palsa-89. Next base: position 28,327 of record CAVRZH010000147.1, read on the forward strand.
CTGGGACCGCATCGGCATCGGCATGGGCCTCAAAGCTTTCCAACAGCGCTGCCAGGTGCGCGCCGAAGCACTGAACCATGCGTTGCGCGGCATCCCCGAGGACCGCGTCCGCTACCACCTCTGCTGGGGGAGCTGGCACGGTCCGCATGCCTATGACTTGGAATTGAAGCACCTGGTGGACATTCTGCTCTCTGTGAAAGCGCAGGCGTACTTGATTGAAGGAGCCAACGCGCGGCACGAGCACGAATACGCGGTATGGGAAACGGCGCGACTTCCCGAAGGGAAGATCCTCTTACCGGGCGTGATCACACACTCGACGGACGTTGTGGAACACCCAGAGCTGGTATCGCAGCGCATCCAGAGATTCGCCGCATTGCTCGGCAAAGAGAATGTGATCGCCGGTGCGGATTGCGGGTTCGGAGGCCGCACGCATCCCCAGATCGCCTGGGCGAAGCTGCGCTCGCTGGTGGAAGGCGCGAAATTGGCCACCGCTGCGCTCTGGTAGCCATAGCATTGACCCCGCCGCTCCACGGGGATAACATTGGCTGGTTCACCAGTAAGTAAGTTCGAGTGGTTCTAATAGGGCGGCAACGGGTATGTCCAGGATCTCACTGCTATTTTTGCTTTTTGTTTACGCGCCGATCATGCTCATGGCGCAGCACTCCTATACACCGGCCGACATCGCCGAGGGCGGGCGCTTGTTCCGGGCCAACTGTGTGTTGTGCCATGGGCCGGAGGGCGATCAGGTGCCCGGTATCGATCTTGGGCACGCAAAGTTTCGCCAAACGTACTCGGAAGAGGCTTTGATCAAGATAATTCAGAACGGAATTCCTGACACGGCAATGCCCCCGCACAATCTACAGGATTTCCAGGCGGGAACCATCGTGGCCTACCTTCGTACCATGGCCACGGCAGGCCGCACGGTAAGCGGTAATGGTAACCCCACGCGGGGGAAAGCTTTGTTCGAAGGCAAAGGTGGCTGCAGCGGCTGCCATCGCGTGGGCGCCACCGGATCGCGCACGGGACCGGACCTCAGCGACGTTGGATCCGAGCGGCGCGCCGTCGAAATCGAACAATCCCTGCTCGATCCGGACGCCGAAATCCTTCCGCAAAATCGCTCCTATCGGGTGACCACGAAGTCCGGAGAAACAATCACCGGACGTCTGCTCAACATCGATACTTTCACGGTACTGCTAATCGACTCCAACGAGCGTTTGCTCGCGTTCCCTAAATCGAGCCTCCAGGAGTGGGCTTTCATCGACAAATCGCCCATGCCTTCCTATCGGAACAAACTGAGTTCCCAGGAACTGGCCGATCTCGTCGCCTATCTGGTTTCCCTGAAAGGTATCTGACATGAACCGAACGCTTGTACTGCTGATGGCGGCGGCCGCATCGCTCCCCGCCCAGGTTGTCTCCAATAACGTGACGTTCGATCGCCTGGTGAACGCCGGCAGGGAGCCCCAGAACTGGCTGACCTATTCGGGCACATACCTGAGCCAGCGTCACAGCCCGCTGGTCGACATTACACCGCAGAACGTGAAAAACCTGGAGCAACAGTGGGTGTTCCAGGCACGCTCGCTCGAAAAGTTTGAAGCTACGCCGCTGGTGGTGGATGGCATCCTGTACACGGTGCAGGCGCCCAATGACATCGTTGCAATCGATCCGGTGAGTGGGCGCGTGTTCTGGACCTACTCTTATTCGCCTGCGACGCTCGCACGGCCCTGCTGTGGCCGGGTCAACCGCGGCGTCGCCATCGCCGGCCAGACGTTATTCATGGGGACCATTGACGCACATCTGGTGGCCGTGGACGCCAAGAGCGGCCGTCCGTTGTGGAACACAACCGTGGCCAATCCGGAGGCGGGTTATGCCATCACGCACGCGCCGCTGGTCATCAAAGACAAAGTCATCGTGGGTGTGGCCGGCGGCGAATACGGTATCCGCGGTTTTATCTCTGCTTACGACGTGAAGACCGGCAAGGAAGCCTGGCGGTTCAATACCATTCCCGGTCCTGGCGAAACCGGCCACGAGACCTGGAAGGGCGATTCGTGGAAGACGGGCGGCGCTTCGGTATGGGTGACCGGGTCCTACGATGCGGATCTCAACCTGACCTACTGGGGAATCGGAAACGCGGGCCCCGACTATAACGGCGACATCCGCCAGGGCGACAATCTGTACAGCAGTTCTGTTGTCGCGCTGGACGCCGACACAGGAAAGATCAAATGGCACTATCAATTTTCTCCGCACGACGAATTCGATTACGATGCCGTTCAGGTGCCCGTACTCGCGGATATCGTTTGGAAGGGCGTCACGCGCAGGGTAATGCTGTGGGCCAATCGCAACGGGTTCTTCTATGTGTTGGACCGCGCTACCGGCCAGTTCCTGCTCGGCAAGCCGTTTGTTGACGTGAATTGGGCCAAAGGCTTCGATGAGCAGGGGCGTCCGATGCGCGTGGCCGGAAAGGTTCCCACCGCCGAAGGGACGATGATCTCTCCAGGAAATCAGGGCGGAACGAACTGGTATTCGCCTTCGTTCAGTCCTCACACTGGTCTGTTTTACATTCCCACCTGGGCCAACTATTCGTCGCTTTACATCAAGGCCGAAGCGGAATATGAAGAGGGGCGGCGATTCCTGGGAACATCGCCCAGGTCGCTGATCGGCGGAGCCAACGGAGGCGCATCCAAGATCAACACCCGCAAAGACGAGGAAGGCTACGGAGCCATTCGTGCCATCGATCCCGCAACGGGCGAGCGCAAATGGGAGTTCAAAATGAACGATGTCACCGACGCCGGTATCCTGACCACGGCCTCTGATGTACTTTTCTCCGGTGGCCGCGAAGGATATTTCTACGCCCTCGACGCGCGCAGCGGTGAATTGCTCTGGCACGCGAACCTGGGCGGCGCCATCGCGTCCGGGCCCATGTCATACGCCATCAATGGCCGTCAGTACGTGGCTATTTCCGCCGGGAACTCCCTGTTTGTTTACGCGCTCAAGGAATAGGTCGCTCGCCGAACGACCGCTTACGGTTCACCGGGCACCGGTCCGAAATCCGGCGGCGGTTTGCGATGCCGGGTTGCTGCTTCGAAAGCCGAGGCGACGCGGAATAGCATTCCTTCGTCAAACGGACGCGCGATGAAATCGACGCCAACGGGCAAACTCGCCTTGATGGGTCCAACTAAGCGCGTGCCGCCGTTGCCATCGCGCACGCGGTCCCAGATTTCTGTCGTAAAGCCCGCAGGCACCGTGATGGCGGGGAAACCTTGCTGTCCGATGAACGACCAGCCGATCGGCAAGCGTCCATTTGCATTGGGTTCGCGCGGCGCGGTGAGCTTTCGTGGCGGGATGGTGGACATAGGGGACACTAGCGCGTCGAGCATTTGTTCCTGCATGCACTGGAGCAAGAGAGTCTGAAAGGCGGAACGGGTCTGCAGCCGTGCCGATGTGTCCAGCACCGTGGCGCGTTCCGCGGCTTGCCTTCCCAGTTTGCGATCGGGGAAGTTAGGATCCTCATAAAACCTGGCCTTCGAGATCAGGTCCGCGTTGGTTTTGATGTTGGCGTCTCCACGTTCTTGGAGATACCTGTTCAGCATGTATTTGTCTTCGCCCTCAACGGCAGGTGTTCGAAGATTGCGGAGTGAGAGGCTCTCTGGCACTTGCGCCGGATCCGCATGCAAGCCGAGAAGGGTGGCCAATTGATCTGACTGAGGCCGTCCGGCAGCATCCACCGGGAACAAGTCAGGATACTGACGCGTAAACGCGCTGTTCATGAGTTCCGGCGCGTCGCGTGCGATGCAGGTTTGAAACAATGCGCCTTCCGGACCCGGATCCACGATCGTTGCACCCAGTTTACGAAGGTCGTCGACGGCGCGGTCGATGATGTCAATGCTTTCCTCGTCAGCTTTGGAGAAGAGCTTCTTCGACATGTACTCACGAATCACGCCAATCCGGACGCCGTCTAGACGCTGAGCGCCTGCGAAACTCCGGTATGGTTGTGCCGGCTTCCGTCCGATACTGAATGCCGTCAACTCGTCTTTGGGATCGTAGCCGGCGATTACGTCGAGTATTCTGGCCGCATCTTGCACATTGCGGCAAATCGGTCCTGTCCGCATGCTTAGGCCCGCGCCCATCATCCCTCTCCGGCTCACGAGTTCCTCGGTGGGCGCCAGCCCAACCAGGCTGTTGACGGATGCCGGCCATCTGATCGACACGACAGTTTCTTCACCGATCGCGCAGGTCACCAGGTTGGCGGCCACGGATGCGGCCGAGCCCGCGCTCGACATGCCCGGTTCGCGCTCCGTGTCGTATGGATTGCAGAACGTTCCTCCGAAGGAACTGCGCGCGCCGTCCGTTGCGTATTCGGCCAGGTTGGCCTTGGCCAGAATGATCGCTCCGGCGTCTCGCAACCGTTTGACGAACGTGGCATCTTCCGGCGGGCGGTCGTTCGCGTACTGTGCGTCGGCGCCTGATGTGGTTCGCATGTCGAAGGTGTCGTACTGGTCCTTGATCGCCATGACCACTCCCTGCAGAGGACCAACCAGTTTCCCGGTCTGCTTGAATTGCCGATCCTGAGCAGCCGCTACCTCCAGCGCGTCGGGCATGTTCGGATTGTTGTCATTCACATCCGTCATGCTGCGCGCCTTGCGTTCATCGAAGCCCCAGGTCTTGCGCGCAGGCGGCCGCAGGTTCAGGGTCGAGAGCGCGTTGATCTGCCTGGCGTGCGGAATAGTGGTGATAGGTCCGAGAATCCCCATCGGCTGGCTCACGCACGTGTTGTTGTAAGTCTTGATCCGTTTTAGATACAGCTGGACGAGACCCGTACTGGTGATCTTTCCGGCCAGGATGGCCCGTTGAATATCGGTAATACTGGCCTCCTGTAGATGAAACGGCGCGGAAGGTTGCTGTTGACCGCCGAGGCCGGCGCCCGCGGCGATGAGAGCGGCCAAGATCGTGACGCTTCGGCGCATGTTGGTCTTCATGAATTGCTCGATGGGATTCGCATTACTTGGCTGCGCTGTCGAACTTTGAACCATCCCCCATGCAGTGAACATACCCGAGCCGCAGAGCCGCCAGACGCAAGGCCCAACTCGGTGGATGAGTGGACGGTGGATACTTCGAAACCGCGGTTAACGCTTCCGCCAAATCATGCGAACTCAGATCGCTTTTGGCCAGGGCGCAACCGGCCCAGGCATCGGCGCGCTGCTCCTCCATCCAGCCGCTGTTCATCCACGGAGACGGTAGTGTCTCGGCCAGGGCGTGGCCGTACTCGTGCGCAATGATCGCAATGATGGCGCCATCTCCATACCTGTCGTAGACTGCCGCGAAGAACTGTGGCGCGTACACGAATTTCGCCTGGTCGCCAGTTACCGTTAGCATGGCGTTGGGCGCCGTAGTGTTGCGATAGATGGCGATCTGGGGGCATTTCGGCGAGCAAATAGGCGACAGCGCGGCGTTCATTCGGCCAGCCAGTTGCATCGTGTCGGCGGTGGGGCGCTGATCGGCTTTCGCGTCGTAGGAAGAAGCGCCTGCCCCCAGCGCGCATATGACCTCCGCGCTTGCGCCGCAGGGCAACAGAAGCGCGCAAAGCAGGTAACACCACGCACGGCACATCATCAAAACGTACGGTGCGGCCGCCCGATCAATTCATGCAGGGCGTTCACGCCATTGCCCGTGCCGACCAGCAGATCGTCGGGGAATTTGCGATACGACAGCACCTCGCGATAAACCTGTGGAGCGGCCACCGAGTTTAACCCCAGTCCCGCCATATACTGCAAGCGCATATTGAGATCGTCATTGATCTGGGCGTTGACCAGCATCGGCGCCAGGTCCGCGGCGCTGCCCGCGTAGGTGGCGAGCAAATCCACGGCGGAATGGAACCCGACTTCAGCGAGCGAGGCAGACACTGCGCTATAGCCGGATTGGTTCAGACGCCGCTCGAGCGCATCCACGTTGATCGGGGAAGCGTCGGCCCTGCCCAAGAGCACCAGATCGTACCCGTCGCCGTTCAAATAGTTGCTCCAGATGGTGGCGTTGGGAAAGACGCTGAAGAAAGTTGCCAGTTCGGTTTTGACCGTATCCTCGTCGCTTTCATAAATCGGAAGCCATTGCGCCACTACTCCACCCGGATTCAAATGCTGCTTGACCAACTCATAATACTCTCTGGAATACAGGGTCGAAGTGCCCTTAACCCACGGATGAATCGGATCGGTAGTGATCACGTCGAACTTCTCCGGGGTGATCAGGATGTAGTGGCGCGCGTCATCATAGATAACGCGGGAGCGCGGATCGCGCAGCACATGGTTATTCTCTTTGCCGAAAAACTGCTCGGAGGCGGGTGGAATCAGAGGCTCTAATTCGCACATCACAATGCTCTGAACCTCGGGGTAGGGAACAAAAGATCCGGCCGTTACTCCCGCGCCAAACCCCACCACCAGCACCGAATGGGGCGCTGGATGCATCAGGGCGGGAAGGTGTCCCATCATGCGCTGCAGCCGCATATCCAGCACCGCCGAGGAGGCCTCCGATTTACCACTCACGTAGAACGACTTCACGTCGCCGCGCTGGGTGATCACCACCGAAGAATTGATTCCCTCGCCCACGAACACCGGAGTTGTCTCGGCATCGGCGGCGCGATCCAGGCCGCGCAAAATAGGCGCAACGCGGCGGCCATAGGCAATGGCCTGCCAGGGAACAACTCCGACGGTTATCGTGAGGCCCCACGCAAGTAAAACAGCGCAGGCCAGTGCGCCGGTAAATGCAACGGCCTTGCGTGGAGCAAGTGGAGCAAGTGGAACAATGGCAACCACCGCGGCGGCGGCCGCCAGCCAGATCAGCAACTGTTGGGAGCCTTGGGTTCCCAGGGCCGGAATCAGCAGGAGACTGAACGCCAGCGCGCCCACAATGGACCCGGCGGTATTAGCCGCATAAACCTCGCCCGTCAAGCGCGCAGGATCCTCGCGGTTCGCCGCCGCCGCCGCTAACGCCAAAGGGAAGCTGGCGCCCCACAGCAACGTTGCCGGGAAAATGGCTCGGATGGTGCGAGTCACGTCCAGATCGAAGTTGAGCCAGGGATTCGTCGCAAGCCACGGATCGACAGGCCACCAGGGCAGCACATACGCGAGCGTGAAAGCGGTCCAGGCGATGGCGAGCGCCAGCAGGATCTGGCAACCAGCCAGTGCCAGCCGCGGATCCCGCACCCGGCGGGACAGGAAAGAACCAGCCCCGCTGCCGGCCCACAGGCCGGTGAGAAACACCGACAGAATAATCGAGAAGGTGTAGACGGTGGCACCCAACAGCAGTGAGAGCAGCCGCGTCCACACCACTTCGGCGCCCAGGGCGGTGAGCCCGGAGAATGCAATCGCCGCGTATATAAATGCCACACCAGGTGCCCGCGTCACTCGAGCGCCGGGCTCCGGAGCATCGCCGCCAGTCCATTGCCCGCTGCGGCTAGCCAAAGCGAACGCCAGGAGCGCCACCGCTATATTGATCGCCGCGGCGACATAAGTGGCGAACGCCATGTCGTGAACGCGCAGCAGGTAGAAACCGGCCAGCACGCACCCGGCAACCGCGCCAGCGACGTTAGCGCTATAAAGCAGGCCCAGCCAGGAGACTCCGCGGGGCGTGGTTTCCACCCAGCGGGAGATGGCGGGAAGCGACGCGCCCATTAAGAAGGTAGGAGGGAGCAGGCATGCCGCTGCAATCGCGCCGCGCAAAACCAGGCCCGCCAAACCGCTAACGCCCGCGCCGACCAGGTAAATGCGCGCGATCAAGGGAACGCCGAACAACGCGATGATCCCGAAGGCCGCGATCCCTAACTCGAGAAACGCATAGACGCGCATCGGGTGATGCCGCGTGGAAACCAGCCTCGGCAGAAAGGCGCTGCCCAGACACAGCCCGCCCATGTAAGCCGCGAGAAGCAATCCCAGCGATACAGCCGAGGAGCCGATTACCAGTTGCAACAACTGAAACCAGACGATCTCGTAAATCAGCGCCGCGCAGCCACTGCCGGCGAACAACAGTAGCCACGGGACAAGATAGCGATAGCCGCGCTCCACCGTCTCGGCTTCGGCCTGGACCGGTTTGGTTTCGCTCGGCTTGGGCTCCGAAATCTCACGCCGGATTACTGACGAGCGTCTGGACATTTCCTCAACAGTTTATCTCTACTTCCTGACGTACCCGACGCTGGCGGACCGAAGGCCGCCTTGGCGGTGCGCTTCTTCCGATAGGGCATGCACGCCGCTGGCATCCACCCAGCGATTGTAGAAGTTGAAGAGCGCGCATACGGTGATGGCATAATAAATCGCGTCGTCATTCCAGCCCACCGCGTGTAAGGGTTGCATGTCGCTCGCCGTGATGCTGGTTGAGCATCGGTTCACCCGGTCGACAAAGCGGAAAAGCGCCTTCTCCTTTTCGCTGAGCCCGGATGTTTCCAAATCTTGAATCACGCCCGCGATGAACTCTTCGGCGTTCATTTCCGTGTCCGACGCCTGCTTCAAGTCCGACGCCTGTTTCAAAAGGACCGCCGCGACCGCGGCGTGGGACTTCAGTCAAAACGGACAATCGTTGCGGGCTGAGGTGTAAGCTGCGATCAGCTCCCGAATCCAAGGGCTAAGCGGGGCCGGCTCGCGCATGATCTCTTGCGTAAAGCGCGCCAGGTGATCGGTGGCACGCGGTTTGAAAGCGAACAGGTGCCAGATTTGCGGATACTCGCCCGCGGCCTGCATCATGCGCAGTGCGTCGGCGTATGGCCCGGGCTGCGGATTGTTCTCCACGCCGGGCAGGAACATTGGTTCCATTTTGGTGGATGTTTTGTCGCTATCGCTCATGCTGGCTTTCCGGCTTCGAGTAGTATACAGCAGGAGCTCAAAATTGGCGGTAATGTATTCATACTATGAAGCATCACCGATTGGTGCTTCCCGGTTGCAGTTTGACCCGAAAAAGCGGTCTAATGGAACGCTTATCATGTACTGGACAGATAGGGGAGGACGGTGGCAGTGGGGCTTTGCCGCATTGTTATTCATACTGGCGGCGGGGTGTTCCAAACCCCTGAATCGGGACCTGCTGGACCAGCACCGCAATCTCGGCAAAGCGTTCTATGAGAATCCCACCACGCAACAGCAAGCGGTGCGGGAGTTTCAGCAGGCGCTCGCAATTGCGCCCCATTCCGCGCGCGACAAACTGAACTACGCTCTCGCGCTGCTGAAGGTGCAAGGCCGGGAGGAGGAAGCAGTAAAGATCCTCGAAGAGGTACAGCGCCAGGACCCAACGCTACCGCACACCTGGTTCAACCTCGGGATCTACTTTAAGCATCAGGGCGACGCGAAACGAGCCATCGCGCAATTTGAAGGCATGCTCGCTCGCACCCCGGACGAAGCGATCGCGCACTACCAACTGGGCACGCTGTATAACCAATTCAACCGTCGCAGTGAAGCGCAGGCGCAATTCGAAAAAGCCGCCGAGCTCGATCCGCAACTCGCGGCCGCGCGGTTCCAGCTTTACAATATGCATCGGTTGGATGGGAACACCGGGCAAGCCAGCCGCTACCTCGCCGATTTCGAGCGTATCAAGAACGTGCAGAAGAGCTGGGTGATCCCGGAGAACGTGGAATGGTGCAACTACGCGGAGATCTACGATCCGCCCCAGGCTCGAGCGGAAGCCGCGGTGCCGCCGGAACCCAAATTCATCGACACGCGGTTGGAGGGAACTGTCGATCCGCCAAGCGCGGGGCTTACCTTAATCGACTCCACGGGCAGCGGCCAAACCGACCTTCTGGTGTGGTCCGCGCAAGGAATCCGTTTGTTCCTCAAGGGCCAACACGCCGCCGCCGAAACGGGCCTGGAGGGGATCACCGGCGTGATCGACGTGGCCCCCGGCGACTTCAACGATGACGGTCTGATGGATCTGTGCGTCCTGACTGCAAATGGGCCCGCGCTTTATCGCAATACCGGCGGCAAATTCGTCCGCGAGAAGGCGAGCCTGCCCGCGCGCCGATTCGATCGCGCCGTGTGGATGGACTACGATCACGATTACGACCTCGATCTCGTCCTGCTTGGTCCCGAGCCCGCGCTCATCCGGAATCAGGGAGCGGCGGGATGGGCGGATCGGACCGAGGATTTCCCGTTCGTAAAAGGCGAAGTGACCTCAGCGGAGAAGACGCGCGTTAGCCTGGACAGTAAAGCTTTTGATCTAGCCGTGTTTTATCGCGACCGCGCTCCGGTGCTGTATCGCGATCAATTGGGAGGCAGATACACGGTGGAGGCGTTTAGCGGCCGTTCCGCTGCGAATCGGAAGCAGGCGGATGCCGACTTCGACGGAACCGGGCAGTTGGACCGCGCCAGCATCGTTTCCGATAGCAGCATTCACTTCTTGCGCAATCAGAGCAACCAAACTCATCATTGGATCCGTGTCCAGCTCAAAGGCGTGAGAAGCCTCAAGCTGGCTCAGGATGCGTTGGTCGAGATGAAGGCCGGCGTGCTCTATCGCCGCCAGTTCTACTCTGGAGTGCCGCTGCTGTTCGACGCGGGCGACCATACCACCGTCGACGTCATTCGCATCACCTGGCCCAACGGTCTGATCCAGAACGAAACCCGGCAGGCCGCGAATCAAACGCATATCTATCAGGAGGAGCAACGATTATCTGGCTCCTGCCCGATGATCTGGACCTGGAACGGGCGCGCGTTCCAGTTCATTACCGATGTTCTGGGGGTGGCTCCGCTAGGCGCTCGCGATAGCGACGGAAGTTACTTTCCGGTGGATCACCAGGAGTGGGTGCAAATACCAGGCGCGGCGCTTCAACCCGTTGACGGCCATTATGAGATTCGCGTCACTGAAGAGTTGAGCGAGGTGTCATATCTCGATCAAATCCAGTTGTACGCGGTTGACCTTCGCTCCGGCACCGAAATCTTCACCAACGAAAAGTTCAAAGGCCCTCCCTATCCCGAGTTCCACCTGTTCAGCGTGGAGCGCAGGATTTATCCCAAAACCGCGCGCGACGACCACGGCGCGGACGTCCTGCCGTTCTTGGTCGCCGAGGATCAGCGTTACCCGGATCATTTTCGGCGTTCCGAAACTGGGGTGGCGGAACTGCATTCGCTCGTTTTGGATTTCGGGTCCTCAGCCCCGTCCGGCAAGGCGATCTTGTTGCTCAACGGGTGGGTGGATTGGCCGGATGGCAGCACTTTCCGCAGAGCCGCACAGGAGTCACAGGCGGGCTTGGTGATGCCGTACTTGCAGGTGCAGGATGCAGCCGGCGCCTGGAAAACCGTGAATCAGGATATGGGCATGCCAGCCGGAAAGCCGAAGACGATCGTGGTCCCGGTGGAGTTTCTTTCTGCTAGCCGCAAGGTCCGGATCGTCACCAATCTGTGCGTTTATTGGGATGAGATCTTCTTGAGTGAGGGTTCTTCCGACGCTGAAGTGAAGCCTGCTGTCATACCTTTTGATTCCGCCGTCCTGCATTTTCGCGGATTCTCGGAAACCCGCATTGATCCTGAGCGCAAGCAGCCGGATACATTCTTCTATGATCGTGTTTCCCGCGCGTCCTTCTGGAATCCCACTCCGGGCCTCTATACAAGATACGGCACAGTGGACAGCCTGCTGCGCGATGTCGACGACCGGCTTGTGATCATGGGGTCAGGCGACGAAGTGCGCGTCGAGTTCCCGGCGGCGTCTCTTCCGCCGCCACCTGCCGGAATGACGCGCGATTTCCTGCTGAAGGTGGACGGCTGGGCCAAGGATCGCGATCCGAACACCGCCTTCTCTTCCACGGTTCAGCCGCTCCCGTTCCATGGAATGTCGCAGTATCCGTATCCTGCCAGCGAACATTTCCCGCGGGACGCAGTACACGATTCCTACCAGCGGACCTACAACACCCGGCCCGCGTCGGTGTTGCTCCAGTCGCTCGGGTCGAAATGAAGTCACCATGACGGACGTCTGCTCACTCTCGGGAACCGAGCAAGCGCGGCTGATCCGTAACGGCGAGGTGTCGGCGACGGAATTAGTGAAAGCGCATTTGCGGCGCATCGAACAAGTGAATCCGTGCCTGAACGCCATTGCAGAAGTGCTGGATGAAACGGCGCGACAATCGGCCGCGCGTGTGGATCGCGAGCGTGCCCAAGGCCATCCGCTTCCTGCTCTGGCGGGCGTTCCGTTTTCAATCAAGGATTCGATCGAAGTGGAAGGTACGGTGTGTACGGCCGGCACGCTTGGCCGGAGATCAGCCGCGCCTTCTATCCGCGATGCGACGGTAGTGGCCCGCCTGCGCGCCGCCGGAGCCATTCCGATTGCCCGAACGAACCTGCCGGATCTTTTGTTCGCGTTCGAAAGCGACAACCTGATCCGCGGCCGCACCAACAATCCTTACGATTTCTCGCGCACCTCCGGCGGCTCCAGCGGAGGCGAGGCCGCGCTGATCGCCGCTTGCGGATCGCCATTCGGCCTCGGCAGCGACGCCGCGGGAAGCGTGCGGCTGCCTGCGCATTTTTGCGGCATTGCGAGCATCAAGCCCACTTCGGGACGTCTGCCTCGCACGGGCCATGTCCCCCCCGCCGGCGGGTGGATCGAAACGCTGTGGCAGATCGGTCCCATGGCACGCCGCGTGGAGGATCTCAGCACCATGCTGTCGTTGCTGGCGGCGCCGGATGCTCAAGATCATACCGTCGTCGGCATGCCGTTCGGCGATCCCGCCCGGGTGCGGATGAAGGATCTACGGATCGCGTTCTTTACCGACAACGGAATCGTCCCCGCGGATTCGGAAACGATCGCTGTTGTTCAACGGGCAGCCGCGTCGCTCCAGAATGAGGTGAACCGGATCGAGGAGCGTCGCCCGCCGGGTGTAGAGGAAAGCTACCACCTCGAAATGCGCATGCTTGGTCCGGATGGCGGCGACGGTTTGCGCGCTTTCTTAACTGATATTGGAAGCACGCGCACGCATCCGCTGCTCGAGGGATGGCTCGCGAAACTCGAACCATATCGCACCACGCTGGCCGGGTTCGCGGAATATTGGGCAGCTCTGGACCGCTTTCGAGCACGGATGTTCGCGTTCCTCGAAGATTACGACGCAATCATTTCACCGGTTTTCGTGGAAGCGGCGTTGCCGCACGGCAGAACGATCGAAGAACGGACGTTCCAGGGATTCAGTTACACCATGACTCATAACCTTACCGGATGGCCGGCCGCCGTAGTGCGCTGCGGCCAGACCATTGCGGGCCTGCCGATCGGCGTGCAGATCGCCGCCCACCCCTGGCGTGAAGACGTCGCACTCCGGATCGCGGCGCACCTGGAGTCAGCATGCGGCGGTTGGCAGCCAAGCCCGTGTCTGTGATTCTGGACCCGGTCACGGCGTACGACCGAATCGCGCCCGTGTTTGCGCGCATCGCCGAAAAGCGCAGACCGTATCTGGACAGCATCGATCGGCTGGTGATCGCGGGGATACCGCCAGGTAGCCGCTCCATGCTGGATGTCGGATCGGGCGACGGCAAACGAGCCCGCCGGATCGCAAAGGCCTGGGACATTGCCGAGCTCGTTCTAGTAGAACCCAGCGTCGCTATGCAAGGCGGCAGCTCGGACGCCAGGCTCCAGACGATGCGGGCCGAAGACCTGCATTTGCTCCACGGCGAGTTTGACGTCATCACCTGTCTCTGGAATGTCCTGGGACACATCTTTCCCTACGCCGGCCGCTTGGAGGTTCTCCGTCAGTTCGCCCGCCTGCTGTCTCCAGAAGGCCGCATCTTCATCGACGTGCAGCACCGCTACAACGCGCGCCACTATGGCGCCATTCCAACCACCCTTCGCCTTCTGCACGATCATCTGAGATGGAACGAAACCACTGGCGATGTCGTGGTGGCTTGGGCTATCCAGAAAGACGTCGAAGAGGTGCGCTGTACAACGCGCGGCCACGTCTTCACTCATCAGGAGTTCCATTCTCTCGCCCAGGCAGCCGGGCTGCACATCGAGACCCGGTTTGTCGTCGACTACGCGACCGGACAATGCCGCCGGTGGAGCATCGAAGGGCATCTTCTTTATGTACTGAGACGAACCGCCGTCCGCAGCGCGCAGCAGACTTCGTGAATCTGTTCCCCGGTCAGACGATTAAAAAACGGCAGCGCCAAAGTTTGACCCGCCACTTGCTCCGTGATTTCCAGATGGTCGCGCGGATTCACATAGGGCGCAAAGAGCGGTTGCAGATGCAGCGGGGCAAAATACCGCGCGCAACCGATTCCCTGCGCGGTTAATTGTTCCAGAATCGCGTCGCGATTTTCGACGCGAATAACATAAACGAACCAACACACGCGTCCATCCTTAACTTTTAATGGCGGCATTTTCACCTCGCGGATGCCTTGCAACTCCTTTGAATATTGAATAGCCAGCGCTTCACGGCGATCGAGAATGTCGTCAATCCGTTTCATCTGTTCCAGGCCGAGTGCGCAGTTCAATTCAGAAAGCCGGTAGTTGTAACCGAGGAGGCGATGATCCAGCCAACCGTCCGACGGCATCCTCCCCTGATTGCGCAGCGCCCGGATCGTATCGGCCAATTGGGAATCCCGAGTCACCACCATGCCGCCCTCGCCAGTGGTGATCGGTTTGTTGGGGTAGAATCCAAACACCCCGAAATCCCCAATGCCGCCGGCCGCCCGTCCCCGATATCGCGCCCCAAGAGCTTCGCAGGCGTCCTCGATCACTGGCAATCCATATTTCCGCGCGATTTCCATGATGGGATCCAGATCGACAGGATGTCCAAAGGTGTGGACCGCAATGATGGCGCGTGTTTTCGGAGTAATGCTTCTCTCCAGTTTGCCTGGATCGAGGTTGAACGTGACAGGGTCAATATCTACAAATACGGGCCTGGCGCGCTCATAAAGAACTGCATTTCCGACGGAGATGAACGTAAAAGAAGGTACAATTACTTCGTCGCCTTCGCCCACGCCCAGTGCGCGCAGGCAGAGATGCAGACCCGCCGTTCCCGAACTGACGGCAATTCCGTACGGGACACCCGCAAAATCCGCGATGGATCTCTCGAACTCCTCCATCTTCGGGCCGATACTCAGCCGCGGCGTTCTCAGTACGCTCACTACGGCCTCAATATCGGCTTCGGTAATGTCGGGCCCCGAAAGCGGGATTCTCATTGGATGGCCCGCGCGTGCTTGATCAATAGTTCCTCGCCAAGCGGCAAGGATGTCAGCACCGGAACAATTCGTCGAGAAGCGCAGCCGTCTCCATAGAGGTTCGCCATGCCTTTCAGCGATTGCCGGAATTCCTCGCTTCTGGCGGTTTGGACCCGATCCAGAATGGAAGCGGCCTCGGGTTCCGCGTCTAGCACGTTGCGGCCATGCTCGCGACCCCGCTGGCGGATTCCAACATTGACCGCGGGTAACGCGAAGGACGCAGCCTCAATGATCCCGCTGCTGGAATTTCCGAGCAGAAATTCGACATGCTGCAGTAGGCTCCAATAGACCAGCGGCTCCAGGTTGGCGAATACCCAGCCGCTACGGTCCTCCAGGAACGATTCAATTCGTCCGATCAGCGTGCGGCCGCCCGCGTCGGCATTTGGATAGCAGAACAGCAGCTGCACCGGGATTGCCTGGAGTGCTTCAAACAGCGCATCCGCCTCACGGGTCGTGTCCCGGGCGATGGTCGCTGGATGATATGTGACCACTGCTGTAGGCTGGCTAAGATCAACGCCAAGACGTTGCTCCAGTTGTTCTCGGCTCAATAACGGAACCCGCCGCAGATGATCGAGCGATGGTGCGCCGGAGCGATGGACGCGCCACTCTTCCTCGCCCATGGCGATCACACGTGCTCGCGCCTGTTCCGTGGAAGTGAAGTGGACGTGGCTCATCTTTGTAAGAGCGTTGCGGACTGCGTCATCAATTGCGCCCTCACTGATCTCTCCTCCTTCAATATGCGCTACCGGGATGCGAAGCGCCAAGGCAACCGAAGCGGAGGCGAGCATTTCATAGCGGTCCGCGGTCACCAGCAGCAGATCGGGCCGCATCTCGCCGAGGCAATCGGCCAGACTCAACGTCGCCAAACCGATTGTCTTGGCCATGCCCACATCAGTATCTGAACTCAACAGGCATTCGATTCGCGCGTCGACGCGCAAGCCGGCTTTCTCGATCTCCTGGATGGTCGATCCGAACTCCGGAGACAAATGCGGGCCCAGCGCAATGATCTTCAGATCTACATCGGGATGCGCGGAGAGATCATGGAGCGGCCAATAAAGCGCGGTGAAGTCAGCGCGAGACGTGGTGACGGCGGCGATTTTTCTCTTCATCGCAACACACTGCTCGAGACATATTCAGGAACAATGGAGCACAGGCTTCGAATGAGTCCGGGAACATCGTGGGAAGCGACGCAATCCCCAAGCTGCCGCATAATTTCTTCCACTTCGGCAGGTTGGAGCCGGCAAGTCCTGATTACGTCGAGCGGGCCGGGGATGGTTCCCTCTTTCGTTTCGGTTTTAGAAACTAGCTCTTCGGCTAACTTGTCTCCCGGCCGGCAGCCCGTAAACACAATCGGGATATCCGCGGCCTCACCGGTCAGCAACGCGGCCAGATCGGCAATTCGCGTTGGTTCTCCTGGTTCCGGTATGAAAATTCTTCCCTCCAGTTCCGCCGTCCCGCCAGCCAAGATCAGAGCGACGGCCTCGTTCAAAGACATAAACCACCGGGTGGCTTCCGGGTGCGTGATGGTAACGGGCCTGCGCTCGGCAATCTGCTTCAGGAAAATCGGGACCACGCTCCCTGGCGATCCGATAACGTTCACCAGGCGGATGGCATTCATGCAGGTTGCCGCATTGCTCAGAGCGACTACAGACAGCTCCGCCAGGCGTTTCGAAACACCCATGACACTGTGCGGGTTGACGGCTTTATCGGTGGAGATCAGGATGAGCTTGGGCGTTCCGTGGCGGAGAGCCGCCTGCGCCAGCGTGTAGGTACCGATCGCATTGTTACGAATCGCTGCTATCGGATTGCGCTCGAGCATAGGAACATGCTTGAATGCTGCCGCGTGATAAACAATCTCGGGCTGAAAGCGAGCGAAGATGTGATCGAGCAGGTTGATATCGTCCACGCTTCCCAGCACTGGTTCGGAAGGCAGATGGCCAAAGGCCGATTCGAGCTGCTGTTGGATCTGGAAGAGGTTGTGTTCGGCCGAATCCAGCAGGACCATGCGGCTTGGGCCGCCAGCAGCGATTGCCTGCACTAAGGCCGATCCTATGTATCCCCCGGCGCCGGTTATGAGGACGGATTGGCCGCGCGATCGAGAAACGCCGAGTTCATCCCTGCCGAGTTCACCCATGCCTATGGATAGATTACGAAAAAAAGCCCCGCCGGTTGCCCGGCGAGGCCTTGGATCACGAACTTGCGCTTAGGTCAGAATGTAAAGCGCGCCACCAACTGGCCCGATCTCGGATTCGGGCCGATTCCGTCGGTCGCCGTGCCTCCGTTGAGCGTGTTCACGAACCCATAGCCTCCGTTTAGCGCGCCAGCCGCGGCAGCGGAGCCTGGGAACGGGTTGCTGTACGTGGCCGCCGTTGTGCTGGTGGTAGCCCCAGTCGGCTCCGGATAGAACACGCGATTGAACGGATTGAAGAACTGCGCCTGAATCAACAACTGGACCCTCTCCTTGATATGGAAAGTCCGGCCCAAGCTGAGAGATTCAGCCGGTTGCCGCTGCCACCGGCAATCGTTGTAATAAGGCGCCGCGTCGCCAAACGTTTCCGTGGTCTGGTTGGTCCAGGCGTTTGGATTCAGGACCAGCGTTTTCGTCGGGTCGAAATGGCTGTTGGGATTGGTGGAAAAGCACGACTGGCCGGCGACATAGTTCTCCAGGGGTTCGGTACTTGCCCCGCCGCCAGAGAAGTTCGTTACGCCGTTTAGCGGAGTGGTGCCGATACCCATGGTGTTCCACAGAGTGATGTTGGAGGCTGGGCTCTGGATCAGCTGGCCGCTGGCATACTTGAGAACGCCGCCGATAATCCAATCGCGGGCCAGCCAGCTGGCAGCTTTGCCGATTGGTTTGTCTCCGAAGAGGCTCTCGGCCTTCGGAGTGGTATAGCTGAACGAGATCACCAGCACCTGCGGCTGATCGAAGCCGGAGAGCTGCTTGTCCGTTGGAAGATTGAACGGATCGTTCAAGACAGCATCGTTCGGAGTGAGGTAAGAGGTGTTGGAATTGGCCGTATTGGTCAACGACTTCGACCAGGTATAGGCAACCACGGCAGTCAAGCCATGCGAGTAGCGCTTGGTGACCTTAACCTGCAGCGAATCGTACCAGGTATCGCCCATCGGCGGTCCCAGGAACGAGGGGACGCCGAACCACTGCGGGTAGGGCCGCAGTGCCTGGGCCAGAGTCTCGCTGGTGGGGAAGCCAGGATAGACGTTGCTGGGATTCGCCAGCAAGGGGAACCTTGCGATCACGGCCGGGTTGTTGATCTGGTCCTGGAGCAGAGCGTAATCGGACGGATTCGTGAAGGACATGTTCTGGGTTGTGCCGTACTTACCTGTCCCGCCAGGACCCTCGGTGGTCAGGTTCGAAAGAATGTTCTGGGTCAGTCCGTTGAACGACTGGGTATCTTGCAGGGGCGCCGTGAACCACGCGCCGCGATTGCCTACGTAATTCGCGTCGACAATCAAATTGGGAGCAAGCTCTTGCTGGAAACCGATGCTCCACTGGAAAATACGGGGCAACCTGCCGGAGCTCTTCGAGAGGGTAATGAATGGCTCCTGGGGTGGAATGCAGGGGAGGTTCCCACTTTGACCACAACCGCTCGAAGATATTGGGAATGGGTACTGGTTATATTCCGGGAACGTGGGCGTGAGAGCGCCGGTGAGCGGACTTCCATTCGCTAGTTGTGTGGCCGGGAGGAATTGCCCGGGTGAGGCAACGGTGTAAAAGTTCGCCACACTGTAGGAAAGGTAGGCGTTATCGGGCGAGGATGAGTAAGCGATTGACCCGCCCGCTCGGAATACGGTCTTCGGAGTAATTTGGTAAGCGACTCCGAGGTGGGGTCCTAGCGAGAATGGATAGGCGTTCGTTAACGGACCCTTGTTTGTGGCGCCATAGACGATAGCGCCCGCAATTCCACCGGGGTTATAGGGGGAAGCAAACTGCGTGTTGACACACGTGAAGCAGGCGTCCGACATACGCCCGTGTTCCTCCTCCAACAAGGTCGCATAGTCCCAGCGCACACCCAGTTCGAGGGTCAGCCTGCGACTTACCTTCCAGCTATCCTGGATAAAAGCCCCCCAGGTATGGTTGCCTAACCGCGAGTCGTTGATGGCGGAGTCTTCCACACTGGAAACGGCCCCCAGCAGATAGCTGGCATACGCGAATCCAGACGGAAAGATAATTCCTCCCACACCGTATTCAGCGGGGTTCTCGGTCTGCTGTTGGCTGAAAGTATATTCGCCGAAGGCGCGAATGCTGCTCTGTTGTGGGAAACCCTCCAGGACCATATCCGCGCCCGCCTTGAAGGTGTGATTCCCGTGGACCCAGGTCATGCTGGTGTTCGCGGTCGGTTTAACGTCCTTCACATCGGATTCGTCGAAGCCGGCGGGACCCGGAGATGGAGCGAAAAAGCCCGTCCCCAAAGCCAGTCCACCAGCGAGATTAATAGTGTTGGTCAAGCCGGCGAAGGACGGCATGTAGCTATTGGCTGGAAATGATGCGAAGTTAAAGCCGCCCGGGGCTCCGGCAAACCCTGCCGCGGCCACCTTGGCGGCCTGGGCGTCAAAGTCCGAGGTTGGCGTATATTCGGGGTGGTTGTAGTAGAGCAATCCGGCGCCGAAATGGAACAGCAGCGTGGGAGTGAGAGTATCGTCGAAATTGAGCCGGTAGGTATACGAGCGATCCCGGTTGGGGGCCACAGGAGCCAGGTCGGCCGCGAATCCGTTGCTATTGGGCGAGTTCTCTATCGTCGTCGAGAAGTAGCCGGACAGCTTCATCTTCGAATTGAGAACCTGGTCGATCTTGATGGACGGGATGGTCGTGTGCAGGAAATTCCCATAGGCCGGGATGGCGTAATTGTTGATCAGCCCAGGTAGGTTGGGCTGCGGGAACAGGCTCTGCAGATACAGCGCCACCGGATCCATTCGGCTGATGGGAATCTTGTTGCCCGGAAATGGGCTTTCCGTAATTACGCCGCTTGAACTGGTTACTCTTGTATTTGGGTCGTAGATCGAGCCTATTGGGGAAATCGAATTCAGGCCAGGAATAGGAAAAGGACCAAAGTCCTCGGCCGCCGCGAAGTTCCCACTCTGGTAGGCGGTGGTGGGCATCGTCGCAATCCCGTTGTTGGTCACGGTGCTCTGGCGGAACTGCTCGAAATTGAAGAAGAAGAAGGTTTTGTCTTTGCCGTCGTAGAGCTTCGGAATCCTTACCGGGCCGCCCAACGTGACGCCATAATCGTTGCGCTTCACGACGTTTTTGATGAGGCCGGAGTTGGTGTTGGTGGCGCAGTTGTTTTCCTGGTTGCAGTTGGCCGAGAACGGCAATCCGGCGTTCAGCGCGCTATTGACAAAGTAATCGTATCCGCTCCCGTGATACTGGTTCGTGCCGGACTTCATAGTGAAGTTCAGATAACCGCCGCCCGCCCCGCCGTATTCAGCGGCGAAGTTGCTGGTCTGTACCGAGACTTCCTGGACTGCGTCGGTTCCCTGCTGGGTGGCCTGATTCACCTGGCGCCACAGTCCATTGGTGGCGTCCATGCCTTCCACCATGATGGTCTGCGAACTGGAGGGCAGGCCGTTGATGCGCAGGATTGTATCGGTGGTTTGTTGCGCGCCGGGCAGTACGTTCAGAACGGTCAGCGGATCGCGGATATTACCCAGGCCGCTGCTGCCGCCGGTGCCGTTGGTGGTGAAGAGCGGCAACAGGTCAGCATCGGTGTAGTCCACCTGGTGGCTGATCTCGCCGCTTTCCGTTTTCAGGAGCGGGGCTTCCGCGCTGACCGTGACTGTATCCGAGGAGGAACCTACCTGCAGCACCGCGTCCACGCGCACGGTTTCGGCCACCTGGACCACCAGGCCGGGCCGTTCGAACTTCTTAAAGCCCGAGGCGTCCACAGTGAGCACATAATTGCCCGCAGGAAGATTGGCCAGCGTGTAGTTGCCCGTATTGGTGGTGGCAACCTTGTAGACTGCGGACGTGTCGCTGTTCGTGACCTGAATATTGGCATTGGGAACTACTGCGCCGGTCGGATCTGAAACCGTCCCTGTAACCGTGCCGCGATCCCCTTGAGCAAACGCCGCCAAGGTGCAGATCAGGTACAGCCCTGCGAGTCTCAACCTCATTTAGTTCGCCTCCCGTTTTACTAACTCTTAGCGATTCTTGCCCGAAATAAACCCAAAACTTCGGTAATCATATAACAGAAACCTACTACTGCTGACGTATTGGCCAAAATTTGACGCTATATTGACGCCGTGCTAAGTTCTTGTCCAGCAGGCCCTTGCGCAGAGCCATGCCCGATAATCAGGCGGAGCGGAGCGTCAGTATCATGTGCTGTGATACTTAAGAGCTGCAGAGGTTAGAGGGGAATCGTCTTCGTGCGCTGGCGCAGCGCCGTTCGATTTTGCTATCCACGGATGGCCCAGCAAAGCTGCCCGGAGCTGCTAATGACAGACCGCGTCATCGGGTCTGCTTTTCAAGACCGTCATCTCAACAGCAATCGGCGTCGGTACGAGAGCCGACTCCACACGCATCAGATGAGTGCCTGCGCCACAGACAATCAACCGGACCCCAGGCTCCTCAAATTACTTTCGATTTGTGGCAGCAGATTCGCCGGCCCGTTGCGTAGCACGTACTGGTGCGCCTGTTCCAGATATTTGAGCGCGGTCGCCCGGTCTCCCGTGTTCACGTACGCTTGAACCAGGAACATCATGGCGATCGGCGTATTCTGGTCGTTCACCTGAAGCGTTGGGAGCAGCACCGGAATGGCTTCGCGGCTGCGGCCCGCATAGAGCAGATTCTTCGCCAGCTCCAGCCGCGCTATCCGAAAATCCGGCTGCTGCTCGACGGCGATACGATATTGCTCAATCGCATCGGAGGGACGGTGCTGGCGTTCGCGCACGTCAGCCAGCCAGGCGTGGGCCTCCGCATTGGTTGGCTTCAGCTGAATGGCTTTTTCGAGCTCGGCCACGGCCACATTGTAGCTGCCCTCGGCGGCGAGCGCGGTGCCGTGATACATGTACACTTCGGGGAGCTTCGGACTCGCGGCGCGGGCTCTCTGATAGAGATCCTCCACTTCCTCGGGAGTCGCCTGGTTCGGGAATTGCGCGATGTAAAGAAGGTTTACCAGGCAGTCCAGATTGTCCGGATACTGTTTCAGAACCTCTTTGTAAATCGCTGAGGACCGGTCGAACTCCCGCTTGTTCATGAGCCTTTTTGCTTCCGCCAGGCGGTTCTCGATGCCGGTGGCGAGCTTCGTCATTTGCAGGTAGAGCTCATCTCCAGCGGGCGGGTAGTGGTCCTTATAGGTCTCGGCGAGCTGATAATCTTTTTCGCTCTCCGCGTCGCGGCCAAGTCGTTTGCTGGTTTCCCCCAGGCCAAACCAGGCGGAGCCGTAGGTGGGCCAAGCTTCTGTAGCGCGGCGATAAAGATCGTTGGCGCCGGCGTAATCCTGCTGCGCAAACTTCACGCGTCCCAGTATGTAGAGAGTCAGCGGCGAACTGGGGTTCTTTGCCAGGACAGGTTCCAGCGCAGCCGCGCTTTCGGGGAATCGTCCCAGCTTCAGGAGCAGTTCGGCTCGTTTGAGGATCGCGGGCGCATAGTCCGGGCGGATGCGCAAACCTTCGGAAACCGATGCCAGTGCCTGATCCGGTTGGCCGGTTCCTTCAAGACAGAGCGCCAGATAATATCGCCAAGCGAAATCTTTCGGGTCTAGGCGCACCGCGCGCTGAAAGGCAAGCACCGCTGGTTGGTAGAGAGTGTGCGCCTCCAGAACCATGCCAAGACTGCCCGAGGCCTGGGCGCTTTTGGGCTGGGCCACGGCTTCGTCTCTGGCTTTCAGTATCGCGTTTCTTACGTCCCCATCCAGGCCATCCACCTGGACAATGGGGACTGGAGGGACGGATTTCGCGCACGACAACTCTAACAGCGCAGCCAATATCAACCCGACGATTCCCCGTGCCACTCCGCCGGTCATAAAAATATCGACATGATATCATGCCCTGCGATGATGTACCGTAACGGTTTTTGGGTTGTACCGTTGTTTCCCCTGTTGTTGTTCGTGTTGTTATTAGGCTGCAAAACATCCTCTTCTTCCAAATCATCCCTCTTCGAGGACGTCTCTAAACAAGTGGGGATCGATTTCTGGCAGTATTCCGGCGCCACCGGTGAGATGCTTCTTCCCGAAATGGTGGGATCGGGAGCGGCGCTGGTCGATTACGATAACGACGGCGACATGGATATCTATCTGGTCCAGGGATATCCCACGGCCCCTCAAGCGAAGCCGCTGGTGCCTGTTCCGGCGGGTTGGAAACCAGGCAACCGCCTATTTCGGAATAATCTCAAAGAGACCGGCAAACTGACCTTCACCGATGTTACGGAATCGGCCGGGGTGGGCTTCGCGGGCAAAGGCATGGGCGTTGCCGCCGGCGACTACGACAACGACGGTTACGTGGATCTCTACGTCACCAATTACGGCCACAACATCCTGTATCACAACAACGGAAACGGCACGTTCACGGATGTAACCGCCAGCGCCGGCGTCGCTTCCTCCGGCTGGTCCACCAGCGCCGCGTTCATTGACTACGACAAGGACGGCCTGCTGGACATCGCGGTTGTTCACTACGTCGACTTCTATCGCCGCCCCTGCTACATGTTCGATGGGAAGCTTGATTATTGCGGCCCTTCACCTTTCAAGGGGACGGCCACCGAGTTGTATCGCAACCTTGGGAACGGGCGGTTCAAGAACGTCACCGATGAGGTGGGGCTGAACGCGAAGGTGGGGCCGGGGCTCGGCATTCTGACGGGAGATTTCGGTCCCGACGGGTTTCCGGGCTTTATGGTCGCGAACGATGGTGCGGCGAATCATCTCTGGATCAATGAGCGGCGCAGCCCCCAATCGAAGCCGAACGACAGGGTATTCAAAGAGGCCGGACTCACCCACGGTCTGGCCTATGCTTCCGACGGCAAGCCGCGGGCAGGCATGGGCATCGCTGCGGGCGATGTTTTTGGCGACGGAGGCGAATCCATCATCGTGACCAACCTGCCCACCGAGGCCTTCACCCTGTTTCAACGAGAGCCGAATGGGGATTTTGTGGATGCCACGGAGCAATCGGGCTTGTCGCACATTTCTCTTCCTTATACAGGCTTCGGGGTGGGCTTGTTCGATATGTCCAACAATGGGCTGCTGGATATGTTTAGCGCGAATGGTGGAGTCAGGGGCATGGCCAGCGATCTCAGCTCGAATCCGAAAGGCGACCCCTTTCCCTATCGCGAAAAGAAGCTATTGCTGAAAAACATGGGCAAGGGCAAGGCGTTCGAAGATGTTACGGCCTCGGCTGGTCCGGTTTTTCAGATTCCCGAAGTCAGCCGTTCCGCGATTTTTGGCGACGTGAATAACGATGGTGGAACGGATATCCTGGTCACGAATAACAACGGTCCCGCGCGTCTGTTGCTGAACACCGTGCCGAACCCCGGGCATTGGCTGCTGGTGCATCTGGAGGGCACGAAAACCAATCGATCGGCCTATGGCAGCGTAGTGGAGCTGGTGCGCGAGGATGGCACGTCGGTGCGGCGCTGGGTTCGGGGGGACGGGAGTTATCTGGCTGCTAACGATCCCAGGGCTCATTTCGGTCTGGGGAAGGACACCCAGATCAATCGCATCCAGGTTTATTGGCTGGCGGGGGAGTGCGAGTCGTGGAAGCCAACCGCCGTCGACACAATCCTAAATCTGAAAGAAGGCACAGGTCAGCCGTGCGTCGCAGTGGCGTCAGCGTCCAGTCGTTGAAGCATCAAAGTTATGTCAAATTGTTGCATTCTTTAAAAAATTGTTTGCAATCTACAATATGCTGTACCCACGTCGATACGGGGTGGTGCAGTAGCAGTGTGTTTGTTGCACGCTCTAGCTGCGTGCAAATACATGTCTCCTCATCACGAGGTCCCTTTCGAGGATGTGGCCCCAAAGACGGGGCTCAATTTCTGGCACTTTTCCGGCGCTACGGGAGACTTCCTGCTGCCGGAGCTGATGGGATCCGGCGCGGCCCTGATCGACTACGACAACGACGGCGACATGGACGTATTTCTGATCCAGGGCTCGCCGACTTATCCGCAAGGCACGCCGCTGGTACCGATACCGGCCGGTTGGAAACCGGGGAATCGGCTATTCCGCAATAACCTGAGCGAGACCGGGAAGCTTTCATTCACCGACGTTACCGAATCGTCGGGCCTGGGCCTGGCCGACAAGGGCATGGGCGTGGCGGCGGGCGATTACGACAACGATGGATTCATCGATCTGTACGTCACCAACTACGGCCACAACGTTCTTTATCACAACAACGGCAACGGCACGTTTACGGATGTGACCGCGACTGCGGGCGTAGCGTCGTCGGGATGGTCAACGAGCGCCGCGTTCATCGATTACGACAGGGACGGACTGCTAGATCTGGTTGTCGTTCATTATCTGGACTTTTATCGCCGGCCTTGTTACACGCCGCAGGGATCGCCGAATTATTGCGGACCGCAGCCGTTCAAAGGGACGGTTACCGAGCTCTATCACAACCTGGGGCACGGGCGATTCAAGAACGTCACCCAGGAAGTCGGGCTAGACACGAAACCAGGACCGGGGCTGGGTATCCTGACCGGAACGTTCGGCACGAGCGGATATCCGGATTTTCTGGTGGCCGACGACGGTGCGGCCAATCATCTTTGGATCAACCAGCGCAGGAGCCTGCAATCGAGGGAAAGCGATCGTATATTTCGAGAGGAGGGTTTGACCCGTGGTCTCGCTTACGCTTCGGACGGGAAGCCGCGCGCAGGCATGGGGATTGCAGCGGGGGATTTGTTCGACGATGGCGGCCAGGCCCTGGTGTTTACCAATATTCCGACCGAGGCCTTCACGCTGTTCCAGCGGCAGCCGGCCGGCGATTTTGTCGACGCCACCGAACAGAGCGGCCTGTCGTATATTTCGCTGCCATATACGGGTTTCGGCGTCGGGTTGATCGATATGAAGAATCGGGGTCCGCTCGATCTGTTCACCGCTAACGGCGCGGTTAACGTGGCGATGGTGCGGGCCGGGGACAGATTTCCCTATCGCGAGAAGAAGCTGTTGCTGAAAAATATGGGCAAGGGGAAGGCGTTCGAGGATATTACGGCATCGGCCGGTTCCGTTTTCCAGATTCCCGAAGTCAGCCGTTCCGCGATTTTTGGCGACGTGAATAACGACGGCGGAACGGACATTCTGGTCACGAACAATAACGGCCCCGCGCGTCTGTTACTAAACACTGTGCCGAACCGCGGGCATTGGCTGCTGGTGCATCTGGAAGGCACGAAAACTAATCGATCGGCCTATGGCAGCGTAGTGGAGCTGGTCCGCAAGGATGGCACATCGGTGCGGCGCTGGGTTCGGGGGGACGGGAGTTATCTGGCTGCTAACGATCCCAGGGCTCATTTCGGCCTGGGGAAGGACACCGGGGTCAATCGTATCCAGGTATATTGGCTGGCGGGTGAATGCGAGTCATGGAAACCAGCCGCGGTGGACACCATCGTGAATCTGAAGGAAGGAACGGGTCAGCCCTGCGAGAGCCTGCCCGCCGGCGCCGGCCGCTGACGGCATTCCCAACCGAATAAATCTGCTATAGAATCTGCTCATGCGATTCCGGGCTCTGGGGGTACTGCTCGCCGGCGCAGGTTGCACGATCTTGATTTCTGCGGGACCAACTCCGCAGCAACCGCAGACCACCGCCGAGGTCACCCAGCGCGACGCGCCGTTCACCTTCAGCACCGGCGTCAATCTTGTGCTCGTCCCCGTGGTGGTTCGCGACCGCGAGGGGCACGCTATCGGCACTCTGAAGAAGGAAGACTTCCAGCTTTTCGATAAAGGCAAGCTGCAGGAAATATCGAAGTTTTCTATTGAAAAAGCCGAAGCCCCGCCCACGCTGGCCGATACCTCCATCGAAACCGACGCCAATGGAAATCCCCAGGCCAAGCCCGCCGGCCCTGCGGCGCAACCCATCGCCGGGCATTTCATCCTATGGCTGTTTGACGATGTGCATCTGAGCTTCGGCGACCTGGGGCAAACTCGCGAAGCTGCCAAGCGTGTGCTGAAGGATTCATTCGCGCCCGGTACCCGCGCCGCCATTTATACGACCTCCGGCCATACTTCGCTGGATTTCACCGATGATCGGGACAAGCTGGATGCCACGCTGGACCAGATCAAGCCGTGGCCGACGATTCCCACCAACACTGTGGCGGCGTGCCCCGACGTCAGTTACTTCCAGGCCGACGCCATCATCAACGGGAACGATCAACAGGCCCTGCAGGTAGCAGAGGTCGATTATCTGGCATGCCACCCCGGCGTTGTTCCACCCGGCGCCCCACCCAACGCGCAGGTCGACGCTTATGTTGTCGCGGAGGTTGCGGGTCCGGTAAGAGGGGCGGTCGTGAAAGAGCTCGAGATTGGCTTTCAGGACACCCGGAACACGTTGCTTGTCCTGAAGGGTCTAATCCGGCGCATGTCCGCCATGCCCGGCACCCGCACTATTGTGGTGGTTTCGCCGGGATTCCATCTTGTGAACGATCATCGGACCGACGAAATGGATTTGATCAATACCGCAATCCGTAACAACGTCGTCATCAGTTCGCTGGACGCGCGCGGTCTTTACTCGCTCACTCCAGGCGGCAGCGCCGATGCCAGAACCGGCTATATCGATCCCGGTACAACCGGCACGAAAGCGGCCTACGCGCGCCAATCCGCTCTCGCCGACATGGACGTCCTGGAAGAGTTCGCCGAAGACACCGGCGGAGCCTTCTTCCACGACAACAACGATTTTGCCGGCGGCCTGAAGCTGCTTGCGACGCAGCCGGAGTACATTTACGTCCTGGGTTTCGCGCCGCAGAAACTGAAGTTCGACGGCGGCTATCACAAACTAAACATCGTGCTAAAGAACGGCTCCAGATTCCAGATGCAGGCCCGCCGTGGGTATTTCGAGCGCAATCGCCTCGAAGATCCCGCCCAGGAGGCGAAAGAAGAACTCACCGAAGCGTTCTTCTCGCGCGATGAAATGCGTGAACTGCCGGTGGCGTTGAGCACGCAGTTCTTCAAGACCGGCGACCTGAAGGCCAGGCTCTCCATCCTGGCGCGCATCGACGCCAAGCACCTGCGCTACCGCAAAGCTGATGGACGCAATGACGACACACTGACCGTGGTGGGAGGAGTGTTCGACCAGAACGGGAATTACATAGTCGGCACTCAAAAAGTGGTGGACTTAAAGTTGCGGGACCAGACGCTGGATGCGCTCCCGGAGGGGGGCATCACGGTGAAGAGCAGTCTGGATGTGGCCAGCGGCAACTACATCGTGCGCCTGGTGGTGAGAGATTCGGAGGGCAAGGTGATGTCGGCGCTGAACAGTTCCGTCGTAATTCCGTAGTGCGCGATGTTAATCTGCAAGGCACGACGCCGGTTTTGATCATGCCTTCTCCCACCTTCCGCCTGCTCGCCGGTCTGACCATAACGCTGCTCGCGGTTGGGGTTTATTCCGGCTACACCATTGTTCAGCTGCGCAGCCTGCGGCAGCTGCAGACGCAGACCATCGACCGTAACCGCACGGACACGCTCTTGCTGCTGCGCATCCAGAATGGCTTGAATTCTCTGGCATTGACCATGCGGGACATGGTGGATTCCGACGAGCCGTATCCTCTCACCGCCTGGCAGCCACAATTCCGCCGGATCCGCGCCGATCTGGAGGACGCCCTGTCTCGCGAAGAGAAATTTTCGTTGGTGGAACAATCGCCAGGCCAGCGCCGTTACATGACCGATTCATTCCGCCAGTTCTGGGACGCGCTCGACAGGATTTTCGAGCTCGGCCGGGCGGGCCACGAGGACGAAGCACGGACCAGGATTCGAATGTCTTTAGAGGCGCGGCAAGCGGCTTTGAGTACCGCTGTTTCGCGCCTGCTGATCGCGAACAATGAATCTGAACAAGCCGCGTCCGCGCGAACCCAGCAACTTTATGACGGCGTCGAGCGGAACGTCTACGTTTTTCTCGCCGCCATGCTGGTTGTGATTGTGCTCACCAGCCTCTATCTGGTCCAATATAACCGCCGTTTGTTCCAGCAGGTGGCGGCGCTATCGGACAAGCGCAGTGAGCTGGCGCAACAGCTGATCTCGATGCAGGAAAACACATTCCGTTCCATATCGCTCGAACTGCACGACGATTTTGGCCAAATTCTCACGGCCATTGGCGCCATGCTGCAGCGCGCGGATCGCAATTCCGGCGATCTGAGGGAGGTTCGCGAGATTGTCCAGACCACGCTTGAGAAGGTGCGCTCTTTGTCGCATGCGCTTCATCCGGTGGTTCTCGATGAGGCGGGACTGGAAAGCGCGTTGGACGTTTATCTGCCCACATTCGAGAGGCAGACCGGAATTACGGTAGGGTATGAAAAGACCGGTCAGGGCCGGGATCTGGACCGGGGGCTTTCTATTCACCTCTATCGCGTCATTCAGGAGGCATTGAACAATGTCGCCAGGCATTCCAATTCCAAGAGCGCGGCGGTGCGGCTGCGCTTCCTTCCGTCCACCCTCGTGCTGGAAGTGCAGGACGAGGGCATCGGATTTCAAGAGCAATTCACGCAGGGCTTGGGCTTGATTTCCATGCGTGAGCGGGCGGGGTTGGTGAACGGCACCATCGAGTTCGCTAATGGCGACCAGGGTGGAGTTTTGGTTCGCGTCACGGTGCCATTAGCGTCGCCGGTGGTCCATGCTTGAAACTGGAATTTCGGTGCTCCTGGTCGACGATCACAGCCTGGTACGCAAAGGATTCCGGCGCCTGCTGGAGGATGCACCTGGTGTTCGCGTGGTGGGTGAGGCGAGCGACGGGTATGAGGCCGTGGAGGCGGTTGGCGCTCTGAAGCCCCAGGTGGTGGTGATGGACTTTGCGCTGGTGAGTATGAACGGCGCGGTGGCGACGCGCCGCATTCGCGAGCTGTACCCTCAGACGGCGGTGCTGATTCTCAGCATGCATGCCGAGCCGAGCTATGTGCGCACTTGTCTGGAAGCCGGGGCGCGCGGTTATCTGCTGAAGAACGCCATGGACCTGGAACTGGTGTCGGCGGTCCGCAAAGTGGCCGCCGGTGAGCAGGTGCTGGACCCGCGTCTCGGAGAACTGTCGGAGGCAACCGATGCGCCGCCCAAACTATCGACCCGGGAACTGGAGGTTCTGCAGCTGATCGTACATGGGAAATCCAATAAGGAGATCGCCATCGTTCTGAAGCTCAGCGTGAATACAGTGTCCGTGCATCGCGCCAACATTATGCAGGCGCTCGGCATTCACAATACGGCCGAACTGGTGGTTTACGCGATTCGCACGGGCCTGGTGAGTATCGCGTGACCCGCAGGACCTTCCTGCTGGGCGGCGTTCCGCTGATTGGGGCAGCGTCGTCGGCCGCACCGGATCCCGGTTTTCGCTTAGCGGACGTTACCGCCCGCGCCGGCATCAACTTCCATCACAACAGCGGCGCTTTCGGAGCCAAGTACCTCCCCGAGACTCTTGGGCCAGGCTGCGCGTTTCTCGATTACGATTGCGACGGCTGGCTCGATATTCTGCTGGTCAACGGCGCTGATTGGACCGGGCATAAGCGCCAGCGTTCTAGCCTGCGCCTCTACCGCAACAATCGCGACGGCACGTTTACCGATGTCACCGAGCGCGCGGGCCTGGCGGTCGAAATCTATGGCATGGGCGCGGCGGTTGCCGATTACAATAACGACGGCTTTCCCGACATCCTGATCACCGCCGTGGGCCAGAATCGGTTGTTTCAGAACACCGGCCGTGGCACGTTTGTCGACGTCACCGAGAAGGCGGGCCTCGGAGGCAGAAAGGGCTTCAGCACATCCGCGCTCTGGTTCGATTACGACCGCGATGGCTTGCTGGATCTGTTCGTATGCAATTACGTCCGATGGTCCCCCGAGCACGATGTCTTCTGTAGCGTTGACGGCACGAACAAGTCCTACTGCACGCCAGAGGCGTATCTCGGATCCACTTGCTGGCTGTTCCGCAATCGCGGCAATGGCACGTTTGAGGACGTGACCGCGAAAAGCGGCATCTTCGATACCACGTCCAAGTCGCTGGGCGTGGCTATGCTGGATTACGATCATGACGGCTGGCCGGACCTGTTTGTCGCCAATGACACTCAGCCCAACAAGCTCTACCGCAATCGGCGGGATGGAACGTTTGAGGACGTAGCGGTTTCCGCGGGCGTGGCCTTCAGCGAGGATGGCAAAGCGCGCGCCGGCATGGGCGTGGATGCCGCCGATTTCGACAATTCGGGCGTGGCTGGCATCGCGATCACGAATTTCGACGACGAAATGATCGCGCTCTACCGTCCGCAAGGCCGCGGCACCTACCGGGACGCAGCGATCGCGGCCGGCGTTGGACAGCCGTCGCGCAAGCGCCTCGGCTTCGGATGCGCGTTCCTGGATGCCAATCTGGATGGACACCTCGACCTGGCGGCCGTCAACGGCCACATCGATGAGACGGTTCGCAGCATCGCCGGGAATCATGGCTACGCGCAACCGCCCCATTTGTTCCTGAATGACGGAAAGGGCGGTTTCCACGATGTCGCAGCACAGCTTGGCGCTGGCTTCGCCGCGCCGAAAGTGGCTCGGGGGCTGGCTTATGGCGATTTCGACCGCGACGGCGACCTGGACCTGCTCCTCACCACCAATCAAGGACCCGCCTACCTGTATCGCAACGATCTGACGTCGGGCAATCGATCCCTTCGCTTCCACTTGCAGGGAACCAAATCCAATCGCGACGGGATTGGCGCGATGGTTCGGGTGATGACGCCGGATGGTGTGCAATCGCGCATGGTGAAGACGGGGTCCAGCTATCTGTCGCAATCGGAACTCGCTGTTACTTTCGGCCTCGCGAAACGCGACAAAGCCGACCGGATGGTGATCGAATGGCCCAGCGGCCAATTGCAGGAGTTCAGGAACGTCAACGCGGGCGAATATCGGTGCGTTGAAGGAAAGAACCCCGTCAAAATCGTGCTTTAAGGCCCTTGCGGTAGTACGTTTCTACTATTGTTGCCGCTCGTGCGTGGCCCTAGACTGGATGATCGATAGTCAGGCTTGCAACCATGAAGACCAGGAGCCTCGAGTACTGGATCGCGATAGCGTTTATCGCGCTGCTGGTGAACACGGGCTACGTTGCCGCATTCTCCTCCGCCACCATCTTCTACATGGCGAACGTGCTGGGGCATGTCGTTCTGGGAGCATTGCTCACGATAGCGGCGTTGTTCATTCTGCGTAGGAGCGGGCTGCTGGCCGGTGCGCCGGTGGCTATTGGATTCCTGCTGCTCGCGTTCGCTTTGGGCGCCATCCTGGCCTACGCCGGAAACGTTCGCGACAACGCGTGGATCCTGTGGTCGCACATTGTGGCGGCGGCGATCGGAGTGGTCGCGCTCGTTCCCTTCGTTTGGAGAAAAGCGTCGCGCGCAGGCAGTGGATGGGTACCGTTCAAAAAGGGCTTCGAGGTCTCGCTAGTCGTGCTCGTTGCACTGCCCATTATCGGGCATGGCTACCAGAGACTTTTTCCCGATCCTCATAATCGCATCGTGAATCCGGCCAGTCCTCCGCTGGCTATGGATGGCGAAGGCGGCGGCCCGAAATCTCCGTTCTTCCCGGCGTCGGCTCAGACCAATGTGGGCGGCATCATTCCGTCGAACTTTTTCATGGA
>CAVRZH010000148.1:0-6366 GCA_963725455.1 Bryobacterales bacterium
ATTTGAGTAGTGGCCAATGAGAGCGAGCAGGATCAGCAAGCCGTACATAGCCACCGCTATGAATCCATCCGGGATACCGAAAGGACGCGCAAACGGCGCGTCGGCCACCGCTTCGCATCCGTGCTTCAGGAGAGGGCACTTCAAATGTTCGACCGCGCGAATCTGATACGCTCCTACATACAGCATCGCCAGCGCACTGGCACTTGAAATCGCCACAACGACATTGCGCGCCGTCATCCACATAGTTTTTCGGCGAATGGCTTTTTCGCAGTGATGAGACTGTAGCCGAGCAGCCCAGCCCGCACGGAACTTGCCGCGCAAGCCGCCGTCGCCTTCGCTTCCGCGAAATCAATGCCCGGCAGGCTAATTTTGTCCAGCCTCACCATCAGTTCCGCGGCCAGCAACCGGCCCTGGATATCACGCACCATCTGCGCCAATGCCTCATCGTGAGGCTCGACCGACAATGCTTGAAACTTCGCCTGTTCGAGCTGCGCGACATACTCCTCGGATGTTCGCGCGTCGGCGATGCAGGCGATCCAAGCGAGCAATCCGCTCAATTGCGCTGGCAGCTCGCCGGACCGCGTCAGATCGCTCAATCCCAGCCGTCCTCCGGGGCGCAGAACCCTGGCAAATTCGCGAGCGGCCGTGCGCTTGTCTGGAAATGTGCAGAACGCGCACTCGCAAAGGACCACATCGAAGCTGGAGTCGGAAGCATCGAGCCTCTCCGCATCGCCGAGCTTAAACTGCGCCAAACTTGAGACGTTCGCCCCTTCGGCGCGCGAGATGGCATGGGTGATATTGGCCTCCCCCAAATCGATCCCCGTGACACGGCATCCGAATCGAGTGGCAAGGAAGATCGCGCTCTCGCCACGGCCGCATGCCACGTCCAGAACATGGTCGCTCGGTGAAAGCGCCAGCAAGTTGCCTAGCCGTTCCGTCAACTCCAGCCCGCCTGGATGAAAGGAATCGCCCAGCAGCAAGCGAGCGAAATCGCTCTGATAGGCCGCGGCGCAACACGACTTCAGTTCAGCGTCGTTCACTTGACGATCTCAACCAGCGGCGGAAAACGAAAATTGACAGGCTGCACCTGGTAACGCACGCCGTCGCGGCGGGCCTGGCGTCGCGCGCTTTCCTGAGAAACCAATTGAGCGCGGGCCTGCTCGCGATAGCCGACGGTGTTGTACGCGCAGAACGGGATCTGCCGGCCGCCCGGCAACAGGAATTCCTTGCAGCACTTCATCAGATTCTTCTGGTTGAACGTCCAAGCGTCCATGAAATCCTGCAGCATGATCATGAACATGAACTTCGAAAGGCCCTTCACATCCAGACCGCCCTCCGGCAGCCCGCAAGCAGAACAGGAGAACGAGAATTCCTTAGCGACTTTTTCCGACCCCAGCGCCGCCGAGGATGACCACAATCCTTCGAGCGCCCTCCGAATTTCCGCGCCTAAGTCCGGCATCACGCGATTCGAAATGTAGTCCAGGTAATCGTCCACCTTCAGAATGCGCGGCAGCGGCGTGACGTTGTTTTGCTCATCGATATAGGCGTAGGTCACCGAGTTGCAGGTAGGGAAGCAACATGGAACCGGCACGAAGTCCGTGGCGCGAAACATCCCTTCGGTTTGCTCCTCGATGTGCCGCAGGATGTCGGGATTAGTGATGCGCTGCATGGGATCGTGCGCGCCGTGCCGGCCGGCGTGGAAGGCGGGCTGGAAGTTAATGCCCTTCACCGCCGGATGTTCCAGGCCGAAACGAACGATCCTGCCGATTTCGTGTTCGTTCACGCCGCGCTCGATGGCGGGCACCAAAATCACCGTACAGCCGATTTGCGCAAGCCGATCGAGCGCCCGTAGTTTCTTGGGCAGAATATCGGGCTCACCTCGAATGACGCGGTACGTCTCGCTTTCAAAACCGTCGAATTGAAAATAGACGTTGGGCTTCACGTCTTTGAGTTGTTCCAGAAACCGATCGTCGGTGGCGATTCGTTTGCCATTCGTATTCAGCATGACGTTCGCGATGCCGCGATCCTGAGCGGCCTTCATCATGGGAATGATTTCTGGATGAATGCTGGGCTCGCCCCCGGAAAACTGGACTACTTCAGGATTGCCTTCGGTCGCCACCAGATGGTCGAGAATCTCTTCCACTTCTTCAAGCGTGAGATTGAAGCCAGGGCCCGCTTCAGAGAAACATAAAGGACAATTCATGTCACAGGCGCTGTTCACTTCGATGATGCCCAGGCATGCGTGTTGCTGATGGTCAGGGCAGAGTCCGCAATCGAGCGGGCAGCCGCGATCCCGGACCGTGGAAAACTCAAGCGGGATGGTGCCCGGCTTGTTGAATTTCGTGGAATTGGTATACATGCCTGCGTCGCCATACACGAGCGCCTCGAAAAGCCCGTGCTGGGCGCACCGCTTCCGCATGTAGACTTTGTTATCGCGGATCAGGATCTGTGCGTCGATGACGGCGCGGCAGGCCGGACATATGCTGCGCGTAAGTTCGTAAAAAACGTAGTCGGCATCTTTCTTGAATCCGGGCTTGAATCCGGGCGCGCGAACGGAAGAACCGTCGGAACACTGCATCGCTGATTTCAGAATACTCTTGTGGGCAGTCAGCCACGTGGATGTCAACCAGCCTGATAAACGTTATCGCGGCGTGAGGCGGGCTGGGCATTCTGGCTGGCGGGCGCGAGCGCGATTAACAGTACACCGATGATGATGAGGACCACCACACCGATCATTTCTCCTGACGCAATCATGTTCCGCATGGCCTGAGTGCCCATAACGGCGGCATGCGCGAAGCTGGACCAGGCCGTAAAGGCGATCAGGCTACGATTCGCCCGCGGGTTGCGTACTGCGAGAAGCAAGAAAACACCGAGCGTGACGTAAAGGCTGAACATCATCGACAACGCCGGCTCTTGCCGCGCGAACACGATCAAGGGATAAGTTAGCGCCAGGAAGAGAACGCCTACCACGGCCAACACGATCTTCAGAGCCACTTCGCGATTCATTTATACCCTCCCATTAACATTGCAACGCGTCTGCGTCCAGTTTTGTTCCACAATATCCACTGGACGGGGAGCGGCCGATTAGCTTTTGGTTCTCCACGAGCAGACGAGTATAATCTAACTCTCACTTAGAAAAGAGGGGGACATCATTGGCGCAAGACAACCCAACAGTTGTGCAGCGTTTCGTCGAAGAAGTGATCAATCAGGGCCGGATGGACTCGGCCGCACAGTTCGTATGCGAGGATGTCGTCGAACAGGTTCCGCTGCCCGGCCAAGGCCCCGGGTTGGAAGGTTTGAAAGACATTCTGCGGCAGATGCGGGAGGCGTTTCCTGATCTCGACTTCTCCATAAAAGAACAGATAGCTGAGGGCGAAAAGGTGGTCAGCCGCTTCGAGTGGACGGGCACCCATCAACACCAGTTCTTGGGGGTGCCCGCGACGGGGCGGCCAGTCCGGGTCTGGGGTGTGGTGATCGACAGGCTGGAGGGAGGCCGAATAAAGGACACGCGCATTCTCATGGACACGCTCGGTCTGATGGTGCAGACTGGGTGTGTTTCCTCCGCCAGCAGCATGATTACGTTGTCCCACGTTCACCTGACGGAAGCGCGGCGTTGTCCGGATGGTAGGGACCGGCAGGTTGGGGCCGGTTAGCTCTTGGCTTTTTTGACGGCTTCGACTAATGCCGGGACCACTTCGAACAGATCGCCTACAATGCCGTAGTCGGCCACTTCGAAGATAGGAGCGTTAGCGTCCTTATTGATGGCGACGATGGTTTTCGCGCCCTTCATCCCAACCAGGTGCTGGATGGCTCCGGAGATTCCAACCGCCAGATACATTTTCGGCGATACGGTTTGGCCCGAACTGCCCACCTGGCGCTCCATGGGAAGCCAGCCGTTGTCGCAGATGGGACGAGAGGCCGCAAGCTCCGCGCCCAGAGCCTTGGCCAGCTCTTCGACGATCGGAATGTTGTCTTTTTCCTTGATGCCGCGGCCGACGGAGACGATGATGTCGGCGGAGGTGAGATCCACGGCGCGCGCCGATTCACGGAATGGCTCCTGTGGCTTGGCTCGAATGATGTCGGCCGATAATTGGGGCGCGAAGGGCTCGACTTGGGATGCGCCATCTTCCAACTGGTCCGCTCGAAACGCGCCGGCCTGGATGGAAGCGAAATGGGGTTCCGCTCCGCCGAGCTTCACGTCGGCATTCAGCTTGCCTTGAAAAAGCTGGCGAATGAAAATGGGCGCGCCGGATTCGACGCGGAAGCCGACCGCGTCGCTCACTAAGACTTGATTGAAGCGAGTGGCCAGCTTGGGCGCGAAATCGCGAACCTGGTAAGTGTGGGGGAAGAGCACAATCGAGGGATTGATTTTGCGAATGAGCTGTTCCAGCGCGGCCGTGAATCCGTCGGCGGTGTAGGTGGCGAGGAGAGGGTGATCGACGGTATAGACTCGATCGAGCTTTTTGCCGGCGAGTTCACCCGCATCACCCACCACGGCTGCCGATGCCGTTTGCCCGATTTGCGCCGCGAGTTGCTGTCCGGCCGCAAGCGTTTCCCACGACATGCGATGAAACTCGGCACCGCTGCGCTGCGCGACGACCAGGACTCCGCTCATATGGCTTGCCTCATATGGCTTGCCTCATATAACCCTGACCTCGAATCGCAGCTTTTCCACCAGCTTCGCCGCGGCTTCCTTGGGGCTGCCTTCGATCAACTGCGTCTGCTTAGTACGCTGGGGCAGATAAACTCGCTCAATAGATGCCGCAGGTGATGGAGTGATACCCAACTCAGCGGCAGTGACGCGCTTTACCTCTTTGGTCTTGGACTTCTTGATGCCCATCAACGTGGCGTAGCGGAGTTTGTTGATGCCGGATTGAATGGTCAGCACGGCAGGCAAGGGCATCTCGACGTTCTGAAACCAGCCGTCTTCGAGTTCGCGCTTCACGCGAATGCCGCTGTCTATTTTCTCGACAGCCATGATGATAGTTCCGTGCGGGAGTCCCAGCAATTCGGCCATGACGACGCCGGTTTGGCCGTAGCCCAGGTCGTCCGACTGCAAGCCGGTCAGGATCAAGTCGGGTTTTTCGGCATCGGCGGCTTTGGCCAGAAGCTTGGCCACACCCAAGGTGTCGTAACCCGAGAGATTTTCTTCTTCGATGTGAATGGCGCGGTCCGCGCCTTTGGCCAATGCCTCACGAATGGTCTGCGAAGCGCGCGCGGGTCCGGCGCAGAGGGCCACCACTTCGCCGCCGTGCTTTTCCTTCAAGCGCAACGCTTCCTCGAGCGCGAAAGCATCCGGCTCGTTGATCTCAAAGGTGAGATCTTTTTCCTGAATCCAACGGCCGCTTGCATCGACGCGGAGTTGCGAATCGCGCGACGGGACTTGCTTGATGGAGACCAGGATTTTCATAAGATGCCAAATACCGTCTCCCTCACGGTCGCGGCTCCGTTAGCAATTCCGTCTCCCTCACGGTCGCGGCTCGGTTAGCATATGTTAGGCGGTGTATCGTTTGAAGATCAGGCAGCCGTTGGTGCCGCCGAATCCGAAAGAGTTCGACAGTGCGTAGTCCATTTTCATAGGACGGGCTTTGTGCGGCACATAATCCAGATCGCACCCAACGCCGGGAGCATCCAGATTTATGGTTGGCGGCGCGATCTGATCGCGCAGGGCCAACACGGTAATGCCAGCTTCCAGGCCGCCCGCGCCGCCGAGCAGATGGCCGGTCATGGATTTCGTGGAGCTGACCGCGAGCTTATAAGCGTGATCGCAGAATACGCGCTTGAGCGCGGTGGTTTCGATACGGTCGCCGACTTCGGTGGACGTGCCGTGCGCATTCACGTAGTCGATCTTCTCGGGCTCAATGCCCGCATCTTTAATGGCTAGGCGCATCACGCGGAAGGCGCCATCGCCGTCTTCGGATGGACTGGTGATGTGATAGGCGTCGCCGCTCATGCCATAGCCCACAATCTCGGCCAGGATGTTAGCTCCGCGCCTCTTGGCAAATTCGAGTTCCTCAAGGATCAGAATGCCCGAGCCTTCCCCCACCACAAATCCGTCGCGTTCGGCGTCCCAAGGACGGCAGGCCTTCTCCGGTTCATCGTTGCGCTGCGACAGCGCGCGCATGGCGGCAAATCCGCCGATGCCCATGGGAGTAATGCACGCTTCCGCCCCGCCGCAAATCATCACGTCGGCGTCATCCCGCTGGATGATCTTGAACGAATCGCCGATGGAATGCGCGCTGGTGGTGCAGGCCGTTGCGGTGGCTGAATTGGGGCCCTTGGCGCCGGTCCGGATGGACACATTCCCGGCGGCCAGGTTAACGATGGTGGCGGGAATGAAAAATGGTGAGATGCGGCTGGGACCCT
>CAVRZH010000149.1:0-15470 GCA_963725455.1 Bryobacterales bacterium
TGAATCTTACTTATTGGGGCGTGGCTCAAGCCAAGCCGTGGATGCGCGCCAGCCGTCAATCCGGCGGAGGCGCAGCGCTCTACAGCAGTTCCACGCTGGCGCTCAACGCCGACACAGGTAAGCTGGCCTGGTATTACCAGCATGCGCCCGGCGAGTCGCTCGATCTGGATGAAGTCTTCGAACGCGTGCTGGTAGATTCGAACGGCCAGAAATTGGTCTTTAGCGCTGGAAAGCCCGGTATTTTATGGAAGCTGGATCGCAAGACCGGCCAATACCTGGGTCACAAGGAAACCGTTTTTCAAAACGTGTTCGACTCCTTCGATCCGAAAACCGGCCAGCCGCATTATCGCAACGATATCGTGGAGCAGCACCTGGGCGAATGGATCGATGCGTGCCCTAGCACCGAAGGCGGTCACAATTGGCCGGCTATGAGCTACCATCCGGGAACCAATCGCCTGATCATTCCACTCAGTCAAAGCTGCCTGTCGATGAACGGCCAGAAGATCGACTTGAAAGAAGGCGGTGGAAGCGGCGGCGGCGCGGGGCGGCGATTCTATGAAATGCCAGGGACCAACGGCAACATCGGCAAGCTGGCCGCGTTCGACGTCAACAGCATGAAGCAGCTCTGGTCCATCGAACAGCGCGCGCCATTCCTCACTTCAGCGCTTTCCACGGCAGGCGGAGTGGTGTTCGTGGGCGATCTGAATCGCCAGTTCAAAGCGGTAGATGTCGCGACCGGTAAAATACTGTGGCAAGCGCGCCTGGGGACATCGGTGCAGGGCTTCCCGATTTCGTTTAGCGTGGATGGCAAGCAGTACATTGCGGTTCCAACCGGCCTGGGTGGCGGAAGCCCGCGGCAGGTGCCGGGCCTGATCGCACCGGATATTCACCATCCCTCGAACGGCAATGCGCTGTACGTGTTCGCCCTGCCCGAGAAGCGTTAGCGCTCGTTCACCACAGCTGCCACTGCCCGGTGGAGAGCACCCAGGCGGCCAGCAGCGCATTCGTAGTGGCATGCGCGATCACCGCCTCGCCGATTCTCCCCCGGCGCATCAGGACCAGCGCGTAGATCATCCCCGCCAGCGTGCCCGCCAGCCATCGCTCGCCGTGCAGGACGCCGAAGACAATGGACGAAATGACGAACGGCAGCCATTGAAAGCTCCTCCACGACACCGATTCGAAATCCGCCGATGCCAGGCGACGCAGGAGAAATCCGCGAAAAGCCAGCTCTTCGGCGATGGGTACCGTAACTACCGCGCCCAGAATGCGCAGAAGAATCCACGCTGTTCGCGCCAACGGAGCAGCCTGCGCCAGCGGAGCGGGGATACCCGACGATGCCACGCCGAGCAAGCGATCCGTGCCGATCCAAAGCGCAAAAACCGCCGCTCCCGCTCCGAGCGATAACCATCCGGCGCGCCAATCCAGTTGCCGGTAGGTAGCCCGGAAATACCACACTGCCGTAGCAGCGGCGATGATCCGCACAGGATAGAGCCATTCGAAGCCGGTCGACGCCAGGCCCGCCAGCAACCCCGCCGCGAGAATCGCGACGAACGGCATGAGATACGCCGCCACTGCGTTTTCATCGCGGATCTGGGGCGCTTGTTCATATCGCGACGCCTCTTTTGGTCCGATTACCGGCGATCCCAACACCGTCAGCCACGAGACTTGCCGCGCCACCAGGCAGGTACCGAGTGCGACTCCGTTGAACATGATCCAACCGATATGGGAATGAAAACCCTTCATCGCCGCATCCGGCGATACCGTGGAACCGATGAAAACCAGCCCGGCCACGCGTACGGCATTTGACAACCATATAGCGGCCACTCCAACCGGGATCAAGAGAAGAGCCCTGGGGAAGCGCCACTCCCGTCGAAAGAACCAGAGACACGCGGTAGTGAACACCAGAATTAATCCAATGCCCTCATAACCGGAACAGGCCGGCGCCACTTCCAGAGAGAAGCTGGGAGTGCCGAGAATCCTGGCCCCAGCATCCACCGACAACCCAGGAAGAAACGGGCGGAGCAGCAGGCCGGCCAGCGAGAGCGTCCATTGCGCCAGCGGGTACCAAATCCGCTCGGCAACTGTTGACGCCACGCAGGCTCCAGCGCCCAACACCACCATGTAGAGCCATGCGTCCCCGGTCCCTCGGAAGATTTCGCGCCATGCCACGGCCGGCAGGAAAGCCAGCGCGCACAAGACCACGCTGGCGATTCCCAGGGCCAGGCACAGCAAGATCATTCCATTTAGGCTGGCGCCCTCTGAAGCGTGATCGCGCAATAACCTCAGCGAGAGGAAAGCGAAAAGACCCACGGCTCCGAAATGACACCCCAGCCAGCGCCACCGGATTCCCCGCCCCAGGATCGAACTAGAAACTCGATGCGCGTTCTGCCGCCCTTTGGCTTGCCAAAACAAAAGGAAAAGCAAAGTCAGGGTAACTGGCAGCCGGATCTTCCAGGTCCCCAGGCTATACAAAAGCCCCGCGAGACCAGACGCTCCGCTGAAGGCCGCGTGTTGGGCCTGTGACGATATGAGCAGTATTTCAGCCGATAAAACGAGAAAGAACCCGCTAATACGCCAAATCAAACGGGAATCCGCAGCAGGGGAGGATGACAGACCATCCGCGGCTGAAGCGAGAGAAGATTGCATGGGAACATAAAATACCCAGCCCCGAAACAACCAGGAAGGAACCGGGTATTGTATAGCCGTATCGTCTGGTTAAATTTAGCGCTTCCTGCTGCGGATAATCAAGAGCGCGCCGGTGAGCAGCGCCAGGGCATTGGCGCCGGTAGCAGGGTCGATTTCAGGACCTACAGTTGCGGAGCCAACACTGGCCATGCCAATAGTCAGCAGAGTCAATCCGGCAAGTTTCAGAGCCATCGTTTTATTCATGAGCGTTGTCCTCTCGATCGAGTTTATTCCTCAAGACTTTCTACCGTAAATTCAGAATGGCTCGAACGCCTTTGCGTCCAGGGCCGGGTCGTCAGACCGGAGGATAACGTAAGTATGCGGTCCACGGCGCGGTGAGTCAAGAGGGGCGGCCGCGACGACCTCCGGAAAAAGTACCGTGGGATCGGTAGCCCTTTGGTTCCCCCTGCGCACAGGAGTGTCAAGAAAGCCGAATCAAATCGAAAGCAATAGCGGACGACGAAGGCCAGGGACGGTCCGTGCGCTGAAGGGGAAGCAGTTTGTGTGGGAACGCGAAATACCCGGTCTCTCCCGAACAGCCTGGAAGGGACCGGGTATTGTTTGGCCGGATGATCAGGTTAGAATTTAGCGCTTCCTGCTGCGGATAATCAAGAGCGCGCCAGAGAGCAGCGCCAGGGCATTGGCGCCCGTGGCGGCGTCGATTTCAGGGCCGACAGGCGTTGCGGAAACAACACTGGCCACGCCAATAATCAGCAAGGCCAATCCGGAAAGTTTTAGAAGCATTGTTTTATCCATGAGAATTTTCCTCCAAGATCAAAGTGTGATTTCTAACACTCCCTGCCATCTATTACGGAGCACTCGAACGCTTCCGCGCCCCGCGCCCAGTCGCCAGAGAATAACGTTAGTATGCCGGTGCCGGTTCCGGCGAGTCAAGCGGAAAGGGTTTGCCCGGACAGTACCAGTAGTTTTACTGGCTTGAAATGTCGCGAGACATAGCTTGAAGAGCGCCGGACTAAGCGGCCAGATCCCGCCACCTTGCGCCGAAGCGCCGGGTGACGATAAGATGGCTGCGCTGCGCATAAATGCCGCGCGAACCAATGAAGACAAGCACTTTCTTGATACTCCTCGTGGCGGGCTCGCTCGCGG
Organism: Bryobacterales bacterium; assembly: GCA_963725455.1. Lineage (GTDB taxonomy): Bacteria > Acidobacteriota > Terriglobia > Bryobacterales > Bryobacteraceae > Palsa-89. The sequence continues at coordinate 3,793 of CAVRZH010000149.1, forward strand.
CGCAACCAGATTCGAACTCCGTCTCGTTCAACCGGATACTGCACTCGGGCGATGAACCGCAAAACTGGCTCACCTATTCGGGAACCGAGTTCGGCCAGCGGCATAGCCTGCTCACGCAAATCAATCCCGAGAATGTCGACAAGCTCGAACTGCAATGGGTGTTTCAGGCCAAGTCGCTCGAAAAATTCGAGGCCACTCCACTGGTAGTGAACGGCGTCTTATATACCGTTCAGCCTCCCGATGACGTCTTCGCGCTCGACGCCGCCACCGGACGCATCTTCTGGAGTTACACCTATAATCCGCACCCCAAGGCGCGCACCTGCTGCGGGCGCGTCAATCGGGGGCTTGCCATCCTGGGCGACACGCTGTTCATGGGAACCATCGACGCTCATCTCCTGGCGCTCGACGCCAAGACCGGCCAGGTCCTTTGGAATACCGAGGTAGCCGACCCCACCCAATTTTATTCAATTACCCACGCTCCGCTGGTGGTAAAGGACAAAGTGATTGTGGGAACCGCGGGCGGCGATATCGGAATCGGCGGGATACTGGCTGCATTCGACGTCCACACAGGCAAGGAGGTTTGGCGCTTCCACACCATTCCGCAACCGGGCGAACCCGGCCACGACACCTGGGCGGGCGATTCCTGGAAAAAAGGCGGCGCCGCGATTTGGAATACCGGATCGTATGACCCGGAGACCAATCTCACCTTCTGGGGCACCGGAAACCCGCAGCCGGATTGGGACGGCCGTAAACGCTTGGGCGACAATCTCTACAGCGATTCAGTGCTCGCTCTGGATGCCGACACCGGCAAGCTGAAATGGTTTTATCAGTTCACGCCGCATGACGAAATGGATTATGACTCAACACAGGTTCCCGTGCTGGCCGACATCCAGTGGCAGGGCGCGCCGCGCAAAGTGATGCTGTGGGCCAATCGCAACGGCCTGATGTACGTGCTGGATCGCAACACCGGCCAGTTCCTGATGGGCCAGCCGTTCACCAACGTGAACTGGATGTCGGGCTTTGACGAGAAGGGCCGTCCCATGCGTGTGCCCGGCAAGGTTCCCACGCCTGAGGGCAGCACCATCATGCCGACGGTTCTCGGCGGCACCAACTGGTATCCGCCCTCCTACAGCCCGCGCACCGGATGGTTTTACATTCCGATGTGGGGGAACACGGGCACCATCGCGACCGAGGGCGGGCGGCCCAAGGCTACCGGCAACACTCCCATGGGCGCAGTGAATCTGCAAACCAACTTGAAACTGGAAAAGGAAGGCTACGGCGCGGTGTCGGCGTTCGACCCGAAAACCGGCGAGCGCAAGTGGGAGTTCAAGATGAACGACGTCACCTGGGCCGGAGTGCTCACCACCGAGTCCGATCTTCTGTTCAGCGGCGGCCGCGAAGGCTATTTCTACGCGCTGGATGACCGCACCGGCAAATTGCTGTGGAAGGCGTCGCTCGGAGGGCAGATCAACTGCGGGCCCATGAGCTATGCCGTCAATGGGAGACAATTTATCGCGGTGTCGGCGGGCACGGCGCTGTTCACCTTCGCGCTGGGACATTAGACCTTCGAGACTTCACGCCGAGACGCTTCGGACTGTTTTCAGGCGATCCAGCAGATCCATCAGGTCATGGTGATCAAGCGGCTTGCGCAGAAAACCGGAACAACCGGAGTGCGCCGCCGAGCGCATCTGGGTGTCCAGATCGTCGGAGGAAAGAACCACGATGGGCGTCCTCGCATTGCCGGTCTGGGTCTCCCAATCGCGCATGGAACGAATGGCTTTGTAGCCGTCTAATCCTGGCATATGAATGTCCATCAACACTACGTCGAAGCGGTGGGACTTCATCAGATCCACCGCCTCCAGGCCGTCCCGCGCACGCCATACCGATTCTTTTTCGAGAAGAATTCGCGTCAATACAAAGCTCTCGTCGGAGTCCTCGGCCACCAGGACGCTTAGACCGGTGTCGCTCGTTTGCGATGGCTCTGGCGAGGACTGTTTGTCCGTCTCGGGTTGCCAGGGCAGTGAGATCACCAAGGCCATGGGAGCGCGGGCTTCTGAGACAAACTCCGCGGTCCCTCCCAGGGCGCGAATCCGCTTTCCGGCCACCAGCGTGGCGACACCATGCAGCACCTGGTCGGGGTCCTCAAAGTCGATCTGGTCCAGGTCGGCGTTCAGCCAATCGGCCACGCGCAGGGCGATATTGGAGTTCGCGGGCACAATCTCGAACAGCACGCCATCACCGTCAATTGCCGGAGTCACCGTGACCAGCGCGTCCCCCTTTCGGCCGAGTTTGGAGACGGCGTCCAGGATGCGCATCAGCGCCTGCTCGATGGCCCGCCGATGCTGCCGCCCGGTAATGGAGCGCGCCGGCGATGGCAGAATCAGGCGGCTGGCCCGCTCTCCCGAGGCCAGGTTCAGCACTTCGATGGTTTCTCCAACCGAAAGCGTGATATCGAAATCCTCGGCCGGATCGAAGGCGGGCGTCTCGGTAGTGAGCAGCTCGCGTATATCGTCGATACATCGCAGCAGGCGGTCCGCGCTGCATTTGCTGTTTTCAAGGCAAGTCTGCCAGCCTGGGTCGGGAGCCAGGCTCGGGCACAATGCCATCAGGCCGAAGCTGGCGTGTACCGAATTCCTGGCTTCGTTGCACAGATAATTCAATAGGCTGAGGATGGTTTGGTTGGTCATGTCAGTTCCATACAAAGAGGTCTGGACTGTCTAAGGTCTACCGCGCTCAACCGGACACGTCACGCGCCGCGCTGACCGAGAAGTATTCGACAAAGCGCCGCACCGCGCCCGGTTTCTTGGTGGATGGCCGGGCGACGGCCATCTCGGCGGCGATGCGGGCGATATGCTTTCCGAGCCCGGAGGAAGTGTCGAGCACCGCGCCTTTCTGTACCGCGCGTGAGATTTCCGTGGCGCTGGCGGGCAGCAAGTGGCGAACCGGCAATTGGACGATGCGCTGGATGTCGTCCACCGAAAGCGTGCTGCGGCGCTCCACGCAATTGAGCACCACCGAGACCTTATCGGTAAGACGAAGATCCTGCAGCCAGCTCGCCTTGCGGCGCGCTACATGCAGCGCGCCGATGTCGGGAGTGCACACCAGATAAATCTGCTTGGCGCGCAGCAAAGTCTCGCATTCCTGGTCTTCCATGGTGCCCGGCAGGTCCACTGCCACCATCGAATAACGCCGCAGCGAGAAATCCAGCAGTTCCATGAAGCGCTCGGTGGAGACGTGGCGCGAAAAATCCATGGGACCGGAGCCGAGCAGATGCAGGTTCTTGATCTGGGACACCAGACCGGACCAGATGTCCACGTCCAGCCGGTCGGCTTGCAGCAGCGCGTCGACAATGGTGTGAGCGCCCTCAGCCTTCAGCAGGAAAGAGGTAACCCCCAGGCGGATGTCAAAATCCAGCAATAAAGTGGGGTCTGTGCTCAACTGCGCCGCCATCGCGGTGGCGTAAGTGGCCACCGTGGTTCCACCGCAGCCCGGCTTGGCGGGCATGAACGCGTACAAATCCGCCAGGGCATCCCCGGTGGTGGTGAGAGTAGAGGCGGCGCGCGCGGCCGCCTGCCGGATCTCGCGATGCGTGAAGCTGGGCAGAACCTCGCGAACCCCGGCTTGCATCAACTGCAATAGGTCTTCGCGGCTGCCCCCGCCCTTGACGGCGATGATGACGATTTGCGGACGTCCGTCCACGGCCCGAGCCACCGGCATCGCCAGCGCAAGATCGGCGAAATCCACGATCAGGATGCACTGGTGCTCCGGGCTCAGCCCTCGTAACCGCGCGGCATCTTCATACCTCAGATCCCAGGCCGCTTCAAATCGAAGGTGACCATCGAGCGACGCCCTCACGTCTTTATGAAAATCCGGATCGGACGAGACCGTGGCCAAGATCACGTTTGCCTCCAAGATTCAATGTCTATCCACACGCAGGGCTTATCGGTCGCCAATCCAGGGAACAAGAGTCCCAGGCCACGCGCTCAAATTCCCGCCCGCCCTGCCGATGAGTTCAGTCATGGCCCAGAAGGTTTCCGAAAATCCCTTGCGATGTCCGGCGGCCATCGGAAGTCTGAATGGAAAGGTGCTGGTGGTCGATGACGACGAGCACTTCCGGGTGCTGGCGCGCGCCATCCTGGAACCGGCCGGATTCGAGGTCATCGAATCGGAGGATATCGAACAGTGCATGCTGCAGTTGCGGCATCACGCGGTGGACGCGATGATTCTCGACATGGTGATGCCAGGCCGCGACGGCATCGAAGCGGTACGGGAACTGAAGCAGATGTTCCCCGAAATAGCGATCGTGGCGGTCTCGGGAGCCGAGCAGTCCGATCTGTATCTTTCCGTCTCGGCGCATCTCGGCGCCGATGCCTCGCTCGAGAAGGCCCGTGTCAGCGCGCTATGCCCATTACTGCGGCTGGTTCTGGACCGCTAGCTTATGCCCTGGTCTGCATGGCAGCGGGGATGGCCGGACCTTTCTTTACGGACCAAATCGCTGCTGCTGATTTCATTCCCAGCGGCCGCCACGGTTCTGATGTTCGGAGCGGCCAACAGCATCGCGGCGCGCAATTCGATGGCCGGCGAACAAGTAGACCACGCCCTGCGAACGAGCGAAGAAATTGAGCGTCTGAGAGCGGCGGAGACGGACACCAGCGCCAGCGCGCGAGCTTATTTCATCACCGCGCAGGAATCCTTTGCCAGCCAGGCCCGCTCTTCGCTGGCCACCTTTGACTCCACCCGGCAGCAGCTTTTCAATCTCACCGCCGAAAGCCCCGCGCAGCAGCGGCGCCTCAACCAAATTGCTTCGATCGAGCAGGCCCGCGAAGAGCGCATGTTCGGAGGCATGGCGCGTTTCCGCGATGGCACCTTGCCTTGGGATCAATTGCGCCGCTCGCTGGACTATGTGGAAGCCGAGCGGCGGCAGATCGAGGATCTTTTGAGTTCAATGGAGCAAGACAACGCACAGCAGCTGGAAATATTCGCCCGCCGCACGCGTACGCTGCGCGCCCAGCACAGAGTCATCACCGCGCTTTGTCTCGTGTTCGGACTGTTCGGCGGCGCGTCCATGACGCTGCTGTTCGCTCGCGGCATTACCAGCCGTATCGACCGGGTGCAGCGGAACCTGGCGCGGCTGCCGGGCGGCGCTCTTCCGGAAGTTCTGGCCGGGCACGATGAAATCGGGGCGCTGAACGAAGGGCTGCTGCAGGTGGCCGAGGCGCTGCGCCGAAAAGGCGTGGCGCTCGAAAATACTCCGCACGGTATCGCCGAAGTGAACGCCGACGGGGGCTATCTGTGGATGAACCAGGCGTACGGAACCCTGGTGGGACGCTCGGGAGCCTATGGACCCGCCACCATTGTCTCTACCGTGCAGCCCGAGGACAGGCCTAGCGTACAGGAAGCCATCGCGCGGATGCGCATGCATGGACGCGCGGAAATCGCCGCCCGCATCGATCAGTTCCCCGGCCAATCCCGCAGTCCGCGCCGGAGCCCAATCTCCGATGTAGGCATGACGTTTCTCGCGGCGTCCGAAGACCCCAAGGCCGGCTTCTACGTCTTCCTGCGGGACATTTGGGCCGGCAGGAAAGCGGACGCTGCCCTGATCCGCGCCAAGGACGCAGCCGAAACTTCCAACCGCGCCAAGACCGAATTCCTGGCCAAAATCAGCCATGATATCCGCACTCCGCTGAATGCCATCCTGGGATCGGCGGACTTGTTATCGCAAACTCCACTGAGCGCCGACCAGGGCGAATACGTGAACATGTTCCAGCGCAATTCCCGCCGGCTGGTGGCTCTGATCAACGACTTTCTGGACTTCTCCCGCATTGAAGCCGGCGCGGTACGCGTGGAGAGAGCGCCCTTTCACCTGCGCGAGGCAGTAGACGACGCGGTGGCTACCTTCCGCGAAACCGCCGCACGGAAAGGCCTGACGCTGGGCGTTGAAATCGATCCCGCGGCGCCCGTGTGGGCGCTGGGAGATCCCTTGCGTATCCAGCAGGTGCTGGTAAATTTTCTGAGTAACGCCCTGAAGTTCACCACCACTGGACGCGTGGATGTGAACGTGAAGGTGCTCAGCGAAACCAGCGCGGGCGAGATGCTTCGATTCGAGATTTGCGACAGCGGCCCCGGCATCCGGCTGGAGGATCAAGACAAGATCTTCGCCCGATTTGTGCAATTACCAAATCAAACTAGCGGCCAGCGCGGCACCGGTCTGGGGCTAACCATCTGCCGCGAATTAGTGGAATTGATGGGAGGAGAAATCGGCGTGGTCAGCCGGGAGGGCAGCGGGAGCACGTTTCATTTCAGTCTCCCTCTGGAGGCAGTGGCGGATCCAGGCATGGCCCCGGAGATCGCTCCCGCACAGCTTTCCAGTCCGGCCCAGCTCCCCGAGCCCGGTCGAGCTTCTCACCCCGCACCGTCCCAGTGATCAAGCCCTCCGCATCCTGGTGGCCGAAGACACCGAAGACAACCGGCTCTTGCTCGAGCATTATCTGCGCGGAGAGCAGGTCCAGCTCCGCATCGCCCGGAACGGCCAGGAGGCTCTGGACGCCATCCAGCACGGCGAACAATTCGATCTGATCCTGATGGACATCGATATGCCCGTGATGGATGGCTACACTGCGACCAGGCGGATCCGGGCGTGGCAGCAGGCGCAAGGGCAAAATCAAGCGACGCCGATTATAGCTTTGTCCGCGGACGCCATGCGAGAAGCGGTGCACGCCAGCATGGAGGCCGGGTGCGTAGCCCACGTTTCCAAACCCATCGACCGGGAGACGCTGCTGAAGACCATCCACAGTTATGCACCCAAATACTTCGCGTCGGCGCCCGAAGGGCCCGGCCCCTCACTCGCCCGAACCATTCCAGTCTCAGACCAGGTAAGGGAGCTGGTTCCGCAGTATCTCGCGTCCAAAGAGAAACAGATCGAAGAGGCGCGCCGTGCGCTGACCTCCGGCGACTTCAGCCCCATCCGGCGTTTTGGACATAACTTGAAAGGCACGGGACGGGGCTACGGTTTCCCGCCCATCGAGGCGCTGGGAAGAGAGATTGAGCAGGCGGCGGCGCAAGCCGACCCCCATCGCATCGCCGAGCAACTCGACGCGCTGCACCGGTTCGTGAGCGAATCGGCGGAAGCGCTGACCAGATCCTGAATGCCGCGAGAGTCTAGCGCAAGGCCCAGAACAGCGCGGCGGCCATGGCTACCAGCCCCGCTAGAATCCAGAGGATGATTTCCCGGCGCCGGTTCCCTGCGGGCTTTGCGGTTACGTCGGGTCCGGTAACGGCCTCGGTGTCAGGTTCGCTAACCCCAGCCTCCGGCTGCTGATCTTCGGCGCCAGCGGACGCCAGCAACGCCAGAGTCTCTTCGGGAGGCGCATCGGCCGGCTCGGAGCCGAATTCCCGAATCCGCTCTTCGATGCGCTCACAAAACTCCTCGGGAGACTGGCGCAGCCGTGCCCGGGCCCGCTCCGGCAATTGCGCGATCACGTCGCTGGTATCAGCTGGCGCGAGAGGCTTGACGACGTCATACCCCAGAACATCGGCTAAGCGGCAGGCCACGTGTATGATGCGCAATAATCCCAGTTCCATGCCCTCGCAAGGGTCATGGTGGCGGCCCGCGATGAGGGCCATCTCCGGCGGCAATCCCCAGCGCTCGGCCAGCATGCGGCCGGCTTCAGCATGATGGGCACCGAATTCTTCCTGCTCAAAGTCCAGCACGTCCAGGCTGCGCGCCGCGGCGTTGCGGATCACTCGCTCATACTCCTCCGGATACGCCACCAGTAAGCCCAGACGCCCAACATCGTGCATGATCCCGGCGGTAAACGCGACGCTTGCGAACGTATCGCAGGCCACGGCGATTTCCTCGGCCAGGACCGCGGTCGCAACCGTGTGCTGCCAGCAGCGCCGCATGGTTTCGGTCTTTAATCCACCTTGAGCGTACGCGGCGGCGGCGTGCGCGAGCGTGATCTGGCGCGTGGTGTCCAGCCCCAGCAGCGCGACGGCCCGCCGCACATTCGTGATGTCGGCGATGAAACCGAATTCGGCTGAATTCACGCGCTGTAGCAGGCGTGCGGTGAAGGTGGCGTCGCTGCCGATAAGATCCGCCACTTCGTTGGCATCCACGGCGGAACTGGAAAGCAGGCTGAGGAGCTTCACCGCTACCGGCGGAAACGGAGGCACTTTTTTCAGGCTGTCAGAGATCGCCGCAGCGGACCTTTGCATAGTGAACTGGACCTGTCACTTACTAATCGACCGATCGGCCCCGTGTCAATAGGCTTTTGTTTCAGGCGTTTCCGGGGAACCGCGCCCCTGGAGGGTTCTGCGTGGAGCGCAGCCGCCTACTTGGACGGCAGCAGCAGTTCGCAGGGCTGGGGATCCCACTTCGATCCATCCGGCTCCCGCCGGTAATGGCTGCTCACCACCCAAGGGGCTTCCAGATATTTGGGGTCTTCCACAATCTGCGTCTGGACCAGGTATTCGTCGTTGCCGCGCTTGTGCAGATCGTAGTATTCGGTCAGAACCGCGTTGGCGCTAAACGGCACGCCGTTATTACGCAGGTAACCAGGCTGGATGTGCGTAGTCACTACCTTCAATGTGCCGCCCAGCTTGCGTGTATCGGGCGGCGGCGGGGGCGAGGCCATGCTGGCGTCGCGGAACCCGGGCGTGTTGGGATCCTGCGCCGAGATCTTGGACGTGTAAGCCCGTATGCTCTGCGGCGTTTGCCACAAAGCCACCGAAGTCCCCTGCAGGGACAGCTCGGCGGGCGCGGGAGCCGGTCCAAACAGAAACAGGCGAGTCTGTTTTCCCGCGTCGATCTCCACTTTGAGCGTCGTGTCGTTGGCCCAGGTAATATGCAAGCGCGCCGGCTCGCGCATGATGTTCGGCGCACCGTAACTCAGGCACTGCTTCCCCGCTGCGATGTCCTTCGCCGGATCCCAGGTATCCGCCACTCGCTTGCCTTCCGCGTTCAGCGGGATGCTGTAGTAATCACCTTTCGGCGCGTTCAGCATGCGATAGCGCCAGTCTTCGGTAACGAGCGAAACCCAGTAGCCGGTGATATCGATGGGCGACGCTGCGCGCGGCGGCGGCGGGACTGGGGACTGGGGACTGGCGGGCAGGCACAGAGCGGCAAAAGCGAACACTGCCGCGATCCCGGGACGTCTCATTTCGTAAGCACTCACCGCAGGTGTTCTCCCAGGCTCTTGTAGATCGCCTCGACCAGCATGTCGCCCGTCCACGCCGGCGTGCTATACCGGCGATCGTAGTCCCGGCTCAGCCTGGCCGCTTTTACTTCTTCGAGCGTCTTGCCCTTGCGCATCAAATCCTGTACGCGGTCTCGAATAATGGTCAGCATGTCGCGGTAATCGGTCACTTCCGATTCATCGCACAGCCTGCCGCGTCCGGGGATCACCATCGTTCCGCCTTCCTGCATGGAGCGAGGCACCGTCAAATCGAGAATGTGATTCAAGGCTCGGATCTCACCCTGGATGCTTCCACCATGCTCCAGATCGATCACCGGATAGCCCGTCGTCAGGAAAATGTTGCCGGCGCTCAAGACGTTCGAACCACGAAAAAGTACGATGCTATCGCCATCGGTGTGCGCCGCTTTTTCTGCGAACATCTGAATCGCCTCGCCGTTGAATGCCAGGCTTTTTCCCTCCAGATAGGTGAGCGTCGGCCAGGCGCCCGGCGGCACTCCCGATCCATCGCGGCTCTCGCGCTGCAGCACATTGTCCTGTGCGAACAACGCCACTTCGGCCTGGGCCTGGTAGCTGCGCGGAGGCTTCAGCAGTACTTCATTCGCGCCCCTGTGATCGGCGTCCGCGCTGGTGTTGATGATGAAGCGCACCGGCTCGGCCGACAACTTGCGGATCTCAGCCAGCAGCGTCTCGCGCAATTGCGGCGCGCCCGTGTCCACCAGTAATACACCGTCATGCCCCGCGTCCTTGCCCACTTGGATGGTCACGTTCCCGAGCGTGCTGGCGAACAGATAGACATTGCCCTGCACGTGCCGAACCTCATAAGAGATTCCATCCACCGACTGCAATGGCTGCCCGAAGGCGAGCCCCGCTACAAACCACAAGACCGCGATCTTCATGGTTTGGCCTCGGCTTTCTTCGCATGCTCCTGTTCAAATTGCACGTCGAAAACCTTGGCGCGCGGAATCACCATTTGCTTGAGTTTCTTGCGATATTCCGGATACATGGTATCCGCTCCGCCCCGGCTGGCTTCAAACGGCACCCCGTATTCCTGCGAAAATTCGCGTACCAGTGTATTGGTGCCCGGCAAATGGCTCGGCACCCAGCCATACGGCCTTGGGATCTCCGGACTCGGCAGGCACGAACCGTAGCCCGCGATCGGAGTAAAAACCTGGTACGGATTCCAGACCCAGCTTTCGGTGCGCACCAGCGGCTCGGTCAGATACACCGGATCCTCCGCGATGCTGGTCAGCGTCAGGTATTTGTCGTGCAGGTCCAGAAATTCGGTGAGGCGCGCTTCGTCGGAAAATGCGATGCCATTGCGCCGCAGATAGCCCGACTTGATATGAGTGGTCTCGATGCGCAGCGTGTCGCCCTCCCAAACGCCAGTCGAAAAACCGGCCCAGGTATGCGGCGCGAACTGCGAAGGGTGCGGGCGGCCATCCATCCAGATGGTCCGCGGACCGGTGTAGGTTCCATCGATGATGAAAGCGACGATGCGCCCCGACGCCGGGTCGTTCAGCGTGCTGATCTTGAGACCGGTGGGCGCGCGCATGGCGTAAATGGCCGAATGCGGGATGCACTGGTGCTCCAGCACCGAAACAATATCGCCGTCCCATGTGTCGGCGCGCAGCCGCGCGTCGTCGTTGATCGGAATGCCCAGGTAATCGCCCACCGGCGATCCCGGATCGGTGCGCTCCAATTCGTCCTCGTGGTACATCGCGGTCCACATTCCGGTTGGATTGAAGCCCATGCCGCCCTGCGCAAACGTTGGCGCACTCGCAAGCGCGGCGAGCGCGGAAAGGAGAGCAATTCTCGCAACCACAGCGCGTATTGTATAACAGTCGCGAAAACCAGGAACAACGGCGGACGGCTTCCCGTATCACTTCAGAGGGACTTCCCTGCTCCTTCCGGCGATACTGAAAGAATCTATGTCGAGCCGATTGCAAATCGCGGTTTTAACCCTGTTCGTTCCTCTGCTCTTTGCGCCGTCCGTTTTCGCCCAGTCGGAGATCAACGTGCAGGCCCCCACCGGCGGCCTGGGCTGGCTCACGCATCCCTATCAAGCGGCCAGCGTGCCCGCCATCCGTCTGACCAACTCGCCGCGCTTGAACGATCTGATTCGGGCCGGAAATCTGTACCTCACCGCTCAGGACGTGGTCGCGTTAGCCATCGAAGACAACATCGACGTCGAGGTACAGCGTTACGGACCGCTGCTGGCCCAGCAAGTGCTGCGGCGCGCGCAAGGCGGCGGAGCTTTGCGCAGCGTCGGACTGGGCGTGGCCGCGGGCCCCGAAAGTGTCAGCCTGCAAGGTGTAAGTGTCAACAATTCCGGCTCAGTGGCGCTTTCGGGCGGCAATGGAGTAAGCTCCGGCGGCGGCATCGTCACCCAGCTCGGGTCCAAGCATCCCATCCCTCGATCCCTCACTCTTCGTTTTCGCCAACTTTCAACACGCTACCGCTCCTGAAAGCAACACCTTCCTCACG